>CAYVNP010000044.1:0-36229 GCA_964452905.1 uncultured Bacteroidales bacterium
AAAAATTAAAACAGGAAAGGTTTGATTTTTTTGTTTTCGGTCATCGTCATATACCCGTTAAAATGGATTTGGATGGTCAAGCCACATTTATCCATGTGGGCGACTGGATGTCGAAATATTCCTTTGCTTGTTTTGACGGGGCGAATATGAAAATAAACTATTTTACTGATTAAATTCATCCCTGAAATTTAACCATTCCATATTGTATGATCGTCATTCATTTTTCATTTTGAATCATTAGTGTACCATGAAAATTAATATATGTTCTTTGAAACTATTGATAGATAAAGGATACAGGCGATTTTAGGTGCGGGACGATTTGAATAGTCCTCATTCATTTTTTCGGTATTTTGTACTAAAATGAATTTTGGCAAATATGTTTTCGCTCAAGTAGCCGATTTCCTTCCCCATCACCAATTTGAGTCCATTGTAAACAAGTATAATGGGAATCACTATGTTAAACACTTTACATGCTGGAACTTCTTTTTTATATATAATACCAATTCTTATTATAAAATATGCCATTGGCAATTTATTAATTTAGAATGGTTAATGCCGATCTACAATATGTTAAGTCCAATCTATTGGACTTTTACTTATTGAGTATCGGTATAAATTGTCCTGCAATCATTTTAAACTAAATCTTGATATTCTTGAAATACTAAATGATCGAGGGTATAACGATTACATGGGAAGCATTTACCTCCAGTATGCTTTTCAATTAGTTTAAGTGTCTCACCCATTTATTTTTTGTGAAAATTTAGTTTGTAAATATAATAAAAAGTTAATGTATGCAATTTGATTTTATAATTAATTGGTGTTGTATTATTTCAGTTTGTCAGTTTTGAATTTTTCATATTTATTATTATTCTATAAGATATATGTTGAAAAATATTTTCTAATTTGAAAATATGATAATTATTATGTTTTTCCCTATCCTTGTTTTCTGATTATATTTGCATTTCAAATTGATTAAACTTAGTTCAATGAAAATAAATCTGAAAGAACTCTTGGCTGAACGTATTGTTATGCTTGACGGAGCAATGGGGACGATGATACAAAAACATAACCTGACAGAAGAAGATTATAAAGGGAAACGGTTCAAGGATCATCCTGTTCTGCTGAAAGGCAATAATGACCTGCTTTCCATCACACAGCCGGAAATCATTTCATCTATACACCGCCAGTATCTTGAAGCGGGAAGTGATGTGATTGAAACCAATACCTTCAGTTCCACACGTATTTCCATGGCGGATTATGACCTGACGGATATTGTTTATGAACTGAACGTGGAGTCTGCACGACTGGCTCGTAAAGCCGTTGATGAGCATTTGGCAAAGCATTCTGACAAGTCTTGTTTTGTTGCGGGTTCAATAGGACCCACCAATAAAACATTGTCCATGTCACCCGATGTGAATGACCCGGGATTCCGCAGCGTATCGTTTGATGAGATGGTTGATTCGTATGCAGAACAGGTGAGCGGATTGATTGATGGTAATGTGGATGTACTTTTGATTGAAACTGTTTTTGATACCTTGAATGCAAAGGCAGCTTTGTTTGCAATTGAAAAAGTAAAAAAAGAAAAGAAAAAAAATATTCCGGTCATTGTATCAGGAACACTGATAGATACAAGTGGCAGGACCTTATCCGGACAAACACTCGAAGCATTTTTAATTTCCATTCAGCATGCAGACTTACTGGCAGTGGGATTGAACTGTTCAACCGGCGCAAAAGATATGTTGCCGCATTTGCAGGATTTAGCAGCGATTGCACCTTGTTATGTAAGTGCCTACCCGAATGCCGGCTTTCCCAACCAGTTCGGTGAATACGATGAAAGTCCTGATAGTATGAGCGAACAGATCAAACAGTTCCTTGAACTGAATCTGGTGAATATGATTGGCGGTTGCTGTGGCACCACACCCGACCATATCCGTAAAATGGCTGCCTTGGTGAAAGATGCAGCGCCAAGGAAATTGATAGAACAAAAAATTGAAACACGGTTGAGTGGCTTGGAACCTTTGATCATCAATGAAGAAACCAACTTTGTGAATGTAGGTGAACGCACCAATGTGACCGGCTCAAAGATGTTTGCCCGCCTGATCAAAGAAGAGAAATACGAAGAGGCATTGACTGTTGCCCGCCAGCAGGTGGAGAACGGCGCACAGGTCATTGACATTTGTATGGATGAAGCTATGCTTGATTCGGAACAATGCATGGATCGGTTTTTAAAACTGATAGCCACAGAACCTGATATTGCCAAAGTGCCTGTCATGATTGACTCGTCGAAGTGGACGGTGATTGAAGCCGGATTGAAATGTGTGCAGGGTAAATCGGTAGTGAACTCCATCAGCTTGAAAGAAGGGGAAGAGGTGTTCATTGAAAGAGCCACCAAGATCAAACATTACGGAGCAGCTGTCATTGTTATGGCGTTTGACGAGCAGGGACAGGCAGATACGTTTGAACGAAAAATAAAAATCTGTGAACGATCGTATAAGCTTTTGACAGAGGTGGTAGGCATTTCCGCAGGGAATATTATTTTCGACCTGAACATTTTAGCGCTGGCTACAGGTATTGAAGAGCATAATAATTTTGCTGTTGATTTTATTCGTGCTACACAATGGGTGAAAGAACATCTTCCGCATGTGAAGGTCAGCGGGGGGGTGAGCAATCTGTCCTTTTCTTTTAGAGGAAACAACACAGTGCGTGAGGCAATGCATTCTGTTTTTCTGTATCATGCCATCAAAGCGGGAATGGACATGGGAATTGTTAATCCATCCATGTTGCAGGTCTATGATGAAATACCTAAAGAACTTCTTCATCTGGTGGAAGATGTAGTGCTGAACAGACGGAAGGATGCTACTGAACGGCTAACGATGTATGCAGAAAGTGTAAATAAAAATAAAGATGTTGAAATTAAAACGGATGCATGGCGCGAAGAGCCGGTACCAAAGCGTCTGGCACATGCACTGGTGAAAGGCATTGTTGATTTCATTGAACAGGATGTAGAGGAAGCCCGTCAGCAATACAGTAGCGCCATTGAAATTATTGAAGGTCCGCTGATGGATGGGATGAACACTGTGGGTGATCTGTTTGGCTCTGGGAAAATGTTTTTGCCACAGGTGGTCAAAAGCGCACGCGTAATGAAAAAAGCTGTTTCATTCCTTCTTCCTTATTTAGAAGCAGAAAAGAAAAAGGCACAAGCAGTGAAAGCAGGAAAAATCCTGATGGCTACAGTAAAAGGGGATGTGCATGACATCGGGAAAAATATTGTCGGCGTGGTGCTTGAATGTAATAACTATGAAGTGATTGATCTGGGTGTGATGACACCGCATGAAAAAATATTGAAAGCCATTGAAGATGAAAAGCCCGATATTCTCGGATTGAGCGGGTTGATCACCCCATCTTTAGAGGAAATGGTGTTCATGGCAAAAGAACTGAACCGCCTGAAACTTACGATTCCCATGATGATTGGAGGAGCGACCACCTCAAAGATACATACGGCAATTAAGATTGCGCCTAATTACAATGCGCCGGTCATTCATGTTCTAGACGCATCCAAGAGTGTTGGTGTGGCTTCGCAATTGATGCAAAAAGATGAAACATTTATTCAATCCGTCAAAGATGAATATGAAACTTTACGTCAGCAGTTCAAAGCGGAGAAAGACAGTAAAGTGTATATTTCCATTGAGCAGGCAAGACAAAATAAATTGAACATTGATTGGAGTAAAACGGAAATTAAAACTCCCGAATTTATTGGTAATCGTGTGTTTACGGACATTTCCATAGAAGACCTTGTGCCATACATTGACTGGACATTCTTCTTTTATTCATGGCGCATACAAGGCAAATACCCGAAAATATTTGATGATCCGGTGAAAGGCGTAGAAGCGAAAAAATTATATGATGATGGTATTCAGATTTTAGAAAAGATCATCAAAGAAAATTATTTTAAAGTGAAGGGTGTGATCGGGTTTTATCCGGCAAATTCCAATGGTGATGATATTGAAGTTTATTCGGATGAAAAAAGAAATAATCCGATCGCTACATTCCGTTGCTTGCGTAATCAGCAGAAGAAAGAAGAAAGTGTACCGAATCTTTCATTAGCTGATTTTATTGCACCTGCAGGAACCAATGATTACATCGGTTGTTTTGCGCTTACAGCCGGTTTAGGTATGGAAGAAGTTTACGCTGAGTTTGTAAAAAAGAAAGATGATTACACTGCAATCATGATTGAAATACTTGCAGGACGGCTTGCCGAGGCGTTTGCCGAACTGATGCATTACCGCGTTCGTTCTGAATATTGGGGGTATGCTCCAAAGGAACAACTGACCAATGAAGCATTGATCAAGGAAGAGTACAGGGGCATTCGTCCGGCACATGGCTATCCGTCGCTGCCTGACCATACTGAAAAAAGAATTTTATTTGACCTGCTGCAGGCAGAAAAAAATACAGGAATCACATTGAGTGAAAACTTTTCAATGATACCTGCTGCATCCGTGAGTGGATTGTATTTTGCCAATGCACAATCACAGTATTTTACTGTTGACCGTTTCACCAAAGACCAAGTAGTGGATTATGCCAAACGAAAAAATATTTCATTGAAAGAAGCTGAGAAATGGCTGGCAACTAATCTGGGGTATTGATACTTCATTTAATTACGAATTACAAATGAATAATTACGAATGAATTATTTTATAAATTTATTTATTGTTATTTTGATTTTGTTGGTTTAGATTTTATGTATATTAATTCCCTATTAAAGTTGTTTGGTATTTGAATATAATATCGTCTTTATTATTTTTATATTCAAAATGCCCATCCTTTGACATAATAATAGTTTCTTTTATTATATTGTCTTCATCATCATAGTTATAGATGCTAAGACAATATCGACCTGGCATTGAATTGCAACCACAACCATAACCTCCATCATTAAAGTATTTTTTATAAATCCTGCCTTTTATATCATATACAAATTTATTTTCAACGTATGAATGTGCAAATCTTTGAAAGTCACGCAAAGGATTTCCATGAGAATCATACAATTGTTCAACAATCTCAGAATTATAAGGGTATACATTTGTTATTGTAGATATTGAATTATCATCTGTTATTTCTTTTTGGAAAAATATAAGTTTGTGATCAAATTCTAATTGATAAAATAATGAATCTAGTTTTATATTTAACATATTAGGAATAGACTTGTTACTCTTATAATTATTAAAAATATACATCGAATCCAATTTGTTTTTTGCATTAAAAAAAAGAAGTGATGCTATAATCTGGTTATTAAAACACAGTATTTCTATTGTAATAGTTTTGTTTTCTGTATATAAATAATGGGTAGTTCCATCTTCCGTTTTTTGTAAAATCCTTCCTTCTTTGTCATATATTTTTTCATATGTTGGAGAGTATCCGGTTTTACATTTCCAAGTAACCTTTTTGTATGGAGTTGTTTTTTGAATAGGTGGAATTTTTGCAAGTAAAGATTCCCATTTTTTTTTGTTTTCTGAATAAATAAATTCTTGTTCTTTTATTGCTTTTCCATTTCTATATAAAATTTTGTCACCTTCAATTTCACCATTTATATAATTAATTTCTGATTCTTTTGTTCCATCAATATTGTAAAAGGTTGATTTCCCATTTTCCAAATCATTTTTATAATTTATTTCATTTTTAATCAAGTTTATAGTGTCAAAATACTCTATCCATAATCCTTCTTTTTTACCCATCCGGTAATTTCCAGTACTTTTTTTATTTCCACTTTTATAAAAATATTCCCAATAACCTTCCTGGTATCCACTAATATATTTTCCTTTATTTTTTATTTCTCCGGAAGAATAAAATCTTTCAGTTATTTTTAAATATTTAAAATCTTTTACTTTTTTAAATATCCAGCAGTAATCAGGTCCATCATAATTCATAAAAAAGGTTAAAGTGTCAGATGAAACAATACAACGATAGGGTAAGTGCCATGGTTCAAGATAAGATGGATGACAATGGAATACACCAGAACCACAATGATAATAATCAATCTTTCCATTATATTTATGTTGAAATTCGTCATCTTTCTTATCATCAAAAAGAAATGATTGAGTAATAGGCATGTAATGAAAATCTCCTATATCCCAACTTTCCCATTTGTAATTATCATTTTCAATATATTGATATGATTTATGTTTGTTGTAACGTAGAAGTTCTAAAGCATAATAAGTGCCTTTTAAAGTATTAAACCACTTGTTATAACTTGCACTATCTTTTGTTTTAAATTCTTTCGTGTATAACTTTTTAATTTCTTGAAGTTCCCATTTTCCATAAATTGGATAGTCTATAATTACTGGAGTTGATGTTTTTTGATAAACGAATTCCCTTGTTGCTATTTTTTCTAGTCCTTTGAATTCTTTGGTAATTTTTAAAAGAAGTTGATTTTCTTTTGGAAGATAAATAATTTCTCCTAACGGAAATTTAATAACGTCATTTTTTAATTCACCTTCAAATTTATTATCATCAATATTTATATTAACAAAATAGTTGCCTTTAATATTTAGAATACTAAAAAAATTAGTATTAATTAATTGCCATAAACCGGAAAATTTAATATAAGTACTATCTTGATTTTGTACCGTTTTTTGTTGTCCAAAAGATAAAAAATTAAAAGAAATAAGTGATATAGCTAATATTGAAAAAATAAGATATTTCATTTTGTAGACTATGAAGTAATTTAAATTTAAATTTCTAATTTCAATCCATCGTAGGCGAGATGAATGTTTGCAGGGAGTTCCTTTTCTACATCACTGTGGAAGCCCATTTCCTGACTGATGTGTGTAATGTATCCTTGTTCGGGTTTGAGCTCATTAAAGATGCTTAATGCCTGATCAAGCGTGAAGTGAGTGAAGTGAGGTTGTTTTCTTAAAGCGTTTAACACAAGGATTTTTGTACCTTTGATTTTGTGTTTTTCCTCAGGTGAAATATAGTTGGCATCTGTGATGTAAGTAAAATCGCCTATCCTGAATCCAAGAATATGTGTTTTAAAATGTTTGACTTCAATCGGTATGATAGATATTCCGTAGAAATCAAAGGGTTGTTTATCAATCAGGTGAAGATTGATTTTAGGAACTCCCGGATATTTTTCACTTTTAAAAATATATGTGTATTCTTCCTTTATGTTTTTCAACACATTTTTTTTTGCAAAAATATCAATTGGTTTTTGAAGAGTATAATTAAAAGGTCTGATGTCATCAATGCCTGCAATATGATCTCTGTGACCGTGAGTAATAAATATTCCATCCAATTGTTTTACATTTTCACGTAACATCTGGTATCTGAAATCAGGACCACAATCGATCACGATCGTTTTATTATCCACTTCAATCATAATGGAGGAGCGCAGACGTTTATCTTTTTGGTCTGAAGATTTACAAACATCACAACTGCAGGCAATGATGGGAATACCTTGTGAAGTGCCGGTACCTAAAAAAGTTATTTTCAATGGAATGTTAGGTTAATCAAATTAAATTCAAAATTAATATATTCTTCCAATTTCAATCAGCGAACAAAAAATTATTTTGCCATATTCTGCAGTTGGTACAATTCATCCCTCAGTTGGGCAGCACGGATGAAATCAAGTTCTTTTACCGCATTCTCAATTGCCTTTCTGGTTTTCTGAATATTTTTCTGCAACTGCTCTTTGCTCATGTATCTAACTACCGGGTCAGCAGCAACATTGATGTCGGTTTTTTCAATATATGCTTTCGGGTTGGATGACAATACATCCGCCATGTTTGTTTGATCGAGAATGCTCTGTTTGGATTTGAATATCTGTGTGGGAGTGATGTTGTTTTTTATATTATACGCCATTTGTTTTTCTCTTTTCCGGGTGGTCTCGTCAATAGTGCGTTGCATGGATGCTGTGATTCTTTTCGCATACATGATCACTTTGCTGTTGACGTTTCTTGCTGCACGTCCTGATGTTTGAATGAGAGATCGTTCTGAACGCAGGAACCCTTCTTTGTCCGCATCCAGAATGGCTACCAGTGAAACCTCAGGAAGATCAAGTCCTTCACGCAGCAGATTAATTCCAATCAATACATCATAAACGCCCAAACGCAGGTCACGCATGATCTCCACACGCTGAAGCGTTTCCACTTCAGAATGGATATAAGCAGAACGTATGTTAAGTTTAAGCATGTATTTGTTCAATTCCTCTGCCATACGTTTTGTAAGGGTAGTCACCAAAACCCGTTCACCCCGTTTAACGGTTTGGTCTATTTCTTCCAGAAGGTCATCCACTTGATTGAGACTGGGACGTACTTCAATCAATGGATCCAGCAAACCTGTCGGACGAATCAGTTGTTCAACGATCACACCTTCACATTTCTGTAATTCATAATCAGCCGGAGTAGCGCTGACATATATTACCTGATGTACAAGCGATTCAACTTCTTCAAATTTAAGCGGGCGGTTATCCATGGCAGATGGCAGGCGAAAGCCGTACTCAACCAGTGTTTGTTTACGTGAACGATCGCCACCGTACATGGCTCTGATCTGCGATACCGTGACATGGCTTTCATCTATTACAAACAGGAAATCATCGGGGAAATAATCTATCAGGCAGTAAGGGCGTGAGCCGGCTTCGCGACCGTCAAAATAACGTGAATAGTTTTCAATGCCCGAACAGTAACCCAGTTCTTTGATCATTTCAATATCATAGGTGACTCTGTCTTCAAGCCGTTTGGCTTCAAGGTGTTTACCTGTTTCTTTAAAATACTCCACCTGCCTGAACATATCATTTTGTATTTCAATGATCGCCTGCTTCATCTTGTCTTTTGAGGTTACAAAAATATTGGCAGGATAAATTTTAATACTCTCAAAAGACTCTATTTTGAAACCGTCTGTCGGGTTGAAGGATTCAATGGCATCAAGTTCGTTTCCCCAGAAATGCAGTTTGTAAGCAATATCGGAGTATGCGGGGAAAATATCAATGGTGTCGCCCCGTACGCGGAAGTTACCGCGGTTGAAATCTCCTTCAGTGCGTGAATACAAACTGTCAACCAGTGCATGCAACAGTTGTTCGCGGCTCATCACCTGATTTTTTTTAATGGTGATGATGTTTTCACTGAAATCATCCGGATTACCGATGCCGTAAATACACGAAACGGACGAAACGACAATAACGTCATTTCTTCCGGAAAGCAGTGAGGATGTGGCGCTCAGACGAAGCTTTTCGATTTCGTCATTGATGGACATGTCCTTTTCAATGTATGTATTGGTTACAGGAATGTATGCTTCCGGCTGATAGTAATCGTAATACGAAACAAAATATTCTACGGCATTGTTCGGAAAGAATTGTTTGAATTCACCGTAAAGTTGAGCGGCAAGAGTTTTATTATGGCTCAATACCAGCGTAGGTTTCTGAACCTGTTGAATGACATTGGCAATAGTAAATGTTTTCCCTGAGCCGGTAACCCCAAGCAGAGTCTGATGTTGTTCACCGTTATTCAGTCCTTTCACCAGCTCGGCAATAGCGTCGGGCTGATCGCCGGTAGGAGTGTAATCGGATGTGAGTTGAAATTTCATGGTGCAAAGTTAAAAGTTATTATTAGAGTTTATTCTTTTTTTGATTTACTTTCTTTTTATTAAATGATAAAAGAAATATCATCAGATATTTACTTTTTGCATACTTACAATTCAATTATCTTTGCACAATGTTTTTTACACCCATAAAATACGACCAGCCATTGTTTCGCCCGCCGGCAGAGGCATTCTCTCTGATATTTCAGGTTACGCTCGGTTGTTCTTGGAATCAGTGTGCTTTCTGTGAAATGTATTCCACGAAAAAATTTAAAGTAAAAAAAGAAGAAGTAATCATTCAGGAAATTGAAAAACTTTCTAAACTTTATCCTGAGACAAGAAAAATATTTCTTGCTGACGGCAATGCGATGGTGCTTTCTACTCAAAAACTAATGACAATTTTAAATACGATCAGGAAAAATTTTTCTCGTGTAACCCGTGTGTCAGTGTATGCACTTCCTGCTGATGTTGCTTCCAAAACAGATGATGAACTCTTACAATTGAAGGAAGCAGGATTAAAACTCATTTATGTTGGGATTGAATCAGGTGATGATGAACTGCTTCAACTCGTTAATAAAAGTGAATCTTTTGAGTCTACGGTGTTTGGTTTATTGAAAGCTAAAAAAGCAGGAATCAAAAGTTCTGTGATGATTTTGAATGGGTTAGGAGGAAAAAAATACAGTGAACAACATGCTGTTAATTCTGCCCGATTATTAACGATTGTTCAACCGGAATACCTGTCAACATTGGTGCTTTGCTTTCCTTTTGGTGAAACACATTATAAAACAAAATTTAAAGGTGAATATATTCCAATGTCGAACATAGACCTTTTAAAAGAAATGGAGATACTTATTTCAAATACCGATCTTCAAGCATCTATTTTCCGAAGCAATCATGAATCAAACTTTTTAGTGTTGGAAGGAATACTTTCACGGGATAAAGGGAAGTTGGTGCGTCAGATCAGGGCTGCAATGAAAAAGGGGCGTTAATTACAAATGTCAAATTACGAATTACAAATGACTAATGTTAAATGTAAATTAAGAATTTATTTGATTTGGAATTAAGTAATCTATTAGTTTAAATAGTTGAAAAAATGAAAACCATTGTTGTTTTGACCGGAGCGGGTGTTAGTAAGGAAAGTGGAATCAATACGTTCCGTGATTCGGATGGATTGTGGGAACAGCATCGGATTGAAGATGTAGCAACATTTGAGGCATGGGAGAGAAATCAGGAACTGGTGCTTGACTTCTATAACCAGCGTCGTAAGCAACTTCTGGATGCTCACCCCAATGCAGCTCATCTCTCCTTAAAAAAATTGGAAGAAAAATATGTTGTGTATGTCATCACACAAAATGTGGATGACCTGCATGAACGTGCCGGCTCAACCCATGTGCTTCACCTGCATGGCGAACTGAAGAAAGCCCGCAGTACGGTGGATGAAAACCTTGTGTATCCTATCACAGGGTGGGAGTTGAAAAAAGGAGATATTTGTGAAAAAGGTTCGCAGTTGCGACCACACATAGTTTGGTTTGGCGAACCTGTCCCTATGATCACTCAGGCGGTTGAACTGTGCCGGCAAGCAGATATTTGTCTGGTGATTGGTACTTCACTCCAGGTCTATCCCGCAGCAGGTTTGATTTCGTATGTGCCACATTCATCAACTAAATATTTCATTGATCCGAATATTGTTACTGTTCCTAATATTTCAAATCTTACGATCATCAAAAAACCTGCAGGTACAGGTGTTCCTGAACTGGTGGAGCAGTTATGTAAATAAATTTTAAATAATAAATAGTTTTATTACATATTTGTTTTATATTTGGAAGTGGAATCTTATAATAAACAGTATAAAATCAATTAACAAAATTATTAATTAAAAAAATTGATAGGTGTGTAAAAGGTGAAGCAGTCTACCCTAAAACAACAAATAGATCACTACAAAGGTAAAGCGAGAAACAAGTTACCGCCAAGTGTAAAGACAGAGACAGCGGACAATTTGCTACTAAAGACAGAAAAATAAAAATGATAAAATGAACAGCCAACGCACAAAACAGCACATTTGCAAACCACACCAGCCGACACACGACCAAAGTATGCAAAAGAGCTGTTTTCTTGCCGACGCACCAGCGGATATTGATATATTTGCTGTTATTTGAAAATGAATTTAATATTTAAGAAATAATATGTTTGAACAAACTTTTAAGAATATAGACGACATCCTATACAAAGACTCAGGTGCAGACAGTGAATTAGATTACATCGGACAGACTTCTTGGGTTATGTTTCTTCGCTACCTTGACAACTTAGAGCAAGACAAGGCAGACGAAGCAGCACTGCAAGGAAAAAACTACAAACCAATTATTGATGACGAATACCGCTGGCCAGTTTGGGCTATGCCCAAAACAGCTGATGGAAAACTTGACCACCACAAAGCAATGACAGGAAAAGATTTGGTTGACTTTGTTGACCTCAAACTATTTCCCTACCTATCAAATTTCAAACTTAAAAATGTTGACAATCCGCAGACTATTGAATATAAGATTGGAGAAATTTTCAGTGAACTGAAAAATAAAATTCAAAGCGGGTACAACCTTCGTGAGATTTTGGATTATGCTGATGAACTTCCATTTCGTTCTACAAAAGACAAACATGAGTTGAGCCATCTTTACGAAAGCAAAATTAAAAACATGGGTAATGCTGGCAGAAATGGCGGACAGTATTACACCCCACGACCTTTGATTCGTGCAATGATTGAAGTGGTGAAACCGAAAATTGGTGATAGAATTTATGACGGTGCTTGTGGTAGTGGCGGTTTCTTATGCGAAGCGTTTGAGTATTTGACACGGAACAGAGAAAAACTAAGCACCAGCGACTTAAAAACTTTACAGGAAAAAACTTTTTACGGCAAGGAGAAAAAAAATCTTGCTTACATTATTGGTGTGATGAACATGATATTGCACGGCATTGAAGCACCAAATATTATACATACGAACACACTTAGCGAAAGCATCCGTGACATTCAAGAGAAAGACCGCTACCATGTGATACTTGCAAACCCACCCTTTGGCGGTAAAGAAAGACCCGAAGTGCAACAGAACTTTGATATAAAGACAGGCGAAACCGCCTTTCTTTTTTTGCAGCACTTTATAAAAAATTTAAAAGCTGGCGGCACAGCCGCCATCGTTATCAAGAATACTTTTTTAAGTAACACCGACAACGCTTCTGTTTCGTTGCGAAAAAATTTATTGGAGAGTTGTAACCTGCATACAATACTTGATATGCCAGCAGGAACATTTACTGGTGCAGGAGTAAAAACAGTTGTGTTGTTTTTTACCAAAGGTGAACCGACAAAAAACATTTGGTTTTACCAATTGGATGCAGGCAGAAACATGGGTAAAACAAATTCTTTGAATGATACAGACATGAAAGATTTTGTTGCCTTGCAAAAATCAAAACCTGAAACAGAAAATAGTTGGAACATAAAAGCAGCAAACCTTAATAACTTAACTTTTGATTTGAGTGTAAAGAATCCGAACCTACCTGAAGAAGCAGCGTTGCGGACACCGAAACAAATTTTAGAAGAAATGGAAACGCTTGATGCAGACACAAACGAAATTCTATCAACCATAAAGGAATTGATATGAAGAAAGGTTGGGAAATAAAAAATTTGGCTGATGTATGTGAATTCTTCAATGATGGAAATTGGATTGAATCAAAAGACCAATCTGAAAGTGGTTACAGATTAATTCAAACAGGTAATGTTGGCATTGGAGAATTTAGAAATAAGTCAGGGAAGGAAAGATATGTTTCAGAAGAAACATTTAAGCGATTGAAATGCACAGAAATTTTTGAAGGAGATATTCTTGTTTCCCGATTGCCTGACCCAGTTGGAAGAACTTGCGTTCTTCCAACAATAAATCTAAAAATGATTACGGCTGTTGATTGCACTATTATCAGGTTAAACAAAAAAATTCTGCTGACTGATTTTTTCAAATACTATTCACAAAGTCAATCCTATTTCAACAGCATTGCAGAAAAAATTTCAGGAACAACAAGAGATAGAATTAGCAGAAGCAATTTAGGAAAAATTAAAATTACCGTTCCACCAATAGCGGAGCAAGAACTCATTGTTACAACTTTGGATGAAGCATTTGCAGCCATTGACCAAGCAGAAAAAAATGTTCAACGGAATTTGCAAAACGCAAAAAACCTTTTCCAAAGTGAACTCAATAGCATCTTTGAAAATAAAGGAGTGAATTGGTTAGAGAAAAGTTTAAAAGAAATTGGAGAAACACAAACGGGAAATACGCCACCAACAAAAGAACCCGACAACTACGGAGATTTTATTCCATTTGTAAAGCCACCGCATTTTAAAGTTGATGGAACAATTGATTCAGAAGAAAGCGGATTAAGTGAGAAAGGATTGAAGTCAGCAAGATTATTTAAAGCAAATTCTATTCTCATGGTTTGCATTGGTGCAACTATTGGCAAAACGGGATTCTCTGAAATTTCATTAACATCAAACCAACAGATAAATGCTTTAACTCCAAGAGAAGAATTTGAACCAAGATTTTTTTACTACGCATTAATCACAGATACTTTTTTCAAGAAAGTAATTCATGGTTCATCTCAAGCAACTTTACCAATCATCAACAAAGGCAAATGGGAAAACTTGACAGTTACATTTCCGAAAAATAAAAAGGAACAAAAGAAAATCGTTAATCAACTTGATACACTTTCAATCGAAACAAAAAACTTAGAAAATATTTATCAGCAAAAATTAAACGCACTTGAAGAATTGAAAAAATCAATTCTTCAAAAAGCATTTAGTGGTGAACTAACGAAAAAAAAATACATTCAAATCCCTGCAAGATGGAAAATAAATTTATAAGCGGATTTGGAATAAGTTTTTCAGGAGCAATTTCTAAAATCCGAAAATCACAAGACCAACTGCAACCAATCTATGAAGCGTTTACAAATTCATTGGAAGCATTGAAACTACTTTCCAATGCAACAGACAATGGATTTATTAGTGTGAAACTGTTTTATAAAAAAAATAATTTACTTGGTATTCGCGAATTTGATTCCATCACTATTGAAGATTCAGGAATTGGTTTTAATGAGCAAGAGTTTGACAGATTGATAAACCTAAATGATACAGGAAAAGGTTTTCACAATAAAGGTTCAGGAAGAGTTCAGTTTCTGCACTACTTTGACAAAACAGAATTTAACAGTGTGTTCAGTGATGCAAAATCTAAAACAGGTTTTAAGCAACGGAAGTTTTCACTTTCAAAATCCGAAGCGTTTTTAAAACACAATGCGATAATAAAACATGAGAGCAATGAAGATATTGAAGTCGCAGAAGAACCAACAACAACGGTAAATTTCAAAACTCCATTGAACGAAGTTGACCGCAAGTTTTACAACGAACTTTCAGTTTCAGATTTAAAGGAAAATTTAATCACAAGATATTTAGCTCTCTTTTGTGAACGCAGAGAATCTTTACCGAAAATTACAATTGAAGATTCCATAGACGGAAAACCCAAAAGCAAACTTGAAATTAAATCAAGTGACATTCCACGAATGGACAAGCAAGATAAATTCAAAGTTTATTACAGCAAGTTAGGCAATGATGGAAAGGGAATTAACAAATCGGATAAGTTTGAAACTTTAGATTTGAAATGTTTTAAAATACCTATTGAACAACTTAAACGAAATGGATTAAAACTAACAAGCAAAGGAGAAATTGCTAAAGATTTAAAACTCGAAAGTTTATTAGTTGGCGACCATATTGAAGGCAACAGATATTTATTTCTTGTTTCAGGCGATTACATAAATGATAAGGACACAGACACAAGAGGCAACTTGAATATTCTTACTACTGATGATTTCAAGAAAAAACTTTCAGAAGGTGCAATGTTTAGTGAGGAAGAAATTTTGTTGGATGATATTCGTGAAGTAGCTAATGAAAAAATTCTGACCATTTATAAAGAAATCAAATTGCGTTTAAAGGAAAAGGATAAGGAAGTAGATAAACTGAAAAATATGTTTTTGCTAAATCCTGAATACATCAAGGAAGCAAAAATAAAATTGAATGATACGGAAGAAGAAATATTGGAAAAGGTTTACAGAGTTGATGCAAGAGTAACAGCAAAAAAAGATGCTGAAATAAAGAGACGAGTTGATAATTTGGATAGCTTGAATCCGAATGCAAAAGATTTCAACGAAAAATTTGTTGAGGAAGTCAACGAACTTACACAAGCGATTCCTTTGCAGAACAGAACTCAATTAGCACACTATGTTGCAAGGAGAAAACTTGTTTTAGAATTATTTGATAAAATTTTAGACAGAAAATTAAATATTCAACAAACAGGAAAAGGAAACAATGTAGAAGCACTTATTCATAATCTCTTATTTCAAAAAGGTTCTGACAAGCCAGAGAACAGTGACTTGTGGATTATCAATGAGGACTTTATTTATTTTGATGGTGCTTCTGAAACACCACTAAGTAAAATCAAAATAAAGGGCAAAGATGTTTTTAAGAAAAAATTTTCAGAGGAAGAAGAAAGGTATATTAAATCTCTTGGCGAAAATCGAAAACTGCAAAGACCTGATGTGCTTTTGTTTCCTGACGAGGGTAAGTGCATCATATTAGAATTCAAAGCTCCTGATGTAAATGCAGCAGACCACTTAACTCAAATTGATTTGTATGCAAACCTTATCCGAAATTACACAGAGGATAAATTTCAACTCACAACTTTTTACGGCTATTTAATTGGGGAGAGTATTGAATCCCGTGATGTCTTGGGAAGAGTTAGTAGCTATGAAGAATCTTATCAGTTTGATTATTTATTCCGACCATCAACTAAAGTAACAGGGTTTGATGGTAGAACACACGGTTCACTTTATACAGAGGTAATCAAGTATTCAACTCTAATAGCAAGAGCAAAAAGGCGTAACAGTATTTTCATTGACAAACTTTAAGTAATGAACGAAGCAGAAACAGAACTCATATACATAGACCCTGCATTGCAAGCCGCTGGCTGGGGTGTGGTAGAGGGCAGTTGCATTCGTAAGCAATTCCCTATTTCAAAAGGAAGATTGATTGGTAATGGACAACGAAGCAAACCCGACAAAGCAGATTATGTTTTGCAATATCGCAACCGTAACCTTGCAGTAATTGAAGGGAAGAAAAGAGATTTAGATTATACCGAAGGTGTAACACAAGCCAAAGATTACGCAGGTAGATTACAAGTGCGATACACATACAGCACAAATGGTTTGAAGATATACGGAATGGACATGAGTGAAGGAAACGAAGCAGATGTTTTAGTTTATCCTTCACCAGATGAATTGTGGGAAATGACTTTTGGTGAGCAAAACAAATTGCAACCACAAGCAACGGCATTAAGTGACAAACTACTTTCAGTTCCTTACGAAACCAAAAGTGGAACTAAGCCACCAAGATATTATCAGGAAAATTCAGTAGCTAATGTATTAGATGCAATAGCACATGATAAGAATAGAATTTTATTAACGCTTGCAACAGGCACAGGCAAAACAGATATTGCATTTCAAATAGCATGGAAACTTTTCAAGAGCAGATGGAATATAAATAATGATGGGACAAGAAGCCCACGAATATTATTTCTTGCTGACCGTAATACTTTAGCCGACCAAGCCTTTACTAAATTTAACGAGTATGGTGCTTTTGATGAAGATGCTTTGGTTCGTATTAGCCCTGATGAAATAAAAAAGAAAGGCAAAGTGCCGAAGAATGGAAATATATTTTTTACCATCTTCCAAACTTTTATGACCAATGCCAAAGTGGTGGAAGAAATAGAAGTTTCAAAACTTACTTCTATTGCTGCAGAACCTAATATTGAATATGGCAGGGAACTTTACAATTTCGGAGAATACCCAAAAGATTTTTTTGATTTTATAATTATTGATGAGTGCCACAGAGGTGGAGCAAAAGACGAAAGCACTTGGAGAGCCATCTTAGAATATTTTAGCCCTGCGTTTCAATTAGGATTAACAGCCACACCAAAAAGAAAATGGAATACAGACACATACAAATATTTTGGTGAACCAGTTTACATCTATTCGCTAAAGCAAGGAATCAATGACGGTTTCTTAACTCCATTTAAGTTGAAAGAAATTGCTACCACAGGCGATAATTATATTTATACCAGTGACGATACAGTAATAGAAGGAGAAATAGAAGAAGGAAAAGTATACGGCATTGAAGAACAAAATAGAGTTATTGAGTTAATGGACATTGAAGCATATCGTGTAAAGATATTCATGGATTCAATCGACCAAACACAAAAGACATTGGTGTTTTGTGCTTCACAACTTCATGCTTTGGCAATTCGCAATTTAATAAATCAAATGGCGAAAAGTAAAAACCCAAACTATTGCCATCGTGTTACAGCCGATGATGGAAAAAGAGGCGAACAACATTTGAGAGATTTTCAAGACAACGAAAAAAGTATTCCAACCATTCTTACCACTTCCCAAAAACTAAGCACAGGAGTTGATGCACCCGAAGTAAGAAACATTATTTTGATGCGACCAATCAACACTATGATTGAGTTCAAACAAATAATTGGAAGAGGCACACGATTGTTTGACGGCAAAGATTATTTTACCATTTACGATTATGTAAATGCCCACTTGAAATTTCAAGACGAAGAATGGGACGGACCACCAATAGACCCCGAACCACCACAACCACCACCGCAACCACAGCCATGTAAAGTTTGCGGACAAAATCCTTGTGTGTGTGAAAAAACACCACCTGAACCCTGTCCTGTTTGCGGCAAAATTGAATGCGATTGCAACAAGCAACCAAGACGAATGATAAAAGTGAAATTGGCTGATGGGAAAATTCGTGACTTGCAGCACATGGTTAAAACTTCTTTTTGGAGTCCAGATGGAACACCAATTTCGGCAGAAGAATTTTTGAAATCAATGTTCGGTGTGATTCCTGATTTGTTTAAAAGCGAAGAAGAACTAAGAATCATTTGGAGCAAACCCGATACAAGAAAAAAACTTTTGCAAGAGTTACAAGAAAGAGGTTTTGCAAAAGAGCAGTTGCAAGAATTTCAAAAAGTATTGAACGCAGAAAACAGCGACTTGTATGATGTGCTGGCTTATGTTGCTTTTCATTCTTCCATAATTGCAAGAGCAACAAGAGCAGACAATGCAAGAATCAATCTTTACAATTACGACACGAAACAGCAAGAATTTTTAAACTTTGTTTTGCAGCAGTATGTAAATTCAGGAGTAGAAGAATTAGACGATGCGAAACTTACTCCACTACTCCAACTGAAATACAAAGCTATTGATGATGCAAAAAATGAATTGGGAGATATTGCCAGCATCCGTAATGCTTTCATAGGTTTTCAGAGTTATTTGTATGAGAATAGAATTGCGATTTAATTTTTAAAAAACAATAAATTAAATGTGGCCATTAATAGTTTTAGGATTAGGTGCTTTAATTGTAAATGCTTTTTCAGAAGAAGATGAAAAGCCAAAACGAAAAAGCACCAAACGCAGGACAAGCAGTAGCGAAAGCAAAAAGAAAATTTTTGTGAGCTTCGCTATTGAAGATAAAAAGTATCGTGACTTTCTTGTTTCACAAGCAAAGAATGAAAGAACTCCATTCTCCTTTGTAGATATGTCGGCAAAAGAACCTTGGGAGCAAAAAGTATGGAAAGACAAATGCAGAGCAAAAATTCAAAAGTGTGACGGCATGATTATGCTGCTTAGTAAAAACACTTGGCATGCAGGTGGTGCAAGATGGGAAGTGAAGTGTGCTAAAGAAGAAAAAATTCCAGTGATTGGTATGCACATAAAGAAAGGTGATAAAGGCGCAAAGCCGCCCGAACTAAACGGAAAGAAAGTGATTGAATGGAGTTGGGATAATCTTGATGAATCAATAAGCAAATTCTAAAATGAAGAAGAAAATATTTTTAAGCTATGCCCTATCAGATAAGGAGCTTGTTCATTCATTCAAAGAACAAATGTCTAAGAAGGAAAATGAATTTGAATTTCTTGAACATGCTGTAATTGAAGATACGGAAGCTGAATGGAAAAAAAGTGTTATAGAAAAAATACAAGTGGCTGATTATATTATCTGTCTATTTGGTTTTTCAACTTGGGAAAGCGAAGCAGTTAAATGGGAAGTTGAAACAGCCATTCAGAAAAAGAAGAATGTTTTATTGGTAAAGCTAAAGTCAACCGTTTTTATGATTCCAAATTACATTGAAGAAAACAACATAAAAGTATTTGAAGAAGATATAACAGAAATTGCTAACCAAATCAAAGTCAACAAATGAACGAGACAGAATATTATAAACTTCTGCTTGAGCAATACAAAATCATGGTTGGCTCAACAGAGAAGGTTACAGACCAAAGACAAAAAGCAAATGCTTTTTTTTTAACTATTGTAACTACCCTTATCTCAATTTCAATTTTAATCGGCAAGGCATTTGATTTTACATTTATAGCAATGGTATTTTTTATTTCTCTTACTGCTCTAAATTTAATAATTATAAATTTTTGGGGGAAGATGATTGTGTCATATGGCAAGCTGAACAAAGGTAAGTTTGTGTTAATTTTTGAATTAGAACAGAAGCTAAAGGCAAATCTTTTTGAAAGAGAATGGGAAATCTTAACGAACAAGGATAACATCAACTATGAACCGAATACAGAAACTGAATTAAAAGTAGTACGCCTATTCAGAAACTTTACATATTTGATGATGACTGGAGAAATTATTTATGTTCTATATATAGCGTATCAACATTTCTTTTGTTGCTACTGCTGCCACTAAATAAATTATGATAGCAGGAATAACAGGACATAGGGAACTTCAAAATATTGAGTGGATTAAAGCAACCATGAAAGAAGTAATTAGCGAAATGGAAATCACCTATGGAGTTACTTGTTTGGCTTCTGGGGCGGATGAATTATTTGCAGAATTACTAAGACATGAATCCATAAGCTACACCGCAGTTATACCGTGCATCAATTATGAAACAACATTTGAAAAAGAGGGATTGAAAAAATTTGTATTTTCAAAAAGCAGAGCATCAAAATTAATTGAACTCAATAACGACAATCCATCCGAAAAAGCATTTGACGAAGCTGGTAATACAGTAGTTGACAATTCTGAAATACTTATTGCCATTTGGAACGGTCAAGAAGCAAAAGGGTTGGGCGGCACAGCTGACATTGTTGAATATGCAAAATCAAAAAACAAAACAATCATTCACATAAATCCAATAAATCAAACTAAAAATTATATCAATTATGGCTAACAAAAGAGTATTTGTTGCATTCGCAATCGAAGACGAAAAGACAAAAATCCTATTCACGGGACAAGCAAAAAACAAAAATGTGCCGTATGACTTCATTGACATGTCGGTTACAGAACCGTATGACGAAAAATGGAAAACCAATTGCCGAGCAAGAATTAGAAGTTGCAGTGGTGCAATTGCTTTGGTCTCTAAAAACACAAAAAACGCAAGTGGTGAAATATGGGAAATTGACTGTATTAAAGATGAGAAAATCCCATTGTTAGGCATATATATTGACGGTGCAACATTTTTAAACAAGACAGCAAATCTAAACGGTGTGACTTGTAAAGAGTGGACTTGGGAGAATGTGAAAGCTTTTATCGAATCACTTTAACCGTCCTGACAACAATACCAACCCTTCGCAGTCATACACATTTGCAAGCCGCACAAGCCGACACACAAGCCAAAGCTTGCAAAAGAGTATGCCTGCCCAACCGCACGCAAGACGGAAATAATGTAGCAAATTGTAAGAAAATGATTGAAAACAAAAAACACCAGGCGGTAACACGGGTTTGGCGCAATTACTGTGGAATCTTAAACTGTAAGTGAGTGCAAGTAATGAACTTAAATATCGTGGGACATGGGAAGTGCAGTTAAATCAGTAACTGCGCCAACCCCGAACCCGTTAAACTACTTGCAAAATAATAACTATGATGAATAAAAAAGTAATAAATATTATATTGATTTTAGCAGGATTACTCCTATTAGTAGGAATTATTATTGCTTTTATAAATTTAAATAAATTGAAACTTGAATCAAATAATTCTGGATATGTAAGTGCTATATTTGCTCTATCTGGCGTTTTATTCTATTTTGCGGCACTCATGTATCAAATTAAGGAATATAAATTACAAGTTGAGGAGTTAAAGAAATCAGTTGAAGCTCAGACTAAATCAAGTGAGGCACTTGATGAACAAAAAAGGATTCTACTAGAGCAAAATTCCAATTCATTAATTTTTGGTATGATTAATAGTTTTCATTTATTTAATGAACGTAATAAAATGCATTTCATAATTAATAGTTTGTTTGATTATTATCCAAAGGTTTTTGCATTACGATTACAATCTATAGTCCAACAGAGATTATCACATGAAGAATTAAATATGAAATTTGCTCAGGGTATACAAGAACTCTTTAGTAAAACCATAGTTGCTCGAGAAGAATATACCGAGTTTAAAAGGTATATACAATTCGTATATAATATTCTATATCTTATAGACCAGAATAAATCAAATATGACCAAAGATAATTTTACGCCATTTTTTTTTAGTCAACTAAATACAAAAGAAACTGTTTTTATTTATTTAGCAAACTTGGTTGATTCAGGATTGCCTTTTTATAATAATTTACATTGGAGTTATTATACAACATCAGATATTATTAATATGATTAAAAATAATAAAAAGGTATATACTGATTTTGATCAACTGGATTTGAATATTTTAACAACTGAGTTTCAAAAACTAAAACATAATAATTAAAAACCCCTGCTTGCGCGGATTTCCTCCAAAGGTTGACAACTAGTGAAGCGCAATCCGTGCAAAAATAAATCCCGCATGCTGTTATTTGCATTCCGAGTCCAATTAATAAGCACAAATTATAATTTTAAATAAGTTTTAATATTTAAGAAATAATTTTTTTCAAATGAAATAAAAAAGCTGCTCTTAAGAAGCAGCTTTGAATAATAACCCGAATGAAGAATATTAAAAACAGTAATGGTTTTCTTCAATTAGTTTATCTGCAATACGTCGTCTGGCTTCTTTCACGTTCACCCCTTTAACCAGTGTGAGTGTGTTCAATGCTTTGGTCAGTTTGTCCATGTCGTCACCGTCAGCAAATGAATTGATAGCGTCAATACCTGCTTTATTGATGATTGCAGCTGAATCGTATATAAACACATCTAATATATCTTTGTATAGTTCAATGGGTTTTGAAACTTTAACAGCTTCCATTTTTTCAACCCGTAATAAAGTAGATTCAGCAACATAAGATTGCATGATCATATCTGCCAGGTTCATTTGTATTTCCTGTTCAAATAAAAGTTTTTTAGCATACTTTTTATTTGCAGCATCAACCAGAAGGAGAACAGCTTTTTTAAAATTACGGATATAAATTTTCTTTTCATCGTAATAACCTGTACCTGATTTAATGTCAGATGAAAGTTTATCAATCTCAAGACCTATCTGATCAGCAGTTTCAAAGAGGTTGATCTCTTTTTTCATTGCGCTTTTAATGATCGTTTCGGTGATCAGCAGACGGTTGATCTCATTGGTGCCTTCAAATATACGGTTGATACGTGAGTCGCGGTAACCTCTTTCCAACGGCATTTCAGCAGAGTACCCCATACCACCCAATACTTGTACGCCTTCGTCCACAACATAGTCGAGTGTTTCAGAACCATATACTTTCATCAATGCACATTCAGCAGCAAAATCTTCACAACCCAATACTTTCGCTTTTTCTTTCGAAGCGCCGTTGGCTATTAATACATGAATATGATTGTCAATATCCATGCTGGCACGGTAAGCAGCAGACTCAGCAGCAAATGTTTTAATGACCTGCTCAGCCAGTTTGAACTTAATTGCGCCAAAACTGGAGATGAGCATGCCAAACTGTTTACGTTCATTGGCATAATTTACTGTTTGTGTAATGATCGTTTTTGCTTGTCCAACCGTGATCACACCAAGTTTAATTCTACCGATGTGTAAGATACCCAATGCAATTCTGAACCCTTCACCGCGTTTACCCAAAAGATTTTCAACAGGTACTTTAACATCATTATAGAATATCTGCCGTGTAGATGAACCTTTGATGCCCATCTTTTTTTCTTCAGGATTAAGAACAACACCCGGAAATGCTTTTTCAACGATGAATGCGCTGAGTACCCTGTCATTGTCAATTTTTGCAAGAACAGGTTCCACTTCAGCAAAGCCGGCATTGGTGAGCCACATTTTCTTACCATTGAGTATATAATGTTTTCCGTCTTCAGAAAGAGTTGCCTTTGTTTTACCTGCATTGGCATCTGATCCGGCGCCAGGTTCGGTAAGACAAAAACACCCTGCATATTCACCGGTAGCTAATTTGGAAATGTATTTTTGTTTTTGTTCGTGATTACCATAACATAATATAGGTAATGAACCGATTCCTGTATGCGCCATGAATGCAACGCCATAGGAGTAGGAAGCGCCAACCGCTTCATTGGCTCGCATCAACGTAATGAATGACTGACCAAAACCATTGTATTCTTCAGGAACAGCAATACCGAGAATACCTAATTCACCTGCTTTTCCGATCAAGCTGCGCATCAGACCTTCTTCCATATTGTCGATACGATCCAGAATAGGAGTAACTTCTGAAGCAATAAAATCTTCACATGTTTTGGCAATCATCAATTGCTCTTCATTGAATTCTTCAGGAATAAAAACATCATTGGCTTCAGCTTCTTTTACAAGAAATTCGCCACCTTTTTCAATTTTCATAATTTTTGTTTTAAGTGATTTAAAATTGGCTGACAAACCTACATGAATTTTTATAAATACACAAAAAAAGTTTTTAAAAGTTCATATTTAAACATGTTGAAAATATTGATAAATAATAAAAAAAATATTAAGAAATGATAGATTGAAAACAATTTAACAATTTAATGTTTATTCCATTTTTAAAGGTAGGCGTTAAAAAAAATAATTTATTTGTGTAAAAAAAAGGATTAAAATCAAACAACCCGTTCATAAAATTGAACAGGTTGTTTGATTTTTAAAATGTAGATTTTTAAAATGAGAGAGCTCTTTTGAATTGTTATATTAACAATTATATTCTTTTTTACTTTCTTCCAAAGTAACAAGAAGCTTGGTGTCGGACATTTTTTGTTTTAACAGGTCAAGTTCATTCATGCCTTTTTCAAGAGGAATAGCAACTTGTCCGCCAATGACAGCGCTTCGGAACATTCCCATCATCACTTCAAAGCCGGCATATGCATTGTCAAAACAACATTCGTGCATAATTCCTTTATTCAGCCAGTCAGCCATACCTTGAATATAGCCGGGCATATCCTGATCGTAATTCATACAACCTTCACCGGAAATGATACCATCTTTGGTAACGGCTTTCCATCCATTGCCTGTGTAAACTTCAGCATACCCTTCAGTTCCGATGGCACCCATCTTGTTTTTCCCCCACCAGCGTTCAACCTGAGGGATATCGGGTGTACCACCACCGCATTCATAAATACCGCGAACACCATTGGCAAACTGAACAAATCCGCCGATATAATCGGGTGAAGTATGAAAATCATTCAGCTTGTGCTTACCTGCTGCCTGAGCCATAGCCCACAGTGGTTTTTCGTAATTGTTGAACCACATGGAATAATCAATAATGTGTGAAAGCATATGAGCAGCCCAGCCGTGAGCATAACCGTAAATGGTATGAACCTTACCGATCTTACCATCAGCAATGACTTTTTTCACTGCCTGATAATGTGGACCATAGCGATGCTGATGACTGACAACCACTTTCACCTGGCTTTTTGAAAGAAGACTTTTTATTTTAAGTCCTTCTTCGGAAGTCAGTGCCACAGGTTTTTCAAAAGCAATCAGTTTGGCGCCACAATCTATACCGATCTGGATCATTTCACTGCGGATATTCGGAAGTGTGCAGAAACAGAATACATCGGGTTTCAGTTCCATAGCCAATGCTTTGGCATCCGTGCTGATCTTTGGATTGCCAAGAGCAGGTGCGGCATCTTTGCAGCGGTTTTCATCAATATCGCAGATACCGACTACTTCAAAATTTTCATTGGCATGAAAATGGGCAGCGTGGTTCTTCCCACGCTTTCCCATTCCGACAACCATTACTTTATATTTTGCCATTTTTTTTCTAAAAAATTATTTTTGCCATTTTTTAAGAGTATCAATCACAAACTGTACTTCTTCGTTCGTCAGTTCGGGGAACATCGGTAATGAAATACAGGAAGAAGCATTCTTTTCTGCATTGGTCAAAGTACCTGACAATCGTGCATCTTTACCCCATGGGAAACCTTCCTGATGATGAATAGCGATTGAATAATGTGTCTTCGCATCAATATCATTTTTCTGTAAATAATCAACTAATTTGTTTCGATCAGCTGCATCTTTGGTTTCAATTTCATAAAGATGATAAACATGACGATAATTTGGACGTGCATAAGGCAGAACAATAAAATCTAACCCTTTTAAGCCGGCATCGTACATTTTTGCAATTTCAATTCGGCGGTCACTCCATTTAGCAATATGTTTTAGTTTGGCGCTTAAAACACCTGCATGAATATCATCCAAACGACTGTTGAAGCCATAGCTGTGAACATCACGCTGGCTTGAGCCGTGGTTGCGGAGTTTACGTACTTTATCATTGATGTATTTATGATCTGTCCAGAGTGCGCCGCCATCGCCGAAAGTACCTAAGTTTTTCTGGATGATGAAGCTGGTGCAAACTGCATCTGATAATTCACCGATCTTGAACGTGTCGCCATGAGCATCAAATGCCTGTGCATTATCTTCGATAACAAATAAACCAAATTCATCAGCAATCTTGCGGATTTCGGCCATGGGTGCACACTGTCCGTAAAGATGAACAGGAACGATAGCTTTGGTGCGCTTGGTGATGGCTTTTCTGATAGCAGCCGGATCAATACAGCGTGTATCTTTGTCGCAGTCAACAAGTACTGCAGTACATCCTGCAATCCATATTGCTTCTGCGGTAGCAAAGAATGTGTTTGCATTGGTGATCAGTTCGTCGCCTTCGCCAAGTCCGAGAGCCATGAATGCAAGCCAGAGTGCGTCTGTACCATTGGCAAGACCGACTGCATATTTTGCGCCCACATAGGTGGCAAGTTCTTGTTCAAATTGTTTTAACATTGGACCCTGAACATACTGACCGCTCATGATCACTTCCTCCATCTTCGCATCAATTTCTTTTTTAATGCTCAGATATTGTTTCTGATGACCGTAAAATGGAACTTTCATATTTTTCTCCTTTTTTAAAATTTTTATTTGATTAGATTTTATTTTTTCAAGTTCCAAATTAATGAATATAATTAGGAATAGGATAGGAGTGTTGTCGTAAAAATATCCTCATTATACGTATCTTTTTATTTTAAATAGATAGATAATAAATATATTATCCTATAAAAAATAATAAAAAATGAATGCTCATTCTTATAAAAATTAATTGAATGGCAAACTAATTTTTGAGTGAAATGGTAATTGAAATGAGAAATTGAATTTACAAAATGTAAAAGGTAAACGAACAAATCAGGATTTATTTTTTCGTATAAACTTTTTATATACGATAATGATAATAAGGAATAATAAAATGACTCCCCATATTCGGAACATAAAAATAATTATTTCTTCAAATATTGACCACCCATCATAGATTGCATCCATAATTCTATGAAAGAATGATGGCTTTGAATTCGCAAAATAATTAAAATTCTCAATGGTTTCTTTAATGGTAATCGGCTTCTGATAAATTATCAGTTGAATATCACAAAATTTAATTTTATCTTCTAATTCAAGATTATTTATTGTTGCTGCATCAGACATGATTTGTTTATTCAGAATTGATTCTTCGGCATTTGTTTTATCTTTTAATTTACTTTTTGAAGAATCAATATTTCTGATTTGTCTTTTATTGGATTCGGAAATTCTTTCTGTGATTTTTTTATTTTTCAAAAAATTATAAGTAACATCTTCAAGTTTAAAGTTTCTATAATCTAAAAAAAGGATCATTTTATTCAGTGAGCGGACAAAACTATCAAGCTTTTCATTAGGGATGCGAAGTTTTATTTCATTCAATACAGTGATCTGTTTACATTCCAGAAAGGAATCGCGGGAGATTTTATTTTTTTCATAATTAGTTTGATCGTTTTTTAGTTCTGATGAAACTATATACCCATCATATTTTGCAGATAGGTCTTCAATGTCTTCAGTTGCTTTGGATACATTATGAACCTTGAATTTGATTTCAGCCGTTTTGATGAATTGTTTGTTTTTGGGTGTGTTGGTTTTTAAATCAACCGAATGGTTGATCATGGCTGAATCTGAAATATTGATTGAATCTTGTTTTGCAGCTTGTTCATATTCTTTATCTTTTTTGGAATTACTACAATTTGTTAAAATAAAAAGTGTAATTATAAAAAATAAAGTATTAATTTTTTTCATATGTAATTGTTTTTACATTACTGTTTAATTTCAATAGTTATATTTTTTTCCCCATAATTTTTTAAGACGGGCAAGTATTTCATTTTCTCTTGGGTTATCTTGTGGTTTGTAAAGGATGGTCCCTTTTATTTTATCGGGAAGAAATTCTTCTTCCACAAAATTATCTTTATAATCATGCGCGTATTTGTAATCTTTCCCATATCCAATATCTTTCATCAGATTGGTTGGAGCATTCCGAATGTTTAACGGAACGGGTTGGTCGCCGGTGCGTTTAATAAGTTGATGTGCACTATGTATTGCGGTGCATGATGAATTACTTTTAGGTGATGAAGCAAGATAAATAGCGGTTTGTGAAAGGATGAGTTCACATTCCGGATATCCAATCATGTTCACTGCCTGAAAACAGTTCGTAGCAAGCAGTAATGCATTCGGATTGGCATTGCCGATATCTTCAGAAGCGAGAATCAACATTCGTCGTGCAATGAATTTTGGATCCTCACCTCCTTCAATCATTCGAGCCAGCCAGTAGACGGCTGCATTCGGATCGCTACCCCGCATGGATTTGATGAACGCAGAGATAATGTCATAATGCTGTTCTCCATTTTTATCATACATGGCAAGGTTTTGCTGAACATAGTTCAACACCTTTTCATTTGTAATAATTATATCGTTTGAATGTTCGGAATTGACACATAGCTCAAAAGCATTTAATATTTTACGTGCATCTCCTCCAGAGATACGGAGCAACGCTTCATATTCGTCAATACGAATATTCTTATTTTTAATACGTTTTTCTTCATCAATGGCTTTGTCAAGCAAGGTAATCAGTTCGTCTTTTGTCAGTGTGTTCAAAATATATACCTGGCAGCGGGAAAGCAAAGGAGAAATTACTTCAAACGAAGGATTCTCTGTAGTTGCACCAATCAGAGTAATAATTCCTTTTTCAACTGCATTTAAAAGTGAATCCTGCTGTGCTTTGTTAAACCGATGAATTTCATCAATAAATAAAATGGCATTGTGTTGATTTTTTGCTTTTTCAATCGTTTCACGAACATCTTTAACACCTGAACTGACTGCACTCAATGTATAAAATGCTAAACTGAGTTGAGAGGCAATGATATTTGCAAGTGTAGTTTTACCAACACCGGGAGGGCCCCAGAAGATCATAGAAGGAATATTTTTTGAAACAATTGACTTTCTTAAGATAGAACCCTCTCCAACAAGATGTTTCTGACCAAGAAAATTATCCAAGGAAGTAGGTCTTAATCGTTCTGCGAGCGGTTGAATTGACATATCAAAAAATATTTAGACAAATGTACACTTTAATTTTTTTTCGGAAAAGACTTTTGCATTTTGATAAAAAATATGTAGGTTTGAAAATCATTTTAAAAGAAATTAAATTATATTTGCTCAATAAAATAAATAATTATGAAAAACAATCTTATCTTGATTATTATAGCATTCATGCTAATTACAAGTGTAAAAGCACAATTGAAAATTCTTTCCGGAATAGAGAAAGGTTCCTATAATGCCATGGCAAAAGACATTCTGAAAATATGCGGTGATAAAGAAGTGACGGATACGGTTAAAGAAAAACTTCCAATTTATGTAAACGGTTATCCACAAGGTGAAAAAGATACCATGTATGTTAGAACCTCCAAAGAAACATTTATTACTATAAAGACAACAGGAGGTAGTAATGATAATTACAGGCAGTTGGTTATTAATCGTAGTTCAAATGCGGATGTTGCTTTTATGCAGTATGATGTTTTATTGTTAGAACAACTGAAAGGTCTTAAAAGAGGTGGTGCAAAAAAGAAAGATGAACAAGTTAGAGTTTTATTACCACTCGGTAACGAACAGATCCATTTAATTACAAGAGCCACTAACAGAGATATTGATAATATTGCTGATTTAAAAGATAAACGCGTTGGTATTGGCACCAAACAATCCGGAACGCAATCAACCGCATTATGTATTCAGGAAATTCTGGGAATTGAATGGATTAGTGTTGAATGGGATATAGAAATGTGCCTCAAATCAATATTTAACGGACAATTGGATGCTTTCTTTTTTGTTGGAGCTGCACCTGTTAAACGGTTAAAAGAACTATCTTCTCATATGGAATATGAAATTAGGTTAGTCCCAATTGAAGATGAAAATCTCTTGGCTTATTATCCAAAAGCTGTTATTAAAAACGGATATTATTCTTGGTCAAAAGAAGATATTCAAACTTTCGGTGTGCCTGACGCATTAGTTACAAATGTTATTGTTGAAACAAAAGAAAAATCTGAAAACATTAAGAAAATGTTGACTGATATTAAAAGTAATATTGACGAACTGAAAAAATCCGGTCACCCCAAATGGCAGGATGTTAATTTTGATTTTAGCAGTTTTGAAGGGAAGTTAATCATTGATGATATTGCAAAAGAAGTTTTTGGACTTCAATAAAGATATTGTAGTCATTTGTCTTTACCCATGAAAAAGTGACTCATTTCTGTGAAATCTTTTATTAGTTGATTAATAATGGTGGGAGGTGTTTGAACACGCACTAATTTTTTTAATACAACATACATTATTAAAGTAACTAATTAGTTAACCCTCATTTATTATTCCAACCAGCATCATTCTTGATTAAGTAATACTTAATAATTGATCTTACTATTTAATTTGATATTAATCTTAAATTAGACGTTTGAAATAAATGATTCTAAACAGCTATGAAAATAATATTTCTTATTTCTATTGGATTATTTATTCTTTCCATGTTGGCAGTCAGCCAACCTGATTATGAACCTGCTGATTATGTTGATCCTTTCATAGGAGTGAAAGGTGAAGGCGCCTGTATGCCCGGTCCTTGTCTTCCCAATGCGTCAATTTATCCTTCACCTAATACATTGAATGCAGACAATGGCGGATATAATTGGAACGAAAAAATTGTTGGTTTTGCTCAGCTACATGCTCAAGGTACAGGTGGTTTGACATCCTATGGTAATTTTTTGATCTCGCCTCAGATTGGATTGCAAATAATAGAAACCAAACATGCATCCTTGAAAACGGACGAACGAGCAAAATGTTATGTATATGAGGTTTTGCTTAAGGACTACGGAATTAAATGTGCTTTAACACCTTCCTCCAATGCAGCTATTTACAAATTTACTTTTCCGGCATCCGACAGTTCGTCCGTATTGATTGATATTGCACGTAAAATTAATGGTATGATTGGCTTGGATAGCGGATACATTGAATTACATCCTGAAACAAACAAAATATACGGAGGCGGAATTTATAAAAGTAACTGGCCTTCCAATGAGACAAAATGGAAAATGTTTTTTTGCATGATGTTCAGCAAAAGTCCTGATAGATATGGTGTCTGGCAGAATACAAACATTTCACCTGATCAACTTTCGGGCACTGTTAAGAATAACCGTTTGGGTGGCTATTTCATGTTTCATACTAAAGCAGATGAAGAGATCTTTGTTAAAATTGCTGTTTCATTTAAAAGCAAAGAACATGCGGAAGACCTACTGATAAAAGAGATTCCTGATTGGGATTTTGAGAAAGTAAAAGATTTTGCTAAAAACAAATGGAATGAGATGTTGAGTAAAATATACATTGAGGCATCAGAAAAAGAGAAAACAATTTTTTATACCAACCTGTTCCATTGTTTTGTTCAACCCCGCAACAGGACTGGCAACAACACTTTGAATACCAATGAACCTTTCTGGGATGACCACTATACCTTATGGGATTCGTGGCAAACCTTGTTTCCGTTGATGAGCATCATTAATCCGGATATGGTTTCAGCAACAATTAATTCTTTTATCAGCAGGTATAAACGAAATAAATATGTTGCAGATGCTTTTATCAATGGACAGGAAAATGCTGTGGGGCAAGGAGGGAATACGGTTGATAATATTATTGCCGATGCGTTTGTAAAACATATCCCGAATGTTGATTGGTACGAAGCATACAAAATTTTAAAATATAATGCTGACAGTATGCGAACAAGAAATTATATTCTGAACGGGTATCATTTCAAAGATGAAAAGAATGATTATAGTTGGCGCATGAAATCCGGTTCAGGAACATTAGGATTTGCTTACAATGATTTTTGTGTGGCAGAGGTTGCCCTCGGTTTGAATTATACGGACGATTACCGGAAATACCTTGCAAGGTCAGCCAATTGGCTAAATGTATGGAATGACAAAGCAGCATCTGATGGTTATACCGGTTTTATGATGGCTAAAAAACAGGATGGTACATTTGATGAGATTGATCCGAAAAAAGGATACAACGATCATTTTTATGAAGGTACATGCTGGGAATACTCATATGCTGTTCCTCATAATATGGATAAACTTATTGAACTAATGGGTGGGAGTGAGCAATTTGTAAAACGACTCACACATGCCTTACAAAACCATTATATTGATTTCGGTAATGAGCCATCCTTTTTAACGCTGTGGTTGTTTTGTCATGATATGATTAAAAGACCGGATCTGTGTTTGAAATATTTAAAAGAAGAACTGTTGCCTAAATATACCGATACGTCTTTGCCGGGCGATGATGATCAGGGAGCAATGGGTGCGTTGTATGTATTTGCCATGTGTGGGTTTTATCCTGTGGCTGGACAGGATATGTATTATTTACATGGCGCTTCGTATAAAAAAATAATTATTCATTTGCCGAATAATAAAGAGTTTGTTATTAAAACAGAAAATATTTCCGCTAAAAATAATGTTATCCGTTCAGTCCGTTTGAATGGAGTTGAACGGAAGAACTTTCAACTCACACACAAGGATATCATGAATGGGGGAGTACTTGAATTCGTCATGAATGAAACTCCTTAATTTGATTAGTTCCTTTGCAAAATATTTAAATGATAAACATTGATATTGATTTGATAAAAGTCATTGATTTGCATTAAAGGAGTGAAAGGTTCTTCCCATCAGTATTTACCGATGGGGCAGCTTACTCGTATTGGGCTTGCTGTTTTTAATTTTATCAATCCAGTATCAAATTACAATTTTGTTCAACACTATCTATTGTAGCGCCTATTTTTTTATAGAAGTCAATTGCCGGTTTATTCCATTTAGATACCTGCCAGCATAATTTGTGACATTTTGAATCTTTAGCAAAATCAATTACCTTATTTATCAGTTTTGTACCAATCCCATTTTTACGAAATTCCGGTTTTACATACAAGTCATCCATATAAAGAGATTTGCCAATCCATGTGTAATAACTGAAAAAATAAGTTACATATCCAACGATCTTATTATCGCTTGTCACCGCTACAAAACAATTAAAAAAATCCTTTTCCTTATTCATTCTGTCAACAGAGTTCATCATTTTTTCAGGAAGTTTCTCAAATGTTGCAAATTCTTTAAACAAGTCTATAATTTGTGAATAGTCTGTTTCTTTAGTGCTTCTTATTTTTATGTCCACCATTTCTTTGAAATAATCTTTACGGAGTGAATAGTTCAATTATTAAATATTTCCTTAATCAATAATGACAGAGCCCTTCTCTCCATCTTGTCCCATAACATTTGCAAGTTTTATTAATATTTCAAAAATACAAATTATGCTTTTAAAATAAATAATCACAGGTAAAATAAATTTCAGTTTCTTGGTGACTAATATTTTTTGGCACGGATTGCGCGTCGCTACTTGTCCGCCAATGGAGGAAATATGTAATGGAAGGGTATTGTTACGAAATAAAATTATATTGTTCGGGCACTCGTTACAAACGAGCGACAGCAATGGGGTCAACAGTTTTATTTAATTTTTTTCAATTCTTTTTCTAAAGAAGGAATGTCTTGTTTAACTGTTGTCCAAATGACATCAAAGTCAACGCCCATATAATGATGGATCAATTTATCTCTCATGCCGGCAATCTCTTTCCATGGGATATCTGAATATTTTTTTCTGAACTCCATTGAGATATTTTTAGTTGCCTCTCCAATAATTTCAATGTTTCTGACAACAGCATCTTGAACCAACTCATTGCCTTTAAACTGCAACTTTGTCTGTCCTTTATGTATTTCTTAATTTTTTGAATACATAAAATAATGTGATCAATGTATGCTAAGTCGTCTTTACGCATTGTATATTATTTGAATGTCTTGTTGAATATGCTTTTTAATGATTTTATTCTGAATTGCACCCTCTGTCAACAAATCAACTTTATAACCAAGTTTTTGACTCAATTCATTTTCAATCTTAATCAGTTGGAGGAGTGATGGTGTCTTTTTAAATCTTACAAGTAAGTCAATGTCACTTGTTGATTTTTCTTCGTGTCGAGCAAAAGAACCAAATATCCCAATCATTTCAGGATTAAATGAAAGCAAATAATTCAATATTATATTTTTAATACTTTTTCTATCCATAATTTTTCAAATTTAAACATATTTTTTTCAAATTTTTAATTTGTCAAAAAATAGGTGATAACTGAATGAAAATTTTATAATTAATTAAATTATTTAAATTATGCTTTTTAAATAAATAATCACAGGTAAAATAAATTTCAGTTTCTTGGTGGGTTATATTTTTTTGCAGGGATTGCGCTTAGCTACTTGTCCGCCAATGGAGGAAATATGCGATGGATGGGTATTGTTACGAAATAAAATAATATTGTTCGGGCACTCGTTACAAACGAGCGCCAGCAAAGGGTGCTTTCTTTTTTGTTTTGTATTCCATTGCGGATTCTAACAAAGTGAGTTGTGGGGAAAAAGCTGGCTTCATTAATTTAATATATTCATCCCACTTGTCAAGTTTGATGTTTAAGTTATATTTAAAATTTATTTCGTCAAGTTCATCTTGAATTTTCAGTCCTGAAAATTGCAATGCAAGTTTTAGAATGTCAATACGCATTAATATGTCTTTTGTGAAAGTCCGCTTTGCATCAGAGAATGTTATTGCTTGTAGCAGTTCTTTTGCTTTGTCGCTATTCAAAAGTATAAGAGTGTAAGCAGCGAATTCTAATTTATCAAAGCCAAGCAAATAACAAGTATCATCAAGCATTATAGGTTTTCCATTTTGTGGTAACACTAAATTGAAATAATAATTTTTATACAAACCTGAAATAGTTATTTTGTATGGAGTAAATGAATAATCACCAATACCGAAAATAGAAAAGTCGGGTTTGTTATTATAGATGCTTGATTTACGTAAGTCAAATTGTGCTTTATTCTTCTGTAAGTAGTTATATGTTTTTGGAAAATCATTTTTGATAAACGAAGTATCTTGCCCAACTTTTTTCTGTGTAACAATTGTAAACTTTCTTGTCCTGTCAATAACAGTTTGTTTTAGGTCCGAACTTTTTAGCACACCATAAACTAAATCTTCTTCCAAATTAATTTCTTGTTGATTTCTGTTTACAAAATTTCCATTTACTCTGTCAAATTCCATTATAGAAGAACAGTCGTGTTTAATTCCTTGTCGCCAAACAAAAGGAGAAAGTCCATCAATGTCGTTGCTGTGTTTATAATGTTCAATATTAGAAACAAATTTATCTTTAACCCAACCGAATTGATTTACCAATTTTGAATTGTCGTAAAAATTAAATTCGTTGCAAACGAATTGGGGAGTGTCGTTTAACTTGCAATAAAGCAATGATGCCTCAACCGAAACATTAAATTCTTTTTTGCTGTCAATGGTTAGTTTTTGTAAATCTGTAATTTTATATTTGCGTAGTTGTTGGTCGAAGACAACATTTTTAATAACAGAATTTTTTAAAAGAAAAGCAAAATGTCCATTTGAATTTTGAAAAGCATCAAACATCATCATTGTAATATATTCGCCAATATCGAAATTACCCTTGCCTGTCATAGCATCTAAACCACTATGATTTTTGAAGTTTGATTTTATTGGAAGGTTGCCCGATTCTAAACTACTCAATTTTGAATTAGTAACCCAAGGTGGATTACCGATTATTAAAATTTCTTCGCATGAAAATTCTTTTGATATTTTAGTAAAGTCAAAGTCGAAAACATTAAAATGATTGATTTCTATTACTGGCTTTTTCGCATCTGGATTATCAATAAAAAATTGCAAAATATTAAACTTGGTTTCCCATACATAAGGTTTGTA
>CAYVNP010000045.1:0-34264 GCA_964452905.1 uncultured Bacteroidales bacterium
TGGTCATTGGAGGTGAAAGCAAATGGAAATTGTTGTCCGGTATGTAGAGTTGAACTTCAACTCTGCCGGTTGATGCTAATGTTGCGCTGTTATCTTTCAGTACGATCTGTCCGATAGCGGATGGACTGGTAGCTACGGTTGTCACTGTGCCATTCACTGTCAGTGTTTTGCCTGAAGCGACAACAACACTACCGATAACGTTGAGCGTTTTACAGGTTGCATTCGCTGCTGCGGTTACTGAATGTCCTGCTGCTATCTGTACATCATCCGTAGTGCCTGGTACCATTCCGCCTACCCAGGTGGAGCCGGTGCCCCAGTTGCCTGTACTAGCACTGATTACACTTGCTGATGGAAGTATAGTAACGACTACTTCGTCTGTATTAGAACAACTGTTTCCATCTGTACCTGTAACTGTATAGGTTTGAGTTGCAACAGGTGAAACTGTGATCGGGTTGATTGTTTCAGTAGTACTCCATGAATAACTGTTGCCACCTGTAGCTGTCAGTGTTGCACTGTTGCCTAATCGAATTGACTGGTCTGTACCTGCACTGATAGATGGTAATTCATTTTCAGTAATGATAGCACTTCCGGTCATTGTATTTGAACAACCACTTGCATTTGTTGCTTCTACAGTATAAGTTCCATTCAGTTTGCTAGTCCAGCTTAATCCACTACCTGTACCGGCAACAACCGAACCTTCATTAATACCACCTTTTATAAGTTGATAGTTAACTCCTGATTGTGAATTGGAAAGTGTGATTGTAACACCGCTTGTACCCTGACAATAGCTTGTTGCAGATGATCCAACATTATATGCAGTTGGCAAAGCATTCAAAGTAATGATTGCTTTAGCAGGGACAGATGCACAATTTGTTCCTGTTTTGGTAACAACAACAGTATACGTGTTTGTTGCTGCATTACCTGTAATTGTTGGGTTTTGTAGACTTGATGAAAATCCGTCACTACCTGACCATGCATATGTACCACCTGATACAGTATTAGTTGATAATACACTCACACCGGAACACATCGGGTTGGTATAATTAATACCAGCCATTTGAGCTATTTCGGCATCAGTTAAAGCTCTGTTGTAAATATTTATATCGTCAAAAGTACCTGCAAAGTAATTACTTGTAACTGTTCCGGGAAAATCAGATGCTTTAGATGCGCCAAATCTCCACCATCCAGCAACAGTTTCAGCAACTGTGTTACCGCTTGAAGCAACAAATACACCATCAATATATAATTTCTGACCCGAAGAAGAAAGTGTTCCAACTGCTAAATGCCAATTTCCGTCATTATATGAAAGAGGCGAACTGATATTTTGATCAGAACCTGACCAGTTTCTGAAATAGATTTTACCGGCATTATTCATATAAAGTTCTTTATCATGATCATAGGGAGCAACACTTTGTTGGTCGGAAGTTGAGAAAGAAATAATAGCTCCACCAGATGATGTTGTAGTATTAAACCAAACAGAAAGAGAAAATGTTGTTGGTGGAGTAACTTGATTTGCAGTATAAATCCATTGAGAAGTACCATTAAAAGTATAAGCAGAATTAGTATTGCCAAACCTATCTTTAGATGCAGTCGGAGAACTAACCAAAGTGCCATTATCCCCAACTATGGTTTCGTTAGCATTTCCTGAGAATTGATAACTATAAATAAGCCCGGATGATATAGGATTAATAGCCGGAGAAAGTGTTGGTTTGGTATTAACAGTTGCAACAACTGACGTACGAGGAGTACTTTCACATCCATCATTGGAATTTGTAGCATAAAATGTAGTTGTTGTACTTATAGAAGGTGTAGTGAAGTTGCTACCTGTCCCTAATGCTGTACCACCTGATAATGCGGCATACCAACTATATGTACTTCCGCCTGAAGCAGTCAATGTTACTGTTCCTGTTTCACAACGTGTAGCACCGGTAAGTGTCGGGGCAGAAGGACGTGAGGCAAAACCTGCTAATACTGCTGTTCTTGAACCTGTAGTACAGTTGTTCGCAGTAGCATCTACATAATAGGTCGTACTTGATGAAATAACCGGAGTAGTAAATGTATTGCCGGTATATAAACTAGAGCCACCTGATAGATCGCTGTACCAATTAACAACACCTGCACTTGCAGTTGCTCCTAAATTTAAGGTTGCAGGTACACCATCACAAATTTGATTCGGTGTAGTACCTGTAATGGTTGGTATTGCATAAACATTTACTGTTATTGTTGCACTTGGACTTGTACAACTACCAACAGTTTGGTTTACATAATAATTGGTTGTACCTGCTGTTGCAGAACTTGGAGTTGGGGCTGTTGCAAGTGCCGGTGTATTTGATGAATAAGTAAACTGAATATTTGTGTAGGCCTGACCACCTGTATTGCCGGTTAAGCTTACTGTGCCGGAAGCATCCGTTTGCGGATATGTTGGACTGGATACAACACGCATTTGTGAATTACCACTTGTGATTAAAATTCTGTAAGTGCCGGCTGCTCCTAATATACAATTAGTAAATGTTGCAGTAATTTTTGTATCTGTACCACCTGCTGTACCAGTATAAGCTGGGCTTGAACCATACGTTGTTGTACCAGCTGAATTCTGTACACTAAATATTACACTTGAGGCAGAGTTCCATTGAATTAAATACCAGTCTAATGAATTTATTTTAACATTAGCTTGATTAGTAGTAAAAGTTAAAATAAAACTACCGTTTTGACCGTATCCACCACCACTACCAGTAGTAATTGCACTGCCAACACTGCTATTTGCAGGAGCAGGACCCCAAAGGAGTGATGTGCCTGAAGCGGTTAACTGTGTAGTTGTTGCACCCTGACAATAATTTACTGGAGTAGTTACAGTCGGTGGTGTTGATCCGCTTACAGTCACAGAATTGGAAGCTGAGGGTGAAGTGGCTGTACAGCCATTGGCATCGGTATAATTCACGTATGCTTTTTTGCTTCCATCTGTTTTCCATGTAACTGATACGGAATTGGTGCTGGTACCTGTAGCTGTATAATCTACTCCGTTTGTTCCGTCAAAAGCCCATGTATAACCTGTCATACCGGATTGAGTGGTATAGATTTGTGCTGTATTTGAACAAATTGTTCCGCTGGGTTGAGCAGTGAAAGTAGGTGTTGGTAAATTATTTATTGTAACCGAAGCACTGGCAGTATTGGAACAGCCGTTGCTGTTTGTAACGGTAACAGTATAAGTTCCTGCCATACCTATGGTTACACTTGTACGTTGTGGATTCTGAACATTACCCGGTGAGAATGAACTTGGACCTGTCCAAGCATAGGTTGTCATGCCTGCAATGCCGCTGCTCAGGTTTAATGTGCTTCCGACACATACCGGTGAGTTTGACGTGACTGAAGGAGTAGGAAGTGAATTGACAGTGACAGAAGCGGAGGAGGTATTTGTACAGCCATTGCCGTCTGTAACAGTTACTGTATAGGTTCCTGCCATGGCTATAGTGGCATTAGTTCTGGATGGGTTTTGGACATTCCCGGGTGAAAATGAATTAGGTCCTGTCCAAGCATATGTTGTCATGCCTTCAATACCGCTGCTCAGTGATATCGTTTGTCCAACGCAAATAGGTGAATTAGAAGTAACTGAAGGTGTTGGCAAAGTATTGATAGATACTGAAGCACTTGATGTATTTGAACATCCGTTACCATCAGTTACAGTTACAGTATAATCACCGGCCATTGCAGTAGCAGCATTCGTTCTGGAAGGGTTCTGAACATTGCCGGGTGAAAATGAATTGGGTCCTGTCCATGCATAGGTTGTCATGCCTGCAATACCGCTGCTTAATGTAATTGTATTACCAACACAAACAGGTGTATTGGATGCTATGGACGGTGAAGGTAATGCATTTATAATAACATTGATTAGTTTGCGGGGGCTTTCGCAACCACCGACAGTCTGTGATACATAATATGATGTTGTTCCTACAGTTGACGTAGAAGGTGTTGGTGCTTCGGATGAACCTGTGCCGCCTTCAGCAACGGTGTACCAGAGCAGGTCAGTACCAGATGCAGTGAGAGCGCTTGCTGTGGCATTCTGGCAATAGCTTATCGGAGTGGTTGCAGTGGGTATAGGTGTCCCGTCAATTGTTGCTACAACTTCGGTACGTGGATAACTTTCACAGGTGTAATCATAATTGGTTACATAATAGGTAGTAGTAACGCCGATGGTAGGAGTATTAAAGACTGAACCTGTACCAAGTACACTACCGCCTGTTGAAACATCATACCAGTTGTAATCAATCCCATCTGCAGCAGAAAGTTCAACTGAACCGGAACATAATACAGAACCACCTGTTCCAGTTGGAGCTGTGGGTGCTTCGGTAATTGTAGTAGTGACTGATGTAGCAGGGCTTGGTGCAGTACAATTGTTTGTTGTTGTATAATTAACAGTAACGGTTTTATCACCTAAAGACAGCCATTTTATTGTCACAGTATTGCTGGTTGAACTAATACTTCCAGATGTGATGCTGTAATCAACTTCCACTGTGCCGGGTACTAACCAATCATAATTTGTTTTACCTGATTGGGTTGTATACGTTACATCTGCAAACTGACAGGCAGAAGCACCGGGTTCTGTAGTAAATGAAGGGGCTGGTACTTCAAAAACAATAGTTGCTTCTGCAAAGGAAGCCGTACATGGGGGTGAGGTACTGATAGTCCATCTGACAACATATGAGCCAGCTCCACCTACAGGTGTGAAAGATGCATTAGGAATGGCTTGGGAGCTGAATTGTCCGCTTTGTGTACTTGGCCCGCTTGTAACGGTCCATGTACCTGTACCGGATGAAGGCACATTCCCTGAAAGAATTTTTTCTTGAGAAGGACACATCGTTCCTTCAGAACCGTTTGTAGCAGTGGTAGGAGCCGCAATAACTGCTATGGATGCATCAGCCGTTGAAGCAGTACACGGTGAGTTGCTGATGGTCCATCTAGTTACATATGAACCGGCACCTCCTGCAGGTGTGAATGTAGCTGTTGGGCTGGTTAAGCTGCTGAATTGGGATGACAATGTGCTTGGTCCGCTTACAACTGACCATGCACCTGTTCCTGTACCGGGTGTATTCCCTGACAATGTTTTATTTCCTGTTTCACAAATCCAATCTGAAGAACCATTCGATGCTGTGGTGGGTGGAGCAGTAACAGTACTTGAAACAGTTGCAACTGTTTTTGATAATCCACCGCTGACACAAGTAACATTCCCTGAATAGGTTCCTGCGCTGGTGGCTGCTGCAAGACGAACATAAATAGTAGTAGTTGAAATATTCGGATATGTTCCCACAACAATTGAGGAATTAAAACCTGAACTTGAACTCAATGAAACTTCAAAACCTGTTGGTGCAGTAACTGTAATATCTGCACTTAAACTTGCTCCTGCTACAGTAAATGTTGTATTACTTGAAGCAGTTCCCTGACATGTTGATAAAGCTGAAAGTGTACCTGTAACAGTTATGCTTGAACCGCATTGGTTGGGGTTAGCACCTGTTGTATTTGTAGCAGTAGTAATATTGTTTGCAGTACCGTTTTTATAATTTGTTATTGAAGATGAACTGGCTGAAACATTACTTGCAACCACACCAAGACCATTTAACTGAACAGTAGCTGTACCGGTACCTAAAGTTAAAGCGGTTGTTGCACCGGTTGTTCGTAAAGAATAAACTGTATTTCCTGAACCGGCAGTGTATGTTGAACTGGCTGATAGGGTACCGGCTGTTGCACTTGTAACAGCAGAAACATAAGCAGTTGTAATACCTCCTAAATAATCACCAACTGCTACATCGGAGTTACTAGTCCATGTCGCTGTTGTGGAAGCTGAAACAGCATTCCATGCAACTGTGTTAGTTCCTGTAAAATTTAAATTTGAACCAATATAAAGTGTAATTGATGGAGAGTTATTTGCAATTCTGAATATGTTTCGTGCTTCCATACAACCATAATTTTTTATGGTAAGTGCATTTGCTGAATTACAGAATATTGTTCCAGCTGCTTTTAAAACGGCAGAAGGATAAGTGGCGCTTCCATTTGTTACTCCATAACTGTTTGCACCATAAAATGAACAGTTTCTAGCAGAACCATAACCGGTAATTTTGCCAATATTAACTGTACCATAATTCGTAAAAGTATTATTTGTATTAGTTCCAAACCAAATACCGCCATTTAATGTTAATGTTCCTGTATTATAGTTCGTAATATTTGTATTTTGAGAACTTGCATTATAATAGGATGAACCATTGGTGGTTTCTGTTCCAACTGTCATTGTAGCATAGTTAGCAATACCGCCGCCGCCATTGGTTTGTTGGATACCGCCATTTAATGTTAATGAAGCAGAAGTATTGGTTGTTCCGTTTCGTACCGGACCATTACCATTGCCCGGTAGAATATAAGAATATCCACTCGCATTGGTACCAATAGTCGCTGTTCCGTTATTCAGAAGTCCATCTGTCGCCCCACAATTCTGACCTAAACTTATACATCCTGTAGTTGTTAAGGTTGCTCCGGATGCTACGGTAACAAGATCACCGGATGCACCATTACCACCAGTAAAGTCAATGGAAATTCCTGAACTATTACCTATATTAAGTGTACCACCATTAAGGTTTATTGGAGTTACTTTTGCATTGGATGAATAGAATTTACCGGCTAAAGCAGTTGTACCTGTACCGGTAAGGGTTAAAGTAGTGGCATTTGATGTACCTGCAGTTATAGATGTGGTTCCATTTATTGTTAATTGACCTGAAGTTAAATTGTTATTTATAGTAAAAGTACCTCCGTTTAATGTTAAAGCATTGATTGCATTTCCGGTTGCACCATTATCAATTGTAAGAGTTGCATTGGCAGTGGTTGTCGGTAAGGTAATAGTATTTCCTGTACCTCCTAATTGTAATGTAGCACCTGTACCTAATGTAAAACCAGTAAGCGTTTTGCCGGTTGTGCCTTTTAAATATAATGTATAAGTACTAATTGCAAGTGTACCTGCAGTAGTAGTAAGGTTGCCATTTATGGTTGTTGTACCGGAGAGAGTTGCAGTTCGTCCGCTTTTATTGATCGTTAAATGATGGTACGTTGTTGCATAAACCGTTTGGGCTCTTTGTGTACTCCAGTAATTAACTGTATTTCCGGAAGCAGTACAATTGAATGTACCTCCGTTGGTAATGGAAGAACAACCCAGATTCAACGTTCCTGTAGAGCCATTAATAAAACTACCGCCACTGATAATTGTTAATGCAGCATTATTTGTGGCTGCTGCATTTTCGATAGTCAGCGTACCATTATTTGTTAAAGAACCTGTTGCGGTAATCTGTAATGTTGCAACCCAAGCTGTACCTTCAGTTACAGTCAGACTATTACCACTTGAAATTGTGTATGAACCGGTTATGTCATATCTCATAGTACTTGACCCATTGAGAGTAACAGATCCGGTAATTGTTTTTGATGTTCCTGCAAAAGTTATACCTGGTGATGCATAACCAGTTACAGTTCCTGTACCAGCTAAATTTCCGTTAACAGTAATTGCATACGAAATAGTAATAGTTCCGTTAATGGTTAAATCATTACATTGCTTGTTAGTTCCATCAATAGTAATATTGTGTCCGGTACAAATAGTAACATTGTCGTTTATACCAGGAGCAACAGAAGCTGTTGTGGATCCACCGCAGGCGTCCGTCCACCAGTTCGAAGCCGTGCTCCAGTTCCCTGTTGCTTTTGAAAAATAATTTGCAGCAAAAGAATTGCTTACACCAATTAACAAGATAAATGAAAGCAAAAAGAAGATTTTAATCAACTTTGAATTGTTCACCCCCTCATGGGTTTCCTGAAAGTGTAATCTCATTGTCTTCATAAAGTTTAGATTTTAGTTAATGTTTTAATTAGATTTTTACTGATTTTACTGTGTTTTAAGTGTTAGTAGTACACTTATTTTAAATATACTGTTATGTTAAATGTTTTTATGAATAATGTTTTATAGTGTCAAATATACAAAATTATATTTAATGAACAAAAAAATGTTAATTGTTTTTTTTGGGCAATATGATATTAATCAGTTTTTTTAATATTAAAAAAAATTACAAATGTCGAATGATGCATGTTTGATTTGATTCTTATATTATGTTAATTCAATTTTATTATTATTTTGAATTTTAAAATAATGGAACGCTGATGACGCTGATTATTATGATTCAATATGATTTCACTTACTTAAAGAAATGCGCCTTATGTATTACTAATTTTTAAGTTATCTCTGAATATTAATAATAATCAATGTTTATCCTATTTATCAGTGTCATCAGCGTTCTATGTTTTCGTTGCGAGTGGTGCTATATTCCTAAATATAAAAATTTCATTTTTAACAGACAGTTTCAATATTTCAAGGTTAAAGAATATTTTGTATTTTGCAACTAATTTTTAATTGCAATTTGAAATTTTATTTACATGGAGAATTCTTTGGCACATAAATACAGCATTGTTATAGTTGATGATGAGTTTTTTTTGAATAAGTTAATTCAGATCGAGTTAATGAAAAACGAATATAATACGGTTGCTATTACCAGTGGACATGATTTTATGGAATGGATAGGGGTTAATAAATATGATCATCATTTTTTTCTGTTTGATTATTTTTTAAAAGATATGACAGCAAAAGAAATCATAGAAGAATTGAAACTTAATAATATAGTTATTCCCTATATGATCATGACGGGTCAGGGAGATGAAAAGATTGCAGTAGATATGATGAAGTTGGGTGCCTTTGATTATGCGGTGAAGGAAGTGGGGTTCGTCAGTATTCTGCCTGCTAAGCTTGAGCATGCCATCAGGCAATTTGAAATGAAAATAGAACTTGAAAATACCAGAGAAGTTATACTTAAAAATGAAAAAAAATACAGAAGTATATTTGAAAATATTCAGGATATTTACTTTGAACTGAATCAAAAGGGTGAGATGCTTGAAATAAGTCCTTCCGTTAAATCTTTATTGCTGTATGACAGGAATGAGCTGATTGGAACAAATATGAAAGATTTATTGTTAACGGAAGATAATGATAAATTCATTACGAATATTTTTAATCATAAGAATAAATATGATTGCGAAATCAAATTGAAACAATCGGATGGTAGCATTCGTTATTATAGTCTTACAGGACAATTGATGGAATTTAATTCTTCAAAAGACCAAATATTTTCAGGTTCATTACATGATATTTCAGAACGAATTGAAAATGAAAAAAATTCGTTGAATATTATTATTGAAACCGAGGAGAAAGAAAGGAAACATTTTGCAGAACTTTTACACGATGGACTAGGCCCTTTATTATCTACTTTGAAAATCTATTTGAATTTATTGGTGACAGGGAAACACAACACCACAAAGAAAAAAGAAATTTCTGATACAGCCTTTGAATTATTAGATGAAACTGTTCGGATTACCAGAGAAATAACCTATAAACTCATTCCTGATGTTTTATCTGATTATGGGCTTATTAAGGCGCTTGATTCATTTTGTAAAAAAATTAAATTGTCCGAAAAATTTTCAATAGAAATAAAATCTAATCTGGATGAACGAATTGATCATAAAGTGGAAGTAGTATTATACCGTACATTAGTTGAGTTGATCAATAATTCAATGAAACATTCAACGGCAGATAAAATTAAAATTACTATTTTTAAAGAAGGAAATGTTCTTAAAATTTCTTATAAAGATAATGGACAAGGATTTGATTTTAATAAAACAATAGAGTCAGATAAGATCGAAGGAATTGGTTTGAAATATCTGATGAATCGTATTAAAGTAATAAATGGCAAATTTAGTTTTGAAGCTAAAGATGGTTCGCATTTTAAGATTGAAATCCTTTTGAAAGATAAAGGATAAAGTGCATTTGGGAAATTGTTATCACGTTCCGATTCGTATAATATGATATAAAGTTTTTTATTTCAAATACTTGACCAAAACATTTAATAGTTCCTCACTTAAAATTGGTTTCGAAATATAATCGTCAATACCGTTTTCGAGTTTTGAATTTTCAATGTCCCAATAATCATAAGCTGTTTGAGCAATTATGGGGATGTCTTTATTGAACTTTTTTATTTCCAATGCTGCATCTCTACCGTTAATTTCCGGCATTTTGATATCCATTAAGATTAAATCAATTTTTTCAATGTTCTTGCAAATATCAATGACTTCCTGTCCTGTTTTTGCATGTAATATTTTTGCATTTGTTTTCTCGAATAATAATGTCAGGTATTTAAAATTAAATTCTTCGTCTTCTGCAATAAGTATTGTTTTATCATGCCAATCGTGTGTAAAAGATAAAGTCGAAGAATTTGAATTCAATGTTTCATATTCGTTTGTTTTGATAAAAGGTAATACAAAATGAAATATGGATCCTTTTCCTTGTTCTGAATCTAAATAAATTTTTCCGTTTAACATTTCTACAAGATTTTTGGCTATTGATAACCCCAAACCTGTTCCCTGATAGAGTTTGTTTTTGTTTTTTTCAATTTTTCTAAAACGTTCGAAAATATTTTCTCGTTCTGTTTTTTCAATGCCTCTGCCTGTATCTTTTACATAAAATTCAATTAAAGGTTGTTGTTTAAAAAAAGGATCATTTTTAATTTTATATCCAAATTCAATTGTCCCGTTGGTCGTGTATTTAAAAGCATTATCAAGCAGGTTTGAAAATATTTGCATGAGTCGGTTTCCATCTGTAAAAAGATAAACGTTTGGATCTGTTAATTCTTTTTTCAATGTTAATTGAATATGTTCTTTATTATTTAAAATAAGAAGATTTGAGTATTTTGAATGCAATTCATTTAGCAATTGATGAATATTAATTTCTTTAAAAAAAATAGGTAGCTGTCGTGATTCAATTTTTGAAAGATCAAGTATATTGTTAAACAATACGGATAGATTTTTAACACTATTTTGAATATAAGATATATACTCTAATCGTATTTCATTTTTCAGTTTACTGTCATTTAACATATCCGTAAAACCGAAAATAACATTCAATGGAGTTCTGATTTCATGAGATATGTTGGATAAAAACGATGTTTTTAGATTATCGGATTCAACCGCTTTATTTTTAGCTTCGATTAATTCGGTTTCGATCTTTTTTATTTGTGTAATATCTGAACAGATTGCAATTACTTTATTAATTTCTTCTTTAGCTCCCAGTATAGGCGTTAATGTTATCATAAACCAAGAAGATTGATCTGTTTTAATTGTGGTTTCAAGTTCGAAGTGAACGGCTTCTTTATTTGTAATACAGAGTATAAAAAAATCAACCAATGAGTCATTATCATGCAATGAAGTTAACCGTTGGATAAATCGGTTGAAATGCTTTTCGGAAAAATTATATGTTGCTTCATTTGACCACTCAAGTTGTTTATTCCTGTCAAATACAATGACCAAATTGTCTGTTTTGCTTGCTACTGTTGAAAGCAACTTCATGCGTTTATTAGCATCTTCAAGTAAACTGTTTTTATTATCAATCAATTCTTTTTGTTTGATCAGAATGCTTTGTCCTTCTTTTTGTTCACGATTAAATCGATCGATGACTGCAAATGCAAGAATTATTGTTTCTAAGGAAATACCGATTTTTAAAATATAGTTTTCAATAAAACTACCATTAAAAATTCCAAATATTTTAAAAAAATATACAATACCGCCTACCAATGTAATTGAAAAGGCAGTCAATAAGTAATAAGATGGAACATATCTTTTTTTAAGATAAATGATCAATAAAATGATCATGAAAATCAATAATGCAACCAGTATGATGAAAAGTGCATATACTGCAATAATGAATAAGCTGAATGAAAGAAAGGACATAATAATAACTGAGATGATCGGGATGCTGAAAAAATAAAATATATTGTAAATGAATTTTTGTTCTTGTTTCAGTTTTAAAAAGAGTTGAAAAAAAATGATTTGGAAAATACCGCTCAGCGCAGGAAACGGTAAAAAGGAACGATTGGAAAACCATGGATTAATAGGCCATAAATATTGAAACGCATATCCATCAATAACAAGAAATAACATGATTACACAAATAACGTAGCAAGAATAACTTAGAAATATTATATCCCGTAAGGTTAAAAAAACAAGTATGTTGAAAATTATGATGAAACATAATAACCCATAAAATAAAGTATCTAACAGAAGAAGATTATTATCTTTTTCATCAAAAGAAGCAAAATCATAATTCAAACGAAGGGGCACGAAAATAGCATCGTCATTATTGTAGATAGAAACAAAACATTCATTTGTCTGGCATGAATCAATAGGTAGTTCAAAAATATAATTTCTGTTGAAGAATTCCCGACTACTGAAAATGTAATTCTCACCTGTTACAGTATGTTTAACTGTTTTTTTGTTTTTATCAATAATGAAAAGTTCTATTTCATTTAAATCAGGATTAGCAATAGACAGGATTGGTCGCAATTTTTTGTTAGATGTATTTTTTAATGTAAAACGGATCCAATATTTTGATTTGGTCATTCCAAAGGCAAGGACTGAATCTTTAGTAAATAATTTTTTTTTAGCTAAGACCGAATCAATTGTGAGATTTTTTCTGGTATCAATTAACACACTGGTAAATTGTATTAAATGAATATCTCTTTTTATGTTATTTAACGTGATTAAAGTATCCTGACCGGAACTATTATTTGAAAAAGAAAGAATAAATAATACAACTATTAAAATATGCTTTTTCATTTGTCAGCTAAGGGGATTATATAATGTATGTAGATTAGATGTATTTGTTTAGTATTGTAAAAAGTTCATCGCTGTAAATTGGTTTTGAAACAAAATCATCAATCACACTATTTGTATTTAATGTTCGTGTTTCAGTAAAATCAAATGCAGTTTGAGCAATGATGGGGATGGTTGATTTGATCTTTTTTATTTCAGTAGCTGCTTCTATTCCATTCATCTCAGGCATACGAATATCCATCAGAATCAGATCAATCATATTATACTGTTTGAATATTTCAATTGTTTCTTTTCCATTTTTTGAACGCAATATTTTAACCTTTGTTTTTTGTAATAATAATTCTAAATATTTATAATTATAATCTTCGTCTTCTGCAATCAGAATGGTTTTAGTATCCCATGTATAATCATGTATGATACTTGTTTTGGGTGTATTCTGATTTGTTTGAATCTTATTAACAATTTCACACGGAATTTTAATGTAAAAAGTACTTCCTTTATTAAAATTGGAATCAATACGGATCGAACCGTTCATTAGTTCAACCAATCCGTTAGCAATGGTTAAACCCAAGCCGCATCCTTGAGAAAATATCTGTTTGTTTAATTGTGAATTATTGAAACGATTAAAAAGATTTTGTTGTTCTTTTGGATCAATACCTTTACCGGTATCTTTTACAAAAAATTCAATATTGGTTTGGTGAGAGATTTCATTATATTCTTTAAGGGTATATCCAAATTCAATAAGTCCATCAGTTGTAAATTTTACAGCATTATCAAGTAAGTTGAATAAAATTTGTTTTAATCGATTGCAATCAGTAAGAATTATCAAATCATTATTATCTTGAGATTCAACCCATGTAAGGTTGATGTTTTTTTTATTTTGCGTCTGTAGTTTATTTTCAAATTGTTGAAAAAGATTATTCAATACATCATGAATATTGCATTCCGTAAATATAATTTGTAATTGTTTGGTTTCAATTTTAGCCATATCTAAAATATTGCTGAAAAGATCCGAGAGATTTTTGACATTGTTCTTTATATAGGAAATATATTCGTTTTTAATATGATCAGGAAGTTGATTGTTTTTAAGCAAATCTGAAAATCCAAATATAACATTAAGTGGAGAGCGAATCTCATGTGAGATATTAGCCATGAATGATGTTTTCAATTGATCTGATTCTTCTGCTCTTTCTTTTGACTGGATCAGTTCCTTTTCAATAATTTTTAATTTGGTGATGTCAGAACAAATAACAATAACATAATTCACCGATCCGTCTTCATCTATTAGTGGAGTTAAGGTGTATAAAACGGAAATAAAATCATTCGTTTGATAATTGTGAGTGGTTTCAAAGACAATGCTTTTCTTTTGTTCAAAACAACGAGAAAGATTTTTATTAAATAAATGTAATTGTTCGGATGTTTCAAAACGATTGCCGATTAGATCAGTAAATTCTTTGAAGTTAAGTTCACTTATTTTTAAAGTAGCTTCATTGATCCATTCAACTTTTTTATTTATATTAAAAATTAAAATGAAATTATCTGTTCTGCTGATAATACTCGCCAGCATTTCTAATTCGAGATTCGTTTTATTGAGCAGCATATTTTTTGATGACAAAAGATCTTTTTGCATTTCCAATTCTTTTTTTACAAGAATTTGCTCCCTTTTAAAACGATCTATTATTGCAAAAGCAAGGATAATTACTTCTATGGAAATTCCGGATTTAATTATATAAACTTCGTTGATAATATTTGGAAAGACATCCGTGATTTTAAGAACATAAATTAATGCGGTGAACATGGATGTTAGAAATGCAGCAAGTAGATAAAAAGCAGGGATGTGTTTTTTTACAAGAAATAAAATGGTGATAACTAAAAAGAAAAAAAAGTTTAGAAATAGAGAAATATACATATTGTATAATCCAATGAGATAATATGAATTATTAATAAAAATAATAACTGCGATAAAAATATTATAGATAATTAAGATGTTTAGAAGGGTATGAATTTTCTTATATTGTTTTTTTAAGTTAAGATAAGATTGGAAAAAAATAAGCATAAAAACTTCCCCGATTGCAGGAAAGAATATTCCTCCCCGTGTCTCAAATTTTGGTAAATTTTGGAAGATATATTGTGCTAAATATCCATCAGTAGTTTCGATGAATAACATCACAAAAAAAACATATAAAGCATAATATAAAAAGATTTTATCTTTGGAATTAATGAATAATAAAAAATTTAATATGATTATAAATGAAAGCAATCCGATAAAAAAACCATCTTTTACAATATGTGAATTATCATAGAGGTCAAACGATTTATAATCATAAAAAAGATTTATGGGTAGAAAATTTGTATCCCCTTCGTTATCGGAAGAAATGAAACAATCGTAGGTTTTTCGGGGCTCCAGTATTAATTTGAAAATAAAATTTCTGTTATTAACTTCTCGTGTGTTAAATGGATGATTCTCTCCAGTTTTACTGTTTTTAATAATATGTGAATTCTCCGTCAAATAAAATTCAACCTCATTGAGGTCAGGATTAGCTAATACCAATAATGGATTAAGTGTTTCATTGGTTTTATTTTCAATAGTAAATTTGACCCAGATTTTTTGCTTGGTTAACCCAAATGATAATATAGAATCTCTTTTAAATAAATTTTTTCTTAATAGAATAGAATCTATTGTGTATATTTTTTTCGCATCCTTTAAAACAAATGTGTATTTTTTTAATATAATATTGGTTCCTTTGTTATTAAATACTATTTTTTGTTCTTGTGTTTGACCTGTTACAAAGAAAAATAATAATAGAAATATAATAATTAGAAACCGTGTCATAATTGTAGTATAAAACTTGTGTTAAATAAAGTAACAATTGAATGCACTAAATTTATTACTTTTTTTAAAAATGAAATGAATATTTTTATTGCTTGTTTCTTGCATGAAGTATTTTAGAGTAAAGGTAGGGTTTGATTAATATATTATTTGTCATAATCATTCTAACTTTATATTTTATTTTTGTTCAAGAATAGAAATGATTAGATTATTTAAGTAATGTATTTTAATAGAACACTTATTTTAATAAAAAAAATGTGAAAATGTTAAAATGATTTTTGTTATTTGCTTTTTTTGTATTTTTGAGAAAAAAAGACAATTCACGACTTTATCATTTTATTAATGTTGATTTTAATTTCATAAAATTATGAATAAAAAAGATAAAATTAAAATTATAATTGTAGATGATCATATGATTTTCAGAAAAGGATTGAGACTTATGATTGAGGATTTTAATTTTGTTGACATTATAGGGGAAGCTGAAAGCGGACAAGAGTTTTTAACCATGCTGAATAAACTTACACCCGATGTTGTACTGATGGATATTAAAATGCCCGGAATGTCAGGCATTGAAACGACACAGTTGGCCGTTGAACAGTATCCGGATTTAACTATAATCGCTTTAACCATGCACGAAGAAGAGGAATATGTTAAAAGTATGTTTGATGCAGGTTCAAAAGGATATATTCTGAAAAATGTTTCTAAAGAAGAGTTGAAAAAAGCATTAAGAACTATTGCTGACGGAAAAAGCTATTATTATTCTGCCAATTTATCTTCATTAATTATTAATCATTTTCTTGATACTGAAAAAAACAGTCAATCAAAAGCATTACGTGAAAGTAAACTTTCCAAAAAAATAAATCTTTCTCCACGTTGTAGTGAAATATTGAAATATTTATGTGAAGGGATGACCAATGAAGATATTGCTAAAAAACTAAATCTTAGTGAAAGAACGATTCAAGGACACAGAGGTAGAATATTAAAAAAAGTGGGGGTTAAGAATACTCCGGCTTTGATCCGTTTTGCAATTTTAAATAATATGGTGAAAATTTAGGAATGATTTTTTTCAATTAAATGTTGATTAATTATTTCCGTTTACCAAAGATTGCTGTTCCGATCCGAATCATTGTACTACCTTCTTCAATTGCAATCAAATAGTCATCCGACATACCCATGGATAATTCATTAAAAGATTCATCTTGTTTAAAAAATTCAGCTTTTAATTTTTTGAAGTAATCTGCCAGATAATGAAATTCGGAACGAATGATTTTTGTATCATCGGTAAATGTTGCCATTCCCATCAATCCTGAAATATGAATATTTTTTAATTGTGTAAATTCTATTGAATTCAAAATAGAAATGGTTTCTTCCATTGACAAACCAAACTTAGTCTCTTCTTTGGCAATATGCATTTGAAGTAAACAATTTATGTTCCGGTTTATCTTTTGAGCTTCTTTGTTGATGGTCATTAAAAGATTTAAACTGTCAACCCCATGAATTAAATGCACGAAAGGCACAATGTATTTCACTTTGTTTGATTGTAAATGCCCAATTAAATGCCATTCGATATCTTTGGGAAGAAGCGGTTGTTTTTGTATTAATTCCTGAACTTTATTTTCACCGAAATTTTTTTGACCGGCTTGATAGGCAAGAAAAATTGAATCAATCGGGTGATTTTTTGAAACTGCAATTAGTTTAACGTGACTTGGAAGACCTGATCGAATGTATGTTAAATTACTTTCTATATTATTCATTGATAAAAGAAATCATTAATTGATTAATTGCGATAACTTTTTAAGGAACAGAATTGATTAGATTAATTTGGACAAGTTCAACATTATTTTTAACCTTTAATATTTTAAATCTGTAATTTTGATAATACAATACTTCATTTAATGAAGGAATTTTATGGAAAAGAAAATTAAGCATACCTGCGAGTGTAACGTATTCATTGCTTTCAGGCAATGGGACAGGAAGTGTTTTGTTAATATCCACTATGGATTCATAGGCGTTGACAATAAATTCATTTTCACTCTTAATTTCAATTGAAGGTTTTTCGTCATCATATTCATCCTGAATTTCACCAACCAGTTTTTCAATAATATCTTCCATGGTAACAATACCTTCCGTTTCACCGAATTCATTAACAACAACAGCCATATGAATATGTTTGGATTGGAATTCTTTCAATAAGTCATCAATTGGTTTTGAAAGAACAACAAAATAAGCAGGACGTATTATGTCCCTGATATTTGTTTTTTGATGAGTTGCATAAATGCTTAAAAGGTCTTTGGAAAAAATAATTCCAATGATATTGTTGAGGTTATCCATGTAAACCGGTATCCTACTGTATCCTTCTTCAATGATCTTGCTGATAATAATATCCTGATTATCATTGATATCAACTGCACATATCTTGCTGCTCGGTACAAGGATATGTTTTATTCTCAGATCACTGAAATCAAAAACATTATGCAGAAGTTCGGTCTTTTCTTTTTCAAGAATTCCGCTTTTTTTACTTTCATCAATTATAACTTTTATTTCTTCTTCAGAATGCATTTCGGTTTCGCTTAACGGCTTAATACCTATTGATTTTAAAAGAATAATGGCTGTGCCATTTAAAATCCATATAAATGGTAGAAAGATATAATAAAAAAGTTTGAGCGGTAAAGCAATCCATAATGCGGTTTTTAAAGGAAACCTAATGGATATTGACTTGGGAGCTAATTCGCCAAAAACAATATGTAAAAGTGTTATCAATACAAATGCAAAGGGTAATGCAATATGTTCGGCTAATTGGGGGGAAATATGAATATTTATGAAATGCATAAATCCAAGTATGATGCGGGCGACCACACTTTTACCTATCCATCCTAAACCCAAACTGGCAATGGTAATTCCCAGTTGTGTTGCAGCAAGGTATGCATCAAGATTATAAATGATGCCGGATGCAATCTTTGCTTTTAGTCCGCCAACCTTTTTAACAACTTCTATTTGAGATGAGCGAACTTTAACAATTGCAAATTCGGATGCAACAAAAAATGCATTCAACAAAACCAATCCTATTGTTATTAAAATATCAAGTGCCATAGTTTAATTTTTTCAATCAGACTATAAAATTAATCAAAATTCAGGCATATTTCATTTTAATGTTAATGATATTGATTTAGACTGTTTATTTTATTGAATTAAGGGATGTTGGATTTTAGCTTATTTCAGTCAAATTGTCATAGAAATTTTAATGGCATATCCTTTGCATAAACATACACTCAATTTATTAAGTCAAATTCAAAAAAAAGTTTATGAAAAAAGGTCAAATCAATGTACAGACTGAAAATATTTTTCCCATTATTAAAAAATTTCTTTATTCGGATCATGAAATTTTTCTTCGTGAATTAGTGTCGAATGCTGTGGATGCTACTCAGAAACTTAGAACTCTTGCCAGTCTTGGTAAATTCAAAGATGAATTAGGGGATGTGACTATTGAGATTTCAATTGATAAAAAGAAAAAAACGATAACGATAAAAGATAAAGGGATTGGAATGACAAGCGATGAGGTTGAGAAATATATTAACCAGATTGCTTTTTCAGGTGCAGAAGAATTTGTGAAAAAGTTTAAAACAAAAAGTGAAGCAGAGATGAATGCTCTTATCGGCCATTTCGGTCTTGGCTTCTATTCTTCGTTTATGGTTTCGGATAAGGTTGAACTCTTTACCAAAACGTATCAAAAAGGACCCAATACCAAATCCGTCCGGTGGGAATGCGATGGTAGTCCTGAATATACCATGGAAGAAGCGACTAAAACGACCAGAGGAACAGAAATCGTTTTATATATTAACAAAGAGAACGAAGAATATCTGGAGGAATATCGCTTACTGGAATTACTGAAAAAATATTGCAAATTTCTTCCTGTCCCAATTCAATTTGGAACAGAAAAAATAAACGAAGAAATTGAAGGTGAAAAAGATGATAAAGGTAATCCTAAAACAAAAGAGGTTGAAAAACCAAGAATTATTAATAATGTTAAACCGGCATGGACACTGAAACCGGCAGATCTGAAAGATGAGGAGTATCTGAGTTTTTACAGAGAATTATACCCGATGAATTTTCAGGAACCGTTATTCAATATTCATTTGAATGTTGATTATCCGTTCAAACTAACCGGTATTCTTTATTTTCCGAAGTTGAAGAAAAATTTTGAGATGCAGAAAGATAAAATTCAACTTTATTGCAATCAGGTTTTTGTTACAGATTCAGTGGAAGGCATTGTCCCTGATTTTTTAAGGTTATTGCATGGAGTTCTCGATTCTCCTGATATTCCGCTCAATGTGTCACGCAGTTATTTGCAGAGTGATCCCAATGTGAAAAAGATTTCAAATCATATTACAAAAAAAGTTGCTGAGAAACTTGAAGATTTTTTTAAAAACAGCAGAGAAGATTTTGAGAAAAAATGGGATGATATTAAAGTGTTTATTGAGTACGGCATGTTATCGGATGATAAGTTCTTTGAACGTGCTGAGAAATTCTGCCTGTTAAAAAACACAGACGGGAAATACTTCACGTTCAAAGAATATGAAGACAAGATCAAAGAAACCCAAAAAGATAAAGAGAAAAAAATAATTTATTTATATGCTACGAATCTGGTTGAACAGCATAGCTACATTCAATCTGCTAAGGACAGAGGGTATGATGTGTTATTGTTTGATACACCTATTGACAGCCATTTCATTGCTTCACTTGAACGGAAATTCAAAGACAGTGGATTTACACGCGTAGATGCAGATGTGGTTGATAAACTGATTCAGAAAGAAGAACAACTGCCATCCAAACTGACTAAAGATGATGAAGATAAATTAAAACCTGTTTTTGAAAAAGTGTTGGACAAGAATAAATACAGTGTTTTATTTGAAAGTATGAGTGAGAAAGACCAACCGGCTATTATTACACAGCCGGAATTTATGCGTCGTATGAAAGATATGCAGGAAGTAGGAGGGATGGGATTCTTTGGTGATATGCCCGGCGGATTTAATCTGGTAGTAAATTCAAACCACCCTTTAATAACACGAATATTGAATGAATCAGACCAAAGTAAAAAGGAAAAGCTTACCAGACAAACCATTGATCTTGCATTGCTTTCACAGAATTTACTGAAAGGGGAAGATATGACCAATTTTGTAAAACGAAGTCTGGAGTTAATTTAATTTTATTACATTTCAATTAGATATTTAAAGTTTATGTAAATTAGCATTTTATAAAAGGTAATTCAGTTTTTAATTAATTTAATGTTTTTAAAAAATAAATAGTATGAGTAAAAAATGGATAATTATTTTATCGGTAATAGGCGGAATTATTTTATTCGCTTTAATGATAATAACCAATACAAGCAAAGTGTATGATCGTGCTTTGGCTAATCAGGAATTAGTTAAAAATGCATGGGGTAATGTTCAGTCTGCTTATCAACGCAGAGCTGATTTAATTCCAAATCTTGTATCAACAGTTAAGGCATCTGCCGATTTTGAACAGAAGTTGCTTGTTCAGGTTACACAAGCACGTGCAGGCATTGTTAATGCTAAGTCTCCTGAAGAAATGGAAGTGATGGGAAAAAAAATAAATACTGCCATCAATCTTGCATTTGAAGCATATCCGCAAATTAAAACCACTGAATCATTCAGGGATTTACAAGTTCAGTTGGAAGGAACTGAAAACCGTATCAATCGGGCAAGAGATGAATACAATGCCGCTGTGAATGGATATAATTATTATATACGAGGTTTCTGGCGTCGTATATTCCTTGGATGGTATGCTGCACCCGGTGAATTTACAGTAAAATCTAACTTTGCATCAAAAGAAGGTGCTGAAAACGCTCCTGATGTTGGTAAACAATTCAATGAAAACAGCAAATAATTTTTTTTCGGAAAAGCAGAAGGAAGAAATTGTTCAGGCAATTAAACAGGCTGAACTGAATTCTTCCGGTGAGATACGTGTGCATATTGAAACCCAATGCAAAGAAAATGTGCTGGATCGTGCTGCGTTGGTTTTCAAGAAATTAAACATGCACAAAACCAAATTACGTAATGGAGTACTGATTTATTTGGCTGTTGAGAGCCGTGTGTTTGCTATCATTGGTGATATTGGGCTCAATCAACTGGTTCCATCTGATTTTTGGGATTCGGTTAAACAAACTATGCAATCAAGTTTTGTACAGAGTGATTTTACTAAAGGTCTTTCAACCGGAATATTGATGACTGGGGAGAAGTTGAAAACGTATTTTCCTTTTCAATCCGATGATGTGAATGAACTACCGGATGAAATTTCTTTCAAAAAATTTTAATTTAGGTTCATGTATAAATTTTTTTTTATTTTTATTTTTCTTGTTTTTCAATGTGTAAAAGTTGATGCTGTTGCGGATGCAATACCTGAACCGCCTTCAACTCAAAGTCTTGTAACAGATATAGGTCAAACAGGTTTTTTGACAGCTTCTGAAATTCAGCAATTGGAATTTAAACTGCGTCGTTTTAATGATTCAACATCCAATCAGGTTGCTGTTGTTATTGTGAGCGATCTTCAGGGATATGAACCATCTGATTTTGCTGACCGTCTTGCCATCAAATGGAAAATAGGACAGAAAGGGCTGGATAATGGTATCTTAATTTTGATTAAACCTAAAACTTTGGATAGTAAGGGTGAAGTCCAAATCCGGATTGGCAGAGGGTTAGAAGGCATCATTCCTGACCTACGGGCATATGATATAATTGAACATGAGATGATACCTGCTTTTAAACAGGGAAATAATTTTCTCGGAATTCAGAATGCAACCAATGTATTGATGTCATTGGCTATGAAAGAATATTCCTATAAAACATATCAAAAGAAATATCAGAAACAACCTCAAAAATATGGTGGTTTGGTAGTGTTGGTCATTTTTGCGGTAGTGTTTTTTTTAATGCGATTGAATGGAAGACACTACAATACTATGGGAGGTGGTTCATCTTTACCATTCTGGGCTTCGTTGTTTTTTTTAAGTGGAATGAGTGGAAGCAGAGGAAGTTCAGGCAACTGGGATGACTTTTCTTCAGGAGGGGGTGATTTTGGTGGATTCGGCGGCGGTAGTTTTGGTGGTGGTGGCGCTGGTGGAAGTTGGTAAATAATTTCAATAAAATTTATGATCACAATACTTGGACCGACAGCAACAGGTAAAACTGCACTTGCGGCAGAACTTGCTTATCGCATCCATGGTGAAATCATTAGTGCTGATTCCAGACAAGTGTATCGGGAAATGAGTATTGGTACAGGTAAAGATATGGATGAATATTATATTCATGATTCAAATATACCTTATCACTTGGTCAATATTGTTGATGCAGGAACAGAATACAACATTTTTCATTTTCAAAAAGATTTTTATCGAGCATATTCAGATATAGTAACCCGAAAGAAAACACCCGTTTTATGTGGCGGTTCAGGGCTATACATTGAAACAGTACTAAAGGGGTTTAACCTGCAGGATGTACCGGAAAATTTATCATTGAGAAATGACTTGGCACATAAGTCAGATGATGAACTCATTGATATGTTGTCAGCGTTACAGAAATTACACAATAAAACAGATACCTGTAATCGAACCCGATTACTACGGGCAATTGAAATTGCAACATATTTGAAAACAGTTAATACTGAATATAAACCGATTAATTCAAAAATTTTTGGTATAACGTATGAACGTGAGATCGTTCGGAAACGCATTACCGACAGGTTAAAACAGCGGTTGGAGAATGGGTTGATCCAAGAAGCAGAAAAACTGTTATCAGTTGGCTTAACTTTGGACAAGCTGAAATATTATGGGTTGGAATATAAATTTCTTGCATTATTTCTTGAAAAAAAATTATCGTATGATGAAATGTTTTCACAACTCAATATTGCAATTCATCAGTTTTCCAAGCGACAAATGACCTGGTTCAGAAAAATGGAACGAGATGGTTATCTGATCCATTGGGTTGATGGAGCACTTTCCCTCAATGACAAAATAGATTTTATTATAAGAAAAATCTAAAAAGAAATTTGTAATTCAAATAGCCCCCAATAGGAATTAATCTTCATCAATTTTTTATATTTTTGTTCATAAATTTGACAATTTTAAATATTTAATTTTTTTACGCAACCTTTTTGTATTTTATTTCATCTTTTACTTGAAATATGTTCTTTCAATTTCGTATTTTTATATAATTATTGAAAAAACGTATAGGGCTTTTATTTATTTAAGTGTCATTAGATAAAACATTAAACAAAATAAATATATGAAAACAATTACTTTTTCTGTCATGTTAAGTTGCATCACATTTTTTGCTTTATCACAAAGCAATTTTAATTATGATGCTTACCAGCAATTTAAGACCAATGCTGGAAATATGAGTTTGCAACAAGCCAATTCGAATTATCCTCCTGATGGACCTTATTATAGTGATTTGTCAAAAGGGTGGAGTGATTATTTTTATTTGGATTCATTAAATACAAAATATAAACTAACTGAAAACGAAAAAGCCCTTCTACATAGAAATAATTTTATGGTCAGTGAAAGGTTAAATTATACTAATTTTATTGATGCTTTCAGTGATATTTATATTAAGGATTTACCCGTTTTTGTTTCAACCGATGCCATCCTGCATGCATTACATTGTTCGTATGATGATATTTTAATGAATCTTGAAATATCAATCATGGAACCTAATCTTCATCAGGTACTAGATGCATTATATAATAAAGTGCCTGAAATTAAAACAAAATATAATTCCAATGCACAATTGTTGAAATCGCTGGAAGATATCGATTTATATGTTGCAGTTGCTAAATCTTTATTGGATGATGAGACAGTTTATCCTCATTTTGCAAGTCAAAGTACATATCAGAATGTGATGCAAAAAATTTCCGATTTGAAATATGTCGAAATACCTTTGTTTACTTCGAGCAATAGAAAACTTGATTTTAGTCAGTTTACTGTAAGAGGACATTATACACAAACTTTTTGGGATCCTATTCAGAAAAAGTATAGAACGTTGGGTGCATATTTCAAAACAATGATGTGGCTTGGGAGAATAGATTTTTTAATGTCCGAAGCGCCAGGTGGGCTTTTAGTGTCGGATGATATTAGGAGAATGAATATTGATGCGTATTTGATGAATGAACTATTGAATAATACCGGCAAACATTCATTGTTAAATCAAAATGACGAACTGATAAAATTTATGATTGGGGAGAGTGATAATCTGACGCCGAATGAATATGATGATTTTTTAAAATTGCAAAATATTAACTCAGCTGAACAATTACTTGATTCAGTTGTATATCATTCATATTATACCAAATTAAATGCAGTTCCGGAATACGGGCAGAAAATATTATCCGATGTTTTTATCATGGATCCTTTTGCAGATAAACCTGATCCGCTCCCTGTTTCTTTTCGTTTGATGGGACAACGTTTTATTATAGATTCATATATCTTTTCAAATGTTGTATATGACAGGATTGTTTATAAAGGAGAAAAGATTTTAAGAATGATGCCGGATCCTTTGGATGCTATGTTTGTATTGGGCAATAATGATGCACTCCCATTGTTAAGTAGTGAACTGGAGAAATATCCGTATTATCAACAACTAATGTCTTTGAGGTATCTGACTGAATCCTACGACAGTATTTTCTGGAATAATTCTTTGTACAACTCGTGGTTACAATCACTTCGAGACTTAAATTCAGTTGAAGTATTTAGCGGTTTGCCATTATTTATGAAAACAACTGCCTGGCAACAAGAAAAACTAAACACTCAATTAGCTTCTTGGTCAGAACTAAGACATGATAATTTGTTGTATGCTAAACAATCCTATACAGGTGGCTCAACATGTTCGTATCCTCATTCCTATGTGGAACCTTACCCATCATTTTATAAACAACTTGCGGATTTTTCTTCAAAAGCGTCAAATTATTTTAGTAGTTTAGGAAACAGCAATATTAACTTAAGTGAAATTAAAGCGTTCTTTGATGTATTTGCTTCAAAAATGTTGAAGTTAGAATCAATTTCCAGAAAAGAACTCGATAATACACCTTTCAGTGATGATGATAAGAAATTTTTACAAAATATGTTAATCGTTAATACTTCCGGTATGTGTGGCGAACCAAAAGTATTTGGGTGGTATTTTGATCTTTATTTTCATGCTAAACATGCCAATGAATCATATTATACAATTGCGGATGTTCATACTCAGCCAACTGATGAAGGAGGTGGTATTGTTGGAAATGTTCTTCATGTAGGTGTTGGAGATATTAATCTTGGTGTTTTTCTTGCCAATGCTCCGTCAGAAGATTTCAGACCAACTGCATTTGTTGGTCCTGTGATGTCATATTATCAAACAATTACAACTAATTTTAAAAGAACCACAGACGAAGAATGGACACAGGTTATTCAACAAAAGAATGCACCTCAACGACCCGACTGGGTAAATATTTATTTAGCAGATAAATCCGGAAATCAGTTGTCTTCAGGACGTGAATTAATGGGGGCTGTATTTACCGGTATTCAACAGCAGGATTTAAATTCGATTGAATTAATAAATATTTATCCTGTTCCGGTTAAAAATACTGCTATTGTTTCGTTAAGTAATAAAATGGAAGGACAGGTTGAAATAACCAATATTACGGGACAAATTATCTATTCGGCTCATGTAAATATAAATGAACAACAATTTAAAATTGATTTGTCAGGACAACCGTCTGGTATTTATATGATAAATATTAAATCTGGAAATCAATCTATAACGAAAAAAGTAGTTAAAGAATAATCTAATCTTTATTCAATGACTTCAGGAAAATGATTTAGAATAAAAGGATTGGTGCGAACAGCTAAAGAATACAGGTATGGATAAGACATTTTAAGATGTTTCATGTATTCAATCCACTGATTGATCAATAATCCGTAAACCCGTATTACATCACCGTTAATATGTTTTAGGTCTGTATCTTGAATTTTAGAAATATCAGTTCTGACAGCTAATTCTTCATTGAGGTGAAATATAGCCCACAGGTTTTTAGTAAAATTGGTATGTTCGAGCAACATTGGGTTTTCAAGTAAACGTAGAAGAAAATCTTTTTTATTAGAAAGTAATAAATGTAGATTTTGTAAATCTGTTCTGGTGCAGTTGATACCGAACTTATATGATTTAATTAAATTTTGTATTTCAGTAAATTTTTTATCATCCCATTTTAATGTACAGATCATATCATTTCTTATTGAATCTATTTTTGTATCATATGAAACTAATTGTTGAAGAAGAGTTGATCCTAACTCACTAAAAAAAACGCCGATAGCCATATTCATTTTTTCCAATTGTTTCTTTTTTTCCCGGATGTTTAATAATTGTTCAATAAAAAGAGTAACAAGCAATACCTGTATAAAAACAAATGCAAGATTGTCAATAAATGAAATAATTATTTCATGAATATCCTTGATAATTAAAAAGTGTATCCAATAACATAGAAAAGATAATAGAACAAGGATACTAATCATTGTTACTTCATGCTTTAGTTTCATAAGAGTTTAGTTAGGTAAAACAAAAATAAACTTTTTTTTGTTTTAATCAATATTGACTTTTTTATACTTTGGGGTTTTAATGGTTCATAATATTTATAAATTTGCTTTTTATTAATTTTATTTTCGATGGGACATTTTATTGTTATTGAAGGATTAGATGGTTCAGGGAAATCAACTCAATTGACATTACTTCAGAAATATTTATCAGAAAATAATATTCCTTATAATTATTTGCATTTCCCTCGCCTTGAAACAGGAATTTTCGGTCGTTTGATTGCTCGTTTCCTTCGCGGTGAATTTGGCAACGTGGATGAAGTTGATCCATATCTTGTTGCTTTATTATATGCAGGAGACAGAAAGGATGCTTCTGAACAAATCAACACATGGTTGTCCGAGGATAATCTGGTTGTGCTTGACAGATATATGCATTCCAATATAGCGTATCAATGTGCAAAATATAATGATGAGGAAAAAATTAAAATACTCAGGGCGTGGATTTTTGAACTGGAGTATAATTATTATAAAATTCCTGAACCCGATTTGTCAATTTTTCTTCATGTTCCATTTGAGTTTGTTGCTGCTCGGTTAAATGATGCTCGTGACGGAACAGAGAGAGATTATTTAAAAGGCAAACAAGATATACATGAAAGTAATCTTGTGTTTCAAAAGAATGTCGAAAGAGAATATCTGCGGCTGACAAAATCTGAAAAAAATTATATACTTGTTCCTTGTCATGATCAGAAAGGGAAAATGCTTTCTGCTGTTGAAATCAATAAAAAGATTATTGATTTGTTGATTGAAAAGAAAATAATCTGACAATAATAGATTAAGAATAATGACATTTAATTTAATCATTTTTTTCTTCAAGATTGAATCAAATATTAATTATCAATGTTGAATTTTATTATTAAAAGAATTTTTTACGGATTACTGGTGATGCTGGGGGTTGTTGTTGTTGTGTTTTTTCTTTTTAATATATTACCCGGTGATCCTGCACGAATGATGCTTGGACAGAGAGCAGATGTGTCTTCTCTTGAATCCATTAAAAAAGAATTAGGGCTTAATAAATCCATCACTGTCAGGTTTGCTAATTATCTGAATGACTTGTCCCCTGTATCTATTCATAATTTTGTTGATAAAGACAGTTATTGGTTTCTTGATAAAACAAAATATTCATTTGTCCCAATTATATCATTTGGAATTAATAAAGTGTTTGTGCTTAAAAAACCATATTTACGGCGTTCATACCAGAGTCAACGAAAAGTATCGGAAATTTTATCGGAAACGTTTCCTTTAACAGCCATACTTGCTTTAACTGCAATCATATTTGCATTAATAGTTGGCGTTGTTGTTGGAATAATTGCTGCCTTAAAAAAAGATACTTGGATAGACAAGGTTTCATTGATCACTTCTGTATTCGGCATGTCTTTACCTTCATTCTTTGCTGCGATCCTGATAGCATGGTTTTTTGCATTTGTGTTGGCAAAATATACAGGGTTGAATATGACCGGCAGTTTATTCTCTATCGATGATTATGGCAATGGCGAATATCTTGAATTGAAAAATTTAATATTACCTGCATTAACCCTTGGAATAAGGCCTTTAGCTATTATTATTGAATTAACCAGAAGTTCGATGCTGGATGTGTTATCGCAAGATTATATCCGAACTGCTCGTGCAAAAGGGTTAAGTGAATTTAAAGTAATTACCAAACATGCTTTGAAAAACGCATTGAATCCTTTAGTTACTGCTATTTCGGGCTGGCTTGCTTCATTAATGGCAGGTGCCGTATTTGTTGAATATGTGTTTGACTGGAAAGGCGTAGGCACTGTAATGGTTAACTCCCTTGAAAAGTATGATTTCCCGGTTGTGATGGGTTTGGTATTATTTATTTCAGTTATATTGGTAATTATTAATATCTTTGTGGACGTAATTTATGGGTGGATTGACCCGCGGATTAGTTATGAATAGTTGAATTATCCTAACTTACACATAAATTACTTTTTGAATATTTGTAATCAGAATTATTAAATAAAATAAATTATTAATTTTTAAATGTTGTTATTATGAGAAAAAATATCGTTGCAGGTAACTGGAAAATGAATAAGACATTACAAGAAGGTGTTCAACTTGTTACCGATGTAATGAATCTGTTAAAAACAAAACAGATTAAATCAAAAGATGAATTAGGTATCGTGTTCGGAACTCCTTTTATTTCACTGGAAGCATGTGCTTCTTTGTTAAAAGGAAATGATCAGGTTGCTGTTGCTGCTCAGAATTGTTATAATAAAGAAGGTGGCGCTTTTACCGGTGAAACATCAGTCAGTATGATTAAATCTACAGGTGCTAAATATGTAATTATCGGACATTCAGAAAGAAGAGAATATTTTAATGAAAGCAGTAAAATGCTTGCTGAAAAAGTTGATATTACATTGAAGCATGGTTTGATTCCAATTTTTTGTTGCGGTGAAAAATTAGAAGTTAGAAATGCTAACAAGCACTTTGATTTAGTGAAACAACAGATTGTGGAATCTCTTTTTCATTTAAGTGAAGCAGATTTTAACAAAGTAGTTATTGCTTATGAACCGGTTTGGGCAATTGGAACCGGTGTTACAGCTTCATCACAACAAGCTCAGGAAATGCATGCGTTTATCAGAAATGTATTGATAGAAAAATATGGAAGTGCTGCTGCTAATCATTGTACAATTTTGTACGGTGGTAGTTGCAATGCTGCAAACGCAGAAGAACTTTTTGCTAATCCTGATGTTGATGGTGGCTTAATCGGCGGTGCATCATTAAAGGCAGAAGATTTTGTTAAAATTATAGAATCGGTGAAATAATTATTCGAAATTCAAAAAAGGCATTGAGGAAGTTTTTCTTTGATGCCTTTTTGATTTAAATTTACTGCAAAGATATTTTACATTAATGAACCAGACTTCACAAACATCTACTCTCAATAAGGTTAGCTTTACAGGACTGATTATTACTCTTGGTATTGTTTATGGCGATATTGGTACATCTCCCTTGTATGTGATGCGTGCTATTATTTCAGGTGTTCAAGTGATTACTCCTGAATTTATTTATGGCGCAATCTCATGTGTGATCTGGACATTGACATTTCAGACAACCTTTAAATATGTAATAATCACATTAAAAGCAGATAATAAAGGAGAAGGAGGGATTTTTTCATTATTCGCCTTGGTAAGAAGAAAAGCCCCATGGGTATTTGTATTTGCAATCATCGGGGGTAGTACTTTATTAGCTGATGGAATTATTACTCCATCCATTACAGTCGTTTCAGCAGTTGAAGGGCTTGAGATAATTGATCATACAATTCCGGTGCTGCCAATCGTATTAATCATAATTACATTGCTATTTATTATTCAGCAGTTTGGTACCAAGATGATTGGAAATTCTTTCGGTCCGATTATGTTCTTCTGGTTTTTGATGCTTGGTATACTTGGGTTCACACAGATATTGAAATTCCCGATGATCATTAAATCTTTTAATCCTTATTATGCATACAAACTTTTATCCGAACATCATGAAGGGTTTATTTTACTTGGAGCTGTATTTCTATGTACGACTGGTGCAGAAGCATTATATTCTGATCTTGGTCATTGCGGGCGGAAAAACATAAATACATCTTGGGTGTATGTAAAAGTAATGCTGATATTAAATTATCTTGGACAGGGTGCGTGGATCATTATGAATAAAGATCATCTGGGTAGTCAATCAAATCCTTTCTTTGCCATGATGCCTTCATGGTTTTTATTACCCGGAATTATTATAGCAACTGTTGCTGCTGTTATTGCCAGTCAGGCATTGATTACCGGCTCATTTACAATTATCAGCGAAGCCATATTGTTAAATCTTTGGCCGAAAATCAAAATAAATCATCCAACAAATATCAAAGGGCAGATGTATGTTCCTGCTATTAACTGGATACTTTATTTTGCTTGTATTTTTGTTATTCTCCTTTTTAAGAATTCATCCAATATGGAAGCTGCCTATGGGCTTGCAATTACTATTACCATGTTGATGACGACCATTCTGTTGTCTTTTCATTTATATTTAAATAAACACAGACCGTTAGTTTATATTATTGGATTTTTGTTAATTTATTTATCCATTGAAGGATCATTTTTAATTTCAAATTTGAATAAGTTCATTCATGGAGGGTGGGTAACTATTTTTATTGCTGCAATTTTATCATTGGTGATGTATGTATGGTTTAAAGGTAGAAGCATTAAAACCAAGTTTTATCATTATGTTAATATTTCTCATTTTGTTGAAATTATTAAAGATTTAAGTAAAGACCAAACTGTTCCTAAATTTGCAACTAATCTGGTGTATCTTACGAACTCTAATTTTCAGGATGAACTGGAATCGAAAATTGTTTATTCAATTATCAACAAACGTCCTAAACGAGCTGATATTTATTGGTTTTTACATGTAACGATATTGGATGAACCATATACAATGGAATATCGCATAAAAAAAATTCTTCCCGGTGTAATTTATAGAATTGATTTTAGAATTGGGTTTAAAGTGAATCCCAGAATAAATCTTTTTTTCAGACAAATCGTTGATGAATTGAAACAGAGCAAGGAAATTGATCTGATCAGTAATTATGAATCCCTTCGAAAACATAAGATTACCGGGGATTTTAGATTTATTATCATTGATCGTATTCAAAATTTTGATTTTAGATTTAAGAATTGGGAACAATTTATATTGGATTTTTACGATATACTCAGAAAGATTGGTATATCTGAAATTAAAGCATTCGGATTGGATACCAGCAACGTTGAAATTGAAAAAGTTCCTTTGATTGTCAGCCATAGCGAAGATGTCAGACTTACACGGATTGATTAAAATTCATTTAGAATTTAAAATTTTTGCCGGAGATTTAATTTACAGGAGGAATAAATGAGATTGGGATTTTAATGATCTGATAAATTGCTTTCCCGTGTTTTACTGCCGGTTCCCATCGGGGCATCATTTTAATAACTCTTATAGCTTCAGCATCCAGTAATGGATGTACACTTTTAATCACTTTTACATCAGTTACTTTACCCATTTTATTTATTGTGAAACAAATGATCACTTTCCCGCCAATTTTTGCTTTAGCCGCTTCCTGTGGATATTGTAAATGTTGGCGAATGAAATTTTTTCTTGACGATTCACCCCCTGGAAAAAAAGCATATCGCTCAATTATCCCAGGTGGAATAACATAGGATGAAGTATCTCCCTTTTCATTTGCTCCATTCATACCTGGTTTAGTTGAACTGGTATCTTTTGATGCTTGATCAATGAGATTAGTTTTCTTTTTATTTTTTTCAACTTGATTTGAATCAATGATAGAAGGTATTTCAGTCTCCATTTGCTGTGGACTTTTCCCTTTTTGCAATTCGGATGGAGGTTTAACTATTGCATTTAATGGTATGTTATCAAGATAAGCTACAATATCAATATTGGGTGAAATTTCAGTATCGCTCATCTCAAGATAATTGCGTATATATTTAGTGTAGATAAAGTCTGAAAAACAAATTAGAAAAGTGATAGTTGTTGTAATGATCAATGCTCTCCGAACATTACCATTGTGTTTTTTTCTAACCACATATGCACCATAGTCTTTATTCTTATTTTCAAATACCAGATCATCCAAAGGATCTATGTGTAAAAATATATTTTTGAAAACCGTCACTATGCGGGTCATTGTTAGAAAACTTTTTTACAAAATTTAAAAGCAAATATAAATTAAATTAAACGATAAATATTTCATAATCGTATAGGTTTTAAATTTGAATGGCTAAATAATTTATAAATTTAATAGACTTAACACAATATTCGAATTATAGATACGTTATAGGTTTATAAATTTATAAAAAATGAAATTAAAATTTAATTCTGCCTATGAGAAAAACCTTTACACCCAAACCTTTTACCGGAAATCAACATCAACAAGAAAAGAAACAGATTAGGTTTTCAAATACATCTGATTTATCATCAAATCAATCCGGTGAAATGAACGAGAAAAAATCATTTAGAATGAATTTTGAACCTCGTCAACATGTTATAAATAATATACTTAATTTTTCAAGAGCATATTGTGTTATACCTCTGAAATCAACTGTTTCTGCAGAAGTAATTATTAATTAACATACAGCTTTATAAAACAGTTGTTGTTTTGTGGCTCATTTTTATTTACATGATAAGTAAATAAAAATGCTAACTTGCATTGAATTTTTTAAATATTGATTTTATGACAGAATTTTTTGAAATTTTAAAATATATATTACCATCACTTGTTGTATTAGCTACATCTTATTTAATGTTAAAAGCATTTTTGGATAATATTGAAAAAAATAATGAAGCAACAAGGATTAGTCAAAATAAGCAAAAATTGGTTGAAATTAGTTTGAAAAATAAAGAACTTATAACTCCAGTTCGTTTACAAGCGTATGAACGTATCATTCTGTTATTGGAAAGAATATCCCCGAACAGTCTAATTATGCGTTTACATAGACCAGGTCTTACTGCTTATCAGTTGCAAGTGGATTTAATTAATGGGATTCGTGATGAATTTGAACATAATCTTTCTCAACAGGTTTATATGTCTTCACAGGCATGGGAATTAGTCAGAGAAGCAAAAGAAAAAATGATCAAATTAATCAATACGGCTGTTTTAAGTCTTTCAGAAAATTCAACAGGAACAGATCTGAGTCAAAAAGTTTTTGAACTAATTTCAAATGAGTCTAAATTACCTACTGCTGATGCCATTGAATATGTTAAAAAGGAAATAAATGAGAATTTCTGAAAGCAGTAATTTGGTATTAATGTGCTAAACCTCTTTTCTTATCACTGTTATAATATTTCATTTTTCTGCATTGCCTGGATGAACCGCAGGCAGTTGCTATTAATATTGTCAGAGATAGAATAATTAAAATATTTTTTTTCATTTTAGGTTGATTTTTTTAATTCCGATTTTCCATTCATCATCCATGGTCGTATAAGAGTACCAAATAACCATAAGATCTTTTACAGCCAAGCCAGTGCTTCTATATGCAAATTGGCAATTAGCATCAGGTATATCCGAGCAGTCTAGTATTTTTTTTTCAATTTTCCAT
>CAYVNP010000046.1:0-34090 GCA_964452905.1 uncultured Bacteroidales bacterium
GGCAGACAGTTGAGCAACAATTTAATCCCGCACTTGCCATAGCGTCAGCCGTTAGCAACTATGGTATTCCGAAAAACTGAAAACCCCGAAAATGAAATTTTCACAATATTTGAATTTTGACAATAAAGTTTAAATTTGTTGCAAACTAAAAAATATGGACAAACGGTTTTTTGACATAATTCAAATAATAAAGCAATCTCGGACAAATGCAATAAAATCTGTAAATTCTGAACTTATTAACCTGTATTGGAACATTGGAGAATTTATTAGCAAAAAAATTGAACTTGCTGAATGGGGCGATTCCGTTGTGACAGAATTGGCAAAATATATCCAACAAAACGAACCAGAAATAAAAGGGTTCTCCGATAAAAACCTTTGGAGAATGAAACAATTTTTTGAAACCTACAAAGCCTTTCCAAAACTCTCAACATTGTTGAGAGAAATTAGTTGGTCTCACAATTTGGCAATTTTTTCTCGATGTAAAACAACTGAAGAAAGAGAGTTTTACTTGAAGTTAGCCAAACAAGAGAATTACAGCTTCAGAGAACTCGACCGACAAATATCGGCTAGTCTTTTTGAACGGACAATGATTGGAAATTCAAAACTCTCAACAGTGTTGAGAGAAAGTAATACTGGAATAACGAATACATTTAAAGACAGTTATATACTTGATTTTTTGAATTTGCCGGAGTCGCACAGCGAAAGTGAGTTACAACTTGGACTCATAAGACAAATGAAAAATTTTATACTAGAACTTGGAAAAGACTTTCTATTTATAGGTGAAGAATACAGATTACTGGTTGGCAATAGTGACTTTTATATTGACCTCTTATTCTATCACCGTGGTTTGCAATGCTTGGTAGCTTTTGAGTTAAAGGCTGACAAGTTCAAACCAGACCATTTAGGACAATTGAATTTTTACTTAGAAGCTTTGGATCGAGATGTAAAAAAGCCAAATGAAAATCCAAGTATAGGAGTATTATTGTGTAAAGACAAGGACAGTGAAGTAGTTGAATACGCTTTGAGCAGGAGCCTGTCACCGACAATGGTGTCAGAATACAAAACACAACTTCCAGACAAGAAACTATTACAACAAAAACTTCACGAACTGTTTGACAATGAAGATAATTAATGAAAGAACCACAGTTGCTAACAAACGCTATAGCAAATGCGGGTTTACTTGTTCGTTGAAACGTTTGAAATCTTTATATACATTTGTGCTGGCTGACAGTTGAGCAACAATTTATTCCCGCACTTGCCATAGCGTCGGCCGTTAGAGGTAAGCAAAAATAACCGACACGAGATATAAAGATTATGAAACTCTTTTGACGAGATTGTTGAAGAGAAACAGGGTTAAATTGTAAATATTTTTTTAGCATATTTATTGCTTTTTTTTAAATGATTAATTATATTTGATACTATTAATCATTAAATCCTACTATTATGAAAGCAATCTTTAACACTCTTGTTATTCTGGTCATTGCGATCATTGCTCTTGAATTGTTTACTAACAATGTAGCATATCTAACTACAACCACATCGTATACTGGTTCTCCCGGAGACGGTATCAGTTGTACTGATTGTCATGGCAGCATCCAAACCAACAACAGCCAGTTTATTATTACGTCCACTATTCCTCCAACAGGTTATGTTCCCGGTACAACGTATGATATAATTGTTTCTGTAATTGGTACAGGTGCGAAAATTTTTGAGGTCTCCCCACAACTAAGCTCTGGCACAGTAAAAGGTACGCTCATCGCCGGTTCCGGAACCAAACTGGTGAACTCGGGTAAAGATATTATTAATTCATCATCTACCACCATGAACCCGATGGGATGGACTTTCCAGTGGACTGCACCTGCAGCAGGGACAGGGAATGTAACTTTTTATGGCGCTGCATCTTTAGACAAATCAAAAATTTACCTTGCAGCTACTGAAGTGACTGAAAATGGTGCTTCAGGTCTCAATGAGCAAAATGATAACTTCGGTTTAATTTTGTTTCCTAATCCTGCCGCTAACCAGTTGAAAATATCATATACATTGAAAAATGAAAGCCGGGTTATGATTGATATGATCAACATGGAAGGCAAAACAGTTACTACCCTGCTGAATGATTTTAACGGCAGAGGTACATATTCCAAAACATTCATGCTCAGCAATTCAATCAGTGATGGAATCTACTTTGTAAGAATCAGCAAAGAGAATACGTCCATTATTAAAAAAATAATTATTCAATAATTTATTTTATTAAGGGTTTTGATAGAAGGTATTTATCAATTTAATATTTTTATTTAAATGGTTAAATAAAAATTATATATTGAAATATACTATTTATCCTTTTTGAGAATTAGATTTTTTTCATGAGCTTCCTGAACATTTAATCCAGTTAAAGCACTTTATGTGGGTAGGAATGCTGAAAATGAAGATGTTTAGTAAGATTGCAATTTCTTATGGGAATTTTTTCTGCGTAGATTGAGGATAATTTTACGAATTTTTTTCACGTCAGTTTTATTAAATCTATAATTTAACATCATCTAAAAATGCCATGTATAAATATTGTATAACATATATATTGATATTGTGCTTAAATTTTCTTTTTTTGCGAAAGGTTGATGCCCAGTGTACTACTATTCCAGTTATGCAATCCATTGTCAATGGTGATTTTGAACTTGGTAATTTACCGCTTAATAAATTAGGTTTCACCAGTGGGTCGTATGTTCAGAAAACGAATATTTGTTCTGATGTGAGTTGTTACAGTCCGATAGCAAACTGGCAAATTGCAAAGAACGGATGGGAGTTCTGTTATAAATGTGCAGGTATGACGCCAAATGTTATTCCACATTCAGGTTCATATGCTATGTTTATTGATGGAGCCGGTAATGCTACAACGATATGGCAGGAAACGGTTAACATCATGCCTTTTCAAACATATTATTTTTCTGTATGGGTCGCTTTACTTGACCAGGTGTCTCCACCTATTTTGCAATTTTATGTGAATGGAAATCCCTTGGGTACAGCTACAGATCTATCTGTAAACGAACCGGCAAACGGTGTCTGGAAACAAATATCTGCAACGTGGTATTCAGGGACCATGACATCTGCCACCATTTCATTCAATGAATTAACTTCAAATCCGAATACTTCGCTGGGCGATGATTTTGCTGTTGATGATATTTCATTCATAAACGGGTGTCAGAATGTTACAACAAAAAAACCTGATCTTGGACCAGATATAAATATCTGTACAACCAATGGCACGATCACATTGGATTCTAAACTTGTAAAAGCATCGGGGAATTTTTACTGGTATGAGGGAACATCCAATCCACAAGCTTTAGCTATAACCAGTACCGGAACTGTGGTCAATCCGGATCCACAGAACAATTCCATTACGATCAATAAACCGGGTACCTACCGTGTGTGTTTTGATGATGGAATTAATTGTGCCGCTTCATCCACCATTGTCATTTCAAATACTGTAAAACCGGCTCTCAGTGATGTTATCTTATGCTCACCTGCCATTGCTAATTTGGATGCAGGGATTACAGGACCGACATTGAACTATCAGTGGGCAGTACCTTCAGGAGTCATTAATCCCGGAAATAGTCCAACCATTTCAACAAGCATAACAGGTACTTATACTTTAACAGTAACAGGAATATCAGGTACAGGATGGAATTGTGTTGGTTCAGCATCTGCTAAAGTTACATCCATACTGCCTACTTACGATCATTCAAAAATTGACACATTCTGTCTAGGTTCAACACAAATACTTAATGGTTTAGGTACCGGCGCAAACGCCGCAAAATATGAATGGTATGATGCATTAACCGGAGGAAATCTTGTGGGAACAGGAGCAAGTCCCTCTATTATGATGCCTAATTCAGGAAGTTCTTACACGATTTATTTTGAAGATGCAACATCTAAACCGATTGCAGGTTCGCCGTTAATTGATAGTCCATCTCAATCAGGAGCAGGTAATTATAGTCATACATTAGTTGTATCAAAAAATATTTTATTGATATCTGTCCAAGTCAAACCAGAAGCCGTGAATCCATGTTTAGGTGCATCATCAAATTATAAAATTGTGTTAATACAAGGAGGAACTGTAATTCAATCTAAATCTATAACATTGAATTGCGGAGTAGTGAATACAGTACCTTTGAATTTTTATCTTATATCCGGGACCTATACACTTCAACTTCAAACAACAAGTGGAAATCCAAATGTTGGTTGGTTTGGAATTTTTTCAAATAGTGCGACTTGGCCACAAACAATACCTGGTTATATTTCAATTACCGGATCGGGTGGAAATTGGGGTGGATCTTTTGGTCAATATGTACTTATAGAAAAATCTAATTGCGACCGTGTGCCTGTTACTATTCCATTGAAAGCATGTTGCTTTAATCCCAAGCCGATTGTTCCTCCGGGTTTTAGTATTTGTAAAAATGATCCATTGAAAATAAGTATAAAAAGTACTGCGAACCAACCTACCTTTTACTGGACTGGTCCTAATGGTTTTAAACTGACAACAATGGATTCAACGATCACAGTTACATCAAATGCTACTGCTTCCGATCAAGGTACATATTCCGTATATTTGACTTCATCAAATTGCGTTTCTCCAAGTTCAAAAAGTACAATTGATATTATAGTCAATTCATCACCCGTTCCGACAATAAGTTCTAATCCAAAAGCGATCTGTAAAGGGCAAGCAACAGCAACTCTGAGTATTTCAAATTGTACAAGTTGTACATATAACTGGAGTGACGGACTTGGTACGGCATCTTCATGCACCGTCAGTCCTGCAGCCACAACAAATTATACAGTTACATACACCGGCAGCAATACATGCTCTGATGTTGGAAATGTAACATTGACAGTGAATATACCTACACAAATCACTCCTGTCACAAATAAATCGGCGATCTGTTTAGGTCAGGATACAGCTACACTGAGCGTAACCGGTTGTTCCGGATGTACCTTTAACTGGAGCAATAGCGGAGGAACTAATGCTTCATTCAAGGTTTCACCGAATGTAAATACAATCTATACCCTTAGTATCACTGATGCCAATTTATGTACAGCCACCGGCTCGGTGAGTGTTTCGGTTAATCCTTTACCCGTTGCTGATGCAGGTGATTACCAGTTTATCTGTCGAACGGATTCAACGAGTTCGTTAAACGTAAATACTTTGGGTTGGACGTATAATTGGACCACAGGAGATGCTAACTCTATTGTTCGGCCTGTTAATTCTTCGAATCCGTATTTTCTGATCAAAGACACGACCATGGTTCAGGTTCCGTATCATAAAGTGTTATATAGCGTTAAAGTTACTGATAATAATGGTTGTACATCCACTGACACTACATCAGTGTTCTTTGAAAAGGATTGCAGACCCTATCCTCATTTAACACTAACACCCGATTCTATTTGTTTTGGAGCTTCATCAACCTTATTGGCAAAGGTTAGTTCAAGCAGACCTGCTTATACAGTCCAATGGAGTGATTCAAAATTCGGTACAGGACTGGGTCCGTTTTCTGTTTCTCCGACATCTACGTCAACATATTCGATCACTGTTACTGATGATCTGGGTAGAACAGGGTCTCATTCAATTGTTCTTATTGTGAATACTCTTCCAACATCTTCCGTTACTAGTGATACTATTTGTGTTGGTCAAACCGCTAAACTTTTTGCTTCATGTGATGCTGCTCATTCTTGTTCATATGTTTGGACTAAAACCTTGGATGGCTCAACCTATTCGGGAAATACACTTAATTATATTAGTCCCGCTTCACCTAATATTGCTTCGACCATAAGTTATGTTGTTACTGCAACAGATGTCAATCATTGTACGGATATTGAATCAGCAACGATTATAGTTAATGCTTTACCTACGGTCAGTTTAGGACCAATTCTTCCTAATCCTGTTTGTTTCAAAGATGCTCCGTTAACATTAACCAGTGGGAAACCTGTAGGGGGGTATTATTCCGGTTATGCTGTTATTAATGGAAACACTTTCAGTCCTTCTGTTTCCGGGGTAGGTACATTTTCTGTAAAATATCACTTTACGGATAGCAATCAGTGTACAGACAGCAGTTCTGTTCAGAACATACAGGTGCTTGGATCACCCGATTTTGATCTGACAGGAACCAATAAACTTTGTACAGGGGAAAAGACCACTATTGGTTCGAACTTGAAAAATCCATCAGGGAATGACACATATTTGTGGAGCGATGGAAGCACTGGTAATGCCTTGACTGTTACTCCTCCTTTGGATACTACAATTTATGTTCTGACTATAACAAATAAAGCAGGATGTACGGAAAGTAAGGCATTCAAGGTGGCAGTAAGTTCATATCCTAACGTAAATTTCAAAGCCGATTCTCTTGAAGGTTGTGTTCCATTCAAAGTAAATTTTACTAATCAAAGCAATCCTCACGGCATAAGTTCATATTTATGGAATTTTGGAGATGTTTTATCAGGGCAGAATTTATCTGTTCTTGAGAATCCATCGCATGTGTTTTCTGTTCCCGGTACGTATGATATTTCATTATCCGTGACCAACCAGCCCCATTGTACCAGCACCAAGACAATTTCAAAGATGATCACGGCTGATCCTATTCCAAATGCCGGTTTTATTTATTCGCCTCCTGAACCTTCTACTTTTAACCCTGAAGTGATTTTTACAGACACTTCCATGGGCAATGTAAATCCAATTTATAATAAGTGGTATTTTTCAGATTCTTTGTCCGATAACAATGAAGTTACAGGTAAATCGGTGGTCACACATAGTTTCAGTACAAATGGAAATTTTCCTGTGAAACTGAAGGTGAAAAATGCAAAATGTTTCGATAGTACAGTCGTCATGATTCATGTGAAAGCGGATCATACATTTTACGTTCCGAATGCATTTACAGCGAATGATGATGGCTTGAACGATGGGTTTTACTGCAAAGGTGTTGGTATTGATGAAAATAAATTTGAGATGTATATCTTTTCACGTTGGGGGGAAATGATCTATCAAACAAAAGATATGTACAAACCGTGGGATGGTAAAGCATTGAAAAGCAAAGAATATTGTCCGGATGGTGTTTATGCGTGGGTTATTATTTACAGTGATTTCGAAGGGAAAAAATATAAAAAAGAAGGTTTCGTAACCATGATCAAATAAGTTTCATTTCAAGAGTGATTTCAATAATCTTTTCAAATTTTAATTATTGTTTTAAGCGTTAACGATTTGGAGAGAGATATATAAAATAATGTTTGTATTTAAGTTAGTTTAATATAATTGATTCGCTATAACACCTTAAATAAATTAATTGCAGGATATTTTAATGGTAAATCAATCATACATGCAGGTTGATTTTTTTTCTTGTTGATTCTAACATATGAATATGGGGTGTTAGATAAAATATTTTTAAATCACGGATGAAAAATTAGTTAACGGCAAAAGCGATTGTAACCATACTGATTCTTGTATCCTGCACGTCAAGAATAGTTGAAGCACAAGCTTCCAGTGTTGATCCCGTAGTTACAACATCATCAGCAAGAATAATATGTTTGCCCTTTAATTGTTCAGGATGTCTAAGGGTAAAAATATTTTTTACATTTTCCCATCGGTTGTATTTTGATCGTTTGGTCTGTGAATCAGTATCCAGTTCACGATGTAGCATATTCAATAAAATCGGAATGTTCATAGAAATTGAAAGTCCTTCGGCAAATAATTCACTTTGATTGTAACCTCTTCGTTTAAGTTTTTTCCAATGTAAAGGCACAGGAATAATCAAATCAGCCCCATCAAATAAACCTGATTTTTTTAGTTCAAATCCGTATTGTTTACCGAGATAAATGCCAATCTCTTTTTGTTTGTTGTATTTAAGCTGATGAATGAGATGCTGTACTTTTGTGCCTTTCTGAAAATAAAATAATGATGCAGCCGAAATAATATTTATTTTCCCCCAGAATAGTTTGCTTACAGGATTATCACGATCAATATGAAAATTTGTTTTAGGTAAATGATAATTGCAAGAGGTACAGACTACTTCTTCATTATGATAAAGACTATGTCCGCATGCCATGCAAGAGCGAGGATAGATTAATGAAATTAGATCATCTAATATTACCATGACGAGAAAGAATAATCCAACGTTAATTCAATGTCAGGTAAATATAATAAATAGTTTATAAATGAAAATATATTATCAGGAAGAATAAAAATAGGAAAACTAATCTGTATGATCTAAGAAGGGGAAAGAGATTTTATCTTTAACGATGAAAGCATTTTTATATTCATTACGAATTTTTTCAAGGAATCCCTGTGCTTCAATCTTGGTGCGGAAATCACCAACACGTAGTTTATAGTTAGGTTGTTGCCAAAGAAGATAACAATTGATATCCGGATGTTGTAGGATAAAATCGGATTTTATTTTAATAGCATTTTCTCTCGAATTATTTCCAGAGTCAAAAAAAATTTGCACCCTGTAACCATTGATGTTTGGATTCTTTTCATTCAATTCTATATGCTTCCTGACCAGTTCTTCAATACGAATATCATGTATATATGTTAAAACTGTAGACCCTGAATTAGTTGATTGCTGTGCTAAAACAGGAATGACAAAGATGAAAAAACAAATGCTGATGAATAAGTAAATTAAAGAATGTTTCATATGGAACATAAATAATTCAAATACAAAATTAAATTAAATTTTGGAATGAATACAATTTGAATGTATTAAAACTGTTTATGAATTTCATTTAAATAAATATTTGCCGTATGCTGAATGGTATCAATGATAGGGGAATACTCAAATGGAATGAAGTGTAAAATTTTTTGATTTGAATAATTGTAAAAATTATTGGCAGTCCGTGATGTTTCCTTTGTGATAAGTGGTTTTTTATGTAACAAAGCACAGCGTATTTTTTCAAGCCGCCAACCAATCTCGCTTATTAACTTGCCTGCATGAATTGTTGGAGGAGGGCAATGAAGGCTTTCGGAAATCATTTCAAAGAGTTGTTTATATGTAAGATTCTCTGATGAAATGATAAAACGTTCCCCACTAATAGAGCTTTCCTGTAATAACAACATTGTTTTTACTACATCCTTTACATCTACGAAGCCATTGGTACCTGTAGTATAAAATTTCAATCCTTTTTTTACAAGAGGAAAAAATGCAGATGGTCCTTTGCTCCAGTCGCCCGGTCCCACTATTACAGAAGGATTGACGATCACTGCATTCAGTCCTTCTTCGATACCTCTCCAGACTTCTTTTTCACCCGCATATTTACTAATGGAATAAACGGATGTTTTATCTGAATTCTTCCACGGAGTGTTTTCATCAGTAATTCCTTTGTTCTCAGCTCTTCCAAGCGAAGCGATAGAACTTACATGGCATAATTTACGAATGTTCATTTCAAGACAAGCATTGACAACATTGGCAGTTCCGTTAATATTGATACGAAACATCATTTCTTTGTCAGCCGGATCAAAAGAAACCATTGCAGCACAATGATACACGTCTGAAATATCCTTCATGGCTTCGAGTAAAGAATATATATCGAGTACGTCACCTTCTACCCAATCAATACGCTGATAAAGCTCCTCTGCATTATCAGAATAATATGAAAACGTTTTTCGTACTATTTCAGTATTGCTGTTTTTTCTCTTTAATGCGCGTACTCTTTTACCTCTTTGAGTGAGTTCTGCCAAGAGATGCGATCCTAATAATCCTGTACCACCTGTCACTAAAATCATTTTGCAAAACTATGAAAAGTATATTAAAAATAAATAAATGATGAATAAATAAACAACTTAAGTGAACAAAAAAACAAATGAATAAAGAAATCAGAATTCAGAAGTCGGAATTATCTTATGATTACATATTTTTTTTCTACATTTAATATTTCCAATCAAGGATTTTTAATAAAAGAGATACATTATGGAATCAGTTTTCTTTCAATCAGATGGATAAAAAATATTTATTTATTTTATCAATTTTATAACAGGACGGTTCATTTTCAGCAAAGTATCTTCTTTGTAAATATCATTTCAGACATTATTTTTAAGAATTTCAATAAAATATTGTAAGTAAATTTGTTAAATAACAAAATTAATTCTAATTTTGCGTCCCAATTTTTAAAAAACAGAGATTCTATCAGTAATAGTCAGTAATAGAACAAAGATGGACACTTTAACTTATAAAACTAAATCAGCCAAACCGGAAAGCATTCATAAGGAATGGTTTCTCATTGACGCGGAAAATGAAATATTAGGACGTTTGGCATCAAAGGTAGCGCACATTTTAAGAGGTAAAAATAAAACCAACTATACTCCTCATATGGATTGCGGCGATAACATTATTATTATTAATGCAGAGAAAGTCAGGTTAACCGGTAACAAACTGGCAGATAAAGTATATCTGCGCTATTCAGGTTATCCGGGTGGGCAGTATGAAACTACAGCCAAAGAACTTCTGGTAAAGAAACCGACCGCAATGATTGAAAAAGCAGTTAAAGGAATGTTACCTAAAACAAAATTAGGTGATGCGATCATCAAAAATCTTCATGTATATGCAGGAAATCAGCATCCTCATGAAGCTCAACAACCAATAGCTATCAAATTAAGCTCAATAAAATAATTTATGGAAATAGTAAACACCCTTGGAAGAAGAAAAACGGCTGTTGCACGTTTATATCTCAAACCCGGCAGCGGACAAATTACAATCAATGATAAAGATATAAAAGAATATTTCCCTGCAGCCATTTTACAGGAAACCATCATTCAACCTTTTCAGACAACCGGAACAGAAAATAAATATGATCTGACAGTTAATCTTAAAGGCGGTGGAATCAAAGGTCAGGCAGAAGCTTTGCGTCTGGCGATTGCACGTGCATTGTGTGAAATAAACGCTGATTACAAACCGGCACTAAAAGCACAGGGCTTTTTAACCAGAGATTCACGTATGGTTGAACGTAAGAAATTTGGTCAACCCAAAGCAAGAAAAAGATTTCAATTTAGTAAACGTTAATATTTATTGTTACAAAGAATGGCAAGAGTTACTTTTAATGAATTATTAGATGCCAGCGTACATTTTGGTCATCTCAAGAGAAAATGGAATCCCAAAATGGCTCCATACATTTTTATGGAACGCAACGGTATCCATATTATTGATCTGCATAAAACATCTGTAAAGATTGATGAAGCAGCAAATGCACTCAAACAAATTGCAAAATCAGGCAAGAAAATTCTTTTTGTTGCAACCAAAAAGCAAGCGAAAGAAATAGTTGCCAATCATGTTAAGAGTGTCGGGATGCCTTATATGACAGAACGCTGGACAGGAGGGATGTTAACCAATTTTGCTACGGTTCGTAAAGCTATCCGTAAAATGGCATCCATTGATAAAATGCAATCTGATGGTACGTTCAAGAATCTGGCAAAAAGAGAACAGTTGCAAATGATGCGTATGCGTGCTAAACTGGAAAAAGATTTAGGCAGTGTTGCTGATCTTTCACGTTTGCCTTCTGCTGTCTTTGTCGTTGATATCAATAAAGAACATATTGCCATTAAAGAAGCAAAAAAATTGAATATCACTACATTCGCTATCGTTGATACCAATTCAGATCCAAATCAGGTTGATTTTGCAATACCTGCTAATGATGATGCGTCTAAATCGATTGATCTTATAGTTGGTTTGATGACTAAAGCGATTGAAGAAGGTTTAGCAGACAGAAAAACAGATAAAGACAAAAAAGAAACCGAAGAAAATGAAGAATCTGTATCACAATCTTCTGATATTCCGGTTGAAGAATTAATTGCTGAAGTTGATTCAGAAGAAGATTCTAAACCAAGAAAAAGAATTGTAACAGGAGAAAAAGTTCAGGGAAAACCTGCTGCTAAAAGAACTGACAGCAGACCTCGGAAAAAATAATTTAACATTTTTAGTATAATTTTTATTTCAAAAAGAGTATAATAAATGGCGACTATTAGTGCACAGGAAGTAAATAACCTTAGAAAGATTACAGGCGCAGGTATGATGGATTGTAAAGAAGCGCTTGTCCAATCCAATGGCGATGTTCAGCAGGCAATCGATTATTTAAGAAAAAAAGGACAGAAAGTAGCCAGCAAACGTTCTGACAGGGCTGCCAATGAAGGTCTTGTTATTGCAAAGGTCAATGCAAATGGAAATCGTGCGACGATCATCATGTTGAATTGTGAAACAGATTTTGTTGCAAAGAACCAGGAATTTGTGTCATTAGCCAATATGATCAGTGATAAAGTGGTTTCGGAAAATATTCAATCTTTGGAATCCTTGCAATCAGCAGTTATTGATGGTAGATCGATAGCAGATAAAATTACGGATCTGGTTGGTATTATTGGAGAAAAAATTACGTTATCGCAATATGATTTTGTTGAAGGCGCATGTGCTTTTGCTTACAACCATCAGGGAAACCGACTCGCTTCGATCATTGCATTGAATAAAAAAGATGTTGCCGGTATAGAAGAAACAGGAAAGGAATTAGCCATGCAGATTGCAGCCATGAGTCCTGTTGCAATTGATAAAAATGATGTGCCGAAAGATGTCATCGAAAGAGAAATAGAAATTGGCAAAGAACAAGCACGTCAGGAAGGTAAACCGGAAAATATCATTGAAAAAATTGCTATAGGCAAACTGGAAAAATTTTACAAGGAAAGCACATTGTTGAATCAACAATTTGTTAGAGATAATCAGAAAACAGTAAAACAATATATTCAGGAAAAAGACAAAGACCTTACCGTTGTTGCTTTTAAAAGATTTATGTTGGGCGAATAATTGATTGAAAGATATGTTAAAAGGAAGAAGTAATTCTTCCTTTTTTTTTGAACATCACTTATGAAAATTAAAAATAACTGTTAATTTTACAGCACTTATTTATTGATATGAAATATTTAAGTATGCATTTGGCTCTTAAAATAAATAAAGAACTGATATATGAAATTTAAACGAATACTTTTAAAGCTAAGCGGTGAAGCATTAATGGGACAGGATAATTATGGTATTGATGCCATCCGTTTGTCCGAGTATGCCGAAGAAATAAAATCCGTAGCCGCTGAAAAGATTCAGATTGGCATTGTCATTGGCGGAGGAAATATTTTCAGAGGGCTCAAAGGAACCAGCAAAGGAATTGATCGTGCTCAAGGAGATTATATGGGTATGCTCGCTACAGTCATAAACGGAATGGCTATTCAGTCTGCTCTTGAAAATATTGGTGTGAATACAAAAATACTTTCTGGTATTCCGATTGATCGAATCTGCGAACCAATGAGTCGTAGAAAGGCAATTGAATATCTTGAACAGGGGCATGTGGTCATTATTTGCGGTGGTACGGGGAATCCTTATTTCACAACAGATACAGCTGCAGCATTGCGAGCCATTGAAATCAAAGCAGATGCTATACTGAAAGGAACAAGGGTGGATGGTGTTTATTCGGCTGACCCAGAGAAAGATACAAAAGCAGTGAAATTTGATTCACTGTCCTTTGATGATGCGTATGAAAAACAGCTGAACATCATGGATCTTACGGCATTTACTTTATGCAAAGAAAATAAATTACCTATTGTTGTATTTAATATGAATGATAAAGGGAACCTGAAAAAACTAATCAATGGGGAGAAAATAGGTTCTGTAATTAAATAAGATTTTAGTTTGTAAATATATCTTAAAAATTAAATTGTTTGTTTTATGAATGAAGAAGTTGAATTTTGTTTAGATGAAACAAAGGAAAGCATGTTGAATTCTTTGACTCATCTTGATAGGGAATTTCAAAAGTTGCGTGCGGGTAAAGCAAGTCCGCAAATGGTTGATGGTGTTAAGGTTGATTGTTACGGTGCGATGATGCCATTGAATCAACTGGCGAATATTCATACACCCGATCCTAAATCATTGGTTATACAACCTTGGGATAAGAATTTGGTGAAAAGTATTGAGAAAGCGATTCAGTCTGCAAATCTTGGTTTTAATCCTGTTTCTGATGGTGAATTGGTGCGAATCCTTGTTCCACCATTAACTGAAGAGAGAAGAAAAGATCTTGTAAAAAAAGCCAAACAGGAAGCTGAAAATTCGAAAGTAGCGATCAGGACATCCAGAAGAACAGCAAATGAAACAGCAAAAACATTACAAAAAAATGGAATACCTGAAGATGAAATAAAGAAACTTGAAAAAGATATTCAGGAACTAACCGATGAATATATTTCAAAGGTGGATAAATTACTCGAATCAAAAGAAAAAGAAATAATGACCGTTTGATTTTACAGCCCCGATAAATGCGGGGCTGTATTTTTATTAAAAAAACCAATTTTATTGATGAAAGCATATTTTGATAAAATAATTTTAATTTTATTGTTAATATGTTCGGGTTTAGTTTTTCATAGGAAAAATATAAATGAGTTTCCTTCCGGAAATCATGCGTGGGCACAATCAGATCGTTATGCACTTGCTATCGGATTTACAAAGAATAAATTAGATTTTTTTCACCCACAGACATTTATATATAACCCTGCTTTTCCTTGGTTTCATACCAAACCTTGTAAATCCTCTATCACTGCTGTTGATTTTCCTATACATGATTATATACCGGCAGTATTTATGTATTTTGCAAAATCTACAGCTCCGATTTTTTTCAGATTGTATATTTTATTGTACAGTTTTACTGGTCTATTTTTTTTATATCTATTGGGTATTGTTTTGACAACAAATAAACTAATCAGTTTTTTTGTTGTCATTTTTGCAATGACCTCACCTTTATTTATTCATTATCAATCGGGATTTTTACCTACTATTCCTTCTTTGGCTAATTTAATTATCGGATTATATTTTTATTTTATACATATTGATTCAGGTAAACTTAAGAATTTTATTTACGGAATTATTTTTTTAACTCTCTCTGCTTTAGCACGTACCCCTTTTACTTTTTTTTTAATAACTGTTTTTGGGATAGAAACATTACAAATCTTTACATCTAGGAGTTTTAATTTTCGTAAAATTATTACAATATTATTTTCAATATTGGTAATAATAGGATATTATTTTTACAACCTCTTTTTACGAAATAAGTTTGGTTCAGCTTTCCTTTTCTATCCACTTCCTGCAGAGAATTTCTCTGAATTTGTTAGATTGTTACAAGAAACATATGATGGTTATAAATTTGATTATTTTACAAAATGGCATTACCTTATTTTAGGTTTTTTTATTATTGTTTCTATTATTAATATATTTTTTCAAAAAAAGGGAAAAAGTATTTTAAAAAATATTTTACGACAATATCTGATAATTTCTTCTATTGGTTCAGGAATATATTTTGTTTTAATGATTAAACAATTTCCTGTTCATGATTATTATTTTATAGATACTTTCTATATGGTTGTCATCTTGATTCTTTTGTATATTTTACGATCGTTGAATTTTTTATTCGTTAAATTCAGAATATTTGGTTTATTGTTTGTTTGTTGTGTAAGTCTACTTTTCTTTAATAATGACATACATGCCATGCAAAAGAAGATAGATGAATCCCTTGATTTTTTTAAGATCACCAAAAATGATTTTGATCATTCGGATAAATTTCTTGATAAACTTCAAATTTCGCATTCTGCCAAAATACTTACAATATGTGTATTTGCACCCAATTTGCCATTTATATTAATGAATAGAAATGGATATGTAATTCATATGGCTCATACTGACAGAACGTATGTTTCATCAGCTATTTCTTGGGATTATGATTATGTTGTAATACCCGATCGATATCTTTTTTCAAAAGTAATGTATGTTTATCCGGAAATAATAAACAAAATTGAATTGCTTGCAAGCAATGGACGAATTTCTATTTTTAAAAAGAGGAAATCTGAAAAAGAAAATTCGATTCTGTCTTTTTTAAAAATTAATGAGTCGGATTTCATATTAAAAAAAGAAATAAATTTTGATTTACTGCCAGATCCATGTTGGGCAAACACTTATTCAATTAAGCGGGATGACAAATCAAATTCTTCATGTGGGTTTGTAAATAAAGATATGGAATATGGTGTTACTTTATCACTTCCTAAATATGACACCCTAACATTGAAGAAACATGTTTTAGGTATTAATTTATCTGTTTATGCTTTTGATAGTCTGCAGCACAATGATATTGTTGTTTCCATACAATCAAATAAAAATGTTTGTTATTATCAGTCTATCAGGATGGAGTTTAATAAATATAATATAAATCATTGGGTACAACAACAGTATTTTTTTACTGCGCTTCCGGTTTTAAGATCACAAGCTGAACTTAGGTTATACGTATTAAATGACGGAAGGTTCAAATTGGATTATGATGATTTAAATATTCGGATCTACTAAAAATTTTCGATAGAATAATACTTTATTTTGAAATTGGTTTAGTAAATCTATTCTGTGCAGTTTCTGCAGATATCAATCGTTTTTCGATTGGTAAGGATAGTTTTACGGAATTCATTATATATTTTATTTTTGAATATATTTTTAAGAGAATGATCTTTTAAGTTTCCAAAAGTATATTTTGCATCTTTGTCAAAACAGCAGGGTATCAAGTATCCATCCCAGGTAATTACCCCCCCTGACCACATTCGGAAACATTTATTATGTAATTTATTTTTTATTGTATAAGTGCCATTCTGTTGTTGAACATATCTGGAGTGTTTTTTTTGTTTAGGTAGTAAAGGATTTCCGTTTTCAAAATTGTAAAATTGGGCTGATTTAAATTCAATTTTATCAACTCCAATACTTCTTCCATACTCTTTGATTTCATTCAGTTGGTGTTCATTGTTTTTTAAAACAAGTGTTTGAAGAACAATAAAAGGGGTTCTGGATTTTAATCTGTTTTTTATTTTTATCAACCGTTCGACACCCTCTTTAACCTGATCTATATTCCCTCCAATCCGATAGGATGAATAGATAGGTTGATCAAGTCCATCCAAAGATATTATTAATTTATCTAATCCGGATTGGATGATTTGTTCGCAAGTCTCATCATCCAAGAAATGCGCGTTGGTTGAAGTAACTGTATAAATGTTTTTCTCAACTGCATATCTGACAAAAGCGATAAAATCTGGATGAAGAAAAGGTTCACCTTGAAAATAAAGTTGAAGATAAATCAGGTTTTTATAATTTTCATCTATAATCTTTTTATACAGGTCAAACGTTATTTTTCCTTTTGAACGAGCAAGAGTGTTTTGTCCTGTCGGGCATTCAGAGCAATGAAGATTACACTGATTAATAGGTTCAATGGTTAAAAAATAGGGTAATCCTTTATGAATAGACCTTTTGAATAGTACAGAGGTGTAATAACTGGAAAATAGTTTAATAATATTTAACAATTTTAGCCCTGTGATTTTAGGTAAAAGTGTGATTAGTATTTTTAGCTGATTCATAGGACAAAATAAAAGAGTATTTACATTACCCACTACAAATATAAATGAATATTGAATCAATCCTTTTTATTTCAATTCAATAAACAGAAATGATTGAAACGTACTAATAAAACTAGTTAACGCTAAATAATACCGATACTCAATAAGTAAAAGTCCAATAAATTGTTCTTAACATATTGTAGATCGGCATTAACCATTCTAAATTATAAAATTACCAATGGCATATTTTATAATAAGAATTGGTATAAAACTAAAACGAATTATCATGTATGAAAATATGTTTGATGGATATTGAAAAATTCAAAATGAAGCTGATAATGTAATTAACCAAACATTGTTAAAAACAATTTCAATATAAGGAAATTTAAATATGAATACATTTTATTTTTGATTTTATATACGAATGATTAGTTTTTTAAATGTTAAAAAAGAAGAATATTTATATATTATTAATTCTATTTATTTCCCATTTTACATTTTGTATTGCTCAAAATAATTCAGGAACCTCAAGGATTAATCAATACATTTGCGAATACAAAGATCTTTCAATAAAGAATATGTTTTTTTTTGGCATACCTGCAAGCATCACGTTGGCTCAGGGTATTCTTGAATCAAAATCAGGAATGAGTTTATTAACTCAGAAAGCAAACAATCATTTTGGTATAAAATGTAAATCCGATTGGACTGGGGAAACCTATGCCTACAGTGATGATAAACCGGATGAATGTTTTAGAAAGTATGATTCGCCTGAAGAATCCTTCAGGGATCATTCTGTATTTATTAGTACCCGTCCACGATATGCTTTTCTCTTTCAATTTAATATAACTGATTATAAATCGTGGGCAATTGGATTAAAACAAGCAGGTTATGCTACTAATGTTAATTATTCGAGGATGCTAATTGAACTGATTGAAAGATATAACCTTTATGAATATGATAAAATAGGTTTGGCTTTAATTGAGGAAAATAATATCCGTAAATTAAATCAATCCTGTCAAGATATTCTTATCGCCGAAGCATCAAAAAAATCGAATGTATTATCAGAAATGAATCAATCAACTAATGTTAATGATGATTAATCGTGTTTGTTATCATCTTTCACTTTTACTTCTTTTTCTTTTTTCTTGTTCGATTTATCGACTTTGCGTTTAACTTCATAATCAATCGACTGACTATATTCGTTTGAAAAGGTATCTGTTCTTTTAGCTTTTGATCTTCCCCCAACTATATTGAATCCGAATCGAAAATTAATATTTTTAGTATTATAGGGGTATGAGATAGAAGATTGATTTTTATCCCAGGTGATTTTGTTTTGTTGGAAAGGTACGAGAATATTATCAGTTAAAGCATATAATTGAATTGGACCAAGACTTAACACCAAACCAACTCCTAAATTAGTATAACTTCTGTTCCGGATGGAATAACTGGCTGCAACCTGAACAAACCGAGTTAGTTTTCTGTTGTAAGAAACAGCTACTGCAGGATAAAGTTTTTTTGCCAGAAAATCACCTCTGAATAAAACACCTACTACATCATTATCGGAAAGATGAAACGCACCACCTACTTGAATTTTTAAGGGGAGCATCGTTGTGTAACTGTTATGTGATTCTTTAGTTTTAAATATTTTATTAAGTGAATCTTCCAGTTGTTTTTTGTAAACAGTATCTTCTACAAATTTTTTGTTTTCAAAATTGTACATTTTATTTATATCAAGTCCCTGAAAAGTGAACGTGACATTGTCAGCCGTAAATCCATAGTTAGTCGGATTGCTTTTCCATCTGATATAGCCCAGATCAAGGACTGCTGCATTGACGGAAAATTTTTGATTGATTCTGTAGAAACCGCCTAAATCAATCCCAAAGCCCATGTTTTTAGTTCCGGAGAAATCAGATTGGCTTGAATGTTTATCATCAGGATAGCAAGTATTTAGATTAAAGCCGGCATTGATGACCTGATCATGAAATGTTTGTTCTGAAGAAGTAAACAAAGTGCCTTCACTTTTTTTTGTTTGAACATCCGCTATTCCAAACAATGCTTTTACTCTTATACCTGCTGTGAGTTTACTCGTTATTTTTCGGTTGAATCCAATCGCTAATTCTTCATATACCATGGCATTCACGCCCGTATTGCTAAAATCAAAGGTCTGACCTTGCGTTTTCATGATGGTAGAATCATAGTTCCCTTTGATGAGTAATCTTGGGAAATCTTTTGCATAATTTATCTGGGCAAAACTCTTAACTGAATAACTTATTGAAATATAATTCTGTTTCATTCGAAAACCTAATGCAAATAAATCCATTTGCATATTGAATTTTAAGTAATTTGATTTTTTCAGATCGGATAAAAAATTATCTGTGTTAATTGTTAAAGAATCATCACTTCTTCTTTGAATAACATTTTTTGTGTCAAATAAATTATTTGAGATACCCAAATAAAAAGAAGATAGACCCGGAAAACCAACATACCACCTGCTGTCAGGTGATAAGGCGGGATTGTTGGCTGTAGACTGCGGTAGAGCATTCATGTAATAACTTGTCAAATCCTGCTGAGCATGTATTTGTGTTGGAGCTAAAAAATAAACTCCAATGTTCATGAATATAAAAAACAATATATTTTTAAATGTGTAGTTCATATATATTTATTTTTTTGTTTCTACTTTGAATTGAGTCTGGAAACCAATATCAATACCTAATGTATTATCACCATAAATTTTTACTTGCTGAGAACCGCTCTTATAAGTATAAAAAACAACTTTCACAATAATCTTCTTAACCTTATCCCAATTTTTAAGCCGTATCTGGGGGATAGATATTTTGTTGAATGTAGCAACCGGTTGTGTGGCTTTATAGTAAGGTGATCCGCCTGGTATTGCTGGTTTTATGAGCTGATTGGCATTAGGGAATATTGAATCAATTGCAGGTGAATGCATGAGTGAATCAGTCAGGTAAATTTGAATAGTTCCTTCCACCGGAAAACCATTATTCAAATTAATCAGAAAATTAAAATAATCAATATCTTTGGTGTTTTCACTGACTTCTTTTTTATAATCAAAATCAAGTGTATCACTTAAAGTATATTGAAAAGCAGTTCCCCAAAGAGGTAATTCAATTTGTTGATCGATATCAATTCGGCTGGTGCTTAAAATAAAATTTTGATCTCCTTTCCCATTCGGGTTAGTAATTGCATTTACATTAGTACTTATGACATTGGGTGTCATATTAATTGCGGAAGCAATATTACTGTTCGATGTAGTGAATTTTAATGTGTCATATGCTATGTTTCCCTGTTTGGTAGGATACTTCATATTCCATGGTTGTTGCAAAAGAATACTGTTAAGTTGAAGTGAATCATTTTTGTTTTTAAAAATTGCTTTATTAATATTAACGCTTATCGGAATACCTGTTGAATTTCGGGAAAATAAAAATAGTTTTGGATCAATGAAATGATATGAACCTGAAGTCAAATTATTATAAATAAGTATTTCAAGGTCATTTAAAAGCACATTAAAAGTTTGTTGCCCCAGATAACCAAACATATTTTTAAAACGAATATCTTTAAATTCCAAGCTGGCATCAAATTCATATTTATTTGGATCTGTGACGCTTCCGGAGTTTTTATATGCCGTAGCATTAAAAACAAAATGGAGCTTGTTTTTAATAAAACCTGAATTGTCAAATTTGAATGTGTATCCTTTTAAATAAAATGAAGTATCCTTAGTGGACGAAGGATTATACATGAAGTGCATATCCAACGGTTTTCCGTTTTTAGTGATTGATGAACTTATAGCATTGACTTTTCCTTTATAGGGGATTGTTCCTGTATAATGAATTTTCAGAAAAATGGAATCAAATGTCATACTGTCTATTTCAGCACCATTCGGAATGATGAAGCCATAATCTTTAGGGTAGATTGTTGTTGAACTATCCTTTTGCTTAAAATCAACAGTAAAGTCAGTAAAATGTTCAGTGAAAGTTTGATCACTTATTTTAATGAGGTCTCTGGCTGCTTTTGAATACAGTTGATTCTTATAAATCAATGTGATGAATCTGTCCTTGTCCTCAAGGAAAACAGTTGAAGAATCAGAGCCGTAAAAATCTTTCATGCTCATGGTTGTATGGATAACATGAGAACATAAGCTGGGATTCCAAACAGGATCAACAAGTTTGTCAAAGTCATATGTATCCTTTACGCATGATTGCGCAAGCATTAATATGAATAGGATGTAAAATAATTTTTTTAAGATATTTTTCATCTGTTTTTATGAATTGGATGTTTAAGAATAAATGAATGTTAAATAAACAAAGATAAGATAAAGATTTAAAAAAGTCAAAGTCGGAAAAAAATAATACAACAGAAAATATATTATTCCTGTATCTGATATGTGTTTTTGAATGCGGAAAATATCTTTACTTTCCCTGATGCCGAATGAATATTAAATGCTTGTGAATTGATTTTTTTATAGAATGAAAGTCCAAGAAGTAGTAGAAATGCGGAAAGGCAAATCATGAAAAATAATTGTGTCATTTGCCTGAAAATTCTTTTTAGTCGTGCCGGATTATATTCTTTATTTGTTGAATAAATTATAACCATATATTACAGAGCCCCTTTTAATGCTTAAATGCAGGAATAAATGTAGGAAAGAAAAACAGGGAAATGTAGGGCAAAAGAAAATGTTATTCACGGACAAATGTTAGAAACATAAAATAATAAATCATATTTTTTTTGTACCCCCAAAAGGAAAGTTCATTCGAAGGAATACGATCTCCAGTGCAAGAAAAATCAAAGCAAGTAGAATAAATAGTTTCCATAATTTTATGCCTGTGTTGATTTCAGAAAGCATTTGTTTTAAAGGTTTATGGGTCGTTTCAATCACATCCGAATGATTTAACTGATACTTACCGATTAACTCTTTCAAGGTGGAAATATCGTAACAAGTTAAATCAGATTCCTTCCGGTCATAATTGAATGCAGCACTATTCACAGGATTGCCATTGGCAATGATCTGATAATTTCCTGCCGTGTTTATTTGGTCATGTGAATAAATACAGATATGCGACTGGATTGTTTTATGTTCAGGAATAAATTCATAATCGCTTTCAGCAAGTTTCATTTTAAACACATCATCGTTAGCCACAGCTGCGGTTTCAATTTCAATCGGATTTTCCTGACCAATAGCATAAAACAACGGTGTGTTTTTTTCACTCAATAATGCAATCTGGTAGATTGTTGGAACAAAAATAAAATCCTTGACCATGCTGCTATACCCTGTACTCAGTGGTGTTGCAAAAAGAAATAGTTTCCCTTTTCCAGCGGACTGAATCAGAAAATTATCACCATTCAACATTTTCAATAATGTTTCTTCACCCGAACGGGTTTGTGAATTCAGAACATAATGTTTAAATACTTTAGGTAATTCAACATTTTCAGGTATCCTGTCAAACACATTCTGATAGACAGGATGTTTAATATTGATAAAATTTATTTTGGTTGTTGATGTATCAAGGCGAGTGTAATAGGGGGAGGAAACGGATAAAAGAAAATGTTTATAATTATCCAGATCTATTTCTTCTGCAGGAAAAATAATCAAGCTGCCCCCGTTATCCAGATAGTTGTGAAGTTCCTGAGAAAGCCCGCTGGATATGTCTTTCAACTCATTTAAAATTATCAGTTTATAATGATTCAGAGAGGAGTAGTCTAAATTTTTTACAGGTGAATTGGTGAATGCACATGCTGAATCACTTGTGAATACTGCATTCAGTCGGTCGGATTCGTCTTTTCCATTGATTGCAAGGATTGGAATCTTATCATAGACAAAAAATGAAAAATAAAATTTATCATCATAGGTGATTGGATCATCATCAATCTGAAGCATCCCAAGTTGTATACCTGTTTGACGGATAGTATACGGCAATTGCAGATCAATTTCTGTATTGGCTTTAATGTTAGCTGTAGCAGAGGTAATCTGTTTTCCATTGATGAATAGTTTTACCGGTATTTTTTCCAGATCAGCATCGGAATGATTTTTAAGTCGTGCAATTATTTTAATTGCATGGTTCACAGATCGGACAGGTGTTTCAAACCAGCAACTGTCAATAAAAAGATTATTGGCTGTATTTGATTTTAACGGGATAAAAAAGATACGCATCAGTGAATCGTCCTTGACATGTTGTAAGTCCGTAGTGTTTTTTTGAAAATCTGAAATCAGATACGATATACTATTTATAGAAGGTCTGGCAGATATAGCATCTTTTTGTCTTCGGATGATTTTTGAAATATCTTTCACCTGTGGACTTATTTTCACTTCATCCACCAGCATCAGGAATTCTTCTTTATTCACAAGCCGTTGATGGCGTCCTTCAAAATCATTGGTGAGCAATTGAAACAAGTCGGAGGGATTATAAGCAGAAGCGATCTCTTTTGCTTTGGTGCGCGCCACATCTATCAGTTTGCCTTCGGCTGTAAGCGCTTCCATGCTGAATGAATTATCAATATAAACACTGACCACATTATTTTTACCAAGAATGATCTTTTGTTTTTCATTGGCAGGGATATAAGGTTGTGCAAAAGCAAGCACCAAACATAAAATAACAAGGATACGCATCAGCAGGATCAGCAAGTGTTTCAGCCGTGAGGTCTTTTGTGTCTCGATATTCAGTGCTTCAATAAACTTGAAGTTTGAAAAATATACGACTTTAAACCGTCTGAAATTAAACAGGTGAATGATGACAGGAATGGCTGTTAACAGCGCAGCATATAGAAAATATGGATTTAAAAAAAGCATGTTGTTTTAGTCTGATAAATTGAGTTTCCCGTTTTTAACTATAAAAATTTTTGTATCAATATTTATTTTTTTAAATAATTCGCGGATACGAATCTCATGCGTATCTGTAATAAAAATTTGACCGAAATTATCATCCGCAACCAGTTTCATCAATTGTTCAACGCGTTTGTAATCGAGCTTATCCAGGATATCGTCAAATAATAGGATAGGTTTAAACCCCTTTATTTTTTTCGTGTAATCGAATTGTGCCAGCTTCAATGCGACCAGATAGGATTTCTGCTGACCTTGCGAACCGATCTTTTTGATCAGATAATCATCCATCTGAAATAAAAAATCATCTTTATGAATACCTGTGGTTGAATATTGTGCTGAGCGGTCTCTGGGCAATTGTTCTTTTAAAAGCTTGGGGAAATCCGAATCATTCAGTTGCGATTCATAGTTCATGTTGACATGCTCTTTACCGCTTGTGATGTATTTATAATATGCCTGAAATATAGGAGCGAATTTTTCAACAAATTCAATTCGTTTTTTATAAATTTTATTTCCGAGCGAAATCATTTGTTCATCCCATATTTCAAGAGATGCTCTGCTGAACTTGCCGGATACAGCGAATTGTTTGAGCAATGAATTACGTTGGGCAAGTACTTTGTTGTAATTGATCAGATCATCCAGATAAAGTTTGTCAAACTGAGAAATAACAGCATCCACATATTTTCTGCGTGCATCGCTGCCATCATAGATCAGGTCGCTGTCACCCGGTGTGATGATCACCAGAGGGAATTCACCGATGTGATCGGCAAGTCGTTCGTATTCTTTTTTATTTAATCTGAATTGCTTGCGGTGATTCAGTTGTTGCAGGCAATTCACGTTATCCTGTTTGTCATCGCCCCTGTTATAATCGCCGCTGATCCTGAAAAAATCTTCACCGTGTTTGATATTCTGTGAATCAATGATATTGAAATAACTTTTACAGAACGACAGATAATAAATGGAGTCGAGCACATTGGTTTTCCCTTCGCCATTATCACCAACAAAGCAATTGATCTTTCGTGAAAAATCAATTGCGGCAGTACCGATGTTCTTAAAATTGGTTAGTTGAAGGGATTTTAAATACATGTAAATCGGATATCTTTTTGATCAAACAAAGATAAAATAATAAAGGGAAATAAAATGATTTAGTTAAATGACTAATGATAAATTTCGAATTACGAATTTATGAATTAAGCTAAATTTCTTATGTTTAGTGGTGGGGAGCTTAAAATTAATTTGAGTTTTTTTTAATTCTTTTGATATAATCAAGGATGGAATATATTTTTATTATAATCAGAAGAGAACACAGAGAAAAAACACACAGATAGTGCTGAGAAAAAGTATTCTGACTCACCCAGTAAAAATTCTTCGGTTAACATAAATTTAAACCTAATATTCATTAAATCTGATTTCATAAAAAGTCTTAGCTAAAAGATATTTTCTTACTTTTGCAAAAATCTATATAAAATAACAATTAACTACAAGAATGAAAACATTTAAAGACATTGATGCAACCATCCTGAAGTCATTGCCCAATCCATCTAAAGAAGCATATGAAATCAAAATTAAAATTCCGGAATGTACTTTCCTCGGTGTACATGAACAACCCGATTTTTCAACGATCTATCTTTCGTTTTATCCCAAGAACAAGATCATAGAATTAAAATCCTTGAAATTGTATGTGTTCCATTTACGCGAAATTGTTGTTTCATATGAACGCCTGATCAACATCATGTACGATCACATGATGCAAGTGTATGAACCGGAACGTATACGCATCACCCTGATCTGTAACCCGCGCGGTGGAATCACTTCCAAACTGACCATTGACTCCGACTGGAAAGCACGCGGTGGTGAAGAGAAATTCAAAGACTGGCTTGCTCCTGAAGATACGTGGGAAGTGGTTGTATAAAGTTAAGTTTTCAGTTTTTCAGATTCAACTCATTATGTTGATTGAATTTACTAAAAGAGTGGCAGGTTGGTTAACAACTGAATTCATTTTGGAAATATAATTGAATCAGTTATTGAAATCAATATATTCCTGCATCATAACTTGTAAATATGCTTTCCCCTGATCTGTAAGTTCATTGTCAATAACCGATGTGGAATTATTTTTTCGAAAGATGACTTTTTTCTGATTATGATCGAAAATGATTGTTTGTTTATCGGAAATGATCCCAAAACCATTATCAAATGTATAGAATGCAAATGCAGGTGAACCCGGATTCAATAAATTTTTACTTTTTGTAAACGTGTTATAAGGAATTTGCAGTTGAGCAAGCAACATTGCAGGAAGATCGATCTGTGAACCAATCTTATCAATAATTTTTCCGCGATATTCCGTTTTAATAACATTCCCAAAGAAAAGTAAAGGGATACGGTGTCGTTCTGCTTCGTATGCTTTTCTGTTTTTTGGATATTTATGGGCATGGTCTGCTGTGATGATGAATAAGGTGTTTTTATACCAAGGTTTTTCTTTTGCAATTCTTAAATATTCTTCAAGGCACTTATCCGTATAATAAACCGTATTTTTATAATCGTCAGTTTCTTGTGTTCCTAAAAAGATTTTTTCAACTTTGGCATTGAAAGGTTCATGATTCGTACTGGTCATGATGATTGAAAAGAAAGGAGAGGGGTCTTTCTCTGCTTCTTTCAGATGGCATGCAAATAATTCTTCATCATAAGCGCCCCAGTCGCTTCTTTTGTTCCACGTGTAATTTTCTTCATCCAGTATATGGGTGAATCCGGATAATCTGATAAATGCAATCTGGTTGGCAAACACAAGATTCCCAGAGTAATAATAATTATCAGAATACCCATATTTCCCCAATGTTTTTGCAAGATTGGGCAGTTTTTCAAATTTGCCGAAATTTCGCATGATGGTTGTTTGCGGTTGAGCAGGGAAACTACTTAGTAATGAAATTATTCCTTGTTCGGTTCTAAATCCATTAGCATAAAAATTCATAAATAATAATCCATGTTTTGAAATGCTGTCTAACTTCGGCATGACACCACTCAGTCCGTTAAGTCTTTTTATGCATTCAGCGCTGACACTTTCAAGCATTATAAGCACAATGTTAGGTCTGTTTGTTGTCAATATGGATGGAGTTGAATCCGATTTGGTTTGATTCATTCCATTTACAATCTTTTTTGCCTGTTCAATAGGGAAATAATTATACGGGTTTTTTTTGATTGCAGGTGTAACCATCAGGTCCATAAAATTCCAGAATCCATTCAATGCTGAATAATTTAAAACAGGATAGGGAGAATAATATACTGCATTTTTACTGAGTGGATATTTTTGCCATCCTCCTCTTATTGTGGTGAAAAGCAGTAATAATAAAAATACGCATCCTGTAATTTTAAGAAATATATTCGATAATTTCGAATGTGTTAATTTTATGATTTTTTTATAAATAACAATGAAAACAAACAATTCACTTACAAGGATGACGCTCAAAACCAAATAATGAACACCGGCGAAAGAAGTGATGGCTTCTTTGGGAAACAGCAAGTAAGATAAAGCTTTTCCATTGATCTTTGTTCCCCAAGCGGAGTAGAGACCTAAATCAAAAATACCAATGATGAGACATATGCAAATAAGTGTTATATTAATAATGTGAAATATTTTTTCAAGGATGTTGTTTTTTTTAATGTAAAGTGTGCAGATGAAAATAAAGGTTGCCGGTATCATCAGATAAGTGGAAGCGGAAAGGTCCATCCGCAACGCATATATATAGGAAATAAATATCTGATAAAAATTGATTTCTTTCAGCTCAACATAATTATAAAACAAAAAAACCGTATGCACTGTAGCAAATAGAAACAGCCAGAATGAAACCAGTTTTAAAAAAAAGAAATAAATTTTTTTCATAATTGCTGCAAAGATAATATCAAAACTTAAAAAAATACTATATGAAGAAGTCATTCATAAAAAATAGTTTTTTAAAAAAAAGTTGAAAGTTAATTTTACTATTTTTGGATTCAGGATTAATAATTAATTTCTGACTATTTTAATGGAATAATGAATGCAGCATACATGAAGAATTATCCCAAAACATTTTTTATCCTATTGATTATTGCATTATTTTTATTCAGAGTCATATATGGATTGGTCTCTGAATTCTGGTTTGAAGATGATCTGCAAATTTATTTGATAGGATTAAAATATTATACGTCCCATTCACTTTCTTATTGCGGGCCGGATGTGATCTATACCCATACCCAGATTCCGGGCGCTCTGCAGGAAATATTGGTTGGGGCAGGTTTTTTTTTACTCCCGTTACCTGAAACACCTACACTTGTTCTAAATATTCTTTCATTTTTAAGTTTAAGTTTTTTTGCTTTTTATATTTCAAAACGAATCAGCGTCCTGCCAAAATGGTTGATATGGGTGTGGGTCATGACTTTATCTTGGACAATGGATTACAGTACACGAATCGTAAATCCATCCTATGTCATTATTTTTTCAATTCCATTTTTCATTTGTTTGTTGGAATTATTACCAGTTTACAAAACGTCTATTGTTCCTAAAAAGATATCTTATTTTGTTATAGGAGCCATGCCTTTTCTTATCATGCAATTACATCTTTCATTTGTTTTATTGTTTCCATTCATATTTATTGTTTTTTTCTTTGAAATAAAAAAATCTATTAGTATTCAGGAAAAGCTTCTGAATGTATTCATATTCATATTTGGTGCATTGATAGCATTGATCAGCGTTATACCTGCATGGTTTATCAATTCTCCACGCAAGAACGTCAGTTCAAATATTGTATTTAATGTGGACAATTATAAGGAAATCATCACTGTTCTTTTGAGATATTTATCTTTTGCAACCTATGAAATACCGAACATTTTGGGAGGTCGGAATGAAACGAGATTTAAAATAATTAACTCACATATTTGGATGGCTCCTTTTACCTTATATTTATTTTTGTTTGGTTCATTTCTGGTGGTTGTTTTTATTTATGTTTTCTTTAAATACAAAACAAATACTGAATGGCGAAAAATAAAGTATCTAACGCTGTTCGGTTATATCATTTTATTTTTAAGTTTCTTTTTTTCCATCAAAGGCCCGGCTTCACATACTTTCTACTTGTTGTTGCCTCTTCCGGTAATATATTCATTTTATTGTTATGAATGGTTGTGGGTTAAATTTAAAGGATGGAAAATATTAATGTACACAGCCATTTTCAGCAGCATATTTTTTTACACCGGACTTGGTTTGTATAATTACAAACACTATTCATTGTACTACAATAGAGAAAAGATTGTCAAAGCCATTCAAATGAAAGACTATAAAATATTGGGACTAAGACGAACAGATTGGAAGGATTATTGATTTAATTCTTTGCGATGCATTTTGTTACTGTCTATGTATGTATTTTCAATTCTAAGATAATTAAGACCTCATAAAAGCAGCCAATATCATTTAATTTTTAACAGTTTTCATGATGAAAGAAACTTTTTTCATTTAGTTCCGTATAAATGGGTAAATAAAAACGAAAAATTGTTTATGAATATTAGAGTCTTGTTGTATTTATTCTTTTGTTTATTCTGGACTACCATGATGGCACAAACCAATGGTCCGAAAGACTGGATACTGGATGGAAATAAATGGGATTGCTATGAAACAGGCAATGATACGATTATCTTTCATAGTGGAAAATCTTCCGGTTATCTGAAATCCGTTAAACAAAAAATAAAAGGATTTGGTACATTGATGCAGATCATGAATGCCGGACAATATCATGGTGAACGCATCCGATTTAGCGCATGGGTAAAATCAAAGGATGTGGATGACTGGGCTGGTTTATGGATGCGAATAGATGATTATAATTTGTATAATATTTCTCTGAATTTTGATAATATGTCCGATCGTCCTATCAAAGGAACTACAGACTGGAAAAAATATGAGATAGTACTGGATGTGCCTGCTACCGGAAGCAAAGTGTTGTTTGGCATTTTATTGAGTGGTACAGGAAAAGTTTGGATTGATGATGTAACCATTGAGAAAGTTGATAAATCTGTGCCCGTAACTAACATGGAGGGTTTGTCTGTATTCCCTGTCAACGTTGGTTTTGAAGAAAGATAGTTGTTGCTGTAAAGTTCCCCTTCCAAAAAGACCTGTCATTCATTTTTTTTGACAGGTCTTTTTATTTTTTTATCTTTGCTAAATAATTAAAACACAATCATAATGAAATTATTAGAAGGAAAAACAGCGCTGGTAACAGGCGCTATCAGGGGTATCGGAAAAGTGATAGCCATAGAATACGCCAAACAAGGTGCAAACGTTGCTTTTTCAGATGTTATCTTTGATGAACGGGGAGAGGCGCTGGTCAAAGAACTTGAAGGTTTCGGCGTGAAAGCAAAAGGATACCAGTCGGATGCCAGCTCATTCAATGATGCCGAATCACTTATTAACCAAATAGTACAGGATTTCGGAACCATTCATATTCTGGTCAACAATGCAGGTATAACACGTGATAACCTGTTGATGCGAATGACCGAAGCCGATTGGGACCTGGTGATCAAAGTAAATTTAAAATCTGTTTTCAATTATACGAAAGCAATACAGAAAATATTTCTAAAACAGCGTTCGGGTTCTATCATCAATATGGCTTCGGTTGTGGGTGTTAACGGCAATGCAGGACAAGCAAATTATTCAGCATCCAAAGCAGGTATCATCGGTTTTACCAAATCCATTGCTCAGGAGCTCGGTTCGCGTAATATTCGCTGCAATGCCATTGCTCCCGGTTTCATTGAAACAGATATGACTGCCAATTTACCTGATGAAGTCCGAAAAACATGGATCAACGATATCCCTTTGAAGCGTGGAGGTACACCGCTCGATGTGGCTAATGTGTGTATATTTCTTGGTTCAGAGCTTTCATCCTATGTTAGCGGACAAGTGATCAATGTGTGTGGAGGAATGAGCACCTAAATTATATTGAGAACAACATTCTTAAAGTCAAAACAGTTTAGTTTATTTTCCCAATAGAATTCTTAAATTCTATTGGGTTTATTTTTCCATAAAGTTTTTTATCGGAATTTGTAAAATTGAATACATATACTGATCATCCTCAAAACTTTTATACTGTGATTTTAAGTTTATTATAATTCATAAACTTTTAATTTTTATATAATTTTAAAAGCGATACAAAAAAGCTTACTAATATCAAAGTCTTTCATTCTTTTAATTAAATTTGGAAACTTTAATTTAAGTTAATGAAAATATTTTTTTCAAGAATTTTTTTTTTTTTAATTTTTATTTCTGGTCCATTTAATTTGTTTTCTCAAAAAGGCAAAGACGGTAATGTTACGATCAGTACTATCAATACGGTAGTTAATTCATATTCTTCAATTACTGCTCCGCTCAATGCCGGTGATTTGGCTTTGAATGTATCTAACACGTTAGGATTAGTTCAGGGTGATCTGGTCATGATCATTCAGATGCAAGGTGCTGTTATTAAAGGAAATATTGAGAATAATACATGGGGTGAAATACTGGATTATAAAAATTGCGGGAATTATGAATTCAAAGAAGTTAAATCTGTTGGACCGGGAAATATTATTAATCTTTCGTGTAAATTAGAAAAAAATTATGATTATCAAGTTACAGTTACAGGTGGGGGAAATACTGCAACAGCTTATGCCGGAACTCAAATCATCAAAGTAAAAAGATATGATGTACTTACCGTTACTGCTACAGGAAGTATAACTGCTAATCCATGGAATGGAAAAACGGGAGGGGTTGTGGCAGTGGAAGCTAATTCTATTATCATTGATGGGAAAATAGATGTTTCTAATAAAGGATTTCGTGGTGGAATTGATAAAAATTTATCTGATAATCAAACATCAAAACTACCAAAATTTGGTACTTCACTCGCTAATGAAGGAGCTTCTAAAGGCGAAAGCATTGCCGGTGGTGGTTCATACAATGCACCTGCAACAATTCATGTTACAACATGTACTTTTTTAGGAAATAAATGTTTGGGGGTTAACGGTCCGGGTGGCTCTGCTGATATGACTATGACAGATTTGTATAAATATGTAGCATGGTACAAATCCAAATCCCCTGCACCTACAAGAAATCAAATAATTGCATGGGCTTGTCCTCCGGCAACTAATCTTCTTCCGGGGATGGATGCAATTTGCACTGAATTTGTTGATTCTATCATTAAATATGCGTCTATTTCTCCTACCGCTATTGATTATACTTATTTTGTTTATGGTGAATATGGTCGAGGTGCTCCTGCCAATGGTGGCGGTGGTGGTACTCAACATAATGGTGGTGGAGGTGGAGGATCAAATGCAGGCACTGGAACCTGGACGGGTATTGGAATTCCGAATTCAGTTTATAATACAGCTTGGGCATTAGATCCTGAAATAATCGGTATTTCAGCAGGTGGTGGGCGTGGTGGATATACCTGGGGGGGCGTAATGACTAACCTTGATCCATTTTTAACTCCACCAAATAATGCTGCCTGGCAAGCAAATTACAGACGTATCGGTGGCGGACTAGGTGGGCGCCCACTTGATTATTCAACAGGAAAAATATTTATGGGTGGTGGTGGTGGTCATGGTGATAATAATGATGCATGTGGATCAACACCCGGTAATGGTGGTGGACTTATTTATTTGTTATCTTATGGAAATATTTCTGGCAGTGGTTCAATTTCTGCTAATGGTGGTGATGGAGGCAATCAACCTATCGCTCCAATTTGCCCGAATGGAAATGATGGTGTTAGTGGTGGTGGTGGTGGTGGAACAGTTATTGCCAATAGCTCAGGTACTGTTTCTGTTGCAATTACCGCTAATGGTGGCAAAGGTTCAACTCAGCAAATTGCAAATAGGCAAAAGTCAGATCATCTTTACGAATGTGAAGGTCCCGGTGGGGGCGGAGGAGGTGGATATATCGCTGTTTCTTCAGGTATTCCTACACGAACTGTTAATGGAGGAGCGAATGGAATAACAGATCAATTAGGTCTTGTAGGACAAAAATTTCCTCCCAATGGTGCAACATCAGGAGCTCAGGGCATCACTGCAGTTGTTTCACCCATTTCAATAAATTCAAATTGTGATTTTAATATTGACGCTGTTGCAACACCTAATTCAATTTGCAAAGGAGGAAATACATCTCTATCCGTTACAGTCATTGGGGGTACACCAATGTATTCCTATGTTTGGGACCATGGCTTACCTGCAACTGCCGGACCACATAACGTAACACTGAATGCAACAGATGTTTATCATGTTACCGTAACTGAAAATGGAGGTAAAAGTGCTGTTGATTCAGTAACAGTCACCGTCGAAACACCTTCCTTAACTGCTTTTACAGCCGTATGTTCCAGCGATGCATCTTTTACCTTGACCGGCGGCAGTCCGACTGGTGGCACTTACAAGGTAGATGGTGTAGCTTTTTCTACCTTTGATCCTAAAACAGCAGGTGCAGGTACACATAATATAACATATATCTCACCGGCAGGCTGCAGCGCCACACAAAATATAGATGTGAAATCTGCACCCGCTGCCCATATTGACGGTGCCACCACCGTTTGTCCCGGCTCAACAACAACTCTTACAGCATCGGGCGGAGGGACTTATCTGTGGAGTGAGAACAATGCAACCACCGCCCAGATCACGGTTTCTCCTGTAGGAACACCAACCTATTCAGTTACTGTAAACACGAATGGTTGTACTGCCTCAGCCACCCATGCCGTAAATGTCAGCGGAGCGCTCACACCTACCATACTTACAACCGACTCCAAAACATCCGTATGTGCAGGTGATTCCCTTCAACTGACCGCAACAGGCGGTGCCACCTACCAGTGGGCTTCGGGCGAACAAACGGATGT
>CAYVNP010000047.1:0-33872 GCA_964452905.1 uncultured Bacteroidales bacterium
TAGTTGCTGAACTGAGTAATGCTAGATTAACTTTCGTGTCCGCTTGATTATCGGCACTATTATCATGTACTGTAATTGATTTAGTTGATGTAACACCTGTTGCACCTTGTACAGATGCACTTATGGAAAATACACCTGTAGTAAATCCTGCTGTCAATGATACTGAGTCTCCTGTATTTGAGGAAAACGTACCGCCGCCAGATACAGACCAGTTAATTGTGCTAGACATCTCATCTCCATTTTGATCCAATACTTTTCCGCTTACTTGTGTAGATGTTCCAATTTTAATATTATTGTTTGCAATGGTGATATTTAAAGTAGTTGCAATAGGTATGTATTCTGTAAGTTTAACGGTATATGTTTTTGATGCTGTTCCATCTTGCGATGTCACTTTCATTGTAGCAGACCCATTTAAGGAAGTTGCTTGCATTACAATCACTGTTGCCTTGGCATCTTTTGCCACTGCTGTAAATTGAGGTATGGCAGATCCTTGCTTAACGGTCATGGCGTAATTAATTGTAGCTTCAGCAAAGGTTGGGGTATAGGTTCCGGCACTTGCCGTTAAGCTTTTCAGGTTTGCATCGTTTGTAGGAATTGTAACGGATTTAGAATTAATGTAAGCCAGCGCTCCCACTAAGCCTGCGTTATAATCACAACCACCTTCTGATACAGCATAATTGGTAATGTCATCTGAGAAAGTACCAGACTGAACACCTCCAACCAGATAACCATGTTGGGCATTGAGAGCGGGTATAGATAAAGTACCGCCATTGTTATCATTTAAAAAAACGTTTCTATGATGAGGGTACTTTGGAGATTTATACGTTCCATCTTTTGTGAAACCAACGATGAAGGATTGTTTTTTGGAATTAATACCACAGATATAATTTACAGTACCTTTAATAGCAGAATGGATGGTCTTTGAATTGGGATCAATAAGCCAATCGTATAAGGCACAAACAAATGCTGCATTCGCGCTATAACGCAACGGTCCCCATGAGCTTCCCACCTGCATTACGCCTTCTGAATTTACGTCACTGATATAACTATTTCTAAAATCTTCTAATAAATATTGGGCATCTGTATTTCCTAAACGTGCGAGATTGAATGCCGCCAGATCATCGTTGTTTTCATAATCAAGCACCCACCAGTGATTCGTAACATTTCCGGCATAGGATAATGCTTCGGTTTTATATTTCTCATCATTGGTTGCGTAATATAATTCTGTGCACAGGTCAACAAAATCATCTTGCCATTTTTTGTTTTTGTTATAAAAATCAGCACCAGCTGTACTTTTATGGATTTTAGCATAATCATACGCGTATTTGGCATGCACCAAACACGAGTCGGCATACGAAGCACTATACAGGCGATACAGGCGAGACATCAACGCCAGTGTTGCTCCACAGAAAGATGGCATAGAAGCATCGTTCGGATTTTTCACTATACCGCGGGGAGAACCACCTGTGTTAACTGAATTCATAGACATCTTTACTGAAGTGATCCATTGTGCATGATCATAATTTCCTACCCCTACTTGTGAATAAAATGTAGTAGAATTTCGGGCGCATCGCATAAAATAATTGGTTGCATATTTAACTTCATCCAGTATATCAGGAATACCATTGGGGTCGTGTTTGGCATTTTCCCATTGCCAAGTATTATTGGTATTATAACTTTTATACGTATATGAATAATAATCTTCATATCCTTGTGGCCATAATGAATAACCCAGCAACAACATATATCCCGAATAGTACTATGTTTGTCCATATTTCACATGATCGCCACAGTCGTGCCAGCCACCGGTAAGTTTCCAACCATCAGCAGGGTCTTTGTCTTCAGTAAAGTCCTGTCCAACTTTAGTCTTACCACTAGTAGTGGCCGAATGGTTCATAATAAGCCAGTTATAGCCATCACCTGAACGTTGTCCGCCATACATACGGGTAGTCATCCACAATGCCTTTATGTAATCTTGTGCGGTCATTTGGGCGAAACTATTAATGAAAAATATATTCATTAATACGATCCATGTGATTTTAGAGATGTTTAGCATACTGGCTATTTTTATTATTACTGTTTGTATTGAATGAATAATTTCTGTGTACGCGATCTGCCATTGATATCTTTTTCTTCTTTAATATAAATACCTTGAGGTAGTTCTAAAGTTTGATTAAATGCTCCAACACCTTGTTTTACGAACTGTCCCAATATGGAATAGATTGTCCATTCAATAGCAACAAATTGTGTTGTATTATTTTGAGCATTAATATTTGTAGTTGTAAAATATTGAGCAGGTGCTTTTAGTCTTCCTCCCGGTGCATTGATACGCTTTTTGAGTGCTGCTATAGAATCTCTTACTTGCCAGCCCCATTCTGTTGGTGCAGGAGGATATGTTTTCCAGTTAGGGCCACCTGTTTGTTGAATGAGTCCCTTAGTTGAATACCACCAAAATCCCCAAGCCATCCAGCCTGAAGTCATTTTATTGGCAACATCAATAATCTGTGCTGTTTCAGCATGACAAGTAGCTGTTGGAAGACTTTGATTAGGGCCTAATTCAGTCACCACAACCGGATATTTATCTGCTAAATACAACCAAAAATGTTTCCATGAATAGATTGGATCACCGGCAGCGTCATCAATTTCCCATGAAGTTACTGCGCGCTTTGCATCATATTGTGGATAAATATGAGTTACGTATCCAATGTTGTATCCTTTTATTTCGCGAGTGGTACAGGTAGCTCCTGATTCTTTACAGGTAACACCATCTAATTGATACGCAAAATCTAATCCACCTATTAAAACAAAGTTATTAGCACCGGTAGCCCTAACAGCATCATATAGCTCTTGCATACCAATATATGTTACATTATTAACAACACCTCCATTTAACCAATTATCCCAACCTATACCACTTTGGGGTTCATTAAATAATTCAAACACTACCATGCTGTCATTTTTGAATTCTGTTGCCAATGTTTGCCAAAAATCTTTTGAAGTAGGAGTAGCCATGATTGGTTTTGAGGTAGCGCTAACGTCATCCCCCGTATGTCTATCCAGAATGACTCTTATATTGCGAGCACGAAAACCTTCAACAATTTTTCTTACTTGTTCACGATAGGTCCCCATAGCTGTATTGGTTCCAGCTGTATTGTTATTCCACCAATATTGGTTAAGTGGTAACCTCACCACATTTACACCCCAGGCCGCAATTGAATCGAACCCAGGTTTAAAGATGCCTCCTTTACTATCTGTAGGATCCATAATCCACTGCCCATAGGCATTCGGAAAGTTACTTTCAAACTGTCCGCGGTTTACGCCATAGAATTTAAACTCATAGCCATCAGAGGTGTACACTTTATTATCAATGGCGCAAAGTCCTCCCGGATAGGTAGCATGCGGGCATTGAAAAGTTTCTTGTGAAATAACATTGCTCAAACCACAAAGGGTTAACAGTACTGCCATAATTTTAGATGTCAAATTTTTCATATCTATTAATTTAGGTTAAACGTTTGTGCAAATATAGATTATTCTACTATAGAAATCAAGAATTCGATTTTTTTAATAATTATTTTATCGTATATTTGCACAAACGATTATTAACAGAGTAATCACTCCCTTTATCGTATATGTATATCATTCAATCGTATTCATTGGCAATCATTCTTTGTGTGATTACCATGCTTTGTTGGGGTTCCTGGGCAAACACACAAAAACTATCGGGTAAGTCCTGGTCGTTTCAATTATTTTATTGGGACTATGTAATTGGGATTTTATTAACTACCATCCTTTTTGCAGTTACATTAGGGTCCATCGGAATGCAAGGTCGAAGCTTCTTGACTGATCTGTGCCAGGCCGATTTGAGCAGTCTGGGTTCGGCATTCTGGGGTGGAGTGATTTTTAATTTAGCCAATTTGCTATTAGTAATCGCAATTGATTTAACGGGTATGGCGATAGCTTTCCCTGTGGGTATTGGTATCGCGTTGGTGCAAGGCGTAATTGTCAATTACATGGATAAACCTGAAGGCAATCCGCTATATATCTTTTTGGGTGTGGGATTTGTTGCTGTAGCAATTATATTATGCGCCATTGCCTATAAGAATATTACCAAAGGGAGTAAACAAACACCTACCAAAGGCATTATCATTGCATTAATTGCAGGGATATTAATGGGCTACTTTTATAAATATGTAGCCAACTCTATGGTAACTGACCTTGTTAAGCCTGAAGCTGGTAAGTTAACCCCATATACTGCTTTGGTAATATTTGCCATAGGTGTTTTTATATCCAGTTTTATTTTTAATACAATAAATATGTACAAGCCGTTATCGGGTACACCTGTAACATTCTCTGATTACTTAAAACAAGGAACTCCTAAACTACACATGATCGGTATGTTGGGTGGTTTAATATGGGGCGTTGGCATGTCGTTAAATATCATCGCATCTGGTGTGGCCAGTCCGGCTATTGCTTATGGTCTTGGACAAGGTGCAACAATGATTGCAGCACTATGGGGTGTTTTTGTATGGAAAGAATTTAAGACGGCTTCTAAAGGAACCAATATTATACTTTTTATTATGTTTGTCTCATTCATTACAGGACTCTCATTATTAATTGCATCAAAATAATTTCCACATGAAACCAAATATTCTTGTTATAGGTAGTTCAAATACAGATATGATTATTACATCACCTCATTTCCCTCGTCCGGGTGAAACTGTTATTGGTGATGAATTTAAAACCTTTCCGGGTGGAAAAGGCGCCAACCAGGCTGTTGCCGCGGCAAAAACTGGTGGCAGGGTTACCTTTATTGCAAAAGTTGGAAACGATTCATTCGGTAAAGAATCCATTGAAGGATTTATTAAAAATGAAATCAATTGCGAGTCTATAATAAAAGACAAGGAGCACCCATCCGGAGTAGCATTGATCAATGTTTCAGCAAGTGGAGAAAATTCGATTGCAGTTGCATTAGGTGCAAATGCCTATCTGTCTGCCGATGAAATTGAACAAAATGAACATGTATTTGCCAAGGCAGATATTGTATTGATGCAATTGGAAACACCTATTAATACAATTATTAAAGCCGCACAACTGGCAAAAAAATACAAGGTGCCTGTTGTTTTAAATCCTGCTCCTGCACAACAACTTCCCGATGAGCTCATTGATTTAATTACGGTTATTACACCTAATGAAACAGAAACAGAAATATTAACCGGTATCAAAATCAAAACAGAAGAAGATATCATCAGGGCAAGTGAAGTATTAAAAAGCAAGAATATCAATACCGTTATCATTACCCTTGGCTCAAAAGGCGTGTATTTTCAAAATCATATACATAAAGGATTCGTTCATGCATTTAAAGTTAAAACAGTTGATACTACTGCTGCAGGAGACGTATTCAACGGAGCATTGGCAGTATCATTAGCAAAGAAATTACCGATTGAAGAATCTATACGCTTTGCCAATGCTGCGGCTGCCTTATCTGTACAAAAAAATGGAGCTCAGAGTTCAATTCCAGCGAAAGAAGATGTGGATGGCTTTTTAAACCAAATAATTTAATAAAACCCATGAAAGAAATTCTATTTATTCTTTGCTCTTTCATAATTCTTAATACTTCAACACTGCTAGCTCAAAAGAATTTTTATATCGATTCTCAGAATGGAAATGACACCTATGATGGTCTCACCCAACAAACGGCATGGAAATCACATACCAAAGTGAACAACGTAACATTACAGCCCGGTGATACTGTATTTCTGCGTAAAGGGTCGCAGTTCTCCGGTCCGATGGTGATCTCTGACTCCGGAAGCAAAGAAAAACCCATCGTTATTACATCCTATGGACAGGGTAACAAACCGCGTATCACCAATCCATACGATACTGTCATGCATGGGAACTGCGTGCAGATGAAAGGGAGCTGGCTGATACTGGATGGATTGCATTTTCATGATACACCGAAAACTGCTAATGCAGGTAGACTCAATAGTATTTTCCTGTGTGGAGCTGTGCTTAATGCAGAGAAAGCCAATCATAATATTATCAGAAATAATGATTTTACGGATGTGACCAAAGGCATCCAATCAACTGGAGAATATACGCTGATCACAAACAACTATATTGAAGGCGTTTCGCATTCCTTATGGTGGGATGGCGGCCGGAACAGCTGGGGGCCTATGGGGATTCATCTTGGTATAGGAAACCAGGAAGTTTCATATAATACCATTAAAAATTTTCTGTCACTGGAAAGCGGATACGGTTCTGATGGCGGTGCCATTGAATTTGACGATGGCAGGTTCCATAAACAGAATCTGTATATTCACCACAACTACAGCGAAGGCAATGCAGGCTTTTTTGAGTCGAGTTGGACATATGACAATAACCCAAGCGTTCAGCAAGTTTACAACCTTAAAATGGCCTTTAATGTTTGTTTTGACGGACAGGACTGGCTCTATATGTGGGCGCCATGCAATGATTGCTATATTGATAACAATACGGTACTCAGACATAAAACATTTGGCTCTCCGTTAAATGATGGTGTCTATACTGATTTTGGTGGGATCAACTTCCGGAACAATCTGTTTGTTTACACATCCAATGCCTATCAGGGTCCTGGAGTCGGAACTTTGATCAGATCCAATAACTGGTACCTGAACTTCAACAACTGGACCGCCAAGCATTCCGACCCCAACCAGGCAGGCAGCGGTAATCCTAAACTGGTGGATATGAATGGCAGTGACTATCATCTCGCTGCAGGCAGTCCCTTAATAGGAAAAGGGATGAACCTGAGTTCACTTTACAGTATCGATTATGAAGGCAAAACATTACCATCATCTGGCGCTTGGGATATTGGTGCATACAGCTTTAAAGCAGGTCCTAGGGCCGAGATAGCGATAGTTGTAAATGACCTCACTGTGCAATTTGATGGTAGCGGCAGCAGTACCTCCGATGGCTCAACTATCAATTCGTATACATGGAATTTTGGCGATGGCACCACAGCAACGGGTGTTTCAGTATCACATACCTATGCAGCGGCCGGAAAATATACTGTAACACTAACAATTATTACTAATCAAAACGATACAGCTAAGGCAACTGCTTCAATATATCTGGTAGCGCCGCCCATTAAAAATTCATGGTGTTCCTATGATGTGAAACTACAAGCAAGCAGTCCGCAAGCAACTGTTAGTGATGGCGTGACGACTGTGGATATTAAATTATATGAATCATCTGATAATAACGGAGTTCTTGAAGGAGTATTACTGACCCCCTTTAATCCAGGATCGCATAGCGATGGGTTTAATAATGTGAATGGGTTTTGGGGAGGCACGTATCCGTATGTTGGAAAAAGTGCAGTAGCTCGTGGGGATGACACAAATGAAAGCAATGCTGCAGAACCACTTGGTGTTTACGATCTTCAGATGCATCCGCCTAATAACGACCACCTGACGGTATTTGCGTTTCAAGTTCCTGCTGACGGTAATTATATGATCACTGACCTTGCTGCCCGCAGAGTGTATAATGATGGATCAAGTATAGAATTCCAGGTATTCGATCAGAATAAAACAAAATTAGCAACAGTCCTGTCAACTACCAGAGCCTGGACAGCTGATACAAAAACGTATCTACTGAATAACATGACCAAGGGTAACATTATTTATTTCGCTGTAGATCGAGTAGAGAACTATAATTATGATGCAGCGGAAGTAGCATGGACAGTTAAACTCGATGACCTTGCACAACTGAATGATCATTATGAAGGAAACACACAAATAAAATTGTATCCTGTACCGGCAAAACAAAGTATTTATATAGAAGGTGAATGTTCTGCTATGATTGAACTTTATACCATTCATGGTTATTTAATTTTTAAAACGGTAAAGAACAATGATCTTCATCGATTAGACATCAGTAATTATCCTGCAGGCATATACTTAATAAAGGTTAAAGGTGTTGGCTTTGTTGAGACAAAGAAGATTGTTGTAGAATAGTTAAAAGACTATCTGATAATTGAAATTAACACTTATTACAACTACGCTTCACTGCTAATGACAATTCTGAGTTTACAACTATAATATCTAAAATTATATTATTTTAGCAGAATGAATCATTCAGCTAAATAAAAAATGAAAGTGAAAAATCCTACAATTGTTACAATCAAAGAAAACACAGGGTTCTCCTTGGGCACTATTTCTCGTGTACTCAATGGATACGGAGACAAATATAGATTAAGCAAGGATACTCAAAAACTCATTTTAGAAGCAGCGAAAGAAATCAATTACAGACCTAATCAAATAGCAAAAGGACTTCGATTAAATAAAACCTTCACGATTGGATTAATTATTCCGGATATCTCAAACCCCTATTTTTCTGAAATAGCACAAATCGTTACACGCGAAGCAAAACAATATAATCAAACAATATTATTGTTAGATAGTGAAGAAAATGAAAAAAATGAACAGGATTGTATAGAAGTATTACTTGCCAGAAATGTAGATGGAATTCTTTTATTTCCAACATCAAATAAAAGCAAGTACGTCGAAGACGTAGTTAAAGCCGGAACACCTATTGTTCTTGTTGATAGACATTACGATACGGGCGTTATTCCTCATGTAGTGTCTGATAACTTTCAGGGGGGGTATGATGCTACAAAATATTTAATTAATAATGGCCACAAACATATATTTTGCATTCAGGGAAATATAAAATCAAGTGCCAATATTGAAAGAATAAAAGGCTATGAAAAAGCAATAGCAGTTGCAGGGTTTTCTGATACACATAAACATATTTCAGGCGATAGTTTTACCATAGCAAACGGATATACAGAAACAAAAAAAATAATATCATCTAAAACCAAGATTACAGCAATTTTTACACTTAGTAACCTAATAGCTATAGGTTCAATACAGGCACTAAAAGAAGAAAAAATATCTATCCCAAATGATATTTCATTACTAACATTTGATGATAATATTTTCCTTACAATTACTACTCCTACTATAACCACAATTGACCAACCCAAAAACGATATTGGCAAAAATGCTATTTCTCTTTTGATGAGTTTAATTAATAAAGAAACAATTAAAAGCACAAAAATCCAGCTTAAAACAAAGCTGAACAAAAGAGAGTCGGTAAAAAAAATAAATTAAAGCCCATTTTATAAACTAAAAAGCCCTTCAACGTAAAAATGCTGAAGGGCTTGATTTTGTAAGTGGGCCCACCAGGACTTGAACCTGGGACCAACTGATTATGAGTCAGCTACTCTAACCAACTGAGCTATAGGCCCTGAAACAAATAAAAAATTTATTTCGGCTGCAAAGATAAATATTTGAAATATACAAAACAATATTTTGTTTAAGTTCAATCTTTAAATATACTTTTTCTTAATATAATTACTAATGACGAATTACAAATGACGAATGTTGGTGTTAATTCTCAGCTTGTCTGTGGCGAAGTATTTCATATTATTCATTTGATAAATGTTCCGTTTTCAAATTCCGAAAAAGCAATTTTAAGTTCCTGATCTGTGTTCATGACAATGGGTCCGCGCCATGCAATCGTTTCACCAATGGGTTTTCCTGAGACCAGAATAAATTTCAAACCCGATGTGCCGCTTTTTATTTTCAATTCTTCACCATCATCAAATAAAACCAGATTTTCTGCATTAACTTCTTCAGGATGTTTCTCATCAAATTGACCATCTCCTTCGTAAATATATGCAAAAACCGTATATCCTTTTTTTACCGGAAAAATCATTGTTTTATTTTTTTCAAAAGAAAAATCTGCATACAACGGATTAACAACAATATCCTTGACAGGTCCTTTAATACCGTTGATTTCACCTGCTATCAGTTTAGCGTTGATTCCTTCGGAAATTTCAACAACAGGTATTTCGGCAGCCGGAATATCCTGATAGCGTGGTTTCATCATTTTATGTTTAGCCGGTAAATTCACCCAAAGTTGAAAGCCACTCAGTTTTTTCTCATCTACTTTTGGCATTTCCTGATGAATGATACCGCTGCCGGCAGTCATCCACTGGATATCTCCTTTTCCGATAACACCTTTGTTCCCTAAGCTATCCCCATGTTCAACCAGTCCACTGAGCATATAGGTAACAGTTTCGATCCCGCGGTGCGGATGCCAGGGGAATCCGGCAATGTAATCATCAGGATTGTCAGAACCAAAATGATCAAGTAAAAGAAACGGATCCATCCATTCTTTTTCAGGATAACCAAAAATTCGTTTTAACCTGACACCGGCGCCATCCACGGTTTCTACACCACGAAATATTTTTTTAATTGTTCTATTCTTTTTCATGTTTCTATTTTTGATTATTAAAAAGTTCGTTAACAGTCAGCCATGTCATAAGCCCAACACCGGTTTCAAGCGATTTTTCATCTATATCGAATGTTGCTGTATGTAGATTTGACACCTGTTTTAATGACGGTTTTTTAATTCCAAGACGGTAAAAGCAAGCAGGAACAATTTGAGAATAATACGCAAAGTCTTCTGCTGTAAGACGCATGTCTATTTCCTGTATGTTGCTTTTCCCCAGATAATCAATGGCTTTTAAACGAACACGTTCAGTAACTTCATTATTATTTACCAGAAACGGATAGCCATTCAATATTTTCACATCACAATTCATATTCCTTTTTTTTGCAACTGACCGCACGGTGTTTTCAATTTTCAGTAAACATTTTTTTCTCCATATTTCATCAAATGCTCTGAACGTACCTTCAATCTTGACCTCATCAGGAACAATATTTGTTCTGCCATCAGCAATGAATTTTCCAAAAGATAATGTAGTGGGGATATTTTTTTTATACATCTGAGGTATCTTCATACACTCGGAAATAATTTGTGCAGCAACAGGGATTGGATTGTGAATCAGATCAGGAGTAGCAGCATGTCCGCCTTTCCCTTTTACGGTGATAAAGATCTCATCACAGGAAGCCATCACATAACCACTGCGGATACCAATCTTACCGGCATCAATGGTTGGGATCACATGCTGACCTAAGATAACATTCACATCGGGATTTTTCAGCACACCCCCTTTGATCATGGCTGTAGCACCTCCCGGGAGTTTTTCTTCAGCGGGCTGAAAGATCAGTTTCACTGTACCTTCCAATTCATCTTTCATTTCATTCAAAATTTTTGCAACACCAAGCAGTATAGACATATGAGCATCATGTCCGCAGGCATGCATCACCTTATGATTCTTGGAACAGTAAGTAGTTTTGTTCTTTTCTTCTAATGGAAGAGCATCCATGTCGGCTCGTAGCGCAACTACTTTTTTAGTCGGGTTCTTACAATTGATGGTTGCTACAATACCTGTTTGTGCAATTTTATTTTTAAAAGGGATATTGTATTCTTTTAATTTTTTTGAAATATATTCAGATGTTTTGAATTCATTGAAAGACAATTCCGGATGCATGTGCAGGTATCTACGAATATCTTTTACCTCAGAAAAATATTTTTTTGAAAGAAGTTTGATTCTATTTTTTAAATCTTCCATGAATTAAATATATATGAGTTTATATTAACTAAACTATTTTATGATTAATAACATTGCCCCACACACCAGTAAAAAAAGAACGCAGATGACGTAGATTAATATTCGTCATTTGTAATTTGAAATTCAACATTTGAAATTAATTAAAAATCCAGTCCTAACGATAAATAAAATACAGCCGGATTAATTACTCCGTCATCCAAGCCCCAGGCAAGATCGGCACGAACAAAATAGCCCATGATTCGGGTTCGAAGCCCACCGCCAAAACCATATACGATCGGTTCTTTTTGATTTTGAATAGTGATCTTGAACGGGTCAGAGACAATGGTTTGTTTGTATAACGAGTTCTTATCTGAGTATGGACTATCACCGGTCCAGGCAGTCCCGATATCGCTAAAAGCCACAATCTGAAAGTTATTCAAGAAATTAGACTTGATAGGTTTTGAAGAAAAATATTTAAAAATTGGGAAACGAAGTTCACTGTTAAAAACAACAAAACTATTTCCATTTCGAATGTTCTGTGGAAATCCACGCATATTGGTTGCCAACGTTTGATAAGCATAATGTTGATCCTGTGCTATACCAACATCATTAGAAAAACGAGGTGCCGGCAAGAACCAGTTGTCAACACCCCCCATATAATATAGCAGTCGGTTGTTGCCCAGCGATGTACTTGCTGCCAAGCGATTTGCCCAAATAAATGTTCGATGGATCTTCTGGTAATTTCTGAAATCACAGCCCAATACAATCATATTTTGTTTTCTCTTATCAACCTGATTATAATATTCACCAAAGATCTTGAAGCGTGTTCCGTAATATAAATTCAATCCCTTTTCTCTCGTATCATCATAAATTAATTCGCCTTTCAATCCTCCCCAGTTTTTAGTATAATCTGTTTTCTTCAGACTGTTCATGTCTGTTGCCAGATTAATATATCGTTCATATTTAAAAGATGCAGTTCCCCTAACACTTAATACAGGACTAAACGGCCATTTTAATATATAATACAATCCATGTAGCCGGTTACGAACCAATGAACTGCCATTATTATTATCAATGGACTGCCTGTGAAAAACTATTTCTTTATCCAAACGCTTCTTAACATTACTGAACGATAAAACATATTCATTGTTCACTAGATCGGGTGAAAGTTTAACACCTCCTGTAATTCTGTAGTCTTCGAACAGATCAATGACACCAAATTTTAAAAACAAATTCAACCCGGAATTAATAAAGGCATTCATCGGAGAGGTTACAATATTCTGCATGGTTGAGGATGGACTGCTAAATCCTGTAAAGGGTTGGTAGGTATAATTCAAAAAGTTAAAATCAATCTGACCGACAAACTTATTGATGGAAAATTCAACTTCAGCATCTTCTAACTTGGGGAGTTTGAATAAATCTGAATTAAATTTTTTAACAACATGAATAGAAGTATCAGTAGGATTATCTTTCTTTACATTGGGTGGGTTCGAGTTTCCAAGAGAATAATTGTTGATATCAATTTTTGTTTTATTGTCTTTGCTTTTATTAGCATTGTCCTGATTATGTTCATTAGCAGCAGCTGTTTTCTTTTGTTTTTTCTGTAACTTCTCTTTTGCTTTTGCACTTGATTCGACAGTGTTTTCAGGGGAGATATATTGTGAAACAATCGTATTCATATAAGAGGTGTTATTAATCTTTAATGGGTTCAGAAGATTTTCCTTATTTATAGTATGTATATATAATTCATATTTATTTTTTACTAAAATGATCTCGGCAATCTTATTGTTACGTGGACTGATATCCTGTTGAAGAATAGAATAAGCATAATTGGTGACAGGGTAGGTTGTAGTAAAATATCTGTAATGAGTTGTGGTATCAATAAAGTGGATTGTACTGTCGGGATGTGCGATATACCGATTAACTATTCCATTCGCATCACTAAGGTAGGTGATGTTATTCATATCCAGTGCAACCGGGGAGGATTCATTTGCAAAAGGTGTAGTGGTGATCCTTCGTAAAACTTTACTTCTCTCTTTATATTTGTATAAAAACAAATCTCGTGTTTTAGGAATATCGTTCAGGTCAATATTCATCACGGTTTTATCAGAAGTGATGGTGTCGGTTGGTCTGTTGGAACAAAATAAAATAGTTTGCGAATGATCTGCAAAGCACGGATCCAGATCGTCATAAATATCATTGGTGATCTGCTCATTGGTATGTGAGATTCGGTTGTGTACATAGATATCAGATTGACCATCTTTAACAGCCGACATGGCAAGCAGGCGTCCATCCTGCGAATAAGAAAAGTTCAATACTTTTTCAATGTCAAACAATTGAAACTTATCTTTTTGTTTTGTTTTCACTGTGTAATAATACATCCAGAGTTTTCCTTTTTCTTCATTGATGATCGTCAGTATTTCTCCTGTAGGATTCCAAGCAATAAGGGGATACGAGTAATCTACTTTTTCATCAATTTTATACCCGCCTCGAAGTATGCGTTTTCTTTTTCCTGAAGTGGCATTCTGAATCTTTACTTTGTATCTTCCAATGTTATAAGAAACATAAGCAAATAATGAACTATCCGGACAAACTTTCATCTGATTATAAATCCTCTTCTTTTTCAAATCGGTTATTAATCCGGTTGAGTCAGGCGCAATGCGGGTCTTATCATATACAGAATAATCGTATATATAAAAATCCTGCCACTCCTTCATGATCTGTTTTAAATTACGGTTCAGAATATAAATAAAACCGCTTTCAATATTTTTACTCACCTTGGTCAAATATATTATATTGGGAATGACGGCTTTTCCGTATTTGTCGGCAACAAACCTCCAGATAGAATGCCCTGCATAAACGGCATCTGCTCCTTCGAGTCGGTTAAACTTTTTATATTTACCTGAACGTATTCCGTTTTTAACGATATTATCCATTTCGGTGCTCCAGGGCGAAGCGATGTATGAAATATATCCTTTAACAAACCATTCAGGTAACGACAGCATCGCTGAATTTTTAAAAACGGAAAACATTTTATTTCCGTACAACATTTTATTAAGAATGACTGATGCTAATCCGGCAGTGATCTGCTGTTCAAAGTTTTTATAATTTCCATTAAAATATAAAATGATCTTGGTACCTACTATATGAGCAACACCGCCGATATTATAGTTTTCTTCGCTGGACAACCCGATATTGCTTTGTTTCAGGTCCGCAAGATTATTAAATATTACAAACTGAATATTTTTATCGTTTGAATAATCAATCTCCTTTTCAATCTCTTTTATTTTTTTATCTGCAAACCGTGCAGTATAGATTGCAAGGGTTTTTCCACCTTGATAAAAAAATGTTTCAAATTTTTCATATCGGTAAAACATCCAGAAACGATTTTCAAACTGGATCCTGCTTTTTCCGAATGTCATGTTTGAACCCGTGTAGAACTGAGCTTTTGAAGTTGACGGGAATAACAAAAATAAAAATATACCTGAAATAAAAAGAAGTAAACTCCTTCCGGGAATAGTTATGTTTTTATCAGATTTTATCAGATAAATAGTAGTTTTCAAAATCGTAAAAATAAAACGCTAAATTACGTTAATTTTTTTAGTTGATAAAATTAATATTTCTCAAATGATTCTTATCATCTTGTTGCTGAACAAAGTTAAATAATCCCTATTTTTGCAGCTCAAAACAATATATTATATATGATTTCCTTACATGTTTTTCCCTTCAATGATTTTCAGGTAAATACCTACCTGCTTTTTGATGAAACGAATGAATGTATTATTTTAGATGCTGCATGCAATTCCAATTTTGAAAATAATCAACTGTCTGATTTTATTTCTAAAAATAAATTAATTGTAAAAGCACAGTACAATACGCATTGCCATGTTGATCATATCCTAGGTAATCATTTTGTGAAAGAACAATATGGGGTCAAACTGGGTATTCATAAAGAAGGAATAATTTTCCTCGAAACTGCATTCACATATGCTTCCATGGTTGGTTTTCAGTTGGAAAAAATTGCAGAACCTGATTTGTTTTTGAATGATGGAGATACCATTTATTTCGGGCAGTCGGAATTAAAAGTAATCTACACACCAGGGCATGCTGCCGGCAGTGTTTGTTTTTACAATGAAAAACAAAAATTTATCATCACCGGTGATGTGTTGTTTCAGGGATCCATCGGACGCACTGACTTACCAACAGGTGATTTTCAATTGCTGGTCAACAATATTAAAACTCGCTTGTTAACATTGGATGATCTTACAAAAGTGTACCCAGGTCATGGACCTTCAACCACTATTGGTTTTGAAAAAAAACATAATCAGTTTCTTTGAATATGACATCAAATTAACATTTAAAGGTATTAGTTGGCACTTATTCTTCACCGGTCTTCAGATAGGTTAAGAATGACGTTAAGTTATACTTTTTTGAAGCATGTTATCAGAACAAACCAAAACTTATTTCTAATAAAATTTACTGCATTTCAAAACACAAAATTTTTTAAATAAAAAAATAAGTGTTAATTTTACACTTTTAAATTATTCAGAATATTAACCATTATTATTTAACCATGAACTCTTTTCGACAACCCTTGTTGATATTGACTTTTTCAATCTTTGTTCAATTTCTTTTTTTACAATTTACTTTAGGAACACCTGTTTCCAGTTGGGGTAGATTAAAGGTAGTGAATAAACAGTTGTGTAGTGAAACCGGAGTGGCAGTTCAATTAAAAGGCATGAGTACTCATGGCATTCAATGGTTTTCAAATTGTTACACACAAGCTTCATTCAATGCTTTAGTTGATCAATGGGGATGTAATATAATTCGTGTCGTTGTCTATCCTGCTGAATCAGGCGGTTACAATACGGATCGTGACGGTTTTAAAACAAAAGTGGACAATATGGTTTCATGGTGTGCTGCCAAAGGGGTTTATTGCCTTATTGACTGGCATGTGCTGAATCCCGGTGATCCGAATGATCAAAGCGCTTATTACAATGCTTCAGAATTCTGGCAATATATGTCAAACAAACATAAAAATGATAAACATGTTTTATACGAAATATGCAATGAACCGAATGGAACAGCAGCAACCTGGACTGCAATCACAACGTATGCAAATAATATTATTCCTAAGATCCGCGCCAATGACCCCAATACAGTAATCATTGTCGGTACACCTAACTGGAGTCTTTATCCAGGACAGGTAGTAGGAAAAGAATTATCATATACAAATATAATGTATGCATTTCATTTTTATGCAGCCACCCATAATACTTCTTATTATACCAACATGAAATCCGTGCTGGGTAAGATTCCTGTCTTTGCGACAGAATGGGGAACATCTCAAAGTTCAGGTACAGGCACCATCGATTTAACTGCCTCCGATACCTGGCTGGCTATTTTTGACGGTAATAATTCCGGCTGTCAGAAAGTGAGTTGGTGCAATTGGTCTTTCTCGGATAAAGGTGAAACGTCTGCTGCTCTGAACGCCAATAGCTGCGGGTCATCCAACTGGAATAACACAACTGCTTCCGGAACGTATGTGAAAAAAAAGATCAAAGAAACTCCTGCATCCTATTTACCGGCTACTGCCGGTACTATCAGCGGAAATAAATTAGTTACGCAAGGCGACAACAATGTAGTTTATTCAATAACACCCATAACCAATGCTACAAGTTATGTGTGGACACTTTTTACAGGAGCAACCGGTGATGGCAGTACTTCATACACCACAAATATTAATTTTAGTTCTATCGCTTCGTCAGGTGTTATAACTGTTGCCGGTCAAAATGTCTGTGGAGTAGGTCCTTCTTCTTCTCTTTCAATCACTGTCAATCCATTAACATATATAAATTCATTAATTTCTGACAATGAAAAAAATGTCAATATTTATCCTAATCCTTTGACAGAAAAAAATCTGACCATAGAAACAAATGGATTTATAAATGAAGAAAATCTGAATATTATTATCCGCGATGTGAATGGAAGACAAGTTTACAATCAACTAAAATCAAATTCATCTAAAATAAATATCTCTCTTGAACATATTTTGCAAAGCGGAGTATATTTCATGACCATCAGCGGACAAACTCAAACGCAAACAAAAAAATTGGTAGTTAACTAATTTTTTATTGAAGTAAAAAAACTCACTTATTTAACCAACACGTCTTCGGGTTCTTCTTCCTCTATCTTTTCTTTCTCCTCATTATTCAGTACATCCAGTTCAACACGGAGATTATCAATAATAAAATTCTGACGTTCGGGTGTATTCTTGCCCATATAGAACACCAGCAGTTCGTTGATTGATGCATCTTTGGTCATAATGACCGGATCAAGACGAATATTTTTCCCTATAAAATGTTTGAACTCATCCGGAGATATCTCTCCAAGTCCTTTAAATCGGGTAATTTCAGGTTTACCTGTCAACAATGCAATTGCTTTTTGTCTTTCTTCCTGTGAATAACAATAGATGGTTTCTTTTTTATTGCGGACCCTGAATAGTGGTGTTTGCAGGATATACAAATGACCTGCTTTAATGATATCCGGATAAAACTGAAGAAAGAATGTCAATAATAATAAACGGATATGCATGCCATCCACATCGGCATCTGTGGCTATTACGATATTATTGTAACGAAGATTTTCTATTCCTTCTTCAATATTCAATGCGGATTGAAGGAGGTTGAATTCTTCATTTTCATAAACAATTTTTTTGCTTAACCCAAAACAATTGAGGGGCTTGCCTTTAAGACTAAATACTCCTTGTGTTTGTACATCTCTTGATTTGGTAATGGAACCGCTGGCTGAATCCCCTTCGGTGATAAACAGTGTTGAATCCAAACGACGTTCATGATCGGTATCGTAATGCACCTTACAATCACGAAGTTTTTTGTTACACAAACTTGTTTTCTTGATGCTATCCCTTATAACCTTTTTTATCCCTGCAATTTCTTTTCGTTCTTTTTCTGATTGTAGAATTTTTTTCAGCAGTTCCTCAGCTATCGGCGGGTTCATATGCAGATAATTGTCAAGAAGTCTTTTAACAATATCATTGATATAATTACGGATGGTAGCTCCGCCTTTGGGATCCATGTATTGCGAACCTAATTTGGTTTTGGTTTGTGATTCAAAAGTTGGCTCCTGTATTTTAATACTGATGGCTGCAGAGATTGATGAACGAATATCGGAAGCATCAAAATCTTTTTTGTAAAACTCACGGATTGTTTTGACGATCGCTTCTCGGAATGCGCCCTGATGCGTACCACCCTGTGTGGTATGCTGTCCGTTCACAAATGAATAATACTCTTCTCCATACTTGGTGGTATAGTGAGTAAATGCAAATTCAAAATCACCTTCTTTGAGATGAATGACAGGATATGCAACAGGATCGTCAATATTCTGATTTAATAAATCAAGCAATCCATTCTGAGAAAAATATTTTATTCCATTAAAATATATTTTTAAACCCGTATTTAAAAAAACATAGTTCCAGAGAAGCTTTTCAATATACTCGCTGATAAAATGATAATGTCCGAAAAGTTCTTCGTCCGGTAAAAATGAAATGATCGTTCCATCCTGCAGATCGGTCTTTAATTCTCGGGTAGCGCTTTTCCGTTTCCCTTTTTCAAATTCAACGATTCTTGTTTTACCTTCTCTGACAGATTGAGCCATGAAATAGGATGATAAACTGTTAACTGCTTTTGAACCGACACCATTCAATCCAACCGTTTTCTTAAACACCTCCGAATCATATTTAGCGCCTGTATTAATTTTGGACACACAATCTTCCAGCTTTCCAAGCGGAATTCCCCGACCATAATCCCTCACCGTGACTTTCTTTTCTTTTACCGTCACTTCTATCGTTTTCCCAAAGCCCATGATATATTCATCCACCGAATTGTCAATGATTTCTTTGATAAGAACATAGATTCCATCGTCGTAAGAAGCACCATCACCAAGCTTTCCGATATACATACCGGGTCTTATCCGAATATGTTCGTTCCATTCCAAAGACTTGATACTGTCTTCTGTATATCCGTTAAGTTCTGCCATAGCAACTATTTTCAAAATGAAAGTGTAAAAATAGATAATTTTCAGGAACGTTAAACCGAAATTACTTTTGAAATATCAACAAAAAAATCAATCCTTTACCGGATTGATTTTCAAAATAATTAAATACTGATTTTTAATCTCTTGCCTGTTCTCCATGGAAAACGACATCGAGCCCTAATTCTTCTTCTTCAGGTGATACTTTCACACGCGTAATAAAGTTGATCAACATCAGCATCAGATAAGTAAAGACAAAAGCATAGATACTTGCAAAAATAATTGCAGCCACTTCTTTAAAGAAAAAAGAAAAATTTCCATGAATTAAACCATCAGCGCCATTGGGGTTGATAGCAGTAGAAGCAAAAATACCTAAAGCAATGGTTCCGATAATTCCACCCATACCATGAACACCCCATACATCAAGAGCGTCATCCCATCCCATATAATCTTTTAAACGTACAGCATAGTAACATCCAACAGATGCAATAATCCCGATCAAAAAAGCAACAGGAGTGGTAACATATCCTGCTGCAGGTGTAATGGTGGCAAGTCCGGCTACCGAACCTGTCAGCAAACCAATAAACGTAGGTCTTTTCGGACCTATTGTCCAATCAAGTATCAACCAAACAACAGCAGCAACCGATGCAGCAATATCTGTATTTAAAAATGCCAAAGCCGTAATTCCATTCATTTGCAATTCACTCCCTGCATTAAATCCATACCATCCAAACCATAGCAAAGCTGTACCAACTGCCATCAGGGGAATACTATTCGGTTTGGTATTTTTAATTGTCCGTTCACCAACATAAAATACTGATGCCAAAGCTGCAAAGCCGGCAATTGCATGAACGACGATACCACCGGCAAAATCAAGAACACCCCATTTGGCAAGCAAACCATTTCCCCATACCATGTGTACAAAAGGATAATAAACAAAAACCTGCCAAAGAACTAAAAATATAAGATATGCTTTAAAAGTAACTCTATTTGCAAAAGCACCTGTAATCAAAGCTGGTGTGATGATGGCAAACATCATCTGGTAGGCACAGAAAACAATTTCAGGAAAACGTTTATCAGGTGAAAAAATGGAACCGGGTGTGACTCCCTTTAAAAAAGCTTTATCCAAATTACCAATGACCATCCCTTCACCCCCACTGAAACACAAGGAATATCCAAACAGGAACCATAAGACTGTGGTTACCCCCATGGATACAAAACTCTGCATCATTACATTCAATATATTTCTTTTACATGCTAACCCGCCATAAAAAAAGGCAAGTCCGGGAGTCATTAACATCACCAGACTGGTTGCTAAAATCATAAAAGCTGTTAACCCGGTATCTATCATATTTTCAATTTTTTTACAAAAATAGAAAATATTTTATAATCACTAATAAAAAAGTGTAATTTTTACAAAATATGAATGAAAATTAAATAAAACACTTATATATTTAGTATAATTTTAATAAAATACATTAAAATTTGAAAAAAAATAAATAAATTGTAAATTAAATATTATTTAACAGGAAGTGTCTTAAGCTGAAAATCTTTTGACGATTCTGTTTTATGCGGTGGATGTGGTTGCCAGCCCAATACATACAATAAAACCATAAAACCAATAATATAGGCGAGAATAACATGCCAGCCATATTTCAGGTATTTACCGACAGAGCGTAATTCAGGATATTCGTTGGATAGAGCCACACCGGCAGAAGATCCGAACCAAATCATGGAACCGCCAAAGCCCACAGCATAGGCAAGCATACCCCAATCATACCCCCCCTGATCAAGACAAAGTTTGGTAAGTGGTATATTATCAAAAACAGCAGAAACAAAACCAAGTATAAAAGTTGAAAACCACGATGCTTTGGGTAATTCTTCCACAGGCATCATTGAAGCACAAGCAACCAGTGATAAAAGAAATATAGAACCTTGAACCGCTTTTTTTAATTCACCCCATGGTGTCTTATTAAAAAAGGAACCGGCAAGTATGGCTACCCAAACACCTAAAGCAGGAAAATCAAATGTATAATTGGCAACAATGGCTCCGGCAAGAATCAATGCGACAATCCAAATTTTATTAAAATCAATTTTTAGATGTTTGGGTGCATCCTTCAAAATGGGATGATACTTGTCCTGTTGGACTGATGCTATAAAACCAAAAATTAACAATGCGGTAAACGATGCGATGTACCCATGTAAAACATCCATGGGATTTACTCCGTCAATCCACATCAGTGTAGTTGTTGTATCACCCAGAACACTTCCTGCACCACCGGCATTACTTGCCGCTACGATCGCTGCCAGATAACCGATATGTACTTTTTTCCGAAAGACAACAAACGCGATTGCTCCGCCAATCATGGCGGCAGCAATATTATCCAGAAAGGATGATAACACAAAGATCATAACCAGTAATAAAAACGGACCTTTCCAGTCATGCGGCAAAAAATGAGGAATTTTTTTAGGCAAATTGGATTCTTCAAATTGCTTGGCCAGAATAGCAAAACCAAATAATAATCCGGCCAGATTTAATAATGTTTTCCATTCGCCTTCCTGTTGTTCATTTCCTAAAAAATGGGATGAAACTAAAAAATGAGAATCAAAAAAAAATTTGAGCAACAGAACGAAAATAAATCCAGTTATTGCAATCACCATCGTATGCCGGTGAAACAAAGCAATTCCGGCAAGGGTTAATCCAAACAAAATAAATTCCAAACGGATATTAAAAAAAAATGGCATTATTAATACTTCAATAAATATTATTTGCAAAGTAGAAAATATTTTGTTTTAAAGGTATAAGTTGGAAAAATAAAAAACCTGCTGAACTTTTTCAGCAGATTTTTTATTAAAACCAAAATCTATTTATAATGTAACTCCAATAACAAAATGAATAGCTTCTGCTTGCGGATTTACAAATAATGCTGCTTTGATCGGCATTTCAAAATCTTTTGAAAATTTAATATTTCGAGAAGATGATACACCAATGTTACATACTGAAAAACCATCAGTCTTTCCGTAACCATCACCATAATATCCATCTGTTGGTGTAACACCAACTAAAACGCTGAACTGTTTAAATGTATAACCAAGTTCAATATATGTTGAAAAGTTTTGTTTAGTTGTGAACTTCAAAGAATCCTTATCCCATTTTTTATCTGCACCGTAAAACATAGTGTTTAAGGAAATGCTTAAAGGTAATTTTTCAGTTCCTAAAAAAGCTAAACTACCTTCAAAAATATGATCGGTAACATCTTTTTTGTAGTTAAAATATCTGTTTTTAAAAGTCCAGTTGTAATCAGTTAAAGTTATTTTGAATGCTTTTAAGGTATAAGCAACATAAGGATCCACTTCTTTATATGCTCCCAATATATCTGTTGAGCCCCACACACCTACTTCTAGTCCACCTGCTACCAGAGCAAGTGTTGGTTGAATATTTGGGTTGACATTACCAACAGTTCCACGCCAGATGTAACTGCTTACAATATCGGTTGTTACTTTAAAAGATGTTTTCGGCGCAGCGGTTGAATCCTTGCTTTGGCTAAAAGCCATACTGCTAAAGATGAATAATGCGATTGAAATTACTATAATTTTTGTTTTCATGTTTTTTGTTTTTTAAATGTTTAATACAAAAATAATTATTTACGTTTTATAAAATTCTGTTTTTATTTGTTGACAGAACCGGAGCGAAGATCTTTAAGAATAGTTTAATGTATCGCTCCGTCCTGTCTACAATATATTTTTATCTTGACAAAGGAGTTTCAGCATTTTTATCCATTTTGACTCCTGCATAACCTTCAACGCCCATTTCAGGTACATCCAATCCTTCAAGTTCATCTTTTGCACTTACGCGGTTTCCTACAGTGATGTCAATTAATTTAAATACAATCCAGCCTAAACCACCAACAAAAATTATGTTAGCTGATACACCAATTAATTGAGCTACAAATTGACCAGCATTACCATAGAATAAACCGGTAACAGTACCAGCAACATCATTCCAGCCATCACCATAAGTACCATCCGCAAAAAGACCTAAAGCCAAGCAACCCCATAAACCATTAATTCCATGCACAGCAATAGCGCCAACAGGATCGTCTATCTTCAATTTCTTTTCAATAAAGAATGCAGCTTCAATTACCAATATGCCTGAAATTAATCCAATAAGAGCTGCACTTTGAACATTTATAAACGCACATGGTGCTGTTATTGCAACTAAACCAGCTAACATACCATTGATCATCATTGTAGGATCTGGTTTTTTTGTTTTGAACCACCACATATAAAGCATAGAAGCAAAAGCGCCTGTTGCTGAAGCAATCATTGTATTAACAGCAACAACACTTATCCTTAAGTCACCACCAGCCAATGTTGAACCAGAGTTAAAACCAAACCAACCAAATGCAAGTATAAAACAACCTATTACAGCCATTGGAATATTATGTCCGGGTATTGCATTGGAAGATCCATCTTTATTATATTTACCTATTCGAGGACCAATCATAGCTGCACCAACTAAGGCTAATACACCGCCTGTTAAATGAACAACTGATGAACCTGCAAAGTCAACCATTCCATGTCCAAGTCCGAAATTCTGACCAAGCATAGCTAACCAGCCACCCCCCCAAACCCAGTTACCATGGATAGGATAAATGATTGCACCTACTATTAAACCGTAAATTACAAATGAAGAAAATTTCCATCTTTCAGCCATAGAACCTGTGGGAATAGTAGCTGTAGTATCCATAAAAACCATCTGGAAGAGGAACATGGCAAAGATAGCAACATCATAGGTGCCAGTTAAGAAGAAACCTTTTGTTCCAAATAATCCAAATGAATGACCAAATAGATTAATTGTAAATTCCTGATTTAATGCTCCTGATCCGCCTAACGTTGCAAGGGGACCAACACCGCCAAACATGAGTGCAAAACCACAAACAAAAAAACCTATCATACCTAATGCATATACCATCATGTTCATTGACATGGTATGCGCAGCATTCTTAGCTCTTGTTAAACCCGATTCCACCATCGCAAAACCAGCTTGCATAAACATTACTAAAAATCCGGTAATTAATATCCATACCATGTTTATTGCAATTTTATTATGACCAGTGGTTTCTGCAACATCATCAATGCTGATTGTTCCATTTGGATTACTGGCAACTACATCTGCTTTCGTTCCAGTCGAAACACCTGTGGGGTCGGGAGCTTTTATTGTTCCTGCCTCCGCATACCATACTGTTCCAATAGTCAATATGAATGCCATTATAAAAAATAATATTTTGCTTTTCATTTTATTAAATTTTAAAGTTTATAAATTAATTTATTTAGTATCACCTGGACCTTTCGTCGATTCATCACCTCGAGCACCATTGCTGATTCTGACAGATTCTTCGACATTGTAACTGAAAATCATTCCGTCTCCGATCACTCCGGTAAATGCAGCTTTTTCAATGCAATTAATTGTTTTCTGTACATTGATATCACGCAGTACAATAGATATGACTATTCTAGGGATGTATTGTGTGTCATAAACTGTTCCACGATAGCTGTGCTGTCCGCGCAACAATTCATTACCTACCCCCGACGCTTCCCAGTATGAGAAAAAGTCAATACCGATCTTTTTCAATTCGGTTTTAACTTCCTCAAATTTTGAGGTTCTGATAATTGCTTCGATTTTTTTCATATTAATTAAATTTAGTTATTAATTACTTTTTAAAATTTCAAAATAAAATACATTGATGTATTGTTTTCTGTTTGCACTTTGTATAGTCCAAAGTCATACCATTCCGGAAAAAAGTTTATCATAAAAAAACAAAACACAAAGAATCCCTTTATTGATAGATGTTTCCATTGCATGAACTTTTTATTGGTTTTTTCAGGAGTTTAAAAAAGGGAACAAAGAAGTAAGAAAATAAAAAAAATCCTACAATTATGTAGGATTTGAGAAAAATAAAATTAACGATTCTTTGAAATCACCTTTATTTACAGGCGTTTCAAAAGATATGGTTACGAAGTGGTTTTATACTTTTTGAATATTTTAGGATCAATATTATATTTTTTAATTCTCAATCCCATCATGCGCTCAGTGAGTTTGAGTTGTTCAGCAGCTTTGGTCATATTGCCTTTCGACATATTAAGCGCATCAATGAGCATTTGTTTTTCTACATTTTCGAGAATAGCTTCTAAACTACCTTCCATGCGGGTATCGGTAGATGCCGCACTCTGTAAGGTGGGTGGAAGATTATGTGAACGGATCACATCATCTGTACTTAGAATACCTGCACGTTCAATGCAATTCTCCAGTTCCCTGATATTTCCCGGCCAATGATAAGTCATTAATAAATCAATAGCAGATGAGCTGATACGTTTGATTTTTAATCCATGTAATTTATTGTATTTCTCAATAAAGTGATTCACCAATAAAGGAATGTCGCCCCTCCGTTCACGAAGCGGTGGAACCAGAATTGGAAACACATTCAAACGATAATATAGATCCTCGCGGAATTCATTTTCAGATATCATTTCTTCCAGATTACGGTTGGTTGCAGTGATAATCCGCACATCTGCTTTTATAATTACACTTCCGCCCAAACGCTGAAACTCTTTCTCCTGCAGTACCCTTAGCAATTTCACCTGTAGGTTGGGAGAAAGATCGCCGATCTCATCCAAAAAAATTGTCCCTTTTTCAGCCAGTTCAAAACGTCCTTTATGGAGTCTGTCAGCGCCTGTAAATGCGCCTTTCTCAAACCCGAATAATTCGCTTTCAAGCAATGCCTCAGGTATGGCAGCACAATTAATTTTAATAATTTGTTGCCTGCTACGTTTGCTTTGATCATGAATGGCTTTTGCCACCAACTCCTTACCAACACCGCTTTCGCCACGAATTAATATCGTTGCATTTGTTTCTGCCACTTTTGAAATCAGATCATAAACGGCTTGCATATTACCGGATTCACCAACAAGGAAAGGAATACGATCACTGAAACTGAAAAGTCCCTGTATTTTTAATTTCTCATAATGCATCCGTTCCATCTCTTCAATTTTATCCTGACGTGACCGCACCAACCTTGCAATCATAGTAGCCATAATGGTTAGCAGCTGAAGTTCGTTTTTGAAAGAGCGGTCTGAATAGTAATTGAGTTTGATGCTGAATGTACCAATGATCTGTTTTTTTACTTTGATGGGAACACAAATAAATGAATCATCATCATCGTGTTTTCTGGATGATTTTGTTTTATTCAGATAACGTGGTTCATCCGAAATATGAGGAATAACATACGGTTTACCAGTTTTTACGACCTCCCCAATGATTCCTTCACCTATTTTATATTCACCTCTTTCTTTTTGTTCTTTGGTTAATCCATAAGCTACTTCAATACCTATCTTGGATGAATTACGGTTCAGCACGGTCAGGATTGCCTGACGAATGCCAAATTTCTTTGCCATATCTTCCATAATTGGCAATATAGCTTCTTCCACATCTGTACTGTTGGCAACAGCTTCACTGACCTGAAAGAGCACCGATAAATTATCCAAATGATTCATCATAACTATATAATATAAAACGACCCTTCCCGAACAATTTATTCAGGAGGGTCGAAATTTAATCAATTATTCAGAACAATTAGATTGCTTGACCACCTTTTTCTCCGGTACGGATACGAATACATTCTTCCAATGGAGTAATGAATATTTTTCCGTCACCAACCAATCCGCCGTTTTCAGAACGGGCTGATTTAATAATGGTATCAACTGTTATATTTACAAACTGATCATTTACTGCAATTTCTAAACGAATTTTAGAGATCAGGTTGGGAACAACAGATGTTCCACGGTATAGCTCTTCTTTCTTTTGTTTACCGTGACCCGAAACTCTGCTGACCGTGATCCTTGTAATTTCAGCTGCGATCAGTGCTTCGCGTACCTGATCCAGTTTATTTTCTCTGATAATGGCTGTTATAAGTTTCATGATATATATTTTTATTTAATATTATTTTAAATGAAATTTATTTAAATTATTTAACTTGGGCTGACCATTCCATAGCCCTTTTCACCATGATATGTAAAATCAAGACCATGCATTTCAGCTTCAGGAGTTGATTTAAAACCAAAGATTTTATCAACTACCCAAACAATGATAATAGTTAAAACGGCTGCATACGCAATTGCAATCAATACGGCTGTAACCTGTACCCCAAGCTGATTCCACATATTCCAACCGGGAAGTGCTGCTGCAGCTTCTTTCATCCAACTGTCACGAATAAAGAAAGAAAGACCGATAGCTCCGGTTATTCCACCAACACCGTGAACACCAAAAGTATCTAAGCTGTCATCAAAACCGAGTTTATTTTTTAAGGTTATTGCTAAATAACATAAAATGGTTGCAATCACGCCAAGAGCCATCGCACCTGCAGGAGTAACCACACCGGCTGCCGGTGTAACCGCAACAAGACCAGCAAGAATACCACTGGCAAACCCAAGTGCCGTTGCTTTTCCATGAAGCAATGCTTCGATCAATATCCAAGCAACTGCACCGGCAGCGGCGGCGGCTTGTGTAGCAGTCAATGCCTGTGCCGTGCTAAGTCCACTGGAAATACTGCTACCGGCATTAAATCCGAACCAACCCACCCAAAGCAAACCGGCACCCATCATGGTCATGGTCAGGTTACTGGGTGACATGACTATACTTGGATGACCTCTTCGTGAGCCGAGATAAATACATGCAACCAATGCGCTGACACCGGATGAAATATGAACAACCGTTCCACCTGCGAAATCAATGGCCCCCTTAGCACCCATTGTGAAAAGAAAACCATCTGACGCCCATACCCAATGACAAAGCGGATTGTAAACAAGCAATGTCCATAAAATAATAAAAATAACATACCCTCTGAAACTAACGCGTTCGGCAAATGCGCCTGCAATCAATGCAGGAGTGATGATTGCAAATTTTCCCTGAAACATTGAAAAAACATATTCCGGTATTCCGGCTGACATAATTTTATCATCGATCCCTTTTAAAAAGAAATAATCACTGCTCCATCCGATCCAACCACCTAAAATACTTGGACCAAAAGACATCGCATATCCCACAGCGATCCATAAAACACCAACAATACCCATAGCAACAAAACTGTGCATCATGGTTCCTAGTACATTTTTTGTTCTAACTAATCCGCCATAAAACATGGCAAGACCAGGAACCATCAATAAAACCAATGCTGTTGAAGTGAGCATCCATGAAGTTGCACCTGTATCAACAGGTATAGTGGTTGCGGCCATCAAACTACTACCCGCAAGAAGACCTATTCCCGAAAGAATAACTTTTCGATAATTTTTAATTTTTGTCATATGATTAAATTTAAGATTAATATTTTAAAACCAAAAAATAAAATTTACAAATCATTTTGCAAAAATATAATAAAAATTCAAATCAACAAACAAATTAGTGATTTTTTTATAATTTATATAATAATTTTTAATTTATCACTACAATTTATAAATATAAAAACATTATTTATAATAAATTTCTAAACAACCCCGTTTTCCATTTTTTCATTAATTTTTCTCTACATCTTTTCTCATTTTTTAATAACAATATATAACTACAATTTCATTTGTTTAAAAATCTAAAAATAATTATAAATTTGCCCCATAAAACCAAACCCAAATGAAAAAAGTAGAAGCAATTGTAAGGAAATCAGTATTAAATAAATTACAGGACGAACTTAGAAAAATCGGGATCGAATTTTTCACTTACTGGGAAGTGAAAGGAGTAGGAATGGCTAAAGAAGAATACTGGTTCAGAGGAACGAAATACAATCCATCTTCCATTGAAAGATTAATGATTTCAATAATAGTCAGGAAAATCAATCTTCAAAAAACCATTGACTGTATCTTAAAACATGCCCATACCGGTGAAATCGGTGATGGAAAAATATTTGTTTCAACAATTGAAGAATCTTACAGAATTCGGACAGGCGAAAAAGGGGATGTGTCACTTTATATCCATGATCTGGATAATTCAACAAAATAAATTTATCTTTTTTCCCTTTTCATAAAGGTTTCAAACAAATTAGCTGAAAAAGTATTTTTAATTTTTTTTGAATTAAAGTCTTCAATCCAGCGAATACCGGCAACAGCATTGGTGATAAAAAGTTCATCTGCGAATAAGAGTTCTTCCGGATGAATAGCTGATTCTATTACTTCAACATTCATTTTTTTCATGATCTCAATCAATCGATTACGCATTGTTCCTACAACGCAACCCTGATCCGGAGCGGGGGTGAACACTTTATTTTGTTTAACAACAAAAATATTTGAACTGATGGCTTCGGCAACAAATCCTTTTTCATTGAGTAAAATACAATCATCCAGATCATTTTCTTTTTTAAACATGGAAGCCATCACACTGACCAAACAATTAGTTGTTTTAATCTGAGACAATTCATTTAATGACCGTTTGTTTTCAGAATAAACACCAACTTTCAACCCATTTTCATTAAAAATAAAATCTTCATCCGGCAGAGATGAAATTTCCATGATATAATCTGTTTCGCTGGTTTCAGGCAGATACAGACCTGCTCCTGACCGATAGAAAGTCAGTCTTATTCTGGCACCGCCAGCAATTTGATTTGATACGATGATCTCTTCTGTTTTATGTCTCAACCACTGCAATGAAATATAATCAGGAATCATCATCTTTAATAGTCCCATTCCTTTCATCAACCGATTCAAATGTGATTCCAAAAAAACAGGTTTGTTTTTACACACACGAATGGTTTCAAACAATGCATCTCCATAACGAAAAGCTCTGTTATTGTTGAGCAACAAGGTTGTTTGTTGTAATATCTGTCCGTTGTAAATTATATGCATATGATTTAACTAAATAATCCCATGATCTTATAAAAAAACGAAATCAGTAGAACAGGTTTAAGTGCAATGGTAAAAGTAGCACCAAACACAGCACCCCAGAAATGAGCGCTATGACCAATATTGTCCTTATTTTGTTTTGACATATACGCTGAATAAACCAAATATAAAACACCGAAAATGATTGCCGGTAAATGAAAAGGAATAGGAAAAATCATAATTCGTTGGGTGGGTTCAAAAATAAAACTGGAGAATACAATGGCGGAAACGGCTCCCGATGCGCCAACGGCATTGTAAAAAAAATCTCCTTTATGATGTTTATAGTCTGAAACAACTGATATAGCTAATGCACCAAAATATAATATGATAAAATAAAAAATTGACTTTATACCAAAAAAAACATCAAAATAATATTCAACAAACTGACCAAATGAATACAATACATACATATTGACAAACAAATGAAAAAAATCTGCATGAATAAATCCATAGGAAATAAACCGGTACCATTCTTTGTTCTCATGGATCAGATAGGCATTGAATGTTAGCTTGGAAGAAACATTCTTATTGAAAAAAGAAACCAAAGAGATGATGATTGTAACAAATAAAATTATATATGTCATTTTAGATTATAATTAAAAAATTAACACTGATTATTTTCACAAAAATCATACTCCGCCTGAAGTGTAACATGAGCAATGCCATATTTTTCTGTTAGTATTTTTTCAAATTCTTTCCTGATCTGATCAGTCTGACTTAGCTGAAAATCTTGTTCAAACAAAATATGTCCTTCAAAATAAATATCCTTTTCACTTAAACTCCAGATATGAATATGGTGGAGGTCTTTGACCCCTGTTAATTTTTGAAGTTCTTCCTGAATTTTTTTAATATCAATACCAACAGGAGATATCTGTAATAAAATTTTTATACTTTTAATCATGACCGGTAATAGTTCCTTAAAAATAAATAAACTGATCAGGATGGTTAATAATGGGTCAATCCATTGAATGTGAAAAAAATAAACAAGTAAACTGCCAATGATCAAAGCGATTGATGACAGGACATCACTCAAGAGGTGCAGGTAAGATGTTTTTACATTTATGTTTTTTGCTGAATCTTTTCTTAGAAGAAGTACAGCCGATAAATTTGCTAAAACCGCAAATGAAGCAACAATAAATAAATATTTTTCTTTGATCATTTCAGGATGAACGAAACGTTCAATTCCTTGATAGATGAGGTATAAACATACAATCAACAATAAAGTTGAATTGATAAATGCAGTAAGAATTTCTACCCTTTTATAACCAAAAGTGCGGGTCAAGGTCGTTTTTTTCTTTCCAATCTTAATTGCAAAATAGGAAGCCAGAATAGTAAAGGTATCACTTAGATTATGAATGGCGTCTGAAAGCAATGCATAACTGTTTGCCATCCATCCTCCAACCAATTCAACTAGAGAAATAAATACATTTAACAAAACAGCGATCAATAATCGACCACTATTAATTTCGCCTGTTTGATGATTATGTTGATGTATCACTATTTCTTTTTTTAAATGTAAACTGAACGGTTGCTCCTTTGCGAAACATACTTTCAAAAATATCAGTGAAAATAAATAAAGGAAAAGTAATTATGAAAAAAACGATTTGAAAAAATATATTCAAATGTGAATAATTCGTAGAATATTCTTTATTCCCTTTTAAAGTTTCCAATAATAATTCCCTTTTCGAACAAAAGATATTCAATATTCCCTGTAACATACTAAAAGGATTTTGTTCGATTGAAAAATATTTCTGACGAATTAAATCAAAACCGTATCCGTTCATCAGTTGAATAAAATCATCAGGGGCAAAGAAAAACAAATGTCGGGGGGGATCCAAATGTGTCCATTTTCCTTTAAACAATTTGCTTTGAAAACTGGATATATTTGGAAACGAGATGACCAGCACCCCATCATTTTTTATGATCTTTGAAATAATTGTTAAAGTTTTTTTTTTTTTTTTCAAATGTTCAAATACATGAATCAGTGTAATGGCATCAAATGTTTTATCGGGAAAATCATTTTCTTCCAGATCGCCGATTTTCAGATTGATCTGTGAAATGCGTGAAGCACGGCGGGACGAATTGCTTTCCAATTCAGTTCCGTATAATTTATAATTACCAAATTTAAGCAGATATAAAAGAAACCGTCCGTTACCACATCCTATATCAAGTATTTTTGCACCGTCATTTAAATATTTACATAATGCTGCTGATCGCCTGTACCGGAAATAATCAAGTATTTTTTCGAAAAATAAAAAAAATTTCTCTTCTTTTTCTCCATAATATGTAGCATCATAGGCACGTATTAACATTTCTTCGGTAGGACAAGGATATAAAAAATACGCTTTACAACTATTACACCTGTAAATAAAATAATGTTCTCCAAAAATATCATATGTTGGAAATAATAATATATTATTTGTGCCGGAACAATAATGACAATGAGGAGTTGTATGAATTGATTTATCGGGATATGAAGACATTGAATTTAAGTTTTACTGGCTGGATTAGGTTTTTTCAATTCATATAGTTTAAATTTAGCAAACCCTTTTTTCTGGAGAAAATGATTGAATGAAGTTTTAATAACTCCTAAACCATAAATACTGCTTCGTCTGAAATTAATAGAGGAGGCATCATCAAAATACTTAGTGGGACAAGTTACTTCAGCAATTTCAAAACCGGCATAAAAGATCTGAGACAACATTTGATTATCAAAAACAAAATCATCGGAATTGAATTCATACTTAATGGTTTCAAGCACTTCACGTGAAAATGCCCTGTATCCTGTATGATATTCAGATAATTTTTCACCCATCAGAATATTTTGCGTTAATGTGAGCAACCTGTTGAATAAATATTTATAGAGCGGCATTCCTCCTTTCAAAGCTCCTTTCCCAAGTATTCGTGAACCCAACACTACCGGATATAAATCATTGGCAATCATATAAACCATTGAAGGTAGAAGTTTTGGCGTGTATTGATAATCGGGATGAAGCATGACAATGATATCAGCGCCAAGATCCAAGGCCGTATTGTAACACGTTTTTTGATTCCCGCCATACCCTTTATTGCGTTCATGACGGATGATATGTTTAATACCCAGTTTCTTAGCAATTTCCACTGTATTATCGGGACTGGCATCATCCACAATGACAACATCATCTACCAGATCAAATGGAATTTCCTTGTATGTATTTTCCAATGTTTTCCCGGCATTATAAGCCGGAAGAACTACAACAATCTTCTTATTCTTTAGCATATATTCTTTATTCAGCTAAAAGCAAAAATAATAATTTTTTAATGTCATTCTGAAATTGTGTCCTGTTATCTCCATGAAGTCAAAATTATATTTATGAAGTTGTTTAAAGTTGACGTAATAAAATTGTGCAAAATGCCAGTAAATGAA
>CAYVNP010000048.1:0-33577 GCA_964452905.1 uncultured Bacteroidales bacterium
GCAAATATACAAATTATTTAATTAATGTGTAATTTAATAATAGACTTTATGTAAAACAGAATCTCCTGGTAGCCAGTTGCTATTTTTCCACAATTCATCTTTTCCTGTAATAGAATTCCCATTTGCATCGTAAGTGTAAATAAATCTCCATGCATTTACCCAAGTGTTGTTTAGCCATTGTTCATATAAATTGGTCAACAGATTTCCGTTTGAATCATAAGTGTAAATAAATCTTGCATCATTCACCCATGCAGTGTTTTGCCATTGTTCACGTAAATTAGTCAACAAATTACCATTTTCATTGTAAGTGGATGAGTATTTAGTTCTATTCTCCCATATGCTGTTTTGCCATTGTTCAAATAGATTAGTCAACTGATTTCCGTTTAAATCATAAATGTATGTATATCTATCACTATTAACCCATGCAATGTTTTTCCATTGTTCATATAATTTAGTCAACAGATTTCCATTTGAATCATAAGTGTATGTACATCTATCACTATTAACCCATGCATTGTTTTTCCATTGTTCAAATAAATAAGACAATTCATTCCCATAGATATCGTATGTAAATATAAATCTTGACTCATTAACCCATGTATTATTTAACCATTGTTCACCTAAATTAGTCAATTGATTTCCGTTGATATCGTAAGTATATGTATTTCTATAACAATAAACCCATGCGCTGTTTTGCCAATATTCATATAAATCAGTTAACTGATTTCTATTTAAATCGTAAGCGTATGTATGTTTAGCATTTTGCCATATCTTATTTGGCCATTCTGCTAAATATATTAAAACATTACCATTAGTATCAAAAGTTTGCACATAGTTTGTTATTTTTACTCCTAATGTATCGTAAACAATTATTGTATCCCATTTCCCAACGAGTCCCTTAGAAGAATGCTTGATATTAGTACTATGCATTCCTTTATTTTTATTCAAACCAACGGAATTAGTTTGTATTTGAGCATTAGCCAATGCAATAACAATTGCAAAGACAAGAAATAAAAATTTTGTTTTCATATTGTTGAATTTTATAATTTTCTTATCAAATTTTGACACACTGCCACGAATAGTGTTACTAAACCAATGATTGAGGTTTGCAATATTTTTTTCCACATCGTTAATTATTTAAGAATTGACACCGATTGTATAATCTACAATATACAAATTATAATAATTATTTGCAAAATATCCATTTAAAACGATTTGTGCGTTAATACTATTCCATCCTGAACAAATTAATAAGTATGAGTCTGCTTAATAATCTTTCTAACGATTTTGTTGTTCTCGGATTGCAACTTCACAAAATAGATTCCATCTGAAAGACCGGATAAATCAATCTGTTCAATGTTATTGGTGATTTTTCTAATTAATATAACCTGCCCGATTGTGTTGAGGATTTCGAGAGAATAAGAGGAATTATGATAATCAAGTTCTATGGTAAATTTATCAGTAATTGGATTAGGATAAATTTTGATATCATTTAACTGTGATACTTCATTAATTTCTAAAGAAGTATTACCTTCTTGTGTAACCTGTTTGTAAATTCCATTTAAATATATATAGCCAGTCCGAGGGAAATAACTAGAGTTAGTAGAAACATTAAAATGAATAACATTATTTAATGCACTACTTATAATGAGCCAGTCAGGACTGCTAGATAATGTTGAATAACTGCATCCAGAATTAATGTTATAAACAAAACTATAATTACCCTGATATTTACCAATAAACATAATATCAGCAGGAATAAACGAGACATTACAATCGAATGCTGCTCCGGAAACAATAACATTAAAAGTCTGATTTGCAATTGTAATTGATCCGGTTAATGTATTTGTAGTTAAATTAGGATCAACAAAATATGAAATTGTTGCACTACCAATACCTGTTGGATTAGAAGTAATATGTAACCATGATGGATTATTTGAAATTAAAGACCATACACAATTATTGCTAGTATTTATTGAAAAATTTCCACTGCCACCTAATGCAGAATGTGTAAGGAATGAAGGAATAAGTGTATAAGAACAATTGTTACCTGATTCAGTAATATCATAAGTCAAATTATTTGTTCCTCCGGTAATAGTAATTGAACCGGTTAAGGTGTTTAATGTTCCATTTGGGTCAACTGAATAACTAACAATACCATTACCTTGTCCATTTAATCCAGAAGTAATTCTTATCCATGAATTATTTGATTGGACAGTCCAACTGCAATTAGTTGAAGTAAGAACTTTAAAACTACCTGTACCGCCAATTGTTGAAAATTTATTACTGTTTTGTGATAATGAATAACTACATTGCCCAAAAGCTGGTTCAATGCCAATTAGTGCCTGCTGTTTGGTTGTATAAATTTGACTTATATTATCATTAACTAAATTAATAGTATAATACTCATTTGCATTAATATTACCCCATCCCCAATTCATATGAAAATAATCATTGGAATTATACCCATCACACACCCATGTGTGACCAATTTTTTGATTATTACTCCAACCAGCATACTGAATAGGTCTACCAGAATCTAATTCTTTTTTTAGATCAGAAATCCAATTCGCATCATTTATATAATCTGAACGTAGTATACCAGAAATAGATGATTTATAACCAAAATATGTAGGTAAGGCATATTCACATGATGCATTTCCTCCATCTCTTTTCAGTACACATGCCCCGCTCCATGATGGGCCAAAATCCATATCAATACTAACACCACAATGATACATTAGTTTAGCTACAGCATCATTTGGATATGTAACATTATCTGGCATATCATCCCACTTATATGTTGTATTACCAAAATTGGCAGTTTGGAATCCATAAGCAGAACCAGGTATTTGATTGTAATCTTCAATATTTATTGGATCAATATATGAATGTTCTCCTGTACCTTTGATAGGATATTCCCAATATTTCATTATTTGTGCCATTGCTGTTGCAGCACAACCAGTCATGGCATGAATACCAGTATTATTATCGGGACATAAATCATTATAATATGGACTTTGATTCCATGTTATTTTCTTTAATAACGGTTCTACACCTGATTTAGCGAGCGGTTTTTTATATTTACCACAAATTAAATCTTTCCAATCTTGATAAATTTTTAACGATGGTGGAAAATTATTATTAATTGTAAACTGAATCTGATCACTGTAATTTTGTAACCACCACGAAAGATTTGCAGGTATATTATTTGCATTAAAATAGTTTTCAGTAGAATAACCCAATATTGGAAGAACTATATTATCAGCAGAAACAATCACAAAACCCATTCGATTAATACAATTAAAAATATAGAAATAACAAATATGTTGTGAACCAGATATTAAAAAACTATCTTTTTGGGAAGATTTATAAACTAAAGTTAAATCAAAATTAATATTTGAGTCATTGATTAGAGAACTCAAAAAATTTTTACCAGCAAGTTTAGCTGTTTTTTCTTCAACTTGTTTTGCATTAACAATTATATAAAGAAAAAAAAATACGGAAATAATAAATAATTTTTTCATAGTTTTCTTTTATTTAAAATAAATCTTTTTTGAAACAGAAAACTCATTAGAATCAAACTTAATAAAATATGCTCCTGATGCCAATTTCTCGGGTCTTAAAAACTTAATTGAATTATTACCTGAATCAAAAACTGACTCGGAAATAGTTTCTATTTTTTTACCTAAAATATCAAGAAGATATATAGATAATTTTTCATTTTTTAATAATGAAAAATTAATTTGTATAATTTTATTAACCGGATTTGGAAAAATTAAAATATCTTTAATATAAACCAAATAAATTTCTTCAATTCCATTAGTACAATTTCCAATTGTAATGTTATGACTTGAAGAATTTGAACCGCACGTATTAGTAGCTTGGAGTGAAACATTATAAATGCCATTATTAGAAAAAGAATGTATAGGATTCTGTAATATTGAAGTATTATCTTGTGATGTTGCATCACCAAAGTTCCAATTCCACGAAATTGGATTTCCTGTTGTGTTGTCTGAAAAATTAAAAGTACAGTTTGATCCAGATTGTGTAAATGAAACAGAAGGAACAGTATTAACATTAATATTTATTGAGTTAGAAGCAGGACTTGATCCACCACAGGTATTAGATGAAGTGCAATAATAAGTACCAGCATTGGTAACATTAATACTTACTCCGATGCCAGAAGGATGCCAAGAATAAGTATTTCCATTTTCGGAATTATCGACAAGTAATGTTACAGAACCTGCTCCTTGACAAAAACTCGTAATATCACCTTGAGCCTTGATGACAGGTGTAGAAGGTGAAGATTTAACTATTACTGTTTTTGTTCCTGCAGTACCATCTCCATAAGAATTTGATGGTGTTGCAGTAATACTTATATTTCCGGAATTATTAGGTGATGTTGTAAAACTTGAACCAGTTCCAGAACTAGGAGTACAATCAGGTGCTGACCAGATATAATCAGTTGCATCTTTTGCTGTTGCACTAAATGTCATTTGTGTTCCAGCACAACCTTCACTATCTCCAGTCACAGTTGCTTCTCCTGGAACAGTACCGGTTGGTTCAATATAAATCAAACTCACATCATCTACACGAAACATTGTATTATTTGGTCCTCCATCTGAAAAAACGTGAAACCACAACTGTATCGTTTGTCCTTTAAAAGCCAAAACATCGTAAGTATATTTTTTGTAGGTTTGACAACCAGGATAGGAGCCAGCACTTGAACTTGATATGTGAACAAAGGTTTTAATCCATGTGCTACCTGTTGAATTATAAAAATATATCTCCAAATAATCTGCAAATGAGGCAGAAGTTTCTTGAGTATTCTGGGAAATATAAAAAGATAGAGTCGCTGATGTTGAATTACTTGGAATTGTAATTGTTTGTTTTAAATTCCCATATTCATTAATAATAGGGCTTCCACTTGCATTCCCAGCATAAGCGTAAGCACTGGCACTATTATAACAAGAAAAAGAGGAACTGATTAACCAATTTCCAGATGTTGTCCATCCAGTATTACCATTTGAAAAATTTCCATTTTGAATTAATTCGGTTTGGGCATTTAAATAAATAAACGAAATAAGACAAATTAAAATGAAGTAAATTTTTGTTTTCATAGAATTAAATTTAATTTTTTTCAATACATCTGGCTTATCGATTTAGCCCCGTTTTTTCAAGTGGGTTCTGGACTCCACTGTTATTAGTTTATTTTAAATATCCGAATGGCAGAAACTTATAAAGAAATAGTATTATTCCTTTTCTTTACGCAAATAATAAAAAGAAGATCCATTTGTGTTACAACTTACTAACTCCCACCCTTCATTTTCATATTGATGAATTAGATTAATAATTGGATTATAATCCCAGGGACCTTTTATTTGTTTAGTCAATTTCAATTCTTTATATTCTTTTCCATCAATACTAATAAATACTTTGTCGAGGTCATAATGAATAGAATAAATCATTAGATGTTGATATTTTTTAGGAACTGTTTGTGTTTTAAAAGCAAATAATACTATTGCGATTAATATTATTGCGCCAATAAAAGAAATCATTTTTTTAGTTTTCATTTTAAAATTTTATTTATAAAGTTTTAAATCTTTTCCACTTAATTTTATAACTAATTCAACTCCCCCTTTAGAATAATTTTTCCAACTTCCTCCATATCCACCACCAATATATCGCCTTGAACTTATGACCTGCCCTGAAGATTTATCAATATATACAACCCAAATAAATATACTATTTTGAATTTTCTCAATACTCTCAACGATGAATAATACACCATAGCCATCTCCCTTAATATTATAATCAGCGACTACCTTTTTAATGATATCAATATTGATTTCATAGGTGTTTTTAATAGATAAAGATTTACAATCAAGAATTGAATTTCGATTTTGTGCCGTAGTTGTTTCATCATAAAGTGTCTTTTTACCGAAAGATCTTCTAATCAAATTTTTATCATAATCTGTTAATGTTGTATAACTCCAACTACTAATTGAAAATTTATTCAATTCCCCTAACTCAAAACCAATAAAACGAGATTGAGTAAAATCTACACCATACCAAGTTATTTCTTTACTGCGTGCAATATCTGTTAAATTTTGTGTAAAAGAAGATTCTAAAAAAAATATTAGAAATAAAGCTATTGTATAAATAATATTTTTCATTATTAATTAATATATTTTGTCCGTTTTTTCAAGTGGGTTCTGGACTCCACTGTTAAAATGATATTAAAAAATTAATTTTTCGGTAATAGTTATTATTGGATAATTATTTTTTCCGTATAAACATTTTCCCCATTATACATTTTTATTAAATAAAGACCTTTGGGCTCATTAGAAATATCTATTTCTTTTAATGTATGATAACTAGTAGATTTTGAATAAACTTTTACACCAAGAACATTGTAAATTTCAATATTATCAATTTCCGTAGTAGTACTAACTGTAAATATTCCGTTGTTAGGATTAGGAAATATTTTCAAATTAGCTAAGGAGTTTACGCCCTCAATTCCAGAGCTACCAGAATGTGTAATACAAATCTGAAAATTAGCATGGGTATCTGAACTATATACTCTGATATTATATATATTACCTATTGTAAATCCTTTTAAATTCATAGTTGCAGTTGAGCCATAGCCAAAACCCTCTTCACACCAAAGAGCTGTACTACAAGTCGCATCTTCTAAAACAATAATTGGTTCAAAATAAGGAGATCCTGATACTTTAATAATATGGTTGTCTTTAACAGCAGTAAATTTATACCAAACATCAAAAGCTGCATAGGGTACAAAATTTGAACATTTTTCAGGAGATTGAGATTGGGTAGCATCGTTAGTTGATCCAGAAATATAGTTACAATAATTTTCTGAAATTAAAGGAGTAGCAAATGTGCAATCATCATTTGAAACACAAGTTGGTGTTACACATATTTGAAAATCTGTCCCAGTTGCCCATATATTACCGCCATAATCATTATATACCCTTATATAATAAATATTACCAATAATGCATGAAACAGAAATATCAATAGAACCCCCTTCTCCATCTGTATCACAATCTAATATCTCGCCACTGGCAGCATCTTCAACTTCAACTATTGCTGCAAAATCAGAAGCACTCTGAACTTGTACATGATGTTTAGGACAAGTTGCAGTGAATTTATACCAAACATCATATGCATAAGTAGTAGATAACATAGAACACCAACCATAAGTTGAAACTGGTTGGGATTGTGTAGCTCCATAGGTAGTTCCTGTTCTAAAGTTACAAGAAGAACTTGGAAATAATATAATTGCATTGCTACTTTTATCATTAGAAGGTGGGGTTTGTGCAAAAATATTTTCTACACCTATAACCATAAACAATAATAATATCTTATACATAATAATTTTCAATTTTGTATCGTTTTTTCAAGTGGGTTCTGGACTCCACTGTTAAGCGCCTGATAAAGGATGATTTTTTAGTTTTTCTACTTTTATTTTGAAGCCAAATGATACTCATAGACCTCGCCTCTAAGCCAAAGTTCATTACTTGTCAACCTTCTGATTTGATAATTATATGAAATGCTTGAACCATTTCCTGTTAAAATAATATTTTCTTTATCAGTAGCAAAATCCCATTTACCAACAACCGAGGATGAACCATCGGTTTGAATAGAAGTCCCGTCTTTTTTAAATTCAAGATATGAATTGCTATATTGTGATGTGTAATCAGAACCTGAATTAAAATTAAATACTTTAGCATATTTCCATGTATTAACCACTCTTGCTTTTTTGGAACTTAAACTAAATAAAGGGCCTTCTTCATATTTCTTGCATCCATTAAAGATTGAAATAATTACAATTGTTATACTGAATAATAATATTTTTATTTTCATTTTGTTGATATTAAGTTCCTACTCGTATGGCTTTTCAGTTCCGCCCCGTTTTTTTAAGTGGGTTCTGGACTCCACTGATTAATTATTTTTTATTTTTTTTAAAATTATTTCCAAGATAATATCGTAATATAAATCGGTTAAAGCCAATCCAAATAGTTGAAGCTTTTCCATTTATGCCGAATGGAAATTCAATCTCGCTTCCAATACTAAAGTGATTCCCAAAAGCATATTCCGCTCCAATAGAAGGAGCAAAATATGTAATATAATTTGTAGAATCTTGACTCTTATAATGAACACTATATCCTGTACGCATAGTTTTAATACCAGTATAAAAATTTGTTTTACCTCTTTGCCACATACCAAGTATACCGACTGCAAAACGAGATGCACCTCCAGTAACTCCATCATAATTAATAAATGAAGCAGCAAATTCAGTTTCTAATCGTATATGACGGTTAAAATCAAATGAAAGAAAAATATTATAAGGTGAATAAGTTAGATAATCTGTTAAAGACCAATTACTCTCAACATAACCTCGAAGAACACCCGCTACATCTACACCAATACCGAAAGGTTTGGGTATCCATTTAGTCTCCTCGCTTTTATTATTTTGTATTAGTTTAAAAAGTTTATTATTATAAGAAATTATACTATCATATAATTGGTCAGTTTTGTCATTTTTAAGTAGTTGTTGATTTTCAATTTTTTTTTGCAATATGGATATTTCCTTTTCATATTTTAAGTTTAAAGCTTTTTGAATCGAATCTTGATTTTGTTGATATTTTTGAATTTTTTTGTTTTTATCAATTTCTTCTTTTTGATCTTTGATTTCTTTCTGAAGCAGTTCAATTTCAGGAAAAGATGTGGAATCTTCGTTTATTATTTTATTTTCAAAATTTAATTTAAGTGTATCAATATTCTTTTTATTATTTTGGGAATTTATTTCTGTTTCTTTCTGCACAGACTTTTCTAACATTTGTTTTTCTTCAAGTTTTTTATTTGCTTTTTCTAATTCTTCTTTTTGTTTCAACATTTCTTTCTGCATCTTTTCTATTTTGGCCATATAAACAGAATCACTATTTTTATCTTGTGTAGCACTTTTAATTTTAATAGTATCTTTATATTGATTTACAATATATGCATTCATATCCTTTTTATATTTATTGGATAAATATAAATTCATACTATATGTATCAAAAAAATCAATTTGTCCGTTCTGATAAATAATACCAGCAACTTTGCTTGGTTTTAAACCATAAATTGGACTCTCATTATTTACTGTTTTATATTCAATTTCATTATCACTCACTTTAATAACTTTACCATAAACAACTTCTTGAGTTTTCAATATGATTGCATCCTGTCCATATATGAATCGACCAAATATGAAAAAAAACAAAAAAAATAACATTATTATTTTCATAAAATATATTTTAAAAAAGACAATTTATCCAGATATAATATGAATTTGAGAAAGTTTTCTTGAGGAATGATTGAAATCTGTATAGATATGCAATAAAATACCTACTGTTGGATTGTTTATGCTTAAAAATTGGGGGGGGGGGGGGGGGGGAGCAACGCTTTATTACAACCACAGGAGTTTCAGGGATGGATACGTGTTTAATTTGTTTTATTGAATGTAATTGAACTATCATAAACAAAACAAATATTTAAAGAAGATGTTTGGAAAATTTAATGCAAGATAGTGAGAAAAATTAAATATGCAATTTTTTTGCACATTATTTTTAAATTAAATCCATCTGACTCAGATAAAATTTTCTTCTCGAGGATGAAAGAATATTTTAATTAGACCTCATCCCCTGCTCTTCTCCATGGAGAAGGGAGTAGAGAGTTGGAAATTGGAAATTTGGAGTTTTTAAATTTATTGTTTGATGATTTTTTTCACCATCATATTATTTTCAGATTGCAGTTTTATAAAATATACACCAGTCGGCTGACTTGATAAATCAACCTGTTCAATGTTGGTAGTGAATATATTTTTATAAACTACTTCTCCAAGTATGTTAAGTATCTCAAGAGAATAAGAATTATTTTGAGATTCTGTTTGAATTAAAAACATATCATTTGTAGGATTAGGATAAATTTTGATTTTATCCGAAAACGTAATTTCAATTACACCTTCAAAATCATAATTATTGATATTGGATACTGAATAATTTGATCCTTTAAAATCGACCGGGAAAATACCTTTTGTGTTGCCGGATGGCCAGCATGCTTCGTTGGGTTTAACAGCAGCAACCGCATAATAGACAGGTAATGTTGATGACGTTGTATCGGTATAGGATGTAAGTGTATTCTGAATTTGATCAATTTTAATAAAACCGGATTTATTAATACTTCTGAAAATATCATATGTGTAAAAAATGAATCCTTCGTAATTATCCTGCCAGTTGAGCTGATATCCATTTCCTATTCCATTACCATTAGGTGAAACGCTTAAATGAAGCGTACGGTGATATGTACTCAGCGCTGATTCAAATCCACAAACATCTGTCAGGGATATTTTATACCGATCGGAATGCATCATCGGAATGGAGTTGGTATCAATAAAAACACTGAATTTATTGTAAGGTACATTCCCAATTTTATTGTAAACACCGGCAGTAGAGCTTTCTTTATAAATACTATACGAAACTATTCCTTTGTTAACCTGATTTGGTTTTTCCCATATCACCACATTTCGGTTTAAGCTGTCGACAGTAACCATACATATGGTCGGCTGAATATCAATAACGGATGTATTAACCTGAATACTCTTTGATGCTTTGCATCCATTGGGAGTCGTAACATCAACCGTATACGTTGCAGGTTTAATAATGCTTACCACCGGATTGCTTATATTCGTTGCACTCAGATTATCGGCAGGCAGCCATGCATAAGATAAAGCGCCTGAACCGGAATAATTTGAAGTAACATCCAACTGACCTGTATTGCCACAAGAAACATTCACATCGTCAGCATATGCTTCTAAAGGGTTAACAATTACTTTCACCGAATCTTTTGCTTCACAACCATTGGTTGAATTTACCGTAAGATAATACACATTATCTTTATTCACATAGGCAATAGGATTTTGAATGTCATATTCATTTAATCCCTGTTTGGGTTGCCAGTCATAAGTTAATTTTCCAATACCGGAATTAATAATGATCGTAGAATCAAATTGTACCTGACTTCCGCAAATAACATTCTTGTCCTTTCCTGCATCAATCCTGAATTGGGTGCAATAGGTAAAGGATTGAACAGGAGAGAAAACAGATCCCGTAAAAGAATTATCAATAGCTTGAACACCCCACTGATATGGACCGGAAGATAATTTTTTAATAATTTTGAATGTATCCAATTGAGCATTGCCATAATCTACAATTTTTCTGAATCCATTTTCAATATTTGAATTGGGTGAAACAACCAGACTATCATTATATTTTAAATAAATATTGTACGTTAAAGAATTGCTATTTGTTTTTGTTGAATTCACACCCCCATCATCTGCTTTTGACCAGCATAGGATTACAGAATCACCCTGCATAATTGTTTTATAGGAATTAGGACATAAAGGAGGTGTATTGGGAATTGAAATATCATTTCTATAAAATTTAGTAATATAGCTTGGATCGAGATAACTGCCTTTCTTGCCAAACATAATTACATCTAAATCTCCATCATGATCATAATCTGCAACAGTAAAATTATTGACTACCGGAAAATTAAAGTTTAATGAATCATACTCTTTACTAACATATAATTTAGGAATATAATTAGTTGGATTATACGCTGAAATATAACCAAACGAACCTGTCATTAAAATATCCAACTGTCCATCATTATTAAAATCAGCGGATACTATTTTTGAAGCAATACCTTGTGTTAAATTGTAATTAAGTGAATCAGAAAATTGATAATTTAAATTCTTATTGTAATAAACACATGATATTTTTTGCAACACTTTTTGATAATATGAGTTGCCTGTCAACAAAATATCAAAATACCCATCGTTGTTAAAATCAGAAAAACTAACAGCCCCTTCAATTCCCGGAAGATCAAAATTTGCATCCGAAAAAACACCATTATTATTGATGAACATTTTAGTACTAATACCTTTTGCTCCACCTGTGGTCGTATTGCCTGTAACTAAAATGTCTAAATCCCCATCTTTATCAAAATCGAACCAGGAAACAGTAGTTGCGCCATAACCAATAGTGGTCAGGTTTGCTTTTTCAATAAAAATCCCATTTTTATTTTCAAACACTTTCGTTAAATAATTGCTTGTATTTGGATTATACAAACCTGATAAAACGAAATCAATATCCCCATCATTATCATAATCGCCCCAGACAATTCCACCACCCGATGACATTCCAATACCAGACACCTTAGGGATTAATAATTCTTTCTCTGTAAAAACACCCTTGTTATTAATATAAATTTTTGAAACATCTATCGGTTGATTGTCATCATCGTATCCGCTTAATCCATATACAAAAATATCCAGATCACCATCCTGATCTATATCAATCCAATTAACACAGCTACTTCTAACGCCTATCAGATTTGTCGGATATTCTATAAACTTTCCATTATTGTTTTGAAATACCTTGGTCAAATATTTTCCTTTTGGCATTCCCATTTCATATTCCCCACTAACTAAAAGATCTAAATCGCCATCATTATCAAAATCACCAAAAGACATGGCATCCATACCATCAGGAATTTTTACTCCTAAATCCATTTCCGTTAATTCAGTTAGTTTTATAGTTTGAGAATAAACATCTTGATAACTTAATGTAACGAATAGAACAAAAATTAATTTAAATACTGATTTCATTCGAATTTATTAAATTGAAAATAAAAAAATTCTAAGTAAGGTTGTTTATTCCCAAAATATCAACAAATAACTAAACCGAGTTTGTAAGAAGAGCTATCAAATATAAATCTAATTATTTAATATCAACATTTATTCTTTAAATCATTTTTCAATTCAAAAATCTATTAATCAAAAACAGTTTGATATTGCAATTGATTATTACTGTTATTTGAAAAAATCTTGGAGGTAAATCAACCGATTAATTTGTATTAATTATTAAAAAAATGATTGTACATACAACCTTTATTAAAATGCGGTGTCAACTGTAAAATTTATTTTTTATCTTTCCATATTATTTAATCGAAAATTTAAGAAACTATGAAAACATTTTTAACGTGTTGGAAAAAAATCATTGTCCTGCTGACAATATTTTTTTTAATACAAAATTCATTTGCGCAAGGCACTGCTCTGAAAGTTACGTTAGGAAATGATGTAAGTATTTGTCCGGGTAGTTCAACTACATTAACAGCAATTATAACTGGAGGAGCTCAGCCATATCAGTATATTTGGACTGCAAATGGAGTTAATTTCCCGGGTAATATTAATGTAACTGTTGCTCCTGTTGTTACCACGACTTATATTGTAAGAGTACAGGATAATTCACGCCCCAGACAAAATGCAAGTGATACGTTAGTCGTTAAGATACAAACCCCTCCAAAGATTACTGCAGGACCAAGTACTACAGTATGCCCAGGTACAAGTGTAAACCTCACTGCAGCAGGGGGATCAAAATACACATGGAATACAAAAGAAACCACCCAACAGATTTCGGTTAAACCATCCATTACAACAACCTATACTGTTACAGGATACGATAATTTCAATTGTTCGAATACGGCAAATGCAGTTGTTACTATCTTCCCTTTTGCCAATGCAGGCGCTGACAGAGCTGTGTGTAAAGATTCAATGGTACAATTAGACGGTAAAGGTGCAGGTACAGGCGGCACATATCATTGGGCTTCTACCGGAATAATCAGCGATGCAAATATTTTCAATCCGCTTGTCAGCACTAATAATCCGGCAGCCACACAAAATCTTGCCATCCCATTTATTCTGGAAGTAACCAGCAAGTCCGGTTGCAAATCTACAGACACAGTCATTGTGACTTTCGAAGCAAAATGCACACTAAAAGCTGTCATTGGATTAAAGCCAAAAGAAATGTGTTCCGGGACTTCAGCAGTTTTAGCTGCAACAGCCATTCAAGGTACCGAGCCATATACTTACAGATGGAATCAGCCATGGTTTCAGGGAGCTGGTCCATTTACCGTCAGACCTCTAGTAAATACAACGTATACTGTCACTGTTACCGATGCAACTGGTGCTTCTGATTCCAAAAGTGTGGTACTTACTGTTGTTGCTTCTCCAACGGTTGATGCTGGACAGAATACGAATATTTGCAATAATAATCCTGTTACTCTCACTGCTTCAGGAACAGGTACTTCTTATAGCTGGAATACCGGAGCAACCACAGCTTCTATAACAGTTACTCCTGTAATCAATACAACATATCATGTAACAGCCATCAATACTTATGGTTGTTCAGCCATTGATTCCGTGATTGTAACCGTATTAAAAGCAAATGCAGGAAATGATGTTACAATTTGTCAGGGTCGAAATACTACGCTGACTGCTTCCGGAGGTACTAACTATCTATGGAGCAATAATATGTTTGGTGCAACGATCACAGTTAATCCAATAATCACAACTACCTACACAGTTACTGTTAGAGATAATAATCCCAATGGATGTACCTCATCAGATAATGTTGTCGTAAAAGTTGATCCTTTACCTTTAGCAGATGCAGGAACAAATCAAACAATTTGCAAAGGAGATATTGTTCAGATAAAAACTATAGGTGGAACAACCTATAAATGGAATACAGGTGACACATCAAGCACTGTGAATGTCAGCCCAATCATTACGACTACATATACTGTAACTGTAAATCCGAAGGGATGTTCCGCTTCTGATTTTGTAATCATAACGGTTAATCCTTCACCCAATGTATCTGCAGGTAATGATGTATCAGTATGTACAGGCATAGGTATTAGTTTAACAGCTACAGGAGGTTTAACCTATAAATGGAATACAGGAGCAACAGATTCAATTATTACTGTTTTTCCCGATATTACTACTACTTACACAGTGACAGCTACAGCATCTAACAAGTGTACAGCATCTGATGCAGTTATTGTTACGGTGAATCCATTACCTAATGCTAATGCAGGTAATGATGTTACTATTTGCAAAGGAAACAGCACATCACTTACCGTTACAGGCGATGGAAACTATTTGTGGAATACCGGTGCTACAACAGCGATTATCACAGTATCACCCCTGACGACAACAACTTATACTGTAACTGTTACAAGCAAGGCAGGTTGCTTAAAATCAGATGACGTTGTTGTCAATATCAACCCAACTGTTATTGCCAATGCCGGAAATGATCAAACCATTTCTGCCGGAAACTCAACAACGCTCCAAGGTTCAGCTTCTGGCGGAGAAGCACCTTATACATTCTCTTGGATACCTGTTGATAATCTCTCTGATGCAACTATTGCAACACCTTCAGCAAATCCTCCTCTTTCTAAAGCTTATACTTTATCTGTTACCGATGCGAAAGGATGTTTTTCTACGGATCAGATGCTTTTAATTGTACAAGGCATCCCGGGTGTTAATGCAGGAAATGATAAAACAATTTGTTCCGGTGAATCTGTTCAGCTTTCTGCATACGGATTTGGTGGCACTGAACCCTACACATACAAATGGACACCTCAAACATATTTAGATAATCAAAATATATTTTATCCTATCGCTAAACCAACTGCAACTATAACTTATTCCCTTTTATTAACGGATAAGAATGGCAAAACAGCTACCGATGAACTCATTATTACCGTCAACTCAGTTACTGCGGATGCAGGCAAAGATGTTTCTATCTGCAATGGTTTAAGCACAATACTTACAGCAACAGGTGGTGCATTGTATCATTGGAATACGGGAGATAATACAGATCAGATAACTGTCAAACCGGCTCAAACCACTACATATACCGTAACTGTTACGGGTACCAATGGATGTACTGCCTCAGATAATATTGTGGTTACATCCAATCCGGCTCCTCAAGCGAGCGCCGGACAAGATGTTACTGTATGCAGCGGGACCAATACCAACTTGACTGCAAGCGGTGGTAATTCATACAAATGGAATACAGGAGCAACTACAACTATAATTACAGTGAAACCAACAACTGCTTCTACCTATACGGTTACAGCTACCGGAAACGGTGGTTGTACGGCTTCAGCAAAAGTAGCTGTTAACGTCAATGCTGCTCCCAAAGCAAATGCCGGTTTTGATGTGGATATATGCAAAGGCAGTAACACAATCCTTACTGCTACGGGTGGTGGCACATACGACTGGAATATTGGTGTAATCAGCCAAACCATTAATGTAAAACCTCTGGTAACTACTACGTATACTGTTACTGTTACAGGAACCAATAACTGCACAGCTTCTGATCAGGTGATTGTAACCATTGATCCAATTCCTGCTGCAAATGCGGGAGGGAATGTAACTTCATGTAATGGTAGTGCTGTAACTCTAAAAGCATCAGGTGGCACTACTTATCTCTGGAATAATAATATGATGGATTCATCCATTACTGTTAACCCTGCTGTTCAAACGACTTATACAGTTACTGTTTTCAATAGTTTTGGTTGTTCAGCTACTGATCAGGCAATTGTTTATATTGGTACAACCCCGACAGTAAATGCAGGTAAAGATGTTGAATTCTGTAAAGGAGGAAGCACCGTTTTAACAGTAACGACCAATGGTAATTCTTACTCGTGGAGTAATGGTGCTATCTCGGCTCAAATCACAGTTAATCCTGTTGTTACAACGACCTATACCGTTACAGTTAAAAATGCTTCAGGTTGTTCAAACTCGGATGCTATTGTTGTATCAGTCAACCCTATTCCAGTTGCCGATGCAGGTACGAATGATTTCATCTGTAAGGATCTTTCACTTCAACTGAATGGTAGTGGTGCCGGTACCGGTGGTACATATTTTTGGACTTCAACCGGGATCATTGATAATCCTCAAATAGCAAATCCAAATGTTCAGACTAATGAACCCAATGCTGCAACGGAAAAAGTTATTGTTTTTTATTTAAAAGTAACAACAACGAAAGGATGTTCATCAACAGACAGTGTTTCGATCACATTTGATGCTGACTGTTCAATGAAAGTATTAGCAACTGCTACACCGGAATCTATCTGTTTAGGTGAATCAACAAGTCTGTCAGCGAATGCTAAGAATGGGACTGAACCTTTTACTTATATTTGGGATCATAATATTGGTGCAGGACAAGGACCATTCACGGTTATGCCTGTCAATACAACAACCTATCAGGTCATTGCGATAGATAATATCGGTTTGCGCGATACTTCAACTGTAGTTGTAGTTGTAAATCCTCTTCCTACAGCAAATGCAGGCCTTGATCAGACAATATGCAAAGGAACATCAGCTACATTAATAGCACAAGGCGGAATAAACTATAGTTGGAGTACTATTGAAACCTCACAGGAAATTATTGTCAAACCCACAAAAAATACTATTTATACCGTTATAGTTTGGGATGCAAATGGCTGTAAGGCCGCTGATAATGTGGTTATTTCTGTTGATCCGCTCCCAATAGTCAATTTAGGTAACGACACGACCATTTGTACTAATTCAATTGAATTAAATGCTGGTTCAGGATTTTTAACATATATCTGGCAAATCGGCAGCAGCAATCCTACTATTGGTAATAATATATATACACTGGATTCAACTGGCCATAGCACTAAACCCATTGAGGTTATAGTCAATGTAATTGATACTAAAAATTGTATCGGAAAAGATACGATCAATGTTCTGTTTGACAACTGCACCAATATCATTTCTGTTGATAAAACTTTCCAAATGAATATATATCCTAATCCTACATCTGCCATATTAACTTTAACCATGAACGGATTTAAAGACATGATAGATATTTCCATATTTAACATGGAAGGTCAGGTGGTCATGAGTCGTAAACAAACAAATGAAAACATTCAACAGTTTGATCTGTCCGGTTATCCTCAAGGAATCTATTTCATTAAATTGAATTCCAAAGAAGTTCAAAAGGTTGAAAAAATACTTTTACAAAAATAACCTGAACTGATATGACATTCTTTCAACCCTGCTTCAAAATGAATGAAGCAGGGTTTTTTATTATGATTCTGTGTGGATTCAAATTAATTTTATTATTTTGCAGAATAAGAATCAAATCATTAAAATTTTGAATAAAACCATTGAAACTAAACTGAGCCAACTTTTCGAAAACCAAATTAAAGAAAAAGTTGAAAAAATTGTTTCACTCCCATTGTCCGGTTCCGACAGGAAATATTTTCGAATAACAGGGAAAACTAAAACAGTGCTTGGTGTAAGCAATCATGATCAAAAAGAGAATTTAGCTTTTCTTTCTTTCACAAAACATTTCATTACCAAAGGATTGCCGGTTCCTGAAATTTATGTCGAAGATTTATCTGAAAACATTTACCTTCTGCAAGATTTAGGTGATACGACTCTTTATAGTTTTCTCACAGAAAAAAGAAAGTCGGAAGAATTTCCTTCAGAACTTATTGAAGTATATAAAAAGGTCATTGACCATTTGCCCGAATTTCAAATCAATGCCGGCTTGGATTTAGATTATTCGCTCTGTTACCCGCGCGACCGGTTTGACAAACAATCCATGATGTGGGATTTGAATTATTTTAAATATTATTTTTTAAAATTAGCCGGCATTCCCTTTGATGAACAGGCGTTAGAGGATGATTTTCAATTATTCACAGATTACCTGTTACAGGCGGATTGCAATTATTTTCTCTATCGTGATTTTCAGTCACGCAACATCATGTTGTACAAAGGGAATCCATATTTCATCGACTATCAGGGTGGGCGTAAAGGTGCTTTGCAGTATGATATTGCTTCTTTACTTTACGATGCAAAAGCAGATATCCCACAAAACATCCGTAATAATTTATTGGAATACTATATTGAAACCATCAGCAAATACAAAAAAATAAATAAAGACGAATTCCGTCAATATTATTATGGATATGTGTTGATACGCATAATGCAGGCGTTGGGCACCTATGGGTTCAGAGGATTTTACGAAAAGAAAGAACATTTCCTGCAAAGTATTCCTTTTGCTCTGGACAATCTAAAATACCTTTTAACGATCATTTCATTCCCTGTCAAAATACCCATAATTCTTGAAATTATAAATAAACTTATTCATTCCGACAAGCTGAAACAATTCCAAAAACACGAAGGTTTATTAAAAGTTTCTATTTCCAGTTTCTCCTATAAAAAAGGATTACCTGTTGATTACAGCGGCAATGGCGGTGGATTTATTTTTGATTGCCGTGCTTTACATAATCCGGGAAAATACGATGAATACAAACAGTTCACCGGTATGGATCAGCCAGTTATTGATTTTCTTTCAAAAGAAGATGATGTAAAAAGTTTTCTGAACAATATTTTTTCTTTAGTTGATCAATCGGTTGAAAGATATTTACAACGAAATTTTTCAAACCTCATGGTCGGCTTTGGCTGCACTGGTGGACAACACCGCTCAGTCTATTGCGCCGAACAATTGGCAAATCATTTAAAAAATAAATATGCAATCAATATTGAATTGACGCACAGAGAACAAATACATAAATAGTAACTCATAATGCAATTAAATCATATATCGTTGATTGTCAAACTGAGCCAGTCGAAGTCATATTTCGACAAGCTCAATATGACATTTCTAATCAATTACTTGAAACTTCAATAGCACAAGGAGTATATTATTCTACAGGTTATGAATGGAAAAAAAATAAAATGTAGATTTCAGAATACTATTTCAAACGAAAAATCGAAAAAATGAAAGCAATGATATTTGCAGCAGGTTTGGGAACACGGCTGAAACCATTGACAGACAACAAACCCAAAGCATTGGTTGAATTGAATGAAAAGACATTGCTTGAGCATGCCATTACAAAATTAAATCAATCCGGCTTCAATGAAATCATAATCAATGTGCATCATTATGCTGACCTCATCATCGATTTCCTGAAAAAGAACAATAACTTTAACTGTAATATTCATATCTCCGATGAAAGCAAGATGCTTATGGATACTGGCGGAGGACTGTTATATGCTTCGAATTTATTTAATGATGGAAAACCTTTTCTTGTCTACAATGTGGATGTTATCACTTCGCTCGATCTGGAAAAAATATTGGATATACACATTGAAACAGGCGCTATGGCAACACTTGCTGTGAGGGCACGACAAACATCACGCTACTTTTTATTTGATGATTCAATGCGTTTGTGCGGTTGGGAAAATTGTTCAACCGGTGAAAAAAAAGTAACCAAAACTAAAACTGAAAATCTTTCAAGATTTGCATTCAGCGGAATTCAGGTCATCAATCCTGAAATATTTAAATGGGTGAAACAAAAAGGAAAATTTTCAATAGTTGAAATGTATCTTGACTTAATGTCCGAACATCTGATCAAAGGATATGATCATACTGATACAGCATGGATGGATGTGGGTAAAATTGAGATTCTGAAATCTGCAGAAGATCTGCTGAAAAAAAATTTATTGCAATAATAAATCTTATGAATAGCTTTCTTGAACAACTTGCCGATCATCTTGTTAAAAAATACATTGATTCATTAGATACCATTTGTATTGTACTCCCTAACCGCCGCTCTCGATTATTTCTTCAAAAATTTATTTCTGCCAAAATAAATAAACCGGTCTGGGCACCTCAAATACTATCAATTGAAGAATTTTCCGAAAAAATATCAGGTGTCCGAACAATAGAAAATCTGGCTCTTTATCTTGATTTTTATGCTGTTCACAAATCGATCAAAGGTGATAAGGTTGAAACATTTGATGAGTTCATGAAATGGGGACAAACATTGCTCAGTGATTTCAACGAAATTGATCTTTATTTGGTTGAACCCGAACTGATCTATAACTATCTCACCGAAGCTAAGGCGCTTAAAGTCTGGAATCTGGAGCAAAAACCGTTGACAGATTATGAAAAGGATTATATAAAATTTTATACTCTTTTTGCAACCTATTATTCATTGCTTAAACAAAAATTGCTAAATAAAAATGAGGCGTATCAAGGACTCACCTACCGAATAGCAGTCGAAAAAATAAATGATGCGGAATTCATATTAAATTTTAATAAATTTATTTTTGCAGGGTTCAATGCGCTAAATACAGCCGAAGAAAAAATAATTGATACACTTTGGTTAAAAGGGAAAGCGGAACTGATATGGGATGCAGATAAATATTATGTTGAAAGACCCGAACAGGAAGCAGGGAAGTTTATCAGGAAATACAGCCATAAATGGCAAACAGGACCTATTCAATGGATGGATGAATATTATTTGAATATACCTAAAAACATAACGGTCATTGGTGTACCGCAACAGATCGGTCAGGCAAAAACAGCAGGACAAATTCTTTCAACAGAGATAAAGTCTATCGACCTTTACGGAAATACAGCCGTTGTACTTGCCGATGAAAATCTTCTAATCCCTGTGTTGAACTCAATACCTGAATCCATCAGCAATTTCAATGTAACCATGGGTATTTCCTTGAAAAATTTCCCATTTTACACCTTGGCGGATTCTATCTTTTCACTTCATGAAAATGCATTGCGGTTAAATAAAATCCAGGGAATGAAAGAATTTTCTTTTTATTATAAAGATATTCTTAAAATTATTTTTCATCCATATTTCATCAATCTTTTCAATCATTATGCTGCTGATGAAAAAAAATTTATGGATTCATTTAAAACATCGAATAAATCTTTTTACTCACGCAATGAACTGATTGATCTGCTTCCTGTCACCAATGTTGTTATCAAAAATATCGTTGAAAAAATAGTGGATGTTCGTCTTCAATCCTCAGCAAACATTGCTGAATGTTTGTTGGATCTGATACATATTCTCCAAAACATCTATATAGAACAAAGTGCCACGCCAAAAAAAGCGAAACAAAAAAACGAACTGGAACAAGAATATCTGATTGAGTTCGGGAAAATATTGAATCAACTTAACTTTTACGTTAAGGAATACTCGCAGCTTTTTGAGATCAAAACACTACGGTCAGTATTCAGTCAATTAGTTGCAACAACCCAACTCCCTTTTCGGGGTGAACCTTTAAAAGGATTGCAAATAATGGGCGTACTTGAAACAAGAAATCTTGATTTTGAAAATATCATTATGCTTTCTGTTAATGAAGGGATATTACCTTCGGATAAAAATTCAAATTCATTTATCCCCTATGATATTCGGAAAGAATTTAATTTACCCACTTATAAAGACAGGGACTCAATCTATGCATATCATTTCTATCGCTTGCTGCAAAGAGCTTCCAATGTTTTTCTGATTTACAATACACAGAATGATGATTTCGGCAGTGGTGAAAAAAGCAGGTTTATCCAACAAATGATGAATGAGATGCCCTCCTATAATCCCCAATTGAAGATTCAACGAAAGATCGTTAATATTCCTGTGTTAAAATCAAAAGATGTCTTTAAGATAGAGATTGAAAAGAATAAAGACATCCTTGAAAAGCTTGTAAAAAGAGGCGAGAAAGGTTTTTCAGCCAGCACCTTGAACATTTATATTAATTGTCCGCTTCAATTTTATTTTCAAACTGTAGCAGGGATCAAAGAGCTGGACGAAGCTGAAGATATCATGGAGCCAACCACAATGGGATCAATTGTGCATGAAATCCTGTTTAAATTATATTTCCCTTTTTTGAATAAAAATTTGACTGCGCCGGATATTAAAAAGATGCTGACACAGGTTGATACGGCTGCTATTGATGCTCTTAAAAATAATTATTCGGATGGTGATACACGATTCGGAAAAAATTATCTGATCCTGACAGTGATTAAAAAATTTATTGTCAGTTACCTGACTAAAGAACTTGAACACATTGAATCACTGACGAAACAAGGGGTTCAGTTGATCATCAAAAATCTTGAATATAAAATTGAAACAGATTTCATTGTTGACACTTCTAAAATTATTCAGTTAAAATTAAAAGGAATTATTGACCGGATTGATGAAACCGGCTCTGTGATCAGGATTGTGGATTATAAAACAGGCAAGACCGATAAAAAAGAATTGAAGATTACTGATTGGACACTGCTTACTGCGGATACCTCATTCAGTAAAAGCTTTCAGCTTCTGATGTATGTTTATATGTACTGTAAGAACAATACTTATTTATCACAGGATGTGGAAGCAGGAATTATTTCTTTCCGTAATTTAAGTCAGGGATTTATGAAAATAAATTTCGTAGAACCTTTAACAGTAAAGGATATCATTACTCAATTTGAAAAATCATTAAAACATTTACTTGAAGAAATCTTTGATCCTGATAAACCATTTAAACAAACAGAAAATAATGAACATTGTAAATATTGTCCTTTCATATCTGTTTGCAACCGATAAAATAATAATCCAATAAAACCGTTTCATCTCAGAAAACATATGAAATTCATAGTCCTTATTATTTTAATGTTTCTTTCATTGATAAGCAGTTATGCACAAGACAGCGTTATCAGGATACATATTCTTGCTGACACCTCAGGCATGCTCGAAACAGACAGTCTTATTCCAATAGGAATGAACATTGAATTTGATAATGGAAAAACAAAAAAAATAAAATTACTGACTAAAGAATATGCAGATGAATTTAATATTACCACAGAAAACTGTTCTTTTGCTGACGGCTATTTACATTATTCTCCAAAATCAGTTTTTAAAAATGGACATCACATAACCTGTACCATTAGCCCAAAGATGTATCCATCCATTAAAAATAAATTAAGTATCACAATACCGTATCTGGTTTCATTTAAAATCCTAATTGATCGGACAATCATGGCAAAAGCCGGAACCGTTATTCCATTCAATATTCGTGCGACATTCAGCAACAACAACATTTTTTCATTCAATTCCAAGGATAAAAAAATGTCTATTCCTTTTAACGATTTTTATTTTACTCTACCTGATTCAATTCTCAATCAACCCTTCATCCATATTCCCGATCCGATTGAGAATTTTTACTTCACATATTCAATTAAAGGAAAATACAGATTGGATACTTCAATCGTGGATGAATTAATCATTCCCATCAATTACAATGCAAGTTATACGTTTAATTTCGATGGAACAAACGGTAAAAAAGGTAGAAACGGTTCAAACGGACAGGGGCATGAGGGTGTTCATGGTCGCGATGGTCAGAATGGAGAGGATGGACAAAAAGGGGAGAATGGAAAAAATATACGTATCCTTTTAAAATCTATTATATGCAAAAAAGATACATTTATAAAATTGCTTTTCATCACCAATGAATCAACCCAGCGATTTGTTTTAGATCCAAAAGGAAGCAGCATTTTACTTAATTGCAACGGAGGCAAAGGCGGCAATGGCGGTCGAGGAGGTAATGGTTCTACAGGTACTGACGGTGGTTATGATCATGATGCAGGGTATGGCGGTGATGCAGGAAATGGCGGCTTTGGCGGTGATGGAGGGAACGGTGGTTCAGTCATTACCTATGCAGATTCTATTGCCAATAAATATCTTCATCTTATCCTGCTTCAAAATAAAGGAGGTAACGGAGGTATAGCCGGAGAAGGCGGAATAGGCGGCAGCGGCGGTTATCAGGACTGTGGTGCTGAGCCATGTAATACCAACGGATATAACGGAGTGCCGGGGTTAAACGGGTACAATGGGTACACACCCGAACCAATGAATTATATTATACCTGCTAAGCATTTGGATGAACTAATGGAGGTTTATGAAAAATAAATAATTTCATCTGCTTCAACTTTCCTTAACTAAATTTCAATTAAATCTTTTAATTAATTGTTCAGTAATTATTTTATTTATTTTGGGCTAAAGCCCGATTTCATTAAGATTCATTAACCACGACCTTAAGGTCGTGGTTAGTAAAAATACTCACTATTAAAGGACTTTAGTCCTGACAAATAAAAATTACCGAAGTGTTGATTTAATAAAAAAAACAAACCTTACATAACGCAAATTGAAGATACAAATTCTTTTTAATTTTAACATTGTCATTAAACAATATTAAATTTGTCATCTTCATTAAAAAAATTATCTAAAAATAATTCATACAACTTTTTGTTTAGTTTGGAGTCATTAAATAACAAATCTAGCTAAAGCTGTTCGTTGTTTTATTCATCATATTCTTTTATCGAACTCCTTCTTTATCCACATTTGCTGAACTATTACAATGATCTCTGAAGGTAATTCACTTAATTTATTTATTTGCCATTGTCTTTCCAGTTCAATATCCTTTTTGGCAAGCTTAATCGCTTTAAGCGCATAAAATGCTCCGCCAAGAGAATGGTCTGCCATATGTGCCGTTGCAACGGTTTGTCCAACAGAACGGGCTACTGCCTTATAAATAGGGTCTTTAACTTGTCGTGCCACTGCATGTGCTCCCAGTGAAGCGTTCATGGCAACTCCTGTTGATATGCTTTCATTCTCCCATTGTTTAGCCACATCCAAAGCATAGAGTAGTTCTTCATCCATATCCTTGTCAATCAGAAACAACACATGTTCGGAGCATTCTCTTGCCCATTTCATCAACGTACGATGATTTTCTTTCGTTAGTGGTCCACCACGATGTTCTGCAATAAATGGAAATCGTTTTGATTGTTTTGCAGTCTTTTTAAGATTTTCTTTTTGCATCTTCATGTACATTTACTCAATCATCTGCTTATCACGCACAAGCTGAATGACGACACAATAGTACAATTTATCTGTGTTTGGTTTATTTATCTGTATCATCCGCTGTTATCATTTTTATTTTAACAATCCATATTCAATGGCAAGCATCAACAGGGAAAACAAATTAATGACATACAAAGTGATCGGGAGCTCTTTGTATTTTCCTGCAATTAACCTAATAATGGTGTACGACAGCAACCCATAGATGATTCCTTGTGTAAGCGAATAGGTCAGTGGTATGAGAATAAGCGTAATGAAGGCGGGCAATGCATCATCCATATTTTTCCAGTTGATCTGACCTAAGGATGATGCCATGAAGAATCCGACAAAGACCAGGACAGGCGCAGTGGCAATAGACGGAATGATACCTGCCAGAGGAGCAAAAAATAAAAATGGCAAAAAAAGCAAACCGGTTACAACCGCTGTTAAACCTGTGCGTCCACCTTGTTTGATGCCTGCAGCTGATTCAATATAGGCGGTACCGGGCGATGTACCTGCTACGCCCGAAAGCATGGTGGCAAACGCATCAACGATCATCGAACGTTTCATATTCTGGGGTTCACCGTCAGCATCTTTCAGATCGTTTGCTTCGGCAATGCCTACAAACGTGGTGATACTGTCGAACATATCCACAAACAGCAACGAAAACACAACAGGAATAAAACTAAAACGTAAGGAGTGTAAAATATCCATTCTGAAAAACCAACTGAAATCGGGCATTGAAAATATATCTGTCACTGAGGTAAATTTACCTATCCCTTCATGCAGTTCGGTTGCATTTCCAAACCAACTGTTAACAGCCCATGCCAGCAGCGTTGTGATGACTATACCCAGGATCAAAGCGCTTTTCACATGTTTATAGACCAATATCAATGTGATAAAAAATCCGGCAAGAAAAATAATGGTCGTTAAACCGAACTTACCAAGCCCAATAAACGGAGGTTTCAACGCAATGAACCCCGAGTTATGAAAACCGATCAGTGAAATAAACAAGCCAATCCCCACCGCCCCGCCAATACGGACACTGAAAGGGATTGCCCTGATGATCATGTTACGTACATTCAAAACAGACAATACGATAAAAATAATCCCTGACCAGAATACAGCGCCCAGTGCAGTTTCCGGACTGGCACCCATACCGATTACAACCGTATAGGTAAAATAGGCATTGATACCCATTCCCGGAGCAACCATGATGGGGTTCTTAGCATATAAGCCCATGGCAATGCTCATGAGTGCAGAGATTATCACGGTAGCAGTTAAACAGGCGCTATAAGGTATACCTGAATGAACCAGAATAGACGGATTGACCACAATGATATACATCCCTGCCATAAACGTGGTGAGTCCTGCAATCACTTCATTCTTAACAGAAGTTTTATTTTCATTCAGACTGAAATATTTTTCAATCAATGCTTTTGTTTTCATTTATTACAGCAAAAAGTATTACTGTTTCAAATCTACATAATTTTTCAAAATGAATGTGGATGCTTAGTTCATAATAAAAAACTAACTAGTTAATCATCAGTAATTATTCAAACAAGTGCTATTCCTGATAACATATAAAAATATTAGCAACAAAATTTGCAAGAAATCTTAGAAACTGTTTAAAATTCATTTAAAAATTTATATACTGATTGTCATAGTGAGCTTGTCGAACTATGACGAAGTAATAACAACATTTAATTATCTTCAATTGTCTATCCTTCGACAAAGCTCAGGATGACTATTGAAGATGTAATGTGAATGAATAAATTGTGAGTGAAACATATATGCGATTATTATAATAAAATTTAAACAGTTTCTTACTTTTTGCTTGATCAAAAAGTAACCAAAAATCAAGACTGTATAAAAATTTCTACAAAACCTACGAATGCTTTTGTTTCACGCATTACAAGCCGTCCCGATGAATGAATTTATTTCAACACAAAATATTTTGCATCGGGACTCGTGTAATGCTTACTATTCCCATCACACCAAAAGTATTCTTGTTTTGATAAGGAAATTTTTATAAGGTCAATTAAACAATAAACTTTAAAACGATATTCTTAAAAAGATTTTTTGAGGGACGACTAATTAAAATTCATTTAGACCAGCTGTTTATAGTTTAAGACACGATCGGTATTAGTCGTTCGTACTAATTTTAGTTTATGTTTATTACCACTTTTCCTGTTGAATGTCCTTGGCTTAAATAGTTCATTGCTTCAGCAGTCTTGTCAAGTGAATATCTTCGGTCAATTATTGATTTGATTTTGCCGTTTTCAAGAAGGGTTGCAAGAAATTCCAGATCATCCTTATTTGGTTTAGCTGCCACCGACCTCATCTTTTTTGGTCCAAAAGAAAAAACCCACCCAAAAAGAAGTGATTTGAAAATCTGGGATAACGATCCTCCAACCATTACATAAATACCATCTGGAGTCAAACATTTTCTATACGTTAAAAGAGGATAATTTCCATTGATCCCCAATATGAGATTATACCGTTTGTTGCTTTTTGAAAAATCTTCTTTTGTGTAGTCAATAACAAAGTCCGCGCCCAGAGAATCGGATTGTTGCACGTTCTTTGAGCTACATACTCCTGTAACCTCGGTTTCAAAATATTTGGCGAGTTGTATTGCGAATGTTCCCACACCGCCGGCGCAACCCACAATCAATACTTTATCACCCTTTTGGATGTTCCCTTTATCACGTAGTGCCTGAAGAGCTGTCAGTGCTGCCATAGGTAAAGTAGAAGCTTCTTCAAATGATATCTTTGAGGGTTTAATTATTATTGCTTTTTCCGGAACTGTAACGTACTCGGCACAACCTCCGAACCCAAAGCTTGCCAGGTCACCCATTACTTCATCCCCCGGCTTAAACTGAGTAATGTTTTTACCAACAGATTCAACACAACCTGATATATCGGCTCCAAATATCTTTCGCTTAGGAATGAGCCCCATTTTCATTGACCTGTAATCAGCTGCATTTAATGAAACTGAATATATTTTTATTAAAACTTCGTTGTCTTTTGGTACAGGTTTATCAATATCACAATAGATCAGTTTTTCAGGGGCGGCTTTTTTGTTATAAAGTACTGCTTTCATTTTTTCCATATTTTCGTAAATTTAATTTCATTTACTGTCAGTTCCTTATGATGCCTAACGGGGAATAGTATTTGAATATTTTTTTATGTAACAAATGCTACAAAAATTATTAGACGTAGCACAAGCTACAACTGGGTATGGGTGGAAACTCTTTTGTAGTCAAACACAATCTGCCTTTGAAATAAAACAGCAAATATTATTACACCTATGCATTGGTTATCTATTTTCTCCCTTTTTTATTTCTTTGTTTTTCTTTGTTTCAGGTAAATAATTTTTGCTTGTTACAACCCGCTTACCTGTCCTACCTTCAAGTTGACGTCTTGCATTACCAGCTACATCCCCGCCTTGCCTCGCAGCTTTTTTATTTTCTTTAAATCCTTTTGGATTTTTGGCTTGTACGATTGCAGTTGTCGAAGCTTCACCAAGCATTGAAAAAATCAATTCAAGGTCGGTCATGTGGTCACGCAAGTTTTGGCTTTTCAATCCCTTTATTTTCTTGTATTGAGTAGGTGTTAATCCAAATGTTGCCTTTGAAATTTCAGCCGTTAAAATAGAATATTCAATTTGTTCTTTTACTCCTCTGTTTTTCCATTCTTCTGTTAGTTCTTCCCGAATGGCAATGCTTCGCATCCGTTTTTCAATCCAATCGTCAGGATAACCTTTTGCTTTATACAATTCTCGTGTCCGCTGTGTAGCTAATTCGGGATTTTCAATTTCATCTAATCTGTCGGATCCCACTTGTGCCAACCATTGTTTAAATGGTTCTGCTTTGGGTGAAGGAATTGATTGAATAATTCGTAAAAGTCCTTTTGCATCTGCACAGTCTGTAGTATATTTTTTTCCGTCCGGCGAAATCATTTTCAGTTGTACGATAATTTCGTACAACTGAGAAAAACCTTCCGAATTAAGTTTCCGTTTTAGGTCGCTCCAGTATCTTCGTGGATTGTTGCTTCCTGTAAGGATTTCAACAACATCAATGATCGCAAAATACCATTTTTGCTTTGCCTCGCTCCATTCAGTACGGATTTGTTTACTTTCAAAAAGCTTAATGTTACTCATAATTTTAATTTATTTGAAAACTCAAAAATACTCATTTCCCCTGATTTAAGAAATTCAAAGAAGTTTACGCCCTGAGCAGTACAAAAGAAGAAAATATTTTTTTCTTTAAATAATTATAAACGGTTTACAACGATAATGCTTTTCATGTCTCGGATTACGGTAATCCTATCTCGGATTTTATTTTTTCAATATCGGATTTTGATAATCCGACTTGAGATAATGATTTTTCCTGATTGGATAATGTTTTTATTATCTCGGATTACTGAAATCCTATCTCGGATTTTGCCTATTCTATATCGGGTTTTAATAATCCGACATCAGATAATGATTTTTCCTGATCGGATAATGAATATATTGTCTCGGATTACGGAAATCCTATCTCGGATTTTGATAATCCGACATCAAATTAGGGGTCTGTTCAGCGAACTATTAGGAAACGTTAATATTTATTTCTTGTCCATATTTTAAAATCTCATTTACCATAGGGTTGGAAAGTTCAAAATCACTTTCTCTAAATGGATGTGGTTCAATTCGGCTATCAATCTTTCTTCTTAATCTCATTAATTCCAGTTGCATATCTATCAAATTGCTATAATCCTTTAATACCACAGCAATATCTATATCACTATCGTCATTGAAGTTTCCTTTTGCATAGGAACCAAATAATATAACTTTTATGCTTTTATATTTTGAGTTTACTGCAACAGCATACTTTTGAGCAATATTTAAAGCTTCTCTTTTATCCATGTCCTTAAAATTTTGATTTTCTTCTTTTGCACCGATTGCGCTTCGTTACTTGTCCGCCTTTGGAGGAAATCTGCGATAGCTGAACCGGCGAGGTTTTCCCGCTGGTGTGGTTGAAAGTATGTAGGTTGCTGTCTCATGTATTACCTGTCTAAACGCTTGTCTGCAGCCGGTTATACAAAACCGCTGATATGTACATGTTGCAATGTCAGGCAATTTTTACTCGATGTCCTTCAAACTCTAATTGAAATCTTAACTTTGCTCTCAACGCGTGAAACACTTTGATAATAGTATTTAATGTCACATTACCCGTGCGACTTTCAAGTCTGGAAATTTGGGCTTTCTGAACACCAATCAATTTTCCCAATTGCTCTTGTGATAAGTTTCTTTCTAAACGAGCTTTTTTAATGAGTTCGCCAATAATGTCCATTTGGAGTTCATACTCATAAATGTCACGTTTCTTGCTGCCAATCTTACCAATGAGGTCATCTTTGATTTCGTCAAGACTGTATTTTTCAAGTTTAGTTTTCATAGTTTTTTTATTTATACGTTTCAAAATATAATTTCATTATTCGTTTTGCTTTCTCAATTTCTGCTTTAGGCACTTTGTCTCCTTTCTTGATAAATCCGTGTGAACAGATCACCAATGTTTTCGTTTTATTTCTTTTGTCCCAAAATGCTAAGAGACGATGCTGCATTTTCTTAACTTCTGCTCTGAATTCCCAAATGTCCGCTTCTAATTTCTTAAATAGTTCCGGGTCATTCAGCAGTCTCGCTTTGTCAATGTTATAGATAAGCTTCTCTCTTGCTTTGATGTCTATAGTAGCAAGAAATTCTCTCGCCTCACCTAAAAACTCGATTTCGAATTTTATATTCATTTTGCAAAGATAATAAATGTTTCCATATAACGAAACTTAATTTCAGATAAATTTTTTCTGTAATTTTGCATAGCGGTTCTTCTTATGCACGGTTTGCGCTTCGCTACTTGTCCGCCTTTGGAGGAAATCTGTGCTAGCTGAGGCTTTCATAAATGGTGTGTTATATTTTCTACCAATATTTCACTCCTATGGAGCTAAAATTAAATCCCATCGGGATCACTAAATAAAAATTAAGTCGTTGATAATTAGTAATTTATTAATGATTTTTTTCTTTTAAGGACACTATTGCGGACAAAATTGGCATTAATTTAAACAAAATAAATATGGTGTTATACACTACATTATTATCTTGAATTTTGATAGCTTTTAAGAATTCCATTTTCGAAATACAAATATATACTATAATAAACCCACTGTTCATGAACGCCCCATGAACCAACAGTTCGGTTTATATTTCGAGGTTCACCTAAACTAATAGTAGCCATTTTATCTGTCATACCAATCCAATAATATCCATCAAGTAGTTTTTGTCCAGTCACATTTCCAAATTGTTTTAAAATTTTTTGTCTATATTGATTCAACTTTTGTTTTTCTTCTAACATTCGTAAATTTTCTTGTTCTTTCTCTTTTTTTATACGATATTTTTCATTTTTTCGCTCAAGTTCTTGTTTAAATACTTTAACTTCTTTTGTTTCGTTTATATATAATTCCGATAAATACCCAAAAAAATATCCTTTATTAACAATCCAATAATCGTTCTGAAAATCTGTTAATATTACCGTATCGTTCTTATTAATTATTGAAATAATCTCTGAATAAGGACTATTGGATTTCCTTAATTTTCCATCCATTATAAGTGATGCACTCATTGTTAAGTTATCATCGTTAATTTTAAATTTCGATAAATATTCTTGATTTTGCAAATGTTGAATCTTATTTTTAATTGAATTCAATGAATCCATTTTTATTTTAATTTCATTTTCTATTCGGGATACTTCTTTTTGTAATTCATCAATGTTTTGATTACTATATTCTTGACAGATTGTAATTGAAGAAATGTGAAGCAATAAAAATAAAATTTTAATCCTCATTTTTTGTTTTTTTAATGTGTATTGCGGGTAACGGTTGTTTGTTGCCAGCTGTGGTTTTTATATTTCAAATAATTTTGCTTTAAAATCTTCCATTATAAAGATTCTAGTAAATCCGCTCTCTACTTTAAAATTCTTATCAAATATAGAATCAAGTTCATAGGAGCTTTGACTCAAACTTCCAATAACAATTAATAACCATTGTTCCTTTAATCCAGTATTTCTAATGTAACTAGGTCTTTTAGTTTCTTTATTCATGATTGATTTTAACACTATATCAGTTTGCAGCGATTGCTGCCCCCATCCTCCAGTATTGCAGCTGAAATTTAATTTTGAACGCTTGTGCCAATAAATATTGTGTACTAGGTCGTTCTCTTCAAATCTATTTTTAAAAATTGAATCCTCAATCATTGATAAAAGTCTCTCTGTAAGAATTGGCTTTTCATGTTTGCTAATTTTCTTTTTAGTATTGACATAAATAGTAACTAGCAATTTTGACTCAGGATGTCTTTCCCGAAATAAGTTTTCTACAACCTTTAATAAATCAGAAAAGCTTCCTTCAACTTTTTTATGTGTTGTTTCAACTAAAATTTCATGTTCTAATCCAACTTTTATAGCATTTGAAGATTCGATTATAAAATCAGGTTTTTCTCTTACCTCTGTAATTTGAAATCCAGAATTAAGTAACATAAGGAATTTGCCTGTATGACAAATTTCCAATACTTTTTTATCATAATCTGTATCAGATTTAGTAAGTGTTTTCAAGGGATCATTAATGAGTCTCTCAAGACTAATTTGATTTTCTGAAATTTGATTATTATTTTCTATAAGTCTCATATATTCGAAGTGCTGTGCCATTGCTGGCAACGATAAAAGATTTTATACGCAATTTAGCAATAAAAATAAAATATGTAAATAAAATCAAAATAAATTGCGTATAAAATTAAGTTGAACGTAACCGCTAGTTTAGAGGATAAACTATAGAAGTTTGTTCTATGTTATTCATACTTTGTCATAGTTCGATTTCTATGATTCAAGCAAGAGAATGTTGATAAATATTTTCGAACATTCTG
>CAYVNP010000049.1:0-32723 GCA_964452905.1 uncultured Bacteroidales bacterium
TTGGCTTCTGCTTCGGCTTTCAATCGGGCTGTTTCTTCTGCTTTTCGTTTGGCTTCTGCTTCGGCTTTTTGTTTGGCTTCCAACTCGGCTTTTTCTTTTGCTGCAAGTTCTGCCTGGCGTTTGGCTTCTGCTTCAGCTTTCAATCGGGCTGCCTCTTCTGCTTTTCGTTTGGCTTCGGCTTCGGCTTTCTGTTTAGCTTCAGCTCTTAAACGTTTATTTTCCTGTGCTTTTTTAATTTCAGCATCATCTTTCTTTTTCCGAGCTGCTTCAGCTAATTTAGATGTGTCAAGTCCTGCTACCTTTTTAATGATATTCACAGAATAATCTTTAACTTCAAAAAATTCACCAATGACAGGATCATATTTATAAACTGCGACCGGATTAATAAAACTAAAAACAACATAATCTTCATCCTGCTTATAAAGATCAACAATAAATTCACGGATAGCAAAACCTTTATTCCAACGTTCATTTGAAATAGTATCAACAATAAATGCAACTGATTTTGTTACATAACCTTTCTTTGAAAATGTAAAATAATATTTATTACCTCTTCCCAATTGCATTTTAATTTTCTCAATTCCATTTAGAGTCTGTTTTTTATTTCCGTTAATAAAAACTTCTATCATGGAACTATCATAGTTTCCGTTAACGACATTCAAAGATCCAATAATTTTCAGCCCTGGTTGTTGAGAAAAAACATCAAGAGATAAAAATGCGGATATATATATTAAAAATATTATTTTCGTCATTTCAGTAAGAAAATTTTGTTCATTTTCTTAAAACTATTTTAAAAAAAACACTTTAATTATCAACCATCTAATTTAATAAATAAAATCACAAATTTTGATTTCATTATTTTAAATCAAATTGAATCACTATAATTTAATGATAAACAGTTGAGTTATAATAAAAATTTAAATCAGTATTAATACAGTTAATAAAATAAGAAAGTATATGGATAAATATATTTTGGGGGAAAGTTATAAAACAACTGAAATAATTCTGTAAGAAAAAATTTTACTTTTTGCTCTTCCAATTTTTTTTCGGGGATATTCTTTTGCCATAATGATTACGATTCCCCTCCGTTTTTTTATATGCTTCTGGATTATAAGCAGGACATTCACCAAACGATGGCTCAACAGGTATTTTGGGAACTTCATATCCTAACAATTCTTCTATACGTAAAAATTTACTTTGATCCTTTGGATTAACAAATGTAATAGCTACGCCGGCTTTAGATGCACGAGCCGTCCGGCCAATACGGTGAATATAATCTTCAGGGTCACCCGGGGTATCGAAATTAACAATCAAACTAATACCATCCACATCTATACCACGCGATAAAATATCTGTTCCAATCAAAATTTTGATTTTTTTATTTTTAAAATTATTCATGATTTGTTCACGTTCAGCTTGCAACAAATCGGAGTGAAATGCTTTAAAATTAAGTTTTAATATTTTCAAACTTTTTTCAAGTTCTTTTACATTTGCTTTCGTGGATGTAAAAATGATGACCGATTGATAATCTTCATTTTTTAAAATCAATTTGAGTAATTCTTCTTTCTGTTTATCATAAACAATATACGCTTGTTGTACAATGCTTTCGGGTGGTTTATTGATGGCAATATTAATTTGCTCAGGATTAATTAATATTTGATTTGCCAACATACGTATTTTAGGGGGCATTGTAGCAGAAAACAAAAGTGTTTGTCGTTTCTTTGGTAAATAATTTAAGATTGTTTTTATATCATCAAAAAAACCCATGTCAAGCATGCGATCTGCCTCATCCAAAACAAAATGTTGAAGGTGATCAAAATTAAAATCAACGGTTTGCAGCAAAGCAATTAATCGTCCGGGTGTAGCACAAATAATATCAACCCCTTTATGTAGAGCATGTTTTTGTTTATCCCATATCATTCCGTCGTTACCACCGTAAACAGCAATTGAACTAACTGAGCAAAAATAAGCCATGCTGTCAATTTGCTGATCAATCTGTAAAACCAACTCCCGGGTGGGGCCAATGATCAATGTATTTAAATGTCTTTTTTTTGCATTTAAAATGTGATTGATGATAGGTAATAGATATGCCGCGGTTTTTCCTGTTCCTGTTTGAGCGCAGGCAATGAGATCCTTATGATCTGAGATAATCGGGATGGTTTGTTCCTGAATTGGTGTGGGTTGTTTGTAACCCAAACTGTAGAGTCCTTCTAATAAAGACGGGTCAAATTTAAAATCATCGAAAGTCAAAGTAGTAAAATTTAGTAATTGAATAATAAAGCAAAGATAGACTATTGCAAATAAGTTTTTAAGAATATGATGTTCAATAAATAATCATCTATATAATTTCTCATTATGTTTTTATTTTTAAATTTGAAAACAAATGTTTAAACCAACTTAAAAAGTTATAATTATGGCAAAAGGAAAAATTATTAAAAAAGAAACCAAAAAAGCGCCTACTAAGACAGCTAAAGAAAAAAAACAGGAAAAAAGAGACAAAAAGGCAAAACGATAAAAAACATTTTTGCTTTATGAATATTAAGTGAAAATCATTTTCATTTAATTAAAAATTTCACAATCTGTTTATTGAAAAATAATATTAATGTATTTTAATACGCATTAATATATTTAATCTAACAAAATATGTTTATGGTTAAATTATCAATATCAGAAATGCTTATTCATCAAATACCATTCTTATTCCGTTTGATTCAATATCAATCAGTCCTTTTTTAAACAAAGCGCCAACAGCTTGTTTGTAGACTTTTTTGCTGATGCCGAATTGTTCGTAAATATATTCCGTTGGGCTTTTATCAGTAGTATCAAGAAATCCTTTGTTTTCTTTGAGTTTCTGGAGAATATCATTGGCAATTCCATCAATTTTATTATACCCCGGTTGAAATAGTCCTAAATCAATCTTTCCATCTTCACGAATTTTTTTAATAAACCCTTTAATAGACTGACCTTTCTGAAGTGGTTGAAAAACCTCATTTTTATAAAGTATGCCCCAATGGCTATTATTAATTATGGCTTTATATCCAAGTTCTGTTTGACTGCAAATAAATAAATCAACGGACTGAGCAATTTTAAATTGAGACGGTTCTTTATCAATAAATTTATCGAGCTTTGCCGATGCAGCAATACGATTACTTTCCAGGTCAACATACACGTAAACAATATACCATTGTCCTTCCTGCATTTTAACTTTTTGTTCACGAAAAGGAACCAGTAACTCTTTTGAAAGTCCCCAATCCAGAAAAGCGCCAAATTCATTCACGGAAGCAACTTTGAGAAAAGAGAAATCACCAACCTGAGCATTGGGTTTTTCAGTTGTAGCAATGATGCGGTCTTCCGAATCAAAATAAATAAATGCTTCAATTTCATCACCTATTTTACATTCTAAAGGCACGTAACGCTTAGGCATTAGTATTTCACCTAAGTTTTCGCCATCCAGATAAATTCCAAAATCAAGTTCTTTTAATACGGTTAGTTTGTTTATTCTTCCTATTTCTGCCATTAATTATTTTTCTGTAAAGGTATGATAAATTCTCTTGTCGGATTTTGCAATGCCTATTAAGACTAAATTTCATTTTAAAGAAAACCCAAACGAAATCACATATTAAAAATATCAGAATTTAAAATAAACAAAAATTCTCCCGAAATTATCTCTGTCTTTATCAATACGGTGGTACATTTTTTTTATTTCCGGTTTTTCTAAAAACCGCATTACTTTCTTTTTCAATTGTCCACTGCCTTTACCGGGTATTATTTCAATTTCCTTTATTTTTTTCTCAATTGCTTCCTCCATGATATCATTCAATGCTTTATCTATAAGCCAGCCCTTATTATATATTTCGTGAAGGTCGAGTTTAAGCTTTGACATAAAAATTATTTTAAAAAAATTTTAACAAAATCATTCGACAATAATGTACGTCGGACTTTAAAATCAAACCATTGATGAACAGGAGTATTCAAACAATTTCCATGCATAAAATTATAGAGTGCTTTTTTCAATCCGTTACTATAAAGTTCATGATCGCATCCGGTGGGATCATCATGCCAAAGATCATTATTTGCAAAACGACTCGTTTTCTTATTTTTAATTTTAACCTCAAATTGTTCGGGGTCCTTACCAATCGGGCTGTGTGCGGTCATTACAAAACGATGCCAAAAGGCGCTTTGAATCAATTTAAGTTTAAACAATTGCCTCACAACTTCCAGTGCATCTATTGTTTCCTGTTCCGTTTGAGTAGGGAACCCATACATCAGGTAAGCATGCACCATGATTCCTGCCTGTTGAAAATGATTTGTAACATGAACTGCCTGTTCAATGGTAACTCCTTTATTCATCTTCAACAATAACCTGTCTGACAAAACCTCCAGACCTCCTGAAACTGCAATACAACCCGATTGTGCAAGCAACGTGCAGAGCTCGTGATCAAATTGTTTTTCAAAACGAATATTCGCCCACCATGTAATGGAAATTTTCCGTTTGATGAGTTCGGATGCAAGATTTCTCAATTGATTCGGCGGTGCAGCTTCATCCACAAAATGAAAACCGTGATGACCTGTTTGTTTGATCATAGCTTCAATTCGATCTGCTAAAACAGGAGCGGGAATCATTTTATATTTTGCAATATAATCCAATGAAGTATCGCAGAACGCACAGGCATGCCAGTAACATCCTCGTGCAACCATCAGTTTATTCCATCTTCCGTTGCTCCACAAGCTATGCATGGGATTTGCCATTTCAATTACAGAAATATATTTATCAAGTGACAGATCGGAATAATCAGGAATACCGGTATGTGCAGGATGAATATCTTTGCACGATTCATTATTTATAAAATAAATATTATTACTCTCCCTCAAAAAAGTTCTGCATAATTTTTCTTTTGACTGTTTATGCAAAAGATGATTTAACAATTGCAACAAAGGTCGTTCGCCGAAATCCAGACATACATAATCAATATAATCGAATAAACGAGGTTCGTTCAATTGACGTAATTCAGTATTTACCCATCCACCACCTATAACTATTGGTAGTTCGGGATATTTCTGTTTGCTGAATTGAGTCAGTTTTAATACAGATAAAAGATTACCCGGAAAAGGAATAGTAAAGCCAATGACCTTCGGTTGGTGCAGTTGGATTGATTCTTCATACAGTCGACACATTAGTTTTGAAACATAGGTATCTTCTTGTATTTTTTGTTCTACTATCTTAAATTCATGAGGGCTATGACCTAATTGTTCAGCATAGCGACTGAATTTAAAATGAACATCAATATGATCCGAGATTAAATCGACAATATCTTCAATAAACAATGTAGCCAGAAATTTTGCTTTGCCGGTTGTATCATTCGGTTCTAAAAATCCGATTGAATCAGCAATTAATTTAAACCGATTCCCTTTGGGTAGAATCCCACTATTGATTGAGGTTTCAAACGAAGTATGATTCCCTTGCAAAAAACGTATAACCGGTTCGATCAATGCACAATACTGATCTTTTCGCTTGATCATTTTAAGTTGATGTGCAGACAATGATTTACCTTTTGCTGTAGCGATATCAAACATATCAGCCACTCCTTTTTCTGAAAAAATTTGCAAAAGGGTTTCTATACTTAAATCAACTTGTTTTACCTGAAACCCTTCCTGTGTCAGAAACCCTTTTAAGAAAGGAGTTGCCGGATAGCATGTATTGGGCTGAATGAAAGGCGGTGTGATTAAAAGAATATCAACTGATTTCATCCGTTATCCTCTTTTTATTTTTTTTAGGATGGATTCAGCAGCAAGATTGCCTGTACTCCATGCAATCTGAAGATTATAACCACCTGAGTCCGCATCCGCATCAATCACTTCACCGGCAAAAAATAAATTACCGATCAGTTTTGATTCCATGGATTTTGAATCAATTTCCGATGTAGTGACACCTCCAGCAGTAATCATCGCTTCTTTAAAAGGTCTGTTGCCGGTAATCTCAAATGGAATCGCTTTCAGGAATAGACCAATCTTTTTACGTTCCTTTGCATTCACCTGATAGCAAGGTTTTTCGAGATCAAGCTGTAAATGATCACCAGCAAATGAAACTAAACGTGAAGGCATCCATGTACTCAAATAATTTTTGAAATTCATTTTTCCATGTGCGTTTAATCCGTTGATTAATTGCTGATCAAGAGCGAGTTCTTCAATGGATGGATAAAGATCAACTTTAATGACAATGCGATTTTTTTGTTGGAGTTGTTCCACAACAAAACGACTGATATTAATCGTTGCGGGACCTGATAATCCATAATGTGTAAACAAAATATCACCTGATTTTTCCAATTGCTTTTTTCCGTTCATCCAACAACTCAGTTTTACATTGGATAAACTTAAACCCTGAAATTTAGGAGCAATAAGATCTGTTGTCAATAAAGGAATCAGTGCAGGTTTAAGAGGAACGATGGAATGTCCTGCATCCTGCGCAAATTTATATCCATCACCTGTTGATCCGGTTGAAGGAAAGGTCTTTCCTCCAGTGCAAATACAAACACAGGATGAAAATATTTCTTCAGTTTTATTATCCTGAATGATTTTAACACCTTCTACCCTATTATTATTAATTATCAGATTATCTACACGCGTGTTAAAACGCAGAGCAACATGACTCTTCGTTATCCAATTCATAAATGCATTTAACACATCTCTTGCTTTTCCTGAATCTGTAAGTACACGTCCGTTTTCTTCGATGTGTGTTGAAACACCTTGCTTTCTTAAAAACATTAGTATATCATCATTGAAATACAAAGAAAATGCATGTTTCAAAAATCGTGGTGAAGGATGTATTTTTGAAAAGTATTCAGTTCTGGTAGCAATATTGGTCAGATTACATCTTCCATTGCCTGTGATCAGGAGTTTCAACCCGGGACTTTTCATTCGTTCGAGTACTAACACTTTAGCTCCCAGTTCGGCTGCTCTGCCGGCAACCATCAAGCCGGATGCGCCTGCACCAATGACGATTAAATCAAATTGATTTGAACACATTATATCACTTTCACCTTGTATCCTGCTGTTTGCAATAGATTGGCAATCTTCTGACGATTATCGCCCTGAATGATTATTTCACTGTCTTTTGACGAACCACCCACCCCACATTTTGATTTCAGCATACGTGCCAGTTCATTTAAATCATCTTCCTTTCCAATAAAACCGGAAATCAGTGTAACAACCTTTCCATGACGATGTTTTTTGTCAATGCCTACACGAAGGTTTTGCTGTTGAGGCGGTAGTGTGGCTTGTTCGGACGGATGATTGGTGGAATAATTAAAATCAGATTGTGTGGAATAAACTATTCCCAACCTATCTTTCCAATTATTTTTATTTGATGACATGGAAAAAAATTATTCTTCAATAATAGGACTCCATTGAATTTCAATCAAAATATTCCCTTCAAACCAAAAGTCAATTCCTGTGGATTCAAAACTCATGATGGAATCCAACACATTATCTTCAGCATTTAAATTTTCAATGGTAAATTTCCCCAATGATAATTTCTGAATGGATTGAATCACTTCTTTTTTATGTAAACCTATTAATTTAACCCCATTCAGCATAGCATCTTTTGATGTTGTTGCCAATGAAACAAGCTCCCAGGTTTTGTCATAATAATCAAATAATGCCGACAGTTCCTCTTCATCATAATGCCAAATCTCAGATGTTGGTTCATCAGGACTTAAAGATGGTGATTTTTCAATTTCATCGGGAGCTCCAATAATTGCTTTTAACTGATCCTGATCAATTCCGAAAGGAATATTTTCAAGACCTTTACCTATTAAGATATTTTTCATTTGTTTTAAATTAATATATATTCATCCATACAAAAGTATACAATTAATATTGCAATTAATAAACATTGGTAAAATTATCAATCTTAAATTAATGTTAATTCTATTATAAAACAACAACTAATCTTCTTTGTTTTGATACGTTTATAAATCATTATCTATTTATTCAACATGTTTTATTTTAAAAATTCTTGTAAGTTTGTATAGTATGACCGAGCACTAAAAACATATTCCGTTTTAACAAATATGAAATTATTATATAAAACATGATAAGATCAATTATTCTTTTTTTATTATTTCTTGAAAGCATAGGTATCAGTTGTTCGTTTGCTCAAGTGTCGCGTTTTGATAAAAAAAAGTTCATTAATCCTCAAGGAGACACATTAAATTATCGGATACTTTACCCTGATTACAATCCTTTTCGCAAATATCCCCTAATCATTTTTTTACATGGTTCAGGTGAACGGGGGAATGATAATGAAGCGCAATTAAAGTGGGGCGTTATGAATTTTGCAACCGATCAAGCCATGAGTAAAAACCCTGCTATTGTTATTGCTCCGCAATGTCCGGAAAATCAATGGTGGTCGAATTATAATACAAATGAAAAATCACGATTATTACATCTCAAAGACACTCCAAGTAAACCCATGTCATTATTATTTCAATTGATCCAACAGATAATAAAAACGTCATCTGTTGATACAAACCGCATTTACATTACGGGCTTGTCCATGGGAGGATATGGTACATTCGATGCTATTTCAAGGTATCCGAAATTATTTGCAGCAGCTATTCCTGTTTGCGGTGGCGGAGATACTTCTAAAGCGCAATTATTTGCACATATTCCCATATGGATCTTTCATGGAATTGAAGATGTTGTTGTTGATCCAAAATTCTCAACAGATATGGTTGCTGCATTAATAAAACTGAATGTACACCCCGGTTTTACTTTACTTCCTGAGTCAGGACATTTTTCTTGGATTGCAGCGTATAATGATCCGCTACTTATTGAATGGTTGTTCCGACAGCATAAATAAAAACAAATAATATTTAACAGCATTTTTAATTCAAAATAAAAACCACTTGTAAGCAACGTAATGAGGTTATGCCAAAGACAAAAAAAATGATGATGATTACAAAGTTTACATTCAACTTTTATAAATTCACATCAAAAATTACATACTTACAAAAAATATTTACTTATACCGATACTCAATAAGTAAAAGTCCAATAAATTGTTCTTAACATATTGTAGATCGGCATTAACCATTCTAAATTATAAAATTGCCAATGGCATATTTTATAATAAGAATTGGTATTATTTAAGATAGCAAAAATCAAATTCCGCAGTTAAAAAAAAATGTGAATTCATATATCAAAAAAGCCCTGTGTCTGGAAGATACAGGGCTTTTTTAGGAAAATGATTAATTCTATTTAATAATAAATTTTTGCTTATAAACTGTATGGTCGGATTGAACAGTAACAAAATAAAGTCCTTTATTCAATGAGGAAACATTGATATGTTGTAAACTATTTGGATGTAAATGATTGGAATACATAATCCGTCCCTGAATATCTAATACAGTTAATGTCAGTAATTGTTTACTGTTAATGTCAATCAAATCAATAGTGAGCTGACCATCTTCAACAGGATTAGGATATATTTTCAAATTATTTTCCCGAACAGAATTGTTATCATTCACTCCGACAAATTCATCAAGTTTCAAACTGACATTATCAATATATACATATCCTGAACCTGAATAGCCGCTGCCGGTATTACCAAGATAAAACCCTAACATAGCATTATAATCCGTAGCATCATTCATAGTGAACGAATAGGTTCGGATTTGTTTAGATGTATCAATGGAAATTATATCGAAATTTTTTGTATATTTAGTATACGGGGCAGAAGATTGACCAATACCCACTCTGATATTCCGAGGTAAATCATTTTTCCCAACATATGCTTTAAATGATAACGTATATTTTTTTCCGTTTTCAATATTCAAATTTGCCTGATACAATTTAAAACACGTATCAGATGTTCCCTGATTGGTAACATAAATCTGGAATTGATTAGAAATAATTCCTGACGTTCCGGTAGTACCGCATGTTTTTTTAAATGACCAGAAGGTAGGTTTGGTTCTGAAAAATACTCCATTCATTATTTGTTCTTTGGCTTCTTCAAATAAAACATTCACATTTATATCAGATTTGATTGTAATGGTAAGAGGATTGTTAACACTATCATTGACAATACCAAGAAAACGTTTCCATTTGTAACCGGTAAAAGGTTGAGCATAAATTTTAACAACTTCACCACTAGTGTAAAGTGTTTTAGCTGGCTCAAGTCTGATACTGCCACCTGAAGTTTTAGCAACATTTAAGGCGTAAGGTCCAGGCGATGGATCATTCCCAACTTTTACTAAAGAAATATTATCAATCCAGACTGAATCTTTTAAAGAATAAAAACCACAATCAAATTCTAATCTGCATGTAGTATCTCTTTTAAATTTCATAACAAAAGGCATGTTATACGTAGTTTTTTTAGTTGTTAATCCAACCATGAGGAATCGACTGTATCCGGTGTAAAGATCACCGTCTTTATTATTATCTCTACCGTTCTCTCCAACATTTGCATTGATAAATCTTGGTTTTGAAGCATACGCATCAAAGGTTAACATATATTTATTTCCTGAATCTAGTTTAAACACAGCGGCAGCAGAAGTTGCTAATTGAATATTCCAATCTTCTTTACCGGGACGTTGAACAATCACCTGTGCTTCACCAACGTGTTTGCCACTTGCAGGAATTAAAGTTGTTAAAATTGTAGGTGACTGTGCATACCAATTATAATGTCCGAGTCCGTCATCGATCGTGTCAAGTATCGAGATAGCAGGAACAACAGTTGATTGGTATTTTCCTAAAATCCAGAAATTTGTTCCATTACCAAAATCTCCGTTTTTAATAAAATTGGTTGTATCCACAAATAATGCTTTTACGATCATATCCCTATTCATGGTAAATGAAATGCTGGGTTGCTTTCCGGTTAAATAACCAGTCCATCCATTGAATTTTGAATTTGAGTTTGCTGTTGCGGTAAGGGTAACTTTGGTTCCTTTAGGATATGATGCTAACTGTGGGTTGATAAGAACAGAACCTCCTGTAGTAGATGAAACAGTTAAGTTAAATGGTCCTATAGAAGTACAAGTAGAAGGAATCAATGGGTTTAAAATTTTATTTTTAATATATAGTCCCGAAGTAGTTAAATCATTATTACTCCAACCGCCTTCAATAGAAGCACCGGCTACAAGAGCAGCAGAAGATTCGACTTTGTCGCATAGAGACCAGTTGCACCAACTGATTTTTTGTCCGTTAGGATTCAATCCATTGTAATTTTGACCTGCAAATAAATTCATCCAGTTATTACAACTCGTTGTGTCGAGTGTTCCGTCACCGCTTGAGAGTGAAGGGCTGAATTCGGTAGAAATAAGGGCAATCTTGTTAGCTGCAGTTTGAAGGTAAGATCCATATCCGGCAGTTTTGTGAGATGCTGCATAAATGTGAAAAGCATATAATATGTTTGAATATGAAAGAGGTGCGTTCGCAGCAAGATCAACTCGTTGACACCAGTTAGGTGTACCCACAATGATTAAAGCATTTGGGTCAATTGCACGTATGGCAGGAATAATAACGTTAGCATATGTTACAATATCCGACCAATTACAACCTGAAGGTTCATTACATATTTCATAGATAACATGTTTTTGCCCATTGAATTTAGTTGCCATGTTTTGAAAAAATGTTTTTGCCTGTGTGACATACGTATTCGGGTTTCCACTTTCAGTAAACCCGGTAGTACTTGCCAGTAAATGCCAATCAATAATTGCATATAATCCGTATTGACCTGCTAAATTTACAATATCCATTACTGTATTTTGAAGAGCAGGATTACTGATATAATCTGTACCTTCAGCAGAACCAATAGGCATTGATACTCTGACCACATCAGCACGCCAGTCACCCGCCAGTGTTGCCATGGAACCCTGAGTAAAAAACTGGCTGTATGAATCAATATTATGTGAACTCATACCTCTTAACTGTATGGCATTTCCTTGGGCATTGCATAATTGAAATCCTTTTACCTGTAATTGACCATTACAATCAACAGATGAACCGGCAGGGTATTGTGCAAATGTTAATGCACTTAAAAAAATGGATGTAATAATTAATAATGCTTTTTTCATATTTTTTTATTTGATGTTTTTTTTAATTGACAATTCTTAACGGTAAAAAGTTGTATCAGTTTTTTTTAGTAAAAAACCCTGACCAATTATCTATAGTCAGGGTTAAAATTAGTTGAATGTAATTAAACTATTGTTTGAATATTTTATAAGTTCCATGATTGTTTTTAGTATCATAGATTTCAACAATGTACATACTTGAATTTATATCACTTACGTTCAGTTTGAAATTTTTGTTTTTAATATTATCAGTTGATTTAATCAGTTGACCTGTAAGATTATATAAATTAACTTTACTGATAGTATTATCAGCATTGATGTTTATTACGTTATTATTTATAAAGCAATGCATTGAAGGGTTGTTTAGAACATTTTCATTAATACCCAGATATTGACCTGCTTTTAATCTGATAAATCCAAAGCATCTTGTATCGCGCCATTCATCATCGCGTGACGTATTATTAGCCCATACAACATTATCAGATGAATTATCACCTTTTGCAGAAACACTTACGTCAAATCCGATTAAAGTATCTTTGTTTTTCATATCTTCCCATTTAAGTGTATCAAGGGGAGCCATGATACTTCTCATTGGAATTTTTGCCTCCATATTCCATCCACCAACTACTTCGCGAGAATAGTATTTTGCATATTTAAATAACCCGAAGTTAATGGTGTCGCTAAATTCATTGGAGTCAAATCCCCATCCATAACCAACGTCGTATCCATTAGTACAATCTCCACCGCAGGCAGGAGAAGAAGGTTTTATTGAAAGATTAATTGGGATGTTGTAAGATGCAGGATTCCATGGTGAAAAACGCATAAAACGAATTTGTTCTGCAGAACCTGAAGTTCCCTCTGGTTTATAATAATTCTTTTGAGGATCTTGACCATCCCATGCATTTGTGTTAGTGTCACAATTAAAAAACACTTCAACGTCGTCAAAAGTCCACGGTACGTCTCTCTGAGCTTTGACAGTGGAGTCCATTATTTTGGGTGATTTACTGGAAGTTACCTGAACAAGAATATAAAAATAATTGGTGTCAAAAGTGGCTTTAAATGTAGCGCTTAGTTTAGAAGGCAAAGTGGTAACTGCATTGGTATCAGAAGGAGTAGGAACTGTAAAGGTTAAAGGTTGTGCGGTTGCAAGTTGCCATACTGCATCAGTTGTATTACCATCAATAGTTGGAGGCGTTTTAGTTCTTAACACATCTGTTACTTTAAAAGTGGATTTATATCTTCCGCCTAAAGATTGTGGGGCAACAGATGGTTGTGCTGTTAAAACCCCTGTCATAAAAGCCATTATCATAAATGATAATGATAATTTCAATAGTAAGTTTGTTTTCATAGGTTTAAAGGTTTAGTTTAAGTATTTAATTTTATTTAATATATTAGTTAATTAGAAACAGTTATTTGATAAGGAAGTGAAACAATTGTTTGTTTCTCTTTTGTTGTCCAGAGATCAATGTTCGTAGCAGTTAAAATTACTTTATATACTCCTGCTTTAGTATAAGTAGGGTAAGTAAATGTTTTAGTATTTTGTGGTATGTTAGCACCATAGTCTCTGTAATAATTATACCCTGCTGTATCAAGTAAGGTAGGAATTTTATTATCATAAATATGTGCTGAATCGCCTGTCCAAACGGAAGCAAAATCAAAATCACCGGTAACAGTAAATGTAACAGGTTGATTGATCTTTATATTTTTTGCTTCTACTTTGTTAAGAGTAGAATCAATAATATAAGCAGATAAACTAACAGAGGGCGCTGAAACTTTTTTATCTTTTGAACAACTACTTATTATAAAAGTAATAAAGAAAAATACTATTAAAATTAGATTTGTTTTTTTCATATATATTGTATAAGGTTATTTATTTGACTTTTAATTTTAATAATTTGGGTTTTGTTTTAAGTTGCCACCGCTGTAAATGATATCTGTTGGTGGAATTGGTAACCGTTCATTTTTATTTTTTTTGAAACCATCCCAAATTCCTTTGCAGAGATCATAAGCCCTTCCTTGACGTACGATGTCAAAGAAACGATGGCCTTCCAAAGCAAGCTCCACTCTTCGTTCATGGTAAATAGCTGCTTTTACATCCTGATATTGCGGATATAATGCAGCATCAGGATATTCTGAAAGACCCGCACGATTTCGTACTTGTTTTAAATAAAATTTGGCTTTGTCTGGATCGCCTGTTTCATAAGCTGCTTCTGCAGCCCAAAGCAATACATCTGCATAACGTATAATTTTAATATTAACCGGTTGCATCATACCCTCTTTAAATTCTGAATTCCAAAATTCATATTCAACAAAATATTTTCTGGCACTAAGACCGGAATAACTTTGTTCGTTGCAGTAGAATAACGTTTTTAATACGGTTCCTGAAGGTTTCCATTGAAATGAATCTTTATCTGTAGCAATCGTAGCAGTTCTGCGAGGATCCCATAATGTATCATTTCCATTAATTTTACTAAATTCATATTCATTCCACAATTCAACCGAAGGACAATTAAACCCCCAACCAATTCCTTTTTTCGTGATTTTCCATGTTATTATACCATTTTTAATAATTTTTTCTTTATATTCTCTACACATCTGGTAAATTCCTAATTTATTCCCTTCATTGACTGGCCAATTAAAATCTTTATCATCAGGGCTTGTATAGGTTGAGTTAGCATCTTTTGTTGACTGCACCTCAAAAATAGATTCTTTATTGTTTTTATTATTTAAACCGAATACACTTTTGTATGTATTATAATAATCAAGATAATTAGTAGTTGAACTGGTTAATAAACTATATTCTGAAGAATTAATAATTTCTTCAGCCAATGCTAAAGCTTTATCCCATTTATTACCTGTTACTCCATTATACATCCCTGATGTGCCATATTTTGCATATGAAGATTGAAAAATATATGCTTTTACTAATAATGCTTTAGCAGCGCCTTTGGTTGCACGCCCCATATCCGTTGATGCATATTTTGATTTTTCAGGTAAATCAGGTATGGCTTCATTGAGTAATTTCTCAATTAAATCCCATGTTTCACCCCATGAACTTTGTCCCATTGTATAATTTTCAGGTGTCAGCATTTCTTCAAACACAGGAATTGGACCATATGTAACAGTTAAATTAAAAAAGTATAATGCTTTTAAAAATCTTGCTTCGGCTATATATCTTTTTTTAAGTGTTTCATCAAAATCACCGTCTTTAACATATGCGGTAACCAGATTACATCTGTAAATGCCATTATAAAGATTTTTCCACCATATACGGGTATATTGATTATTTGCATTTATTCTGAACTGATCAATATCTTGCATTGCCGGCTGATCCGTGCAACATTTATTTTGTCCACCTGCATATGAATCATCTGATCCAACATCACCGATAGCCCATTGTATATGACCCCATGTAGCTTCGGATTGTAAAATATCGTAACATGCGGTTAACCCTTGTTGAGCGCCTTCAGCCGTTTTGAGATAAGCGGGTGTTAATCGTGCCATTGGGTCTAAAGTGATAAAATCTTTTTGACAACCACTGAACGTTATAAATGTTAATAAGGATATTATTATTGTTATCTTTTTCATATTTTTTTATTCTTAATATAAACGTATTATTTATTTATAAAGTTAAGTTTAATCCGGCAATAATAGTGCGTGATACGGGATAGTTTCCATAGTCAACACCAATATTTAACTGTTTTCCACCGGAATCATATGTTTTGGTAACACCCATTTCAGGGTCTGCACCTTTATATTTTGTAATGGTAAACAAGTTTTGCACAGAAATATATGCTCTTAATTTTGTTATTTTAAATATGTCTGAATATTTTTTTGGTAAGGTATAACCTAACTGCATTGTTTTGCAACGGAGATACGAACCGTTTTCAAGATAGAAATCTGATGGTTTTGAAATATTTCCATTACTTGATAACATATTTATTGCAGGAATATTTGTATTTGTATTTTCCGGTGTCCATGCATCTAATACATCCGTGCTGACATTATATCCTGCCTGAATATTATATAAATAGTAACGAGTTAAGTTCCATATTTTTTTGCCTTGTTCACCCTGGAAGAAGACAAAAAAGTCGAAGCCCTTATAATCTAAGTTAAAGTTAAACCCATATGTGAATTTAGGGAATGGGCTACCTAAATAAGTTATATCCGATCCATCGATTTTACCATCGTTGTTTAAATCTTTATAGCGAATATCTCCTGGTCTTGCACCCGGCTGACCGCTTTCATTTACTTCAGTCCAGTTCTGGAATAAACCGTCTGTTTTATATCCGTAAAAACTGGCAATAGGATAACCAACATTGGTGTATTGAACCGCAGCGCTTAATCTGCCTGATGTTCCGGAAGATATTGGCTGAACTCCCTCACCTAAAGAAATCAATTTATTTCGAACCTGAGAAAAATTCATGCTGACAGAATAATGGAATTGTCCTTCAAATTTACGATAAGATAAATCCAGTTCATATCCTTTGTTGTTCATAGACCCCGCATTTGCATAAGCAGGATCAACAGCCCCAACAATACCTGGAGTTGGAACAGCAACAAGCATATCAGTTGTTTTTCGGTTAAAGACATCTGCTGTAAATTGAATTTTATTTTTCCATAAAGAGACATCAATACCAAAGTTAGTTGTTGTAGTAGATTCCCAATGTAAAGATGGATTACTTGGACCCCATGATGTAGATCCGTTGTAAATTGTAGGGTTGGTTCCAAAAGTATAATTATTCTTACCCGAAACCAGAGAAGGTAAATATCTAAATGAAGGAATACGGGAATTGCCTAATTTACCCCATCCTCCTCTGATTTTCAGATCACTTATAAACGAATATTTTTTCATGAATTTTTCATTGGTCACATTCCATCCTAAAGAAAAAGAAGGGAACGCACCATACTTGTAATTATCTCCAAAAACCGAAGAACCATCACGGCGAATGTTGGCTTCAAGTAAATAAGTACCTTTGAAAGCATAATTAATACGTCCGAAAACAGATTGTGTACTTCCGTGATCAGGATAATTATCCAAAACCTTATTTAAACTATCAACAGGAGTAGTTTCATGATACCAATAATTAGCATTATCAGGAACATGGTCTAATTTAGTATTTACTTGGTAACCGCTCCATTTACCTTTTTCTCCTCCAAGTAATAACTTAAATTCATGATTTCGTATAGTCTTTTCATAGGAGGCAGTATTAGTCCAACCCCAACCTCTGCTTTTCCACATGGAGCGTTGAATATTGTTAAACTCCTGATTACTTGTAGCGCTTTCAAAATACCTTGGACTGAACATATAATAATCATTGTTATCTGTATTCACATTGATAGTAGATCTTAATTCCAATCCTTTTATGGGTTTGAGACTTAACCATCCGTTTCCGTTGATAGGCATATCTTGAGTTAATTCATTTCTTCTTTCTAATACACCAACAGGATTAGGAACATCATTATAATTACCAGCTTGCCATTGAGCATTGCCATAACGGGTAACCTTATCAGGATCAGGGTTAGGGTCATAAACAGGAACAGTCGGGTCCATTGCGCTGATCATCCATTCACCGTCATATTCAGAATTATCCGGTAATGCTTTTCTGCGAGAATAGGATATATTTAGGTTTTCTCCAATTGAAATATAATTCTTGAAAACTTTTTGTTCAGTATTTACCCGTAGCGTATAACGATCATAGGAGGTATTTTTAATGATACCGTCTTGTTTTAAATAACTTCCTGAAATCATATATGTACTGAATTCATTACCACCTGAGGCTGATAACTGATAACTTTGCATCGGAGCAGGACGTAATACTTCATTCCACCAGTTGGTGCCGGAAATAGCGCTGTCTTGGAAAGGAAGCCCTGCATTTATAACTGATTGAGGAGTACCTGTTCCATAAAACCGTGAACGATAAAGTTCATTTTTTAAATGTGCATATTCCGAAGCGTTTGTGACTTTAGGCACATGGCTTGCATATTGCATACCATAATAGGTGTCGAAATTTAAAACACTTTTATTAGCTCCGAATTTTCCTTTTTTAGTTGTGATTAAAACCACTCCATTCGCTCCCTGAGTACCATAAATAGCACAGGCAGATGCATCTTTTAAAACATCTATACGTTCAATATCGCCCGGGTTCAAACTCGACACATCAGGCATTTGTTGTCCATCCACCACATAGAGGGGGTCGCTGTTGTTGATGGTTCCTGTTCCTCTGATACGAACAGTGAGAGGGGCTCCGGGAGCGCCGGAAGCTGCAGCCACCTGTACACCAGGTAATCTGCCTTGCATCGCCTGATCAATACCATATACCGGAATATTTTTAATGTCCTCCCCTTTCATGGAGGAAATTGAACTTGAAACATTTGCTTTTTTTAATGTTCCATAACCTGTTACAACCAATTCTTTTAAATTGATTTTTTCAGGACTCAATGTAACATTAATGACACTAAGTCTACCCACTGCAATGGATTGAGAGATCATACTGATAGCTGAAAATTCAAGTGTGTCAGTACTGTTAACAGTGATTTTAAAGTTTCCGTCAAAGTCAGTAGTAGCAGATTTTTTAACTGGACCTTTGGTTTTTACTGTTGCTCCAATGATGCCTAATTTATCTTCTGATGAAATAATTTTCCCCGTAACTGTTTTTTCTTGTCCGAATAAGTTCAATGAAAACATGAATCCGGCAAACAGAATAGTGTGAGTAAGAAATTTGTACATATAATTTACTTTAATTTAAGTTGAAAATAGTTAATTTTTTTTATAAAGATACAAAATATTAAATTGTATAATAATAAAACGTAAATTTATATTAAGTGTATGAACTACACTTTTGGTTGCAAATATAATTTTTTTTTTAAATAAAAAAGCATTTGTAAAAAAAATATTTTACTTCATGAAATAACTTTAATTGATATGTACAAATAATAATAAGGATTAATAAACAAATACTAATTTTATTAACCTGAGTTGATATTAAAAAGAAGGGGTTAACTTGTTTGTTTCTATCCTGAATGGAAATGCAATTTCAATTCAATCTTAGATAAATTACAAAAATCAGGATTATTTTTTTATTTCACACATAATTATTTATATTTGCACTGAAAATGAAAAAGTGTTTATGTTACACTATTCGATTTTTCCAATTGAATTTTAAGGTATCATTCAATTTTTAATTAAATGGCAAAACAAATAGTACCCAATTTATCAGTTGATTGTGTAATTTTCGGGTTTGATTCCAAAGAATTGAAAGTTCTTTTGGTTGAGCGAATTTTGGCAAATCCTTTGAACAATAAAATAGTTTTTTCAGATTTAACCCTGACAGGTTATCATATCATGGAAGATGAAAATCTGGATCAGGCAGCAGAACGTATTCTTTATGATCTGACGGGTTTACATGATATTTATCTTGAACAATTTTATACGTTCGGCGAACTGGACCGATTGAAAAATAAAAATGATAAATTATGGTTAACACAATATGGGGATTCAATCAGTAAGCGGGTTGTATCGGTCGGATACTTTTCATTGATAGATAATTCAAAAGCGAAGATTCAGTTTAAGAACAGAGTTGTTCAGTGGTTTCCCGTTTATCAAGTAAAAAATTTAGCATATGATCATAAACATATATTAAACAAAGCACTTGAAGCATTACGTAACAAATTACTTACCCACCCTATTGCATTCGAATTACTTCCAGATAAATTTACGTTAGGGCAATTACAGAAACTTTATGAAGTTATCTTACATAAGAAATTTGACAAACGAAATTTCAGAAAAAAAATTTCACAAATGAGTTTTGTGATTCCCATTAAAGAAAAAAAAGCCGGAGGTGCCGGCAAACCTGCTCAGTTATATATATTCAGCAAAGATGCATACAATAAAACCAAAACGAATAAACTCTTTCTTTTTTAATGACTACTTAAAACTTATTGGTTATTATATGGAAGAATGCATTTAATTTATTGTAATTAAAAAGTAGTTATAAAATCAAAAAAACAGGTACTATATGCAATACGGATATTTTGATGATTTAAAAAGAGAGTATGTTATCACCAATCCCCAAACACCCTGGCCCTGGATAAATTATCTTGGGAATGAAGATTTTTTCTCACTTATTTCAAATACTGCAGGTGGTTATACTTTTTACAAGGATGCAAAATTCAGACGACTTACCCGTTACCGTTACAATAATGTTCCGATGGATAACGGCGGAAAATATTTTTATATAAAAGATGGTGATACCATCTGGTCACCCGGATGGAAACCGGTTAAAACACCTTTGGATAAATATGAGTGTCGACATGGTATGAGTTATACCCGCATAACCGGTGTTAAAAATGAAATTGAAGCAGAGGTGTTGTTTTTTGTCCCTTTAAAATTTTGGGGCGAATTACAGAAAGTTAAATTGACCAATCATTCAAAAAAAACGAAAAAGATAAAACTTTTTTCATTTGTTGAGTGGTGTTTATGGAATGCAGAAGATGATATGAATAACCTGCAACGCAATCTTTCAACTGGCGAAGTGGAAGTGGATGGTTCTACCATATATCATAAAACCGAATATAAAGAACGCAGGAATCATTATGCCTTTTACCATGTGAATACACCGGTACATGGGTTTGATACAGATCGTGAATCGTTCATCGGTTTATATAATAATTTCTCCGACCCGCAAGTGGTTACAGATGGATCGCCCAAGAATACTATTGCTCACGGCTGGTCACCCATTGCTTCGCATTATATTGAAGTGGAATTAAAAGCAGGTGAATCAAAGGAATTTGTTTTCATGCTTGGGTATGTTGAAAACAAAGATGAAGAAAAATGGGAATCAAAAAATGTGATCAGTAAAAAGAAATCCAAGCAGATGATCACTCAATTCGATACTCCCTCGAAAGTTGAAACCGCTTTTAAGGAATTAAAGAAATACTGGGATGATTTGTTGGGTGTGTTTGTGATTGACAGTGGTGATGATAAATTGGACCGCATGGTTAACATCTGGAATCAATATCAATGCATGGTTACATTTAACTTGTCTCGCTCTGCATCTTTTTTCGAGGTAGGTATTGGTCGTGGTATGGGATTCAGGGATTCCAATCAGGATTTGATTGGTTTTGTGCATTTAATTCCTGAACGTGCCCGTGAACGGATCTATGATATTGCTGCCACTCAGTTTGAAGATGGTGGCGCTTATCACCAGTATCAGCCATTGACCAAACGCGGAAACAATGCGATTGGTGGTAATTTCAATGATGATCCGCTTTGGCTCATTTTTTCTACAGTAGGTTATATAAAAGAAACAGGTGATTTTTCGTTGCTTGAAGAACAAGTACCGTTTGATAATGATGAAAACTGCGTCAAATCGCATTTTGAACATTTAAAAGCTTCGTTTTATCATGTTCTAAATAATTTAGGTCCTCATAAACTCCCGTTGATCGGACGCGCTGACTGGAATGATTGTTTGAATCTGAATTGTTTTTCTAATAATCCTAATGAATCTTTTCAGACAACAGAAAACAAACAAGGTGGAACTGCCGAATCTGTTATGATTGCCGGATTGTTCGTTGTTTATGGTCGTGATTATATTGAGCTTTGCAATCGTATCGGTAAAAAAGATGAAGCACAGCAAGCGCAAAAACATGTTGATGAAATGATTGAAACCATTAAAAAACATGGTTGGGACGGTGAATGGTTTATTCGTGCATATGATTTCTTCGGGAAAAAAGTGGGCAGTAATGATAATGAAGAAGGAAAAATATTTATCGAATCCCAAGGATGGTGCACTATGGCCGGTATTGGCAAGGAAGATGGTATGTGTACAAAATCGTTGGATGCTGTGAAAAAACGGTTGGATACTCCATTTGGTATTGTATTGAATAATCCTGCATTTACCAAATACGTCATTGAATATGGTGAAATATCCACTTACCCTGCAGGATATAAAGAAAATGCAGGTGTGTTCTGTCATAACAATCCATGGATCATGATTGGTGAAACAGAGATTGGTCGTGGTGATCAGGCATGGGAATATTATAAAAAGATTTGTCCTTCATATCTTGAAGAAATCAGTGACCTACATAAAACAGAACCTTATGTTTATGCTCAGATGGTAGGCGGTAAAGATGCATTCAAACCGGGAGAAGCAAAAAATTCTTGGTTGACAGGAACTGCCTCGTGGAATTTTTATGCCATTACTCAATTCATACTTGGTATTAAACCCCAATACGATGGACTTGAAGTGAATCCTTGTATTCCCAAAGATTGGAATGGATTTAAAATTACACGAAAATTCCGTGGAGCTACCTATCAGATCAATATTAAAAACCCAAGTCATATTTCAAAATGTATTAAGAAAATTGAGATTGACGGGAAACCGGTGTCAGGGAATATAATTCCCGTAATGCCTTCCGGTAAAGTTTATCATGTTGATGTTTTAATGGGTATAAATTAATTACCATTCTTATTGAAAAACATATGAAAAAAATCTACATTTTTTATTTTTCCTTTTTTTTTATTCTATTTTCAACCAATCTTTTTGCACAACGGGATTCTCTCATTGAAAACTTTACCGATACATCCTTCACCGGATGGGGAGAAGCACCCGACTGGCAAGGTTATTTTCAATTTGAACATGTTGATAGTGCCTTAAAAGTTACAACTTTAAAAGCATGTGGCGGAAAATCTGTTTTTACAAATTTTCAGTTTTCTTTTCCTGCTGTTGATCTAACGAATCATCCGTTTTTAAGTTTTAAAATAAAGTCATCCAAAATTTTCACTATTCGGGTTGACTTAATGGAACAGCGTGATACAACCAAAGATACGGCTTCCAACTGGCGGACAACCAATGCAACTCCTGTTAAGATTAAAACATTTAGTGATGGATTGGTACATGAATTTATATTTGATTTTGGGGGAAAATTTGCTCAATCCTGGCCTAATGCAGATTCTGTAAATAAAACAAAAATTACACGAATGCATATTTACCTGAATCCTGATATTACACCGGCTTTAGCAGCTAATAATACTTTTTATATTTCGGATCTTCGTATGGGTTCTATTGCAACTAAACCATCACCTGACACATTGAAAAATACGGTGCTTTTAAATCAAATAGGGTTTGAATCTGTTTCACAAAAACTGGCAATAGTACCCGGAAATATTTCTGGAAAATTTTCCATTAAAGATTTTAGCAATAATAATACTGTATATGACGGAACTATTTCTATTCCCTCTATTTGGAATTATTCCAATCAAATTGTCAGAACGATAGATTTTTCTTCTTTCTCAACCCATGGAACCTATTATATTTCTTTGAAAGGAGATACAGTTAAATCTTCAAAATTTGAAATTAATGATTGTGTTTATTACACATTGGCTACCACTGCTATTCGATCTTATTATTACCGCAGAGCTTCTATTGCTATTGATTCAGTTCATGGAGGACAGTGGGCAAGAGCAGAAGGTCATCCGGATACGAACGTTTATGTACATGCATCAGCTGCTTCAGCCGAAAGACCTGAAGGCACTATCATCAGTTCTCCAAGAGGTTGGTATGATGCAGGTGATTATAATAAATACATTGTTAATTCCGGCATTTCAACGTATACATTGCTTGCTTTATTAGAACATTATCCCGATTATTTTAATGATGTCAAATTGAATATTCCTGAAAGTTCAAATGATCTACCTGATCTGTTGGATGAAATTTTATGGAATGTTAGATGGATGCTGACCATGCAAGATCCTAATGATGGCGGTGTTTACCATAAACTGACCACTAAAATATTCAGTAGTTTTGTCATGCCTAATAAAGATTTGGCTTCACGGTATGTTGTTCAAAAGACAACTGCTGCTACCCTTGATTTTACTGCAGTGATGGCTGTATGTGCTCGTATTTTGAAAGCATATAATACCCAGTTACCCGGCTTGGCTGATTCCTGTAGTAATGCAGCTATTGCTGCATGGAACTGGGCAAAATTAAATCCTTCTATTTATTATTCACAACCTTCAGACATTACTACAGGAGCTTATGGTGATGGATATGTAGTTGATGAATTTGCTTGGGCCGGGGCTGAGATGTATCTTGCAACAAAGCAAGATAGTTTTATGCAGAATAATAATATTTTGCAAATGATTTCTAATGTTCCAAATTGGTCAACCGTTAATACATTAGGTGTTATTTCATTAGCTCAACATCTTTCTGATGTTAATCCTTTACTAGTGGATACTGCCATTGTGAAAAATAAAATTATTTCTTTAGCTGATAATTTATACAGTACTTATTTAAGTTCTCCTTTTAAAATTTCATTAACAACATTTCCTTGGGGAAGTAATGCTGAAATATGCAATGAATCATTTATTCTTCTTCAGGCCTATAGGTTGACGAAAGATATAAAATATCTGACTGCAGCTAAAGCCAATCTGGATTATATATTAGGTAAAAATCCTACAGGATATTGTTTTATTACTGATTTTGGAAATAAATCTCCTAAATTCATTCATGACAGACAAAGCGGATCCGATAAAATACCAGATCCTGTTCCCGGTCTTATGTCCGGAGGACCAAACCTCAACCCTCCTTCAAGTCAGGAATGTCCTTTAGGAACATACCCCTCATCTTTTCCGGCTCTTTCTTATGCTGACAATCAATGCAGTTTCTCTACCAATGAAGTTGCAATTAATTGGAATGCCCCATTTGTTTATCTTACCGGAAGTTTGTGTGCATTAAATAATTGTTCCGGATTTTTATATGGATTAAAAGACAAATATATTTCAGAAAAAAAGATGAAAGTATATCCGAATCCTGCAACAAATCTCGTTTCTGTTGAACTACCTGTTTTGACGGGTATCAATTCCTTAATAGAAATTTTCGATTTGAATGGTAAACGCGTTTTCACACATTCTTTAAAACAGAATATAAATTTTTATCAATTTCAAATATCTGATTTCAATTCCGGAATATATTTTATTAAAATATCATCCGATAAAAATTATTACACATCTCGATTAATCAAAAACTAAATTCTTTTGATTGGTGATACAAATTAAAAAGATAGTTTTTTTGAAAAATGCAGATATGGCTTGGGAGATAGTGCTTCCAATCTGTTTTGGATTACTTTCATTTTTTTTATAAATTTCTCTTGCAATTTTAACCAAATACTAATTAATATTTTATGCAATACGGATATTTTGATGACATCAATAAAGAATATGTAATAACAAGTCCAAACACTCCTTTATCCTGGAGCAATTACTTAGGTTCAACGCAATATGGCGCCATCATTACAAATAATGCAGGCGGATACAGTTTTTATAAATCTGCGGCACAGGGACGTTTTACCCGTTTGCGTTTCAACAGCATCCCGATGGATCAACCAGGCAGATATTTTTATATTCATGATAAAGACTCTAAAGATTATTGGTCTGGTTCGTGGCAGCCGGTTGGTAAACCGCTGGATCAATTTAAATCCGAATGTCGTCATGGATCAGCTTATACAAAAATAAAATCTGACTATGCAGGGATACAAACGAATGTTACTTATTTTGTTCCACTTGGAAAAGACTATGAATGCTGGTGGCTGAAGATTAAGAATGAATCATCTGTAAAAAGAAACTTAAGATTATTTACGTATGTGGAATATGCATGTAACTGGAATGCAGGGGATGATCTAACTAATTTGCAATACACACAATATATTTCAACCATGAAATATATGGATGGTCTCATTGATCATGGTTCAAACGTCCATCTTCCTGAAATGCCTGATAATTTTGAAGAGAAAGATCAGGGCAGACACACATTTCTTACACTGGTTGGCGCTGAAATAAGCGGGTTTGATACCAATCGGGAAGTTTTTATAGGTCCATACAGAACGTATGAAAATCCTGAAACAGTTGAACGGGGTCAATGTGCCGGTTCATTGTCGAATGGAGGAAATCCTTGCGGCGTGTTACAGTTTGATATTATGTTGAATCCCGGAGAAGAAAAGGAAATTGCTGTATTGATGGGCATTGGCAGAGCTGATACAGTTGGAAAGCAAATAAAAAAAGAATATAAAGATATTACTGCGATTGAAATTGAATTTGAAAAACTGAAATCGTTCTGGCATAATAGAATGATGGGACTTACTGTCGAAACACCTGATGCGGCAGTAAACAGCATGATGAATATGTGGAGCCCGTTCAATTGCCTGATAACCTATGCATGGTCGCGTGCAGCCAGTCTGGTTTATGCAGGTGAACGTGATGGGCTTGGATATCGTGATACGGTACAGGATATGCTCGGTGTGATGCACAATATTCCGGATGAAGCCGTGAAACGACTTGAACTGATGATCACCGGTCAGGTTTCTACAGGAGGTGCTATGCCTGTTGTAAAGCCATTCGCACATAATCCCGGAAAAGAAAAAGCGCCGGAAAAAAGTGAGTATCGTTCGGATGATTGTATGTGGTTGTTCAACTCTATTCCTGCATATGTTAAGGAAAGCGGGGACATTGACTTTTATAAAAAAGTACTTCCTTATGCAGATAAAGGTAAAGATACTGTTTTGGGACATTTAAAAAGAGCAATTGAATTTAATCTGGAACGTTCAGGTCAACATGGTTTACCTTGCGGTTTGCTTGCCGACTGGAATGATTGTCTGAAACTGGGATACGGTGGAGAAACTGTTTTTGTAGCTTTCCAGTTGCGTTATGCATTAATTGTATTTATTGATATATGTAAAAAAATAAATGAGTTGAAAGATATTGCATGGGCTGAAAAGAATCTTGAACAACTGGATAAAAATTTAGATCAATATGCATGGGATGGGGATTGGTATCTGAGAGCTTATCGTGAAGATGGTTTAAAATTCGGGTCCAAAGAAAATGATGAAGGGTCTATTTTTATGAATGCCAATACGTGGGCTGTGATCAGCGGACATGCCAAAGGAGAGAAAGCGAAGAAAGCTATGCAGTCTGTGTACGATCAGTTAGCAACAGAATATGGTGTGATGCTTTGTGCACCACCTTTCATTCATACGGATTTCAATGTGGTCAGAGCTACGCTGATGAATCCCGGCATGAAAGAAAATTGCGCCATCTTCAATCATACTCAGGGTTGGGGTGTGATGGCTGAAGCCATGATGGGAAATGGAAATCGTGCTTACAATTATTTCAAATCTTTCTTACCTGCCTCCTTTAATGACAAAGCAGAGATTCGACAGACTGAACCGTATGTTTATTCCCAATCAACATTGAGTAAGTTTCATCCGGATTTCGGTGCGTCGCGTTTACCGTGGTTGAGTGGAACTGCTTCTTGGGCATATTATTCATTCACACAATACATTCTCGGTATTCGTCCTGATTATGACGGATTGATCGTGTACCCTTGCTTACCTCAGAATTGGAAAGGGTTTAAAGCAGTCAGACGATTCAGAAATATTCTTTATACAATTGAAGTGATCAATGAAACCGGCGATGGTAAAGGTGTGAAGAAGCTATTAATAGGAGGAAAAGAACAAACAGGGCATCTGATCCCTGTTCAGAAGCAGGATGTAGATGTGAAAGTTTTTTTGTAACAATCAGATAAAATAAAAATTTAGTTAATATTTGGAAAGAAAAGTATTTTTACAAAGCATATAAAAATTTTATGAAACGCATTTTACAAATCTTTTTTATTGTTCAGCAATTAATGGTTTTTGGTCAACGAAATGTAACGTTTACCATTAATACTTTGCAGGACAGGCATGAGATAAGTCCTTATATTTACGGTGCCAATCAATGCATTCTTGACACAAAGAATTCGATGAACATTACACAAAATCGTTTTGGCGGAAACCGTACTACTTCTTATAATTGGGAAACAAATTTTTCCAATGCAGGGTCTGATTATTTTTTCTGGAACGACTGGTGGTTGCTGCATATATTCGGTCTGAATGATTATAAAAAATATTGTAAAGTGCCCGGTGCTATCGTCAAGTCTTTTATTGATTCGGCACGAAAAGCAGAAGTTTTACCTATGATCACCTTGCAGGCAGCAGGTTATGTTGCAGCAGACAGCTTACATGCGGTGGATTGCATTGCGCCTTGCAACAGATGGGTGAAATCTTATACAAGTAAACCAGGAAAAAATTATGTTTATCCTCCGGATCTCACGGATAGTGCAGTTTACGTGGATGAAGAATTAAACTGGTTAATTCGGATGTATGGAAAATCGGATAAAGGTGGAGTTCGTTTTTATCAGATTGATAATGAACCTGACATCTGGAATCAGAATCAGAAATATATAAAACCGGTGTTGATGACACCGGCACAATTGGCTGATTTAAATATGGAGTATTCATTGATGATCAGTTCCTTTGACCCGAATGCAGTTGTGTTTGGTTATGTAGCCACGAGTTGGTGGGGGATTGAAGGTTGGATCAACGGAAAACAATATTTGAAAGAAATGAAGAAACGTTCGGACAGTCTTGGTACACGGCTGATTGACGCAATTGATATTCATCATTATCCGTATGATATATTAAAGTTAACAGGCAATACGGAATGGGATCGCTTACAAGCGCCAAGAGTATTATGGGATTCCACGTATTATATTCCAAGTAAAGTAGGTCCTATGGGTTGGTTTGCTTCGGCTCCTGTTTTATTAAAAAGATGGCAAAAATATATTGATGATAATTATCCGGGAACCAAACTGGCAATGACCGAATGGAGTTCAGCGACTGTATCCGGCTCAGTGAATGATGGGTTGTATTGTGCAGATATGCTCGGTATACTTGGTAGAGAAAATCTTTATGCAGCTAATCATTTTAATAATGCACAGGAATACAGCGAAGCTGCATTTAAATTATTCCGGAATTATGATGGTAAAAAATCAGTTTATGGAAATATCAATGTGAAGGCAACAACAAGTGATATACCTCATGCAACCGTTTATGCTTCTGAAGAAGATGGTAGGAATGGAAAAAGATTACATATAGTACTAATTAATAAAGATACAGTGCAATCTGTTACAGGTTCGTTCAATATTAATTCTTCATTGAATTATACAAATGGAGTTGCATTTTATTTTGATGATAATTCATTTGTGGTCAAAGAAGGAAAAAAGATAAAATCAATTAAAAAGAATACATTTGAGTATATCTTGCCAAAGAGGTCTGCAACTCATATTGTTCTCGAAGGAGAGGATATTCACAAGAACATGATTCCCGAACGATAATTTTCAGAACATGGAAATAATAATTTAATATTTTTAATTAGTAATTAACATTAAATCTATAAAATATGAATGCAACAACAGAAGAAACGAAGAAACCATTAACCGTTTCACAGAAGCTGTCATGGGGCTTTGGGGGATTTGCAGAGAATCTGTCTATTAATGTAGTTCCGTCATTGGCTTATAATATCTTTCAGATCGGGATGGGTATCAGTCCACTCGTCATAGGGATTGCCCTTGGTGCTTCACGTATCATTGAAGGTGTAACGGATCCGATCATTGGTAATTTAAGCGATAACACCCGCACCAGATGGGGCCGCCGCAGACCTTGGATTTTCTTAGGTTCTATCATCATTGCTTTAGTGTTTGTCAGTATATGGTTCACTCCTCGGGCTGTAAAAGATATTCATATTTTTGGTATACTTATTCAAGGGGGTTTGATTCAGGCAGCATATCTAATCGGTACAATTTCATTATTCTTTATGACCTTTGCGCTCTGGCAGATTCCCTTCAGTGCATTAGGGCTGGAGCTGGAAGAAGATTATGATAAACGCACTAAATTACAGATATACAAACTGGTATTCTCCTACATTATTGGAACAGCCATTGGTTCATTGTATCTTCTAACCCAAATGAAAAGAGTTTGGGGAGGTGATGAAATTACAGGTGCTCGTTATCTTGGATTGATTGTAGGCGGAATCATCCTTGTTTCGGGAATTTTTCCTGCCATTGTTTGCAAAGAAAGATATGCCATTACTGCTCATCAAAAAATAAAATTCTGGCCATCTTTGGTGGAAACCTTTAAGGATGTACCTTTCAGACTGCTAATGGGTTCAATATTTTTTGTTTTTGTTGCTTTGTTTTTTATGCTTCCATTGCTTGGATATATTTCAATGTATTATGTTTGTCTGGATGGTATGCATAAAATGATTGACTGGAGCTGGCGTTCACCGTTTGAATTTCATTTGGTTGAAAAAATGATGAACCATAAAGAATTAGCAGGTGTTCTGGGCGCTTATACAGCAGTGGTTCAGACAACTACTCAGTTGTTAAGTATTTTTGTTATTAACAAAGTCAGTAAGTATTTTGATAAAAAAACTATTTTGCAAATAGGACTTACAATTGCCATCATTGGTTATATTTCAAGTTGGTGGTTATTTACGCCTGAACAACCTTATCTTGCTATACTCCCTCCAATCATTATCAATATTGGTTTGTGTGCATGCTGGGTTTTGATTGGTTCTTTCAGCGCAGATATCTGTGATTATGATGAACTGAATACAGGCAAGCGTCGCGAAGGCATGTACAGCGCTATCACCGGTTTTCTCATTAAATTATCCATAGCTCTTGTTATTGCAGTCAGTTCATGGGTGTTGATTAAATTAGGTATTGAAGGACAAGACCCAAAATTATCTACTGAACAACTTTTTACTTTAAGATGGTTTTACATTGCTGTTCCTGTTACAGCGATGCTTTTATCAATCTTGTTCATGTGGAAATACCCGTTAACAAAAAAACGTGTGAATGAAATTCAGGAACAACTGAAAGCGAAGAGAGGATAAAGATAGTTTTGTTTGTTAGGGCTTTTATTCACGTAAAAATAATAGCTTTACTTTTAGATATCATACTTCTCTCCTATTGTTTTGACAATAAAAAAAACGAATGGTTAAAGACTAAAATTTCGAATTACCCAATTATTCTTTTACTTCTTTTTTAAGTTGAAGTTTCAAATCACTTGGAGATAAATCATAAACGATTTTTCCTCTGCAACAAAAAGATATTTTCCCTGTTTGTTCAGATGTTATAATAGCTATCGCATCTGAATGTTCGGTAACACCAATCCCAGCCCGATGCCTTAAACCATAACTTTGAGGAATATCTGTTTTTTCAGAAACAGGTAAAATACATCTTACAGCTTTTATTTTATTACCTGAAATAATGACTGCGCCATCATGAAGCGGACTTTCTTTATGAAAAATACTTTCCAGAATTTCTTTCGATACAAAAGCATCTAATTTTTGTCCGGTTTCAATATAATGGTTGATCACATGATTCTTCGTGATGACAATCAGGGAGCCGGTTTTACGTGCAGCCATATCTTTACAGGCAAGAACAATAGAATCTAAATTGGTAAGAAGCGAACGATGTATTTGCCATCTGTTTTTTCTATTTCTAATTTTAATTTTTTGTAAAAGTTTGGGTGTACCTAACATCAGAAGAAATTTTCTGATTTCCGGTTGAAAAATTATAATCAAAGCAAGAAAACCCATCCTAAAACATTGTCCCAGCAATTCATTCAATAATTTCATTTCAAGAACAATTGCAATTTTCCATAATATATATATAGATAATATACCGATAAAAATAAAGATGGCAGATGTTCCTTTGATCAATTTGTGCAATTGGTACAAAAGAACTGCCACCAATAAAATATCAATTATATCGATAATTTTTATATGAAATAACCAAACAAAGAGAAATGACATATTAATTAATCTTTAAAACAAAAATAGAAATAAAATTTAATTAACCATTGTATTGATTGAATAATTTGACGGATTCAACAGCATGTTTAACATCATGAACACGTAATATGTTTGCCCCTTTCATCAACGCAATGGTATTAACGGCTGTAGTTCCGTTAAGTGCATCTGCTGCTGAAATGTTCAATGTTTTCCAGATCATGGACTTTCGGGATAATCCAACCAGTATTGGTAATTCGAACAAGGTAAATAAATCAAGTTTATTCAAAATCTCAAAATTATGGGCAATGGTTTTGCCAAAACCAAATCCAGGATCGATCATAATATCATTTACACCCAATAACCGAAGTTTTTGAATCTGCTGTGAAAAAAATAAAATTAATTCGTTCGCCACATTTTGATAAACAGGTATATTTTGCATGGTCTGAGGGGTTCCCTGTATATGCATTAAAATATATGGAATATTATAACGAGCAATCGTAGCAAACATATTTTCATCCATTGTACCACCTGAAATATCATTGATTATATCAACACCATTCTCAATTGCTTTGTCAGCAACATCAGAACGCCATGTATCAATGGAAAGGATCATTTCAGGAAAATGTTTACGAATAGAATTCAGCGTATTTAGTATTGTTTTTAATTCTTCTTTAACCGAAATTCCTGGAGAACCCGGCCGAGTGCTGACAGCCCCAATATCAATGATATCTGCACCTTCATTCATCATCTTTTCTGCTTGATTAAGCCAGGTACGCTCATGCTGATATTTTCCTCCATCAAAAAATGAATCAGGGGTAATGTTCAAAATGCCCATCACAAGAGGATTTTTTAAAGAAACCAGTTTACCTCTGCAATTAATTGTCAGCTTTTCCTGCAATGAATAATGTTTGTCTTTCATTGATTATCTACAATTAGTAGTGATGCGTTAAAAAATGTTTAATCTTTCAAAAGTATAATAAAATC
>CAYVNP010000050.1:0-31781 GCA_964452905.1 uncultured Bacteroidales bacterium
TTTTTACTTTTGGCAAGGTAAAGGACATATTTATTTTTTATTTTTTCCTGCCAAACTGGGTCGTTCCCTTCATAACCGTTAAGCAACATATAGTAGATGTCTTCATCTTCTTTTTTAAAAATATCTATATGCCATGGTGTGAATTTTTTTCTCACTCTTATTTTGGCTTTTGTAACTGAATCTTTATTCCAATGTGTTAATTGACGGGTTTGAAGAAATTCAACGGTGTTTTTTTTATTTTTATTGTATTGAACAAAATATAAATAAAAAATATTTTCTTTTTCAATCAATGAGGGTGAAAGAGTCAATGGCTCATTTTTTAAAAGATTAAAATTCAACTGAAATGAAATATCTTGTTCCCATTGAAGTCCATCTTTACTTGTTTTACATAAGATACTTTGAGAATCAGGTTTCATTGTTTGTTGATAGATCAAATAAAATTTATTGTGAATAAAAGACAGGTCAGGATCATTATTGTGATGTTTATTTTTTAAAAAGGTATTGATCGGTTTTACAACAGGATTTGAGATTTTTTCTTCTTCAAAAAAATGAATTCCATCGTCAGCTGCATAAATACAAGGGTTTTCAAGTGAATCGTTGTAAGTAGGATAGGGGGTTAAAGCAAGATGAAATTTGTGTTTTTGTAAAGGGGTATAACATATATCAGGGTGTACAACCTGACCGGAGTGGTCATAGGTTTGGAAACTGAGAATTTCGGATTCCGGCATTTGTTTTAAAATGGAATATAATTCATCCGTGTCATGATTACTTGTAAATGCCATTAAAAGGATTACTCCTGAAATTAATGCAGTGCTAAAAAATAAATAAAAGAAATTGGATTTCAATTCGTTTTCCCTTTAAAATGATTTTCTTTAATTTTTTTTAATTCATCTTCATGATCGGCATTAAACCTGAACCCAAGTCGTTTACCTGTTTTTAATTGCATGGATTCCGAAATAAGTTTCATTTGTTCAACGGTCATTTCTTTTATCGTTTCAAATGGTGGTGTTAACAGATCAAATTGAACAGAATATAAAATGGCTGTTTCAAGGATTTTTTTAATGGCTTGTTTATCAATTACAGATGAATCAAAATTATTATATAGTAATCCTACCTGTCGTTTGCCTTCAACAAAGTAATGCATTTCTTTGTTAACATAAATTCGTGCAATTAAATAACCTATATCTTCCAGTCGGTTATAAATAAAGGAGTCTGCAAGAAAATTATATAATTTAATAACACCACAGTAGGATCTGCTGATATCCTCTTTAATATACGAAGTACTCATTACCTCATGGTCTCTCGGGAATTGAAATATATTCGTATGCATGACGGAAAAAATCATATCACCTGCAAAGACCAATTCACAAGAAAATTCTCGTTCTTTGAAATCAATTCTCAAATCAACATTTTGTTGTCTGAATTCATTTTTTATTTCTTCTGAAAGTTCTTTTGCCACGTGCTTCAGGATTTCAAAAACATTGAATGTATTGGAGTAGATTTCTTTTTTAAGAGTTCCTTTTTCAATCAATCGATTGATAACACTTTGGTTTTCGGGAGGATTTTCCATCTCAAATTTTTTAATATGTTTCCGAAATAACTTTTATTTTGAACAAAGTTAAAATTATAACTTTAAATTCAAATAACTCTTTTAAGGTCTTTGAATGAAAAGAAAGAAATAAATTTTTTTATAAAAATTGACATTAATTAAAAAAAATGGTATATTTGCAAAATACAAATTCAATTAATTCGCTAACAACTAAAAATTCAGGAGGACCAATTATCGTTTAATTTCTACCCTTTTATTTTATTACTTTTTAAAAAGGGAGGTTATTATGAATAACTCAGAAATTAACGATAAGGTACTTATCAGCGAGTATTTATCAGGTAAACATGCTGCAATTGAAATTTTGATCCATCGTCATAAACGAAGGGTTTTTTCGTATATTTTTATTCATGTAAAAGATCAGGTATTAGCTGAAGATATTTTTCAGGATACGTTTATCAAAGTAATTAAATCGCTTCGTGCTGGTTCGTATAATGAAGAAGGTAAATTTCTTCCTTGGGTCATGCGTATCGCTCACAATCTTATAATTGATCATTTCAGACAGGTTAAGCGTGTTCCCGTATTTGAAAGAAATCATGGTGAGTTTAATATTTTCAGTCGTTTAAAAATATTAGATGAATCACAGGAAGAAAAAATTGTGACAGGTCAAATTCATGAAGATGTTAAGAAATTACTTGATTTTTTACCTCCTGAACAAAAAGAAGTATTATACATGCGTTTTTATGCTGATATGAGTTTTAAACAAATTGCCGAAGAACTTGATATTAGTATCAATACTGCGCTTGGCCGAATGCGTTATGCAATCATTAATCTCCGAAAAATTATTAAAGAAAAAGAAATAGTTCTGACCTATTGATTTTTTATAATTAATTTTGGAATAATCAAGATATCAATTTTTTATTAATCCAAAGAAATTTGTGGCAGCCGAACATTGGAAGTGGGAAACTTGGAACCCTGTTACCGGTTGCACTAAATTTTCCGATGGATGTAAATTTTGTTATGCTTTTGATATTTCTGAGAGACTGAAAGCAAATGGAATTGCAAAATTTAAAAATGGTTTTATTCCAACTCTTCATCCTGAAATCCTTGATTTACCTTTTCACTGGAAGAAAAAAAGAATGGTATTTGTTACGTCAATGAGTGATTTGTTTCATGAAAAAATTCCGGATGATTTTATTTTTCAGGTTTTTAATACAATGAATAATAATCCTAATCATATCTTCAGTTTACTTACCAAACGAGCTGAAAGATTACATTTACTTAATGATCAAATCAAATGGACACCCAATATCTGGATGGGCGTTACTGTTGAAAATAGTTCTGTTGTTTTTAGAATAGAATTGTTAAAAAAAACGAATGCACGAATAAAATATCTTTCCTGCGAACCATTGCTTGGATCACTTAAGGACATGGATTTAGCAGGAATCGATTGGTTGAGAGTGGGAGAGGAAACAGGCAAAACACCACGAATGATGAAACAAGAATGGGTAGATGAAATTGAAAAATTATGTGTTAAACATCAGGTAACTTTTTCATTAAAAAATAAATTTGAATTAACAAATAGATTAGATTCCTGTTTCGTGAACGGTAAAAAATATAATGAAGAAATGCAATTTTCTTTATTCACTTGATTGCATAGTCAAGGATTTGTTTGTTTCGGAAAAATCCTGTAGGTTTGTTACATGGGTTTTGTAAAAAATTTAAATTTATTTGATTCGATTGCTCTGGTAATCGGCTCAATGATTGGCTCAGGTATTTTTTTGGTTAGTGCAGATATGAGTCGACAATTAGGTTCATCAGGATGGCTGATTGTAGCTTGGAGTATAACCGGAATTATGACAGTTATTGCAGCATTATGCTATGGTGAACTTGCATCAATGATGCCTCATACCGGAGGAATATATGTGTATTTGCGTGAAGCATTTGGCTCGCTTACAGGATTTCTTTATGGTTGGACTTTATTTGTTGTTATCCAGTCTGGGACTATTGCTGCAGTAGCAATGGCATTTGCCAAATTTTCAGGAGTCATTATTCCATGGGTTTCTGCTGATCATATCTTAATTGATTTAAAATATATTCAATTAAATACTATTCAATTTACAGCTGTTAGTTCTATTCTTCTCCTTACAGGTATCAATACACTTGGAGTCAAGGAGGGTAAACGAGTTCAGAATATTTTTACACTTTCTAAAATAATTATTCTTGTTTTGTTTATTATTATGGGTTGTAAATATGTTTTGATACATTCAAATAATATTCATTTTCAAGGGATCTGGCATTCAACAGACTTGAATAACGGAATGACATTATCCGGAATGACTTTGGTTATCGCCCTTGGTGTATCAATGGTTGGGTCCCTCTTTTCTGCAGATGCATGGTATAACATTACATTTGCATCATCGGAAGTGATCAATCCCAAAAAAATTATTCCTACCAGTTTGATTTGGGGTACCGCTATTGTTTGCACATTATATATATTGATTAATCTGATATATGTATTTGTATTGCCTGTTTCAGGTAAACCCGAAGGAATAAATGTCATTATACGGGGAATTAGTTTTGCCAGGGAAGACAGAGTGGGGACAGCTGTCATGTATGTGATGATGGGTAATGTAGCCGCGATCATAATGGCTGGAGTGATTGTTATATCCACATTTGGATGCAATAATGGTATAATTCTTTCTGGAGCCAGGGTGTATTATGCCATGTCAGAAGATGGTTTGTTTTTTTCATCAGTTGGAAAACTTAATCGTAAAGGGGTACCAGCAAGGGGCTTGATTTTTCAGGCAATATGGAGTATTATTCTGTGTTTCTCCGGAACATATATTCAACTTTTAAATTATGTCATGTTTGCTGTTTTATTTTTTAATGTATTGATCATTATTTCAATATTTATTTTACGAAATAAGAGACCTGATGAAGAAAGAAGGTATAAAGCGCCCGGGTATCCCTATTTGCCTGCATCTTATATTGTTTTTTGTTTATGGGTAATGATTGCAATATTGTTTATGAACCCTGAATATTCACTTTCAAGTGGTTTGATTTTATTATCAGGCATTCCTGTGTTTTATTTATGGAAAAGATTTATTCGCACATAACAATTATAAATTTTAAATATGTTTTTTGATGATTTTATCAATGAACTGAAAAATAATTTTTACCCTTTACCGGGTAATAATGCACAATTGCGTTTAGCGCCTCAGTTGCATTTAGTTACCAATGTGGATGAATACAATTTAAATTTTGCCAGAAATAGCAGTGTGTTAATTTTATTATTTCCGGATCAGTCTAAAATTTCAACCGTATTAATAAAAAGAGCAGAATATCCCGGTGTACACAGTGGACAGATTTCATTCCCTGGTGGTAAATGTGAAAAGACGGATAGCTCAATTATATCAACTGCTTTAAGAGAAGCAAATGAAGAGATTGGTATTACAGTTTCAGATATTAAAATTATAGGTGAATTAACACATCTTTATATTCCCAGAAGTAATTTTATTATTTATCCGGTAGTAAGTTATACTTCTGAAAAACCTGATTTTATCGTTGATAAAGAAGAAGTGAATGAATTAATTCTTGTTGATATTGATGAGTTTTTAAATGACAATCATATTTTGATGAAAGAATTCATTACGTCAAATAAAATGTCAGTAAGTGCCCCTTACTATAAAATAAATGAGCATGCAGTTTGGGGAGCAACTGCCATGATCATCAGCGAATTCGTTGAAATTATTAAAAGAACTAATTTGATAATATGATTCAATTTTTTTTATGTGCCTGCGTATTAATATATTTATTCACATAGCTTAGATAGATTTCTAAATAAGGGTAGATTAATTGACAGACTTAATATAATACAGTATGTTTTCTTTTTCATCTGGTTTAAACCACTTAATGTCCTGATCTTTATTGAACCATGTCAATTGTTTTTTAGCATACCTCCGTGAATTCTGTTTTATTTTTTCAATTGCTGTTTCGAGAGAATATTTGTTATCCATATAATCAAACAATTCTTTATATCCGACAGTATTAAGAGCGTTCAATGTTTTATAAGGATATAAATTTTTAGCTTCCTCCAACAATCCGCTTTTTATCATTTGGTCTACACGTTGATTAATCCGGTTGTAAAGCATATCCCTGTTTAGATTCAGTCCAATCTTAATGACCTGATGATCGGTAGGAATGGTTTTTTTTATCCGAAGGGAAGTATATGTATTTCCTGTCTGGATACATATTTCGAGGGCACGCATCAAACGTTTGGGATTAGCAAGATCAACTTTATTATAATAATCTGGATCAAGTATTTTCAAATGGTTTCGTAATGCTTCAATTCCTTGAGTTTCGAATAAATGAATAACATCTTTTCGGATACGTTCATCGGGATCTGGTATTTGGTCTATTCCATCTGTAACAGCGTTTATGTATAATCCAGACCCACCGGTTAAAACAACATATTTGTTATAATTGAATATATCAGAGAGCAAAGTAAGAACATCTTCTCTGTATTTATAAGCACTGTAATATTCATTGATAGAAAGTGTACCGATAAAATGATGTTTAACTGTTTGCAGTTCTTTATCAGTTGGAGATGCGGTCCCAATTATAAGGTCTTTATAAAATTGTCGTGAATCAGCTGAAATGATTTCAGTTTGAAGGTCCTTTGCAATTTCAATACTTAAAGCTGTTTTACCCACAGCAGTAGGACCGACAATTACAATGAGTTTCGGGGTTGAATGTTTTTCAGTCAAGTTTTTCAGACTGTAAGCTTAACGGTTGATAGTTGAAATTTCTTTAACTGTAATGGAACCACGACCCGCCACACATCGGGTGTCAGAATTTTCTTTACAAAACGGAAGTATGTCCGTTAAACGAATATAAAAAGAAATGTTATGTTGATTGCAAATATAAATCAGTTTTTGATTGGGGAATTTAATCAGTTCAGTCAGGGGAGTATCAGGGGTTAATTCTGAAGAAATATAACTATCACAAGGGGTGTCGGAGAAATCAACATGTTTTGTTTTATGCCATTTTTCATCACACAAATAAAATGACGAATTAGTGCATGTCATTGAATCTATTGAATGAATGATGATTTGATGAAAGTCATGCAATGTTTTTTCAGAATGTATTACAATATCACGGAAGAAATCATCCTGATCTTTTGTGATTACTCTAAATTTAAATATAGCCACGAGTTTTAAAATTTAAACTACAAAATTAATGAATAAAATGTTAAATCAAATAAATCATGATAATAATCATAAAAGTGGAAATCCCATTTTTTTTGCTGTTTTCAACATAAAATCAAATGCTTCTTCATAATTATTCTTAATTTCACCTTCAAGAATGGCTTCCCGTATAGCATTTTTAATAATACCTACTTCTTTACAGGGTGAAAGATTAAAGGTTTTCATAATTAATTCGCCTGAAATTGGAGGTTGCCAGTTACGTAAACGATCTTTTTCTTCAATTTCTTTCAGCTTTTCTCTGACAATACGAAAATTATCAATATATTTTTTTACTTTTTCAGGTATTTTAGATGTTATATCTGCTTCACAAAGCATCATCAAATCAGTGATGTCATCACCTGCATCAAAAAGCAACCGACGAATAGCTGAATCGGTGACCTCTTTAGCTGAAAGAAAAATAGGACGGTGATGCAATGCAACCAGCTTTTTCACATAATTCATTTTGTCATTTAAAGGGAGTTTTAAATGACGAAAGATGTGTGGAACCATTTTAGCGCCTTTAAAATCATGATTGTAAAAAGTCCATCCGTTTTGAGGATCCAACTTTTTTGTAAGTGGTTTGGCAATATCATGAAGAAGTGCTGCCCATCTGATCCACAGATTTTCCGATTGCAACGCAATTTTATCAACAACCTGAAGCGTGTGTGCAAAATTATCTTTATGTTTTCGTCCCTGATATGTTTCAACACCTTGTAAATTGGCAACCTGCGGAAGGATGATCTGCATTAATCCGGTGTCAAACATCAATTGTAAACCGACTGAAGGTTTGGCTGACATCATAATTTTATTGAGTTCATCAGATATACGTTCGAAGGCAACAATGCTGATTCGGTCTCTATTTTTTGATATAGCTTCCAAAGAGTTTTTTTCAATCGTAAAATCCAATTGAGTGGCAAAGCGAATAGCTCTCATCATACGTAAAGGATCATCCGAATAAGTTATGTCGGGATTCAAAGGGGTTCGAATCAATTTGTTTTCAATATCATTCAGCCCATTGAACGGATCAATTAGTTGTCCATACATGTTCTTATTCATCTGGATAGCCATTGCATTGATGGTGAAATCACGTCGGTTCTGATCATCTTCGAGTGAGCCGTTTTCAACCAGAGGTTTGCGTGAATCATTTCTATAGGATTCTTTTCTGGCTCCCACAAATTCGATATTCCAATCATCATACCGAAGCATAGCAGTACCGAAATTTTTAAAGACTTTTGTTTTAACAGGATCGCCTAACCGGGATGCAACTTCATTGGCAAGATCAATGCCACTTCCAACAATAACAAAGTCGATATCTTTTGAATTGCGATTCAAGATTAAATCTCTGACATAACCGCCTACAACATAAACAGGATGATCAATTTGGTCTGCAATTGTTGAAACTACTTTAAAAATTGGATGAGTGAGTTTATCTTGGAAATTATATATGTTGTTTTTTTTATTCAAATTAATAAATAAATTAATCTCTAATAATTACAAATTCATCAGGTCCTGTTAATTTGATAATTGTTGAAGGTTTGATACCTGTGATTTTATCCTGATTATAATTCACTACATAATCAACACTTTTAACAATTTCCTTGTTGATCATTGAGAATGATAGTGGTGATGGTTGTCCTGAAAAATTAGCTGATGTAGAAACAATTGGACTCCCGAATTTATGTATCAACTCTATGCAGAATTCATCGCGAACAACACGAATGCCAATACTTCCATCGGGAGCCGAGACTTTTTTTGACAGATTCCGTGCTTTAGGATAAATAATAGTTAAAGGTTTATTGTATGAGTTGATCAGTTCAAGCGCAATGGGAGGGAGTTCATCAACATAAAAAATCAGATCCGATTCTTTGTCAAGAAGAACAAGGAAACTGTTATTCTTAGAACGACTTTTAAGAGTATAAATCTTTTCAACTGCTTCATCATTCGTAGCGTCACATCCAATACCCCAGATGGTATCAGTAGGATAGAGGATAACGCCTCCTTTTTTTAATATTTTCAAACAGTTTTTTATATCCTTTTCCATAAGTGAGAAAAAATACTTTTAAAATTTTATTCTGGATAATAATTGCTCTGAATCAATATTCATTGCACATTTAAAGTGTTTTTCCGGACAACTCATATGTCCGTGCAAACCGCAGGGGCGACAAGATAAATTTTCTTTAACTTCAATAATACATGAATTATCCGATAAAGGTCCAAATCCGAATGCAGGAATTGTTGAACAAAAAACAGCAGTCACAGGAGCGTTCATTGCTGAAGCTAAATGGAGTGGCGCTGAATCATTACAAAAATTCATATGTGCATCTTTCATTAATGTACAGGTTTCAAGTATGTTTAATTGTCCTGATAAATCAATTATTTGTTTGTTTTTTGATTGAATTATTATTTGTTTACAAATAGATTGGTCGTTAATCGAACCGAGCAAATATACAGAGATTTGAGGCAGCTTATTTATAAATTCAACCCATTTTTCAACAGGGAATTGTTTAGTAAACCATATTGAAGCAGGAGCAATACAGATATATGTAGAAGTTTTATATTTTTTTGTTGCATCAAAATCAGCAGTTGACGGATGAAGTTTAACGGAAGATATTATATTTTCTTTTTCCTGAATGAGTGAAAGATTCCGTTGAACTTCATGAAGTTGATTTGCAGAACTGTTGATTTCATGTTTTACTTTTTTGGTAAAAAAAATGGATAACGGATTTTTATCAAACCCAACAGTTATTAATGCTCCGGATAAAACGGTAATTAACCCGCTTGAAAAGAAACGATGCAGATTGATTACCTGATGATATTTATTGGAACGAACTTCTTGAATAAGATGTAATAGGTTTGAAATTTTATTTTTTTTCTTATCAAAAAGTATTATTTGATTTAAAAAAGGATGATTGTGAAATAGTGCTTCATTTCCTTTTTGAATTAGCAGATCAATCTGTATGTCTGGATCCTTTTTATGTATATGCTCAATAACAGGAGTTGCAAGTATAACATCACCTAAAAATGCAGTTTGAATAATAAGTACTTTCTTTATAATAGATGTATTCATTTCATTGATAAAATTAAACTTCAATAATCATATTTAACAATATTGAAATTTATGAGTTGTTATTGGATTTTATAAATTTCAATATGATTTTTTTCACCAACCTTAAACACATTAAAACAATTTATGTTATTTTCTTTTTTTGTACATAATATATAATTTGCTCCTTCATGAATAAATTGTTTTATTAGCTTTTTACTTGCTTCACTTGTATCAGGCACACACCATCCGGGACGATCAATAAAATACAATCCTCCATTATTGGTTATATCTGTGTAAATAATAAATTTTGCATCCGTAGAAATACCTAATGAATCAATATATTTTTTTGAATCCGATAAAATAAAACCAATGTTCGCGAATTTGTCATTTTTGTCATCATATCGTTGAATTAATTTTTTTCGAGCATAATTAATACTTAATACGCATAAAATTAAAAGTAAGACTTTGATCAAACTGTTTTTGAAAAGTTGAGGAAATTTATTTTTAACAGTGATAAAAGAATGAATAAATAAAAATATGAAGGTTGGAATTAATGTAATGAAATAATAATCATGGTCTTTAAACTGTGCAAAAAAAAGCAATACGTAACATAAACTTCCAAGAGTTAAGATTGAAGACAGGATCAATAAAATTCTTTCTGATTTTTTAATAAATAAAAAACCGGCAAAAAATAAAATGATGAAAACATGGAAAATGCTGGAATAATAATATTTAGTATACCAATAACGCGTTACATAATCAACAACCTCCAGAATCCGAATCTTACTCATTTCCCAAATGGGCATTGGACGAATCAAGAATGAATTGACATGATTGATTTTATTGTAATAAACGACGTATAGATTCCATAAAAGCACTAAACATAATGATGCCAAAAAAATAACAATTGGATAAATGTTTCGTGAAATAGCTAAGGTTAATTTTTTTTTGTTATAAATATCATTAAGGATAAGCGTTAAGATAGCTGTTATGGGATTAATAAAGAAAGTAATTTTAATTAATGAAGCTAACGAGAAAAAGATACAACCAATCAGAAAATACTTTTTATTAGAATTTGTTTTAATAAAAATAAAGAAACAGTACCATCCAATAAGTATGAATCCAAGTGCACTCGCATCGGGTAAAAAATTGTTAATGTAAAAAAGTAAAACTGTAGATGAAATAAATAAAAAACAAAATATTAAAGCATAAATGATATCTTTTAACAATAATTTTAAAAGTTTATATAAATATAAAAATCCAATGGATGTGATTATAATATTGATGAGTCGTAAAATAAATTCATGTTCATTAAATACAAGATAAAGCAAAGCGGTTATATAATACAGAATAGGAAATTCACAAACTGCTCTTCCGTTTGAACAGTGTAAATTATATACCTGAGGATGAAAAAAATCAAATCCGTTCTTATAATAATTTGCTACAAATGAAAGGCAATCCGTTTGTCTAATAAAATGAATACCTTGAGGACGTAAAAACAAGATGGATTGATAATCAAGGAAAATGAAAATAGCAAGCAGTATGATTACAAATAGATAATATTGATATTTGTTTATAAATGTTGTTAGCTGCTGCATCTTTAATCAGGAATGAAAATTTAAAATTTATTGTTTAATTAATTTTCCGAATTTTATTGGATATGGGGCGTTTTGATTGAATATCTTATATAAATAAACTCCAGGAGATAGTGTGAAATTTTTTAGGGACACATTTGATTGTGAATGAATTTCGGTTTGATAAACGATTTCTCCGGTTAAGGTAGTCAATTCAAATAACATATTTTTATTAGTAGAAGAGTTAAATTCAATAGTTAAAAAAGAATGAAATGGATTCGGATAGATATATATTTCAGGATACATATCTGTATAAACCTTAATACTGTTATAATCGGCAGCAAGAGTTGTTGAATCTGTTTTAACAATATATATTGAGGATGTGTTTTGTTTTAGATATCCTAAACTATTTCCAATCATAATAAACCCTCCATCATTACAAGGTTCAATGGATAAAATAGTTTCTTCTTGATCGCTACCGTAAATTCTGCCGGCAAGAAAAGATCCTAAACTATCCATTTTTAACAGATATACATCTTTATTGCCATTTGATGTGCGAGTACCTGCACAAACATAAGTGTTATTTGAAGCAAGGCAAATTGAGTTTGCACGTGAATCCGCAGGATATCCATATCGTTGTTCCCATATTTTATTCCCGTTTTCATCAATATTTAAAATGTAGGCATCTTCATTTCCCATTGAAACATTTTGAGAAAATCCACTTATGATATATCCTGATGAATGGGCGTTTTTAATACAAAATCCTTTATCATTCAGAGTGTCTCCAAATGTATTTGAATAAATGATATTTCCATTTTGATCCGTCTTAACAATGTAAAGATCATAAAATTCTTTATTTAATTGTCTTGAAGCACCGCAAATGATGAAATCATTTGATTTCGTAATGCATATTGAATTCCCTTCACTTTCAGATTTTTCATTCAATATTTTTGTCCATAGTGAATCTCCATTTTGATTGGTGCGGATTAAATATATTTTATTGTTTTCGCTACCGAAACTATTGGAATAACCTGTAATCACAAATCCATGGTCGGGCATAACTATTACATCATTTCCGAAATCCCAGTTTGCACCTCCAAATGTTTTTCTCCATTGCAGATTACCCATTGAATCCGTTTTAATTAGGAGGACATCGTAAGCGCCGGCACTTCCGGTATTCGTATATCCTGTAATTATAAATCCTTTGTCGGATGTTTGATGAAAAGAATTTGCATATTCAATATCGGAATTGAAAAGTATTTTACTCCAAATCTGTTGACCGGTGGAATCAATTTTAATTAAAGTAATATTCATCATTCCATTAAAACCGCCAGAATTACAAAGCAGCATATAGGTACTGTCTTGCAGTGGTAGAACTTTACTGCCGTAATTGTAATCACCTGTACCATAAATTTTTTGAAATGTTATTTGTGCATTTAGATAAATTGATAAATGTAAAAAAAGAAAATATAAAACTATTTTTTTCATATGATTCAAAAAGTTTTTAATGCAGTAATGTAAATTCCCTGACCATAACTTTTTTTTGAAGCTAAATAGCCGTTCAGAAAATGAGTGCCGACAGCGAATTTATATCCATGACAAAAAGTTGCATATAAATCCATCCCTAAATTAAAATGATTGTATGTATTATAAGAAAACACAGGAGCAATAACATATTTCCTTTTAATCATGAATTCAGGTTTTAGAAGTAATATGGATGTATTAATGACATAAAAAATTGTATTAAGACTTGTCGAAATCCTTATTTTATCAGGCACCAGAATAAATGAATAATTTATATTAAGAGAAACAGGAATTGTCGAACGATATGATTTTTGTTTGGCATAAATGAGTTCATTTTTGATGCTGTCTGTTTTTGGCTGAAGAAAATTGGTGCTTTGTATATTAAAAAGATCTATGTAAAAACCATCGAATTGATACGATTTATTTTCCAATGTATTATATGAATTTTTATTCCAATTAATGAAACCAAGATTGTTTAATTCAATTCGGATTTCGGTACCATTGGTATTTTGAAAATGATAAAATAAATCTATTGAGGCACCATAACCGTTTGAAGTAATGAATTGATTTGTTTTTTTTGTTGAACTTTTAAAGTTGCTGTTAACTTGCAGTTGTAAGGATTCCCCGTTTTTTTCAGTAAAAAGATTACTTGAAGATATATTCGCGTCAAAATTGGTGGAGCCATTATTGAATGCTAAAGAACCACCAACAATATGAGTGATTGTAGAACTTGAAAATCTTTTTGTTAATCCAATCTTAAACTGTTCATATTTCAGATTGTTAAACAATACATGGTTCATGATTATATTTTTACCTTCATATTGTTGATTACCATATAAAATCAATTTAAGAAGATTGTCATTAAATGATGAAAATATTAATTTATGTTGTTCAAAAGCGATTGTCCATTTGAGGTTATTATTTTTAAATGTATGCCCATAATTGATTTTGTAATTGTAAGCAAAATCAACCTCGTTGGTTGATTGTAGTTTATCATCCACTCTGTCTTTTACATCGGTTGAAATATACTTACTGAAAATGTATTTATTGAAAAGTTCATTGGTGATAGCGTTTGAAGCAAAATGATAATCAGCACATAAGGTCAATGAAGTTTTTATTTGAGAAGAATCCGTGAAATGATTGGGCTGGGCAAAACCAGTTAGTCCGAATACAAATAATAATATGTAAACAACGTATTTCAAAACGATTGCAAATAATTAAAATTACCTGTTAGTTTTAAATTGATTCTGTAATCCTTGTATATTTTCACATATTGTCCTGAACCAGCAGTATTAATAGATGCTTCAACACTCATATATTTCATTTGCCTTAGATGATTCATTTTGATTTCCGGAACAGCGATTATAAACTCACTTCGTTTGGGTTTTAACACATTTAAGTTTTGATCAAGAGAGGCGGCAAACATGATGTTTCCTGTTAAAAGTGAATCAAGACAATTTTTATTTTTATCCAATAAATATAATTTTAAGGTTGCATCAAATGGGAATCCGTTATCAGCTAAAATCATAAATGTGCCTTTTTTAACTTGCTCGGTGATGAACACATCAATTGGGAATGTATCTCTAATCATAATATCAGTTGAACGGATGGAAAGAGGGATTTCAAGATTCATTTTCACCTGAATACCTTTATTGTTATAAATAAAATCATTCCCCCCTGAAATATTTCCCAGTGGATTGGTTGTCAGGTTAAATGAAGTTGTGATTTTATCCGGCAGATTTTCCAGAAGTTCTTTAATATTTGTATTATTTAAATTAAGATGATAGATCCCGGGTATAACCGGATTCTGTAGATCTCCTGTCTCTTTGGCTCTGGTCATCGGTAGATTCGAATTTAAAACAGAACCGGAAAGAGAGACTTTTCTTGACGTCCGGCTGTTAAAAGCAGTTAAATTATTTAATCTGATATAGCCATCAATTCCTATATTGTTTATGATCTCAATATTCATGGAGATTTTTTCAAGTCCTATTGATCCATTTAAGATTTTGTTGAATAATTTTAAATAGGCAGTATCAGGATTTATTTGATAATTATCCGAACCAAAATAACCTCTTGCGTAATATAATAGAATATCTTTCAGTTTAATAGATATGTTAGTACTATCAACCGGTTTGATCCAGAGTGCGTTTCCATCAGGATTTAAACGAACTTGAAAGTTTGAATTAATAACATTGTTCGGAAAATTTGAATTACGAAGAATGATTTTATATCCGGACATATCATATAATCCGGTAAAAAGACCAATGGATGAATTGTCTGAAGCAGGCAGAGTAATAGATGTTGTGAAAGGGATCTCATTGCGTGTTGCCTGCGGTATTGTATAGTTTAAGATCAATTTCTCTTTAATTCTGTTTTGAACATTAAAAATCAGATTTGCTTTATTGACAATTATTTCAGAGAGTTGTGCATTTTTAATTTTAAGTTTTGTAATCGTTGAATTGTCATAAAGTAAGAATCCCGGTGAGGCATAAATGGTAAGTGGTAATGTCCAGGATTCTTTACAAATATCTTCGGAAATATTGATCATGGAATCAATTTTAAAATGAAATAATTCATAATCATATATTAACATGATGGTACGATCTGAATTTGTAACCAGATTGGAGTCGGCAACCAGATCGGAGATATCAAGTGATGTTTTTATAATTGGGCATACAATATCATTATCCCACGTTGGTTTTCCTATTTCTTTTATACACGAAATAAATAGGATGGAAATTAAAAATATGAAATAAGTTATATGTAATTTTCCCATATTTATATTGAGGGCTATGAAAACAGTTGGTAAAAGTAATTAAAATATTCAGTTTAAATTAAATGAAAATCAATAAACAAAAGAATTTACTTGTAAATTATTAATGCTAAATTTGTGCATCATAAACCAATCGTTGAAAAGCAAGAAATACATATTCATTTTTTGGGGAGTTATTCTGTTTAATTCTTGTAGTTATAAATCTATATTACATGAAAATGAATATTTATTGTCTAAACAATCTATTCGTTCTGATAATAAAAATTTCAGTTATGATGAACTGAAGCCATACCTGAAACAAATTCCTAACAGGAAAATGTTTGGGTTGTGGCGTTTTCATTTAGGTGTTTACTGCATGGCTGATAAATGGAGAAAAGATAGAAAATTTAAGCTTTGGTTAAAAAATACGGTAGGTGAGGTGCCAGTTATTCTGGATACTGTCCTGACCAAGAATTCTGCAAAACAATTCAAATTATTTTTGAATAGTAAAGGTTATTTTAATTCAACCGTAAAGTATTTGATAACCTATAAAAAGAAGAAAGTGAAAATTCTATATCAGATTCATTCAGGCAATCCATTTACCATTCGGAATATTCATTATTTAATTTCAGATACAACTATTGGTAAGATAATTGAAAAGGATATTTCCAATAGTTTAATTAATAAAGGAAATAATTTTGATGTTGATGTACTCGAAAAAGAACGGACCAGACTGACAGAATTACTTAAGAGTTCCGGTTATTATGCATTTATGAAAGAATATATTATTTATCAAGCAGATAGCATTGAAAAGAATAATCAGATTGAATTGACTTTGAAAATAAAAAACCCAACCATTGCTCTAAAGAATCAAACTGATTCACTAGTACAAACTGTTCATACATGTTATCAAATTAATCACATATTTATATATACGGATTATAATTCGTTGCAATCAGATGAAAATAAATACGATACTTTGATTGTCCATTCCAAAAAAAGAAAGAGTGATGAAATTTTAGGAACGTATTATTTTCTGGTAAAGTCGAATGATAAATTAAAATACAATCCAAGAACAATTATTCAGACCCTGTTTATTAAGAATAATGATAAGTATAATTTATCCAATGTTCAACAGAGCTATAATTCATTATCTGAATTAAGAAATTTTAAATTTATTGATTTTAGTTTTGAGTCATGTAAACATATTGATTCATCCGTTTCAAAATTCTCACAGCTTGATTGTAAAATCCGTTTGACACATTCTGCTAAACAATCATTCTCTTTCGAAACGGAAGGAACCAATTCCGGTGGCAATTTAGGAATAGCAGGTAATCTAGTGTATCAGAACAGAAATATTTTCAGAGGTGCTGAAATCATGAATCTGAAATTAAAAGGGGCAATGGAAGTACAAAATGTTGAATCAAATAATGGGAATAATGAGAAAACAGTGCTACCGTTCAATACTATTGAAACTGGTATACAGTGGGGATTTAAGATTCCAAAGTTTTTAGTTCCCGTCAGACAAGAACTATTTTCAAAATATTTCAGACCCAAGACAACTATTGCAACCGGATTCAATTATCAGCGACGACCTGATTACACAAGATATATTACAAATATTACCTATGGTTTTGACTGGAAAGAATCAAAATATAAACGACATATATTAAATCCTATAGATATCAGTTCAGTGAAAATTAATAAAGATTCTGTTTTAACTGCCAAGATCGAATCATTAAATGATTTAAGAATAAAAAATTCTTATACTGATCACATGATAACTGCAATGAATTATAGTTTTATATATAACAATCAGGAAATAAATAAATTAAAAGACTTTGTGTTTTTTCGTATCAATGCTGAAATTGCCGGAAATTTATTGCGGTTGATTAATACCACTTTTCATTCCAATCAAAGCGTTGATGGGAGTTATCAACTTTTTAATATCCGCTATGCCCAGTATTTTAGGGTTGATGCAGATGTGCGATTTTATAAAATATTTAATGAAAATAATAAATTAGTATTTCGTATCAAAGGCGGAGTAGGTTTTCCTTACAAGAATCTTAATGTTCTTCCTTTTGAAAAAAGTTTTTATGCCGGCGGGGCAAATAGTATCCGTGCATGGAGATTGCGCAGAATTGGTCCGGGTTCGTTCAGGGATTCGACGAATACGCTCATGGATAAAACCGGTGATATTAATTTGGAAGGGAATGTTGAATACAGATTCCCTATTTATAAAATGTTTCAGGGTGCTGCTTTTATTGACGGAGGAAATGTGTGGTTGCGAAAAAAAAATACTGACTTTCCCGGAGGAGAATTTAATGTTAACAGATTTGTTTCTGAGATAGCCATTGGTTGTGGCTTGGGATTACGACTGGATTTTAAATTTTTTATTATTCGACTTGATTTTGCCGTACCGGTTAGAGATCCGTCCATGCCCCTTGAACAAAGATGGGTTTACGATGATTTAAGATTGAAAGATGTTAACTTCAATATTGGAATAGGTTATCCATTTTAGAAAATAAATATTCTTCTGTTTATTAATCTGCAATTAAATATATTATTTATTTGCTTGTTTAATAAAATAAAGACATGATTGTGTTAATCCACAAGATGAACACTCCGGCTTTCTTGCTTTACATACATATCGTCCGTGAAGAATTAACCAGTGATGGGCGAGATTAAGTTTTTCGGAAGGTAAATTTTTCACCAATTGATTTTCAGTATCAAGAACAGATTTAGAATTGGAAACTAACCCAATTCGTTGGGATACTCTGTGAACGTGTGTGTCAACCGGCATAGCAGGTGTTTTAAAAATTACAGACGCAACAACATTAGCTGTTTTACGTCCAACCCCGGGTAACTTTTGTAATTCATCAATACTATTAGGTATTTTTGAGTTATAATTGGAAACAAGCAATTTGGCCATATCCACCAGATAATGGGATTTACTATTGGGATACGAACAACTTTTTATGTACTGAAAAACTTCTTTATATGTTGCTTTCGCTAATTTTTGGGGTTCGGGATAATGTTTAAAAAGTGCAGGTGTAATTTGATTCACGCGCTTATCCGTACATTGTGCTGAAAGAATGACAGAAATAAGAAAATGAAACGGATTATCATATTCAAGTTCCGTTTCAGCTTGGGGTAAATGTTTTGAGAAGTAATTGATAAATAATTTATATCTTTCCTTTTTGTTCATGGATGCTGTCGGTCTTCAGGAGTAATTTGTGAATATTAGTCGTTAAAGCTTCTTTTTGCATAAATCCTTCAGTACGGATAGGTTGTCCTTTCATCGGGAAAAAAAATATGACCGGAATACTTGATATGCCAAGCATTGAAGCAAGTTCCTGCTCTTTATCAACATCAATTTTATATACATTGATTTCTTTGGCATAGGTGTGGGCGGCATCTTCTAAAAGTGGCGCTAGCATCTTGCAAGGACCGCACCAGGTTGCAAAACACTCTACAATACATGGCTTGCTACCAACATACACAAAATCTTTTTTGTCAAAATCGAATATTTTTTTTCTGAACGTTTCTTTGTTGAGATAAATTATTTCTCCATTTGTATTGACAGTAGACAGTTTGGAGGATTCCTCCGCTGTATTTGTAGGTTCATTGTTTTCGACCTGATTATTACAACCGAAGGTGAAAAAAATAAAAAAGATTAGGGGTAGAAGATGTTTCATTATTCTCATGATGAATTTTTTTTACAAACTTACAAGTATTTAATTTTTCCGCAAAAGATTAATGATATTTATCATGAATAATTTAATCTTAAGATTTTAAAAAATAGTTGATTAAAATTAATTTTAATGGATGTTTATTTTTAAGTTTGACATGAAAAAGAATTCGGATGTATTTATTTTTTAATCATGTTTAACAGATTACAGCGATCCTTTGATTTACATTCTGATAGAAATGTTTTCTGCATAAATAAGAAATACTATACGTACAGAGAATTTTCATGCTTGGTTTCTTCTGTATCTAATTTTATTCAACACAATAAGTTTGAAAAAGAAAAATTATTTGGACTCGTTGTTACTAATGATATTGAAACATATGCAGCCATATTTGCTTTATGGTTTGGAGGATGTGGTTTTGTTCCTGTTAATCCTAGTAATCCGGCAGAAAGAAATCTTGCTGTTATCAAGCAATCACAGATAAAAACTATTTTTTCTTTATTGCCATTACAAGACATTGATTTGAATTTTAATTCGGTTTCCATTCGCCATTTCGTTTTATCTGATTTACCTAAGTATGAAGCAAAATTTGATGTATTTGTAGATGACATGAATGATGTTGCATATCTTTTTCATACATCTGGGAGTACAGGTGTTCCTAAAGGAGTGCCGATATCATTTAATAATCTTAACGCATTCATTGATTCATTTTTTGATTTGGGTTTATCTATAAATGAACAAGATCGTTTCTTGCAAATGTTTGAATTAACCTTTGACCTTTCAGTTTTTTCATATCTTGTTCCACTTTGTGTAGGTGCTTGTGTTTATCCTGTCGGACCGTCAACCATTAAGTATATGAGTGTTTTTAAGATATTAGATGAAGAGGAAATATCTGTTGCCTTGATGGTGCCTTCAATCATATCATTCCTAAGACCTTATTTTAAAGATATTAAATTGAATAACCTAAGATATAATTTGTTTTGTGGTGAAGCGCTTCATCTGGATGTACTTATTGAATGGATGAATTGTGTTCCATATTCAGAAATTCATAATGTATATGGACCAACTGAAAACACTATATTCTGCACCGATTATTTAGTCCCTGACAATAACAATAAAATAAAATCATACAATGGTATTGTTTCTATTGGAAAATGCTTGAAACATGTGCAAGCGCTGATTGTGGATCATGATTTTAATCTTTTAGGATCAAATCAAAAAGGTGAATTAGCGATTTCAGGTGATTTGCTTACTCAAGGTTATTGGAATGATTCTGAATTAACAGATAAAACATTTTTTCAAATGAATGGAAATAGGTATTATCATTCCGGAGATACTGTTTTCATGGATGATACAGGTTATATTTTTTTTTGTGGCAGAAAAGATCAGCAGATTAAAATTCAGGGATTCAGGGTGGAATTAAGTGAAATAGAATTCTTGGTTAAAAAGAATTATCCTGAAATCCATGATGTTTCTGCAATTTCTTATGTAAATCCTTTGGGAAATACCCAGATACAGTTATTTGTTAAAAATTTCAATGATGAACCATCGGATATTCTGGAATATTTGAAAACACAAATTCCTTTATATATGATTCCGACCGGAGTAACAAATCTGAAAAGTTTTCCATTAAATATTAACGGAAAGATAGACCGGATTGCTTTATTGAAAGAATGGTTAGAAGGATGAATAAAGAAAAGAAATTATTTTCGTTTGATGATTTTTAAAATTGTTTGAGTTAGTATCTTGATGTCTTCTTTTAAACTCATTTGATTAATATACTTCAAATTGAGCTTTAGTTTGGCTGGCATTATTTCACGGATATAAATATCTTCAGGGTCAGAGAATTCGGCAAGTAATTTGCTTTCATCAATAAATTCAATGGAGGAATAGTCTGTGATTCCCGGTTTTACGTTAAAAATTTTTAATTGTTCTTCATTGTAAAGATCAACATATTTTCTGACTTCAGGTCTGGGACCGACAACACTCATATCTCCTATGAGAACATTGATCAGTTGAGGCAGTTCATCCATTTTATATTTTCGCAATAAAACGCCGATACGCGTAATTCTGTTATCTTTCTCACCAATGGTCAGCAGTCCTTTTTTATCAGAGCCGGAGATCATTGTTCGAAATTTATACATGTAAAAATCTTTATTGTTTTTTCCAACACGAATTTGTCTGTAAAATATTTTGCCTTTGGAATCAAGGAGAACAGCAATGGAAATCAGGATAAATAAAGGGGAGAGGATAATTAATCCGAAAAGAGAAAGAGTAAAGTCAAATATTCGTTTTGATTTCATTCAATGAATTATCTATCCAATAATTTTTTGTACAGATGTAATAACTGCATTGACCACCTGTTTTATTTGAGAATCCGTGAGGTCATAATATACAGGCAAACTGATCACACGTGAGAAATTGTCATATGATACTGGAAAATCCTTGATTGAATAACCTAGGTTTTTATAAAAAGTAAACATAGGTACCGGAACAAAATGTACATTGACTGAAACATCCTGATCAAAAATTGCCTGAATGATTTGATCTCGCTGGGTTTCGTTTATACCTTTTATTCGTAAGAGAAAAACATGATAAGAAGATTTAAGTGATTGTGTTTCATAAGATGGTAATTCTGCCCAGTCAAATTTTTCGAATAGTTTTGAATAAGTGTCAAAAATATTTTTTCGTTTAATGAGTATGTCATTATCATAGCGATCCAGTTCAATCAATCCGATTGCTGCATGAATGTCGGTCATATTGAGTTTATAACCTGGTTCAAGAATATCATATCTCCAGTTTCCTTTTTGCAGTTTTGAAAAGGCATCTTTTGTTTGACCGTGTAATGATTTGATACAAAGTTTTTGATACAGTTCGGTATGATCAAATGAATCCGGCAGATTGATACACACAGCGCCACCTTCGGCAGTGGTGATATTTTTAACAGCATGAAACGAGTATACGGTAATGTCAGTCAATGCTCCAACTTTTTTTCCTTTATATTGAGCTCCGATGGAGTGAGCGGCATCTGCTAAAACAAGAATGCGACCCAGTTTGGATTGTACAGGAGTGGATGGTATAAAATATTTTTTTATATTTTCATCCCGAACGAGTTTATTGAGTTCGTCGTAATTGCAGGGATAACCGGCAATATCAACTGGCATAATGACTTTAGTTTTGGAGGTGATTTTTTGTTTGATCTTTTCAATTGAGATTGTAAAATCATTTTCAATATCCACAAATACAGGTGTTGCACCGCAATGAATAATTACATTTGCTGTTGCACAATAGGTGTAGGCAGGCAATATCACTTCATCCCCTTCTTTAACGCCAAACCATCGTAACATCAATTCAAGCCCTGCTGTAGCCGAATTCAAACATAATGTGATTTTATGTCCTGCATATTCGGTTAATCTTTTTTCAAATAATTTTGTTTTGGGTCCTGTCGTGATCCATCCTGACTTCAGCGTGTCAACCACTTCATCAATTATCTTTTGGTCTATGTGGGGAGGTGCAAATGGAATCATTATTTTTTTATTCGTTCAATGCAAACTTACTAATATTTTATTCTAATTTTTCAGTAGTTAAATAAAACGATTTTATATTTATGTGTTAAAAACTAAAGTTTTGTAAAATTGGTTTAAAGAAAATCGGTCGAATTAAGCAGATCACGTATAGCCATTTCATTCGGATCAATAATTCCTTTTTCGGTAATGATACCTTTAATGTATTTTGCAGGAGTAACGTCAAATGCTGGATTTAATGCCTTTGAACCTGGAGAAGCAACAAGAATTTTTGTCAGATTATTATAACTGTCCGTACCTGTCTGAAATAGAACTTCATCTTCAGAACGTTCTTCAATAGGTATATCAGCGCCTGATAAACAATCTGCATCAAACGTACTGGTGGGTGCAGCAACATAAAACGGGACATTGAATTCTTTAGCAATGATCGCTTTTTCAAGTGTTCCTATTTTGTTTGCGGTATCGCCATTAACAGCTATACGGTCAGCGCCAACGATCATCATATCAACCTTTCCGAGTGACATCAAATGTGCGCCAGCATTATCAGGAATGATCACATGCGAGACATTTTCATTTCGAAGTTCCCACGCGGTTAAACGGGCACCCTGACTGCGGGGGCGGGTTTCATCTACATAAACAAAAACTTTTTTCCCTGCATGTTGTGCGGAATAAATGGGTGATAAAGCTGTTCCATAATCAGTAAAAGCAAGCCATCCGGCATTGCAGTGTGTTTCAATATTAAAACCGTCTTTGATCAAAGAGTTGCCAAATTCACCGATGCGGCGAGAATCATCGGCATCTTTATCTGCCAGACGCAATGCTTCGTTGATCGCTGCATTTACAGCAGCAGGGAAATCCTTGTGAAAACGTTGACCTGCATGAAAAACTTTTTGGGTGGCGTAGAACAGGTTGCGGGCTGTAGGTCTCGTAGATTCAATATCTTTACGTGCCTGATTGACGTAAATCCATGTGTTTTTGGACTGCGCTTCCAGAAATGCCTGCGCCATGGCAAAACCGGCGGTTGAACCAATAGCGCCTGCGCCACGCACAATCATTGTCTTGATTGCCTCACATGTTTCCTGATAATTTTTTGCTTCAAATATTTTGAATTCAAATGGGAGGAGGTTTTGTTCAAGCATAAATACAGAACTTCCCTCCATCCATACTGTCCGATAATTTTTTCCTTCTACTTTCACAAATTAAAGTTTAGTGAATGCAAAAATGAATAAAAATTCAAAGCAAAACAAATTCGCTTTCTAACTTTATTGATTTGTGGAATAATTGAAATGGCAGAAAGAAAAGGAAATATTAATTTTGGTATCTTTGCAAGATTATTAAGCTCTTTGAAAACAACAGCCCGTTCTATCGCTCCGATGTAAGTCGGGGAGGAAAGTCCGGACAGTGCAGAGCACCATACTTCCTAACAGGAAGGTGTTTTGCCTTTAGTGGCAGAACAACAGACAGTGCCACAGAAAATAACCGTCCCGATTCGTCGGGATAAGGGTGAAAATGTGAGGTAAGAGCTCACAACGTTTCATGGCGACATGCGGCGGGGGTAAACCTTATGGACTGAAAGACCAAATATACTCCGATCGTTCAGTTTTGCTGAACCATCCGGTGGCTCGCCGGAATTTTTAAGTCGGAGAGGGTAGGTCGATAGATCTTGTCAGCAATGGCATGACCAGATGAATGATAGAAATCGTGAAGAGATTCATGTTACAGAATCCGGCTTACAGGGCTGTTGTTTTTTTAAATATAGTTTGCTTGAAACAAAAAATTACAGACACACTTCTCAATTCATTGCTTTTTACAGCAAATGGTTTAGTCATTCTTTTATTGGGAATGCTTGGCTGGTTCAACCGTTTTGCTGGCGATGATTACTGGTTGATCAATAATACGAGAACGTACGGAATATATCAGGGAATGACGAATATGTTTTCCACAATTGGAGGACGTTGGACTTCATATCTTGCCGGTGGTGTGATATACAAGTTCTATCAGTTACCCGGAGTTTTATTTATATATTCATCTATTTTATTTATATTATTTTTAAGTGCAATTTATTTTCTGGTAAAAATTGGTTTTGAACTTTTTGAACTTTCTTTTACCCCAAAAATATTAATTCAAATCTCAATTTTATTTTTCGGATTTATTTTTTTGATCACACCAGCTAAAGGTGAAGTTTGGTTCTGGATTGCATCCACAACAGTATATCTTCAAAGCATGATTATGTTTTTGATAGGTTTGATTTTGATCATGCAGAAAAAAAATACGATTTTAATTTATGTGCTCATAGCATTTTGCATGACCTATGCAGGAGGTGCCAGCGAGGTTTTTGCGATGAATTATATTCTCTTTTTAATTGGATTGATTGGATACTGTTTATTCTTTTCTTCAAATACACTGATTGCAACACTTAAGTCCAGAGGATTATATAAAATGATTTTTGGATTATCTTTCTTGTTTTTTTCCTTTCTCGTTTTAATCAATGCCGAAGGGATTGATCATCGTTTGTCATGGTTGCCGGCTTCTTCAGTTAAGATTTCAATACTAATGACATTCAAATCAGTGATCAAATTTTTTCTCATTCAATTATTATCAAACGGGTATTGGTTGCTTATTTTCAATATTATTTTTTTGTATTTAGGGGCATATCTTGCTGGCAACAAGGGGAAAGAACATATTCAAAAATATGGTAAACGTTTTTTTTATTCTTTCATACTATTAATCATAATGGTATCCATTTTGTTTTTTCCAACCTGTTATGTTCTTTCTGATATTTGCCCCGGAAGAGCAGAAACTCTTGCTGTTATCCTTGTAGCTGTTTTTTGTGCTGCGTGGAGTTTTGTCATTGGATTTAATTGTATTAAAAATAACTTCAAAGTATTTATATTTTTAGTATGTGTATTTATTTGTTCAATGATATTTTTAGCAGTTGATCAATTTAAAATAATATCAACCTATTCGTCAGCTTTTGATAAACGAATTACTTATTTAAAAGAATTAAATCATATAAATAATCATCATACAATTTCATTACAACCTTTGCCGCAATCCGGCTTTTTGTTTTCTGCCGAGATATCATCAGATACGATGTTTTTTTCAAATGAACATTTAAAACAAGGGTTACAGCTTGGTTTTAAAGTCAGGAAAAAATTAAAACCTACCAATTAAAACCTACCAATTAAAACCAGTATCAATTTTTCTCTTTCTACTTGAGTTGTTAACATCAACTTATTGATAATTTCATTTTTTTGAAAAAATTGAACTTCGTTTTATTTCTACTTTTAACTCTTAATTATTCAATTTAATTTCACATGAAGAGATATAAAATAGTTTATCTGTCATCAATCATGTTTTTGACAGTGATCATTCAGCCGAATGTATTTTCACAAAAAACACTTTCCTATCAGGACCCTGGCAGGATGTTCCGTCATGCTGTTGAATTGTTTACCAAAGAGAAGTTCGGAGCAGCCATGGAAAGTTTTGAAAAAGTAATTGCATCGCAGGAAGATGCGAATTCATTGATGCGTGTTGAAGCGGAATATTATTCTACTATCTGCTCCATCGAATTATATAATGACAATGCCGAGTATCAAGCACTGGAGTTTATTCGATTGCATCCGGATAATGCAAATGTCAACATGACTTATTTCAAATTAGCAAATTATTTATACAATAAAAAAGTATATAACCGAGCTGTGAAGATGTTTCAGAAAGTCAGAAAAGATGAATTAACATCAAAAGAACTGCGGGAATATTATTTTAAATCAGGATACTGTTATTTTAAAAATGAAAAATACGATCAGGCAGAAAAAATGTTTTTTGAAATCAAAGATGCACAGGGAGACTTTGCTATACCTGCAAAGTATTATTACGGTCATTGTGCTTATATCAATAAAAATTATGAAACAGCATTGCGTTATTTTGAGAAACTGGTTAAAGACACTGCGTTTGGACCTATAGTTCCTTATTACATTACTCAAATATATTATTTGCAAAAGAAATACGAAAAACTGTTGGAAGTAGCGCTGCCATTATATAAAAATGTGGTTGCCCGTCGTGCACCGGAGATCGCTAAGATGATAGGGGATGCCTATTATAAAACAGCCCATTTTACTGAAGCCATTACCTATCTTGAACAATATAAGTCTACAGGAAATCCATTTGGTAAAAAGGATTCATACGAACTCGGTTATTCATATTATGCAATAAATAATTTTACAAAAGCGATTGAATGTTTTAATCTGATACCCTATCAGTATGATTCAATCAGCCAGAACGCTTACTATTTGCTGGGTAATGCGTATATGAAAACGGATCAGAAAAAAGAAGCCATGAATGCGTATATGCTCGCCAATACAGCGTACGACAAGGATATTCAGGAGGATGCCTTATTCAAATATGCTCAATTAGCATATGAAATGGATTATAATCCTTACAATGAAGCGATCAATGCATTTCAAAAATACTTGCAATCATTTCCCAACTCGGATAGAAAAGATCTGGCACATAGTTATCTTATGGAATTGTTTTTAACAACAAAAAATTACAAGAATGCTCTTGAAGCATTGGAAAACATCAAAGATAAAGACTACAGGTTGCTGAATGCATATCAGAAAATTACATTCTTCAGAGGGGTGGAAATATTTAATGATAAATCCTATAAAGAAGCAATAGAGATGTTCAATAAATCCCTTGAACATCAATACAACAAAGCCATAGCAGCTCAATCATATTTTTGGAAAGCAGAATCATTTTTCCGATTAGGTGATTATGATAAATCAATTGAAAATTACAATAGTTTCATAATTGCGCCGGGTGCATTTAGTCTTCCGGTTTATAATGATGCTCAATACAATATGGGATATGCTTATTTTAAGAAAAAAGATTATTCCGGTGCAATGACTTGTTTCAGAAAATACATTGCTTCATCATCTGCTGATAATCCCAAAATGTTGAATGACGCAAATGTAAGAACAGGGGATTGCTTTTTTATTGAAAAGAATTATGATCAGGCGGTTAACTTCTATAATAAGGTTATTGAATTTAACGGAGTTGACGCAGACTACGCATTATATCAACGTTCATTATGTTGGGGAGTGTTAGGTAAAATCAATCAGAAATCAGAAACCCTACTTAAATTATTACAGGATTTTCCAAAATCTGCTTACAGTGATGATGCCATGTATGAACTGGCAAATCTTTATTTTGCTTTAGGAGAGAATGATAATGCGTTGACATATTACAGAAAATTAACGACAACGTATCCGAATTGTACATACATCCAGAAGTCATTGCTTCAGATAGGTCTGATCCAGTATAACACCGCACAATATGATGATGCATTGAAAACCTTAAAAGGCATTGCTGACAGCTATCCGGGAACAACTGCATCCAAAGAAGCATTGTATACGATTAAAAATGTATATATGAAAATGGATAAAGTGGATGAATTCATTAAATTCCTGAAAGATCGTGGCAACACTGTTTCCAATGATGAACAGGATTCAATCACCTATACATCAGTCGCAAATAATTACATGGAAAATGGTGATTGCGATAAGTCAATAACCGGTTTTAAAAATTATATTGAAAAATTTCCTAACGGTTATTTTATTGTGAGTGCCAACTATTACAAAGCTGAATGTGAAATGAAGACGGGCAACCGGGATGAAGCATTAAAAGGATATGAATATGTAATTGCTCAGCCAAGAAGTAAATTTACTGAAAAAGCGCTTTTACAAACAGCCAATGTTTATTTCAAAACAGAGAATTATGAGAAGGCGTTGACCATGTATGAAAAGCTTGAACGTATAGCCGAATACAAGGAAAATATTCTCATTGCACGTATTGGTCAGATGCGATGTAATTATTTATTGAAGAAAAATAAAGAAACTGTTGAATCAGCTTATAAATTGCTGGAAACTGAAAAGGTTTCCAATGAGTTGATGCAGGAAGCGCATTTAAAGATTGCTAAATCATATTTAGCTGTTGACAGTCTGACACTTGCACAGAAAGAGTTTCGTTCCACCGTTTCTATTCTGAATAGTGAATCCGGTGCTGAAGCGAAATTCAATCTTGCCTTGATTGAATATAAGATTGGAAGATATACAGAAGCAGAGAAAATTATTTTTGAACTGATCAATCAGGTTCCGTCTTATGATTACTGGATCGCCAATGGATTCATATTATTGTCAGATGTATATGTTCAATCAGGCAATATTTACCAGGCAAAGAAAACACTGGAAAGTGTGCGCGACGAATACGATGGCGCTGACCTTGTGCTGAAAGCAAAAGAAAAACTGAAAGCGCTTGAAGACATGGAAAAAGAATTAGAAAAGAAAAAGATTGAAGAGCAATTGAAACAGCAGGAAGAACAGGAAAAGAAAGAACAGCAGAAAGCCGAACAGGAAGAAAAGAAACAACTGGAAGGTGTTGATCAACCTTTGTCTCCTCAAAATCAACAGAGTGAGCAGGTGGAGCCCATTCAAAAAAATGAACAGACTCAGCCGGAGCAACAAGAGCAGACACCGGAAAATAAATAAATTGGTTAAAATAAAATTCAATAGATCATGAATAAATATAGAAAATACAATGTGTCCGTCTATGCCATCGTATTATTTCTGACTGTCATTACAGTTTCAGAAGCATGGAGTCAACCGCAATCAAACTATGTGGTGCCAATCATTGAAGCATATGTTCCAACTATTTCGGATGCTTTTAAGATCAATCAAAATCCGCAGATCATGGATACGATCTACTCCAAATCAAAAATGTTTTATGTGTATCGTTCCAAACAATATCCTGACATTGAATATAATCCCGAACCCATTAAACCGGCCAAAGTTCAACCCGACCGTTTGATCAAGTTATATAAAAATTATATTAAGCTTGGGTTTGGTAATTATATTACTCCGTATGGTGAATATAATTTTAACACACTCAGATCGAAAAATCTTCTGCTTGGTGTTCACCTCAGACACTTGTCTTCGTCAGGTAAGATTAAAAATTATGCTTACAGCGGCTGCAGTGATAATGAAGTAAATATTTACGGAAAAAAGATCATAACCAATCATACTTTGTTTGGGAATGTTGACTTGAACCGACAGGTTGTTCATTACTACGGATATAACCCTGATGACTATAGTACAAGTACTTTCGGATTACCCAGCCGAAATGATATAAAGCAGCGTTATTTAAATGTTGGATTCAATGCAGGAATAAAAAGTAATTTTTTAGATACATCCAAATTGAAATATGAAGCCGTTTTTTCGTATTATCATTTTGTAGATAAAATTGGTTCCAAAGAAAATAATTTCAGATTAAACGGAAATGTGAGTAAGGATGTGAAATGGGTTGATTTTACTAAGTCACAAACCGTTGGTGTTGATGTTCTGGCAGATATTTATCATAACGATGATTCACTTTTGATGACCGTGAATGGAATTGTTTCTCTGGTGCCTTATATCAAAACAAAATATTCAATATTTGATTTGAAGATAGGAGCGGATCTGGATTTTAAAACGGATGTTACTACCGAAATGCGTCTTTTCCCGCAGGTTGATCTGGGTATGGATCTGATGCCTCACTATCTGTATGCTTTTGCCGGTGTTACCGGTGGCTCAAAGAAAATGAGTTACAAGAGTATATGCAATGAAAATCCATTTGTTCAATCCATTGTCCCCCTTCAGTTTTCAACAACTAAATCAGAATATTTTCTTGGGTTTAAAGGGAATATCCTGTCTGATTTTTCTTTTAACCTGAAAGGTTCGTATGCGCACATTGAAGGGATGCCGTTTTATGTAAACTATCATGATACAACTGTTTTTGCAAGTGGTAGTCATCAGTTTACGATTGCCTATGACACCATTGATTTGTGGAAAGCAAAAGCCGAAGTGGCTTATAAAATGGGAGAAAAAATACGTTTTACCGTTGGTGCCGACTTTTACAATTACATCATGAAGAATGAACTGAAGCCATGGCACAGACCAAACTTTGATGGGTATTTATCCGTTGATTATAATATTCAAAATAAAATTATTATCAATGGTGATTTTTATTATTACGGTGATATGTTTGCCAGATCATATGTGAAAGATTCGATTGTTGCCAAGCCGTTAAAGGGTTATCTGGATGCCAATCTTGGGATTGAATACCGTTATTCAAAAGTATTGTCAGGATTTATACATTTTAATAATCTTGCAGGCACTCGTTACTATCGATGGAATAATTATCCTTCTTACAGATTCAATATTCTTGCAGGCATTACGTATTCGTTCAGATAGTTTTTTATAAACAGGCACTCGTTGCAAACGAGCTCAGCTGAGGACTTATAATCCTCACGAAATAAAGGTATTCACATAAATGAAATAGCAAATGCTATCCGTATAATTCGACGAAGCAAATGCTTCACCGATCAACAAATCGATATTTATTTACAAGCTATGGAAAATAGGAATATTTTCCACCTTGACTTATATAAAATGTTATATTATATTTACTGCTAATTTTATATTAACTATTTATAAATACTTTTGGATTTAATAATAATAAAATATAACTATGGAAACAATACATGACTTAATAGAATCTTATATTGAGATGTATAATGAATATTTAATTAATACAATTGATTATCCTGATGAGGCAGATGATGATTATTCATGTTTTTGTGATATTGAAGAGAAAATTATTGATTACTTTGGAATAAAACAAAAAAGTTATCCATATAATGTTTTACGTCGTTTTATAGATGAAAGTTGTTATGAAGATAGAATTCCTTATACAAAGAAATTAGAGACTCAAATTATTTATACTATGAAGTTGTTTAAAGTTGACGTAATAAAATTGTGCAAAATGCCAGTAAATGAA
>CAYVNP010000051.1:0-28150 GCA_964452905.1 uncultured Bacteroidales bacterium
TAGGGATGGTATACCTATCCTCTTGAACCGCTTTTAAGATGGGTTCTATAATGTTTAATGAATGAAATTGCATAATTGAATAGAATAATAAAATTTGTATGATTAATTAATAATTAGGTTTGAAACCTTTTTCTTTTCAGTACTAACGGTTATTGGGTTATTTGGTAAAGTTACGGACTGTATCAACTTTCTTTTCCGAAATGGCTAAGGGTAAATCTGAATTTTTAAGTTGAAATGATAGAACGTCCTTGTGGTTAAATATAAAAGGTGTGTGTTTCAAGACGACAAAGGTAATCAAATTTCTGACATCACTAAATTATATTTACCCAAAATCAATAGAACGCAGATTACACAAATAAATATGAACAACACGGATCATTATAATAATAAACGTTTGTGTACGTTTTTTGGCTACTGAATAATGGCAATTATATTTATTAAAATAATATTCAATTATTCATAAAACGATATTTGAAAAATTATATATATTTAACATCTTAATCATTTAATCATTTAAAAATGAAAACAAAAAAATCTACTATCATAGCTGCAACAGGCATTGTTATTGCCTTGGTTGCCATTATTTTTATTGTTAAAGCATTTAACACAAAGAAAAAAGATAATATTATTTTCAGGGAATATATTTCGGCGTACACTGCAGGCACAATCTCCAGTCAGTCATCCATCAAAGTGCGACTTGCTTTCGATTATGCTGATACAAACATGATCGGCAAGCAGGTCATTGAAAACTATTTTCATTTTGATCCGGCAATTGAAGGGAAGGCATTCTGGACTGACAGCCGAACCATTGAATTCAAACCCAATGACAAACTACCTTACGGACAAAAATATGAAGCTGAATTTTATCTGAGCAAAATACTTAAAGTGCCTGACAGTCTGAAAACCATGTCATTTGATTTCAGAGTCATGGAGCAGGCATTTAATGTTACGATTGATCATATCAAGCCCTATGATAAGAATCAGTTGCAATGGGAAAAGATTTTCGGAACTATAAAAACTGTTGATGTGGTGAATGTAAAAGATTTAGAAACCATCCTTGATGCCTATCAGAATGACAAAAAATTAAAAGTGGTTTGGACACAGGAAGAGAACAATAAAATCCATCATTTTCAGATTGACAGCATCAACCGAACTGAAATAAAACAAACCGTTATTTTAAAATGGAACACGGAAAAAATCGGTACGGAAAAAAGAAATGATGATAAAATTGAAATCCCTGCACTGGGCGATTTTATTGTTTCCGACATCATTGCGTATCATATTCCCGACCAATATCTTTTAATACGATTTTCCGATCCGTTGCTTGAAAATCAAAACCTCGAAGGGTTGATCAAAATAGAAAAACTTTCATCCGGTAGTCAGGAATCAAATGGAAGTACAGACAAACTGAAGTTTTTTATTGAAGACAATGAAATCCGCGTGTATCCTTCAACTCCATTGACAGGAAAAATTATCATTTCTATTGATGCTGTTAAAAACAGCGCAGGTAAGTCATTACCCAAAAAAGAAACAAGAGAACTATTAATGGAAGGCAATAAACCGGAAATACGATTGATCGGTAAAGGCAATATTATTCCTCGTTCCAACGGACTGATCTTTCCTTTTGAAGCCGTTAACCTGAAAGCCGTTGATGTTAAAATTATTAAAATCTATGAAAATAATATTGCTCAGTTTCTACAAGTCAATGACCTTAACGGAGATGAAGAAATGTACCGTGTCGGGCAGATCATCCGAAAAAAAACGGTGATGCTCTCCGATAGTAAAGTTTCTGATTTTGCCAGATGGAATCGTTTCTCTCTCGACCTTGCTGATCTTATCAAAGCTGATCCCGGCGCTATTTATAAAGTGATTCTTAGTTTTAGAAAATCTTATTCTCTTTATCCCTGCAATGGAGTTACACCTTCGATTGAAGAAACTGTCAAATTAAAAAGTAATGAAGATGAGGACGAGGATGAGAATTATCAGATCAATCGCTGGGGATATTATGGCAGTTATTATAATTATTATGATGATGATTCAAATGGATATGACTGGAATGAAAGGGAGAATCCATGCAACAGTGCTTATTATAATAACCGTTCGGTCAGCCGTAATATCCTTGCTTCCGATCTGGGACTGATCGCCAAAAAAGGAAATAATGGTTCATTTAATTTCTTCGTGACTGATATTGTGACCACCAATCCCTTGTCGGGCGTGGATATTGACATTTATAATTTTCAACATCAATTAATGGCTTCATTGAAAACGGATAACAATGGGATGGCGGAAGTTACATTTAAAAAAATACCATATCTTCTGGTTGCACGAAAAGACAAGCAACGCGGGTACCTCAAACTGAATGACGGATCATCGCTTTCATTAAGTATGTTTGATGTGAAAGGAGAAGAAATACAAAAAGGAATTAAAGGATTTATTTACGGTGAGCGTGGTGTATGGAGGCCGGGTGATACGTTATTTCTGAGTTTCATCCTTGACGATAAAGATAAATCATTACCTGTAAATCACCCTGTTATTTTTGACCTGATGAATCCCCAGGGACAGGTCGTTAAACATACGGTCAGTTCTGAATCTGTAGACGGGTTTTATAAATTTATTACCTGCACAGATGTGAATGCACCTACAGGCAACTGGACTGCAAAGGTTAGAGTGGGTAAAGTATCTTTTACAAAAAATATTAAAATTGAAACGATACTTCCCAACAGGTTAAAGATCAATCTTGACTTTGGGACTGATAAACTTTTTAAAGAATCCAAGAACTCCGGAACGCTTGAATCCAAATGGCTGCACGGAGCTATTGCGAAAAATCTGAAAGCAGATGTTCAGGTGACGTTATCTGAATCAACCACTAAATTTGACAAATATCCGAACTATATTTTTGATGATCCATCACGAAACTTTTCTTCCGAGAGTTCTACCATCTTTACCGGACGGCTTGACCAGAACGGGAAGACAACTGTGAAAGCCGATATTCGTGTCAAAGATGCTGCACCCGGCGTATTGCGTGCATCCTTCCAGACACGTGTGTTTGAAGAAAGCGGCGCTTTCAGTATTGACCGCTTCAGCATGCCGTATTATCCTTACAATTCTTTTGTCGGCATCAAAACACCTGAGGGAGATAAGTTCACAGGAATGCTTACAACGGATTCAGATCAAAAAATAAATATTGTGAGTGTGAATGCCAACGGTGGAATGATCGCAAGCACAAAACTAAAAATTGAAGTATTTAAAGTGTCATGGCGATGGTGGTGGGATCACTCCGAAGAAGGACTCTCCAATTATGTGAATAGTTCTTACAATCAGCCAATACAATCCATTGAAGCTGAAACAAAGAACGGAACCTATGTCTATAATTTCAGAATAAACTATCCCGACTGGGGACGATATTTTATTCATGTTACTGATTTGGAAAGCGGACACTCAACAGGACAGGCAGTTTATCTGGACTGGCCCGGCTGGTCTGGCAGATCGCATGACGGACAGACACAGGCAGTGACCATGCTTTCATTTTCATCCGATAAAGACAAATACAAGGTAGGTGAAACTGTAAAGCTTACAATCCCGTCCGGTGATGGTGGCAGAGCATTGGTGAGCATTGAAACAGGTTCGAAAGTACTGGAAACATTCTGGGTGGAAACAAAAAAAGGATTTACCAATTTTACTTTCTCTGCTAATGAAGAAATGGCGCCCAATGTGTATGTTCATGTTACTTTGCTTCAGCCACATTCGCAAACAGTGAACGATCTGCCTATCCGTCTATACGGCGTTATTCCTATTTACATTGAAGACCCAAAAACCCATCTACGACCAATTATAGAAATGTCGGCTTCATTGAAACCGGAACAAAAAGCTACTATCAATGTACGTGAAGAGAACGGAAAAGAAATGACCTACACCATTGCCATGGTTGATGAGGGTTTGCTTGATCTCACCCGCTTCAAGACACCTGATCCGTGGAATAACTTTTTTGCCCGTGAAGCATTGGGTGTTAAAACATGGGACTTGTTTGATTATGTGATCGGCGCTTACGGCAGTAAGCTGGAACGTATTCTCAGCATTGGTGGTGACGGCGACTTTGACCGCTCCAAAGCAGGTAAAACTGCCAACAGGTTCAAACCCATGGTAAAATTTTTCGGTCCATTCCATATTAAACAAGGTGGTGTTGGTTCACATACATGCATGATGCCGCAATACGTTGGCTCTGTCAGAGTCATGGTAATAGCAGGTTATAAGGGAGCTTACGGCAATGCGGAAAAAACAGTCGCTGTAAAAAAACCATTGATGATACTGGCTACATTACCCAGAGTAATAGGCACAGGTGAAACTTTCAAGCTACCTGTTGAAGTTTTTGCCATGGAAAATAACATTAAAAATGTTTCTTTAACTCTTACGTCCAACGGGCTACTCACTGCTACAGGCAAAGCATCCAAAAGCATTACCTTCCGGAAAACAGGTAGTGAAATTGTTGAGTTTGAAATGAAAGCAGCTGCAGCCATCGGTGTTGGAACGGTTGGCATCACTGCTACCTGTGGAAGCGAAGTGGCACGGTACAATGTGGAAATTGATGTAAGAAATCCGAATCCTAAAGTGATCAATATGGTTGAAAGCGTGATTCAGCCGGGACAGGAATGGAATCCCGCATTGAACCTGCCGGGAATTAAAACCACCAACAGAGGCATCATCGAAGTATCGTCCGTTATGCCTATGAACATTGAAAAAAGACTGAGTTACCTGATCCATTATCCCTATGGATGCATTGAACAAACTACCTCCAGCGGGTTTCCTCAGCTTTACCTGACCGAACTGATGGATTTGTCATCGGAAAATAAAGTCATGATTGAACGGAATGTAAAATCAACCATTCAGCGATTAATGACATTCCAGCTTACCAGTGGCGGCTTGGCTTACTGGCCCGGCGAACCTGAAGCTGATGACTGGGGTACAAGCTATGCCGGACATTTCATGCTGGAAGCAGCAGCCAAAGGTTATTACGTGCAACCTACCTTTTTTGACAACTGGAAAAAATTTCAAAAGATGAAAGCTAATTTATGGTCATCGGGCGGCAGGTATTATAATTCGGATCTGTTACAGGCATACAGATTATATACGCTGGCGCTGGCAAAAGCGCCTGAACTGGGTGCCATGAACAGGATGGCTGAACAAAAAAATCTGTCGGTCAATGCCAGATGGCGGTTGGCAGCTGCATTCCAGCTTGCTGGTTATCAACAAATGGCAATGACGCTGATCAACAATCAACCCATTGATGTTAAAACATATGCAGAACAAGGATATACGTATGGCAGTGATGTGAGAGATGAAGCCATGATCCTTGAAACACTCACATTGCTGAATATGAAAACCAAAGCATTTGTTGAAGCACAAAAAATCTCATCATCCCTTTGCAGCCAATCGTGGATGAGCACACAAACCACTGCTTATACCCTGCTTGCCATGTCCAAATTCTATAAAAATTCAGGAAACACGTCAGATGTAAATTATTCATATTCGATAAATAATAATACATTGAAAAAAATATCTACCGTACGTTATTTCTCTCAGGAAAAACTTTCTAAATCGGATTTAGAAAAAACAACAACAGGAAAAGCAAGAATAAAGAATGAAGGAAAATCCATTATATATGCGAAGATCATTCTGGAAGGCATCCCTGAAAAAGGCGATACTTCTGATGCTGCCAATAATATCAAACTGGATATTAAATATAAAACACCTGAAGGAAAAGAAATCAATCCCGATAAAATTGAACAGGGAAAAGATTTCATTTCGGAAGTTACGGTGATCAATCCCGGATTACGAGGCAATTACGAACAACTTGCGTTAACGATGGTTTTCCCTTCAGGATGGGAAATACATAATTCACGGATGAATGAAAATGAAAAAGCAACGGTACAATCATCTCCTTATACTTATCAGGATATCAGGGATGACAGAGTGTATACCTATTTCAATCTGCCGGCGAACACATCCAAAGTATTCAGATTTCAATACAATGCAAGTTATGCGGGTGATTTCTATCTACCGACCGTTGCGGTTGAAGCCATGTACGACAATATGATCAGCGCCAGAAAACACGGGCAGTGGGTGAAGATCAGGAAATAAAATTTAAAGTGAGTTATTGTTGAAAAGATTGATTCGAAATAAAAAAAGAAAAAAAATCTTATTTCTTTTTCTTTTGCTGTTTTTCTTTTGCTGGTTCTGGTTCTCATTACCAAAACAATTGTTCAATGACCCATGTTCGGGCGTGATCGTTGACAAGAACGGTGTGCTGCTCAATGCGATGCTTGCAGATGACAAACAATGGAGATTCCCGTATTCAGATAACCTCCCCGAAAAATTTGAAACATCCATCATCCAGTTTGAGGACAGACATTTCTACCATCATCCCGGGTTTAATCCGTTCTCGCTCGGCAGAGCCCTGTTCCAGAATATTCAAAAAGGAAAAATATTCAGTGGCGGAAGTACAATATCCATGCAGGTGATACGACTGTCACGAAAAAACCACAGACGAACATTTTTAGAAAAATTCATTGAGATCATGCTTGCCTTACGAATGGAATTAACGTACAGCAAACATGAAATACTTTCGCTGTATGCCTCTCATGCACCTTTCGGCAGCAATGTGGTTGGTCTTGACGCTGCCTCTTGGCGTTATTTCGGACGATCACCCGACAAACTATCATGGGCTGAGATCTCCTCTATTGCCGTGCTTCCCAATAGTCCTTCGTTAATTTATCCGGGCAAAAATCATAAACGGTTCAAAGAAAAAAGAGACCGTTTATTAAAACGTCTCTGGCAGAAAAAGCTCATTAACAAAAACACATATCTAATTTCATTGAATGAACCGCTCCCTGGAAAACCTTTCCCTCTGCCTCAAACAGCGCCTCACCTGATGATGCGTATCTATCATGATGGGTATAAAGGGCAATTGGTTCGCACAACTATTCTTTCCGGACTGCAACTTGAAATACAGGAGATCATCAAAAAACATCAGCGTCTGTTCAAAGCCAATGACATCAACAATGCAGCGGCATTGGTCATTGATATTAAAACAGGTAATGTGATGGCATACATTGGAAACACAGATGATTCCAACCCCGAACATTGTCCGTATGTTGATGTGATCAACTCTCCGCGGAGTACAGGCAGCATCCTGAAACCATTGTTGTATGCGGCAATGCTGAACGACGGACATATTCTGCCCACCACCCTTATTCCTGACATACCTACCCAGATCAACGGTTACTCTCCCGAAAACTTCAACCAGACCTTTGACGGAGCCGTACCTGCCAAACGTGCGCTGGCACGCTCACTCAACGTACCTGCTGTTAAAATGCTACAGAACTACGGGATTGAACCATTCAACTATTACCTGAAATCAATCGGCATCACTACACTAAAAAAACCTGCCAGTCATTACGGTCTATCCATCATCCTTGGTGGTGCTGAAGCAACGCTGTGGGACATCGCATCGGTGTATGCAAGGATGGCAAAGACGCTGACTAATTTTCCGAATAATTCACTGGTGAAAAATCAAACTGACATCATTCCGCCACATTACATTATGGATGTTGACAGTAAATATGAACATAAATTTCCTGTTAAAACTAACTCTGACAAAAAGATCAAGTTAAGTGCATCAGCCATCTGGCTTACCTTTGAAGCCATGATTGAAGTGGCACGACCGGAAAATGAATTCTTCTGGCAACAGTTTTCTTCATCATCACGTATTGCATGGAAAACAGGAACCAGCTTCGGGTTCAGGGATGGATGGGCGATTGGTGTCAATCCGCAATATGTGGTCGCAGTTTGGATTGGCAATGCCGATGGGGAAGGCAAGCCCGACCTGACCGGCATCAACACGGCAGCACCCGTGATGTTTGACATTTTCAAACTGCTTAAACCTCACGGATGGTTTAACTGCCCGTTTGACGACCTGATCAAAATACCTGTTTGCAGGCAAAGCGGATTCAAGGCATCAACCATTTGCGAACAGGTGGACACCATCCTTTCTATAGAGAATGGAATACGCACAGCCGTATGCCCCTATCACCGGACTGTTCATCTGGACCCTACTGAAAAATGGCAGGTGACGGGCGATTGCGAACAAGTGGATAAGATCATCCACCGGTCATGGTTTGTACTGCCTCCTGTGATGGAGTGGTATTTCAAATCAAAGAACCCTTTTTACAAAACACTTCCTCCCTACCGCCCAGATTGCCGGAACATTCAAACGGATATACATTCCATGGATATCATTTACCCGCGTGAGAACAGTAAACTATTTATCCCTGTGGAATTAAATGCTGAAAAAGGAAAAATAATTTTCAAAGTAGCACATCGTATTTCAGGGATCACCATTTACTGGCACCTGGATGAAAAATACATTGGCAGCACCAATGCATTCCACCAGATGGCGCTGGCGCCACCCACCGGATTCCACACGCTTACTCTGGTTGACCAGAACGGTGAAACAATTACACGACGATTTGAAATTATGGCAAAGTAAAAATAAAACAGAATCTTAAAGTCAGAATTTTCATTTTCAAAAAAATGATTATGTTTGGAATTGACAATTCATCAACTATGAAAAACATTCGTGTTGTACCTGCTATACATAAAAATGAAAAACGGTTGAAACTGTTGTTTTACATCATTGAACTGTTTGTGTTCGTTGGGCTTTAGTATGGTGTGCTACCTTACCCGTTCAACAATGCCTCCTATTCAGTTTCTGTTCGTCAGTACCAACCTTTACAGTCTCGCTTCCTTCAGTGCTTGCTTCACAACAAACCACCTTGCGACTTGTTAATGCTTCGGAACGTTACTTCCGCACATAAGGGACTTCCTGCCAAAGGCAGGCAGGTCACCCTCTGGAAAAAAACACCCGTCTATTTTGCTCTTTAATATTTATTTGTATTTTTGAATTATTTATAGAGCTTTCGGACGGGTGTGCTCCGCTCATGCAGGGGCACACACAGCAGCTACCCAAAAGTGGCGGTTCAGTGCTTAAATGAAGCTTCGTACTTCGCATCAACTTTTGTGGTGTATTGACAGTTTTGTGCTTCGAAATCGCCACCTTCGGGTAGCTGCAAACCGTTAGCGGAATAGAAAAGTGACACTACGAACAAACAACCACAGAAAATATGGAGATATTTTTTCATTGGATAGGCGGAGCGACTTTTATACTGACAATTGGAAACTTAAATATTGCTTGTGACCCAGTTTTGTGCGAAAAAGGAAATGTTCAAGATTATTTTTGGTTCAAATCAAAACGACTTGAAGAACCAATGTATGACGAAAAAACATTTAGTTATATTGATCTTTGGTTAGTAACTCACAATCACGAAGACCATCTTGACAGCATCGGTCTGTCAAAAATCGAAAATAAATCAAAAGTTGTAACTAATGGAAATACATCAAGAAAATTAACGGAAAAAGGAATAACAGACTTGACGGTTTTAGATTGGCATAAATCAAAGAAATTTTCAATAAAAGGTTATGAAATAGAAGTTGAGGCAATTCCAGCAATTCACGGAATAAACCCATTAAGTGCGCTCTTCGCAGGGAAAGTTAACGGGTACTATTTAACAATTTCAAACGGGAAGGAAAAAGTTAGGGTTTATGTTACAAGTGACACTGTTTATAAAAACAAAGTTATGAACTCATTGAACGGGAAAGAAATAGATTTACTAATTCCAAATATGGGGGCAGCGAAAGAAGGCAGTTGGATAATGACTTTGACTTTAAACTCTAAAATGTTGAAGAAAATGATTTCTAAACTTATTCCAAAAACGGTTATTCCTGTTCACTATGGAACTTTTGAACACTATAGAGAACCAGTTGAAAAAATAGAGGGCATTAATGACAACCGAATAAAATTTGTAAAAATTGGAGAAAGTTTAAGAGTGAACTAATATATACTACCGCTACACGTGCTATATGCCAGTTGGGTTTTATCGGTATTTGAATCGTTCTGCATCTAATTTAGTTTTGTAAAGTTTGACAAATCCGTGCTTCGTAATCCCAACCGGACACATAGCACAATTCGTTATGCCTCACCCTAAAAGACGACACAACCGACAATAAACGAACTGAAAAATGAAAGACAAAATGTCAACGATCTAACAAAATCAAAAGAACTGTTTCCTTACACCAGACAATTCTAAATTTTGGCATTTTTTCTTAATTGCTGCCGTTTCATAGTTTTTTTTTATATCTTTGCATAAAATTTAAAAAGTCATCGTAACAGACAAACTACATACAGACAGCATTAAAAACCATTTCAAAAGCAAAGCTGTTTTTGAAACGAAAGATATTGTTGATTTTTACAAACAATTTGAAAAAGACATAAAACCGACAACGATAAATTGGCGTGTATACACAATGGTTCAAGAGGGCGTCTTGCAACGCATAGGCAGAGGAAAATTTAGACTTGGTGAAGGTAGAAAATATATACCTGAAATTTCATCGTTAACAAAATCTATTTTCAAAAAGCTGAAAGCAGAATTTCCTTATGCTAAATTTTGCGTTTGGAACACTTCTGTTCTAAACGAATTTATGCAACACCAACCCAACAGATTTTTTTTATTGGTGGAGACAGATAAAGAAATAACTAATTCGGCTTTCTATTTTTTGAGAGAAATAAAAAAATTAGTTTTTATTGAGCCAACTAACGATATTTTACAAAAATACATAGTGAACGAAAAAGAAGTAGTTGTTATTAAACCACTTATTTCGGAAGCACCAACGCAAAACATTAACGAAATTGAAACAACCACTATAGAAAAAATATTGGTGGATATTTTTTGTGATGATGTAATTTTTTCGGCTCAACAAGGTGCTGAAAAGCGAACTATTTTTAAAGAAGCATTTACCAACTACACCATTAACCAAAGCAAAATGCTTCGCTATGCCGACAGGAGAAGAAAAAAAGAAGAATTGAACCAATTTGTAAAAACAATTTCAAATTTATGGCAGCAATAAAAAGTAACTGCCATTTTATAGAATGATAAGCTTAAACGAAATATCAAGCGAGTGGCTTAGCCAAGTTTCAAAACAACACCGTAATACGGACAAAATCCTTGCAGAAAAAGTTATCCATGCGTTGTTGCTTTTGGAGGGCTTGGCTAAACAAAAGCTGTCCTTTGTTTTCAAAGGCGGAACAGCTTTAATGTTGCATTTCAATTCAACCAAACGACTTTCAATTGATATTGACATTATTCTACCGAATGAAATCAAAGATTTGGGAAGCGTTTTAGATGCAATCATAAAAGAACAAGGGTTTTTAAGGAAAGAGCTACAACACCGAAGCACAACTTCAAAAATCAAAAAAGAGCATTACAAATTTTTCTACACGCCTTTGCATAAAACCAATAAAGACGAAGAATATGTATTATTGGACATCCTTTTTGAAGAAGTTAATTATGAAAACCTCATTTCATTGCCAATTCAATCGGACTTTGTTCCAATAATTGACAAACCATTGAGCGTAAATGTGCCAAGTTTGGAAGATATTTTGGGTGATAAACTCACGGCTTTTGCACCCTACACCACAGGTATTCCATATTTCAAAAAAGACGACAGTATGAGTATGGAAATCATCAAGCAACTTTACGACATCGGAAATTTGTTTGATACGGTAACCGATTTAGGCACCATTAAAACTACGTTTTATCGTTTTGCAAAAACCGAAATTGATTATCGCAATTCTGAAGGAATAAACGAAAACGATGTATTGGAAGATATTTACCAAACGGCTCTTTGCATTGTAAGCAGAGGAACAGATGGCAAAGGCGATTTTATAGAATTACAAAACGGTATTGGGCGAATCAGCCGTTTTGTTTTTTCTGAAAGTTATCACACTAAAAAAGCAATTGCCCATGCTTCAAAGGCGGCTTATCTTTCGACATTGATACATCTCAATGCAAAAACGATTGCTAAGTTTGAAAATCCACTTCAACTAAAAGAATGGCAAATTGACGAACCGATCAATAACAAGTTGAACAAACTCAAAAAGTCCAACCCCGAAGCGTTTTTCTATTGGTATAAAATTTACGAATTGCTTAGCAATCAACGGAGTTAATTGAAAAAATAAAAATGGCTGACACTATTCAAATATTAAACAATAATAGCGAAACAACGTCTTGATAACAAAACAGACGACAGAAAAAGAAGGGCGAAGGCATAATACGAGTAGCCAGACCCAACATTAAACACTGATGGGGAGAACCTCCTATGCTCGCTCGGATTTGTAATCATGATTGTACGAAACCTTATAAAATATCGCTCCTACAGGGCTTTCATTAAATGATGTGTTATATTTTCTACCAATATTTTGCTCCTATGGAGCTAAGAATTAATCCCATAGGGATGATATTTTGGTAGAATAAAGAATAACCCCGAGTAAAAAACTCCGTAGGAGTGACATGATTATTGAGGTTTAGCTTGTTTCGTACAATCATGATTTGTAATCCGAGCGCAAATAATTTAAAAAATCAAGGATTGAAATTCTCCTGTTTGTGACTCTGTCGAGTGTTTAAATTAAAATAGTACGCAAGAAGAACTCGCGCTCTAACAAAGAGAAAGACTTGCTCTGGCAAGTACACTTTCAAAGAAAGTTACAAGAACGCACCACGCTTTTTTTAGAAATTTTTCCTGAAATTCAATAAGCCGGAAATTATGTAAATTGCATTCTGAAATTTGATTATATAAAATTAAAAATTACGAATATGAAAAAAATTTTATTTGGACTAATTATCATTTACATCACATTAACAAGCGCCATTGCTCAGGTAGCAAATATTTGTACATACCCTGTAAAATATAGTTTTGACCATGAGGTTACCTGGTATTTCGACCTCACCGGTAACAGTAAAGTATCGCCTGGTGATACACTTTTTTTCTGGTCGTGGCAGCCAAAAAATTTACCCGGTGGAAATCAACCCATGAAATATGTTGGTAATATGACCTGGAGTTTAACCTGCATACCCACTCAATTATATGGTGTAACACTTGCCGATTTGCAGGCAGCAGGTAATACGGCATTTTGGTCGTGCTTATACAATAAAAAAAATGTGAATGTAACAGGGACAATCCCCTTTGCACAGAAAGAACTCATGCGTTTAGGTAATCAATGTTATTGCGTAGGTGAAATGACATCGAAGGATAATACTTTTTATCTGAACTTAGGGAATAGTGTTGTCAGCAGTCCTGACATGCATGGTTTGAACTGGACCAACCTATCATTGACGAATCAGATTAACCGACTGGTTGATACACTTGGGATATATCGGTATGATGTGATCGCATCAGGTAATTTTAAAACAAATAACATATCTGGACTTACAACGCCCAATTCAAATCTGCTCGGGAATATGGCTGTCAAAGAAGCGACAGAATCTTATTTTTACCTGAATACGGGAAAAGGCAATATCACCATTAAATGCCTTAATCCATTACATTTATATCGTCTGTCTATTTTTGGCAGTTATCAAAGTGCCAATATAAAGTCAAGCAAATACACGATTACCGGTTCTGAAACAAAATCTAGTATTCTGCAAACATCAGGGAAAGGTATTTCATCAGATGGCACAATGAATTTAAATGACAAAAACTTGTATGTGGCTGAAGTATTTCCTGATGGGACAGGCAATATTGACTTACAGGTTGAAGTTGCAAATGGGGATTCTGCATTTATCAATGTGATGAAAATAGAGGAGATTGTTAACCCTTCAACGGTTGCTATCACTTCTCTTAAAATCAATACTGACCAGCTTTCAACCAGTGGACCATCAACTTTAAAAATAGATTTCTTACCTGTAAACACTACACAAAAATCTGTGACCTGGTCTATTGATAATTCATCAATTGCTTTAATTGACTTAAATGGAAACTTAAGACCTCTTAAAAAAGGTACTGTAAAAGTTGTGGCAACCAGTATTTTTAATCCGTCAATAGGAGATACGGTTGATATTACGTTTGATAATCTTTACACCAATTTTTATCTAACCGGAACTGCTTCAGAAGCAATAAGCATCAATGCTACTGATGCCTTGCCCATGAGAAGGGTTTATGATGCCGATTCAACAGTTACAGGTATATTTGAGATCTATACTTCAGTAAAAAATTCCGGCTCTTTATTCTTTTACTCTGCAAATGATGCCTCCGGAAAACTATATGGTGCAAACAATTCGGGAAAAATACTGCCGTCAGATAACAGCGTTATCACAGGAACATCAGGCGGGTGGAAATATATTACTGTAAACCTGAACAACAATACCTATACCATTACCAATATTACCGGATGGAATATCATTTCAAATATGCTGCCTAAACTAGCAGGACAAGAAACATGGTGGGGCGGTACTGCATCATTACCAAACTATGAAGGCAGGGGTGTATGGTCCGGGACCATTGATTTTTCAGTATACACAACAGCTGATAATAATCCCAGATTTTATATTGAGCAAATAAATACAGGCAGGATCATTAAACAAATAAATAAAACTAAAAATAAACTAATTTTTACCGATGCTACCGGTGCGAACTTGTATAGCGACATTAATCAATTTAATGGAATCTATAAAGTATCATTGGATATGCAAAACTTTACTTTCTCAGTAACCAAAAATTGTAATCCCATTGACCCAACCAAAATATCTGTTTTTGGTTCTTCAGTATCAAAAGGATATGGAGCTGTAATTACATCAGATAATACGTCACTCTATAATGGATATGCTCATCAATACGATTTATTATTGCACGAACGATTTGTGAATGGTCAGGAAAAAAATTGGCATATTTCCAATCTGGGTGTTGGAGGAAATAACACCATTGATGCATTGAATCGTCTCGATCAACATCTCTACACCGATTGTGGCAAATATGTAATCTTTGGGTTATCTCTCGGCAATGAAGGTATTTTAACAGGAGGTCAGGCAGAATATAATCAGTTTAGAGATAATATGCTGGCTTTAATTGATTCAGCAAAAAAACATAATATTATTCCTGTTGTGGTTAATAATTACCCTAATTCCTATTATAATGCGACACATTATAATTATATCAAGCAAATCAATTTACTGATGCATGAATGGGATTTGCCAAGCGTCAATATTTTAGGTGCAATTGACAATGGTGCCGGACAATGGGTAACCGGTTATTATAAAGACAATGCTCATCCCAATCAGGCAGGTTATGTAGAAATATTTCATTCGTTTGTTCCTTCTCTTTTTGATGCTATAGCTGCCGGTAAAGCTCAACCCAAAAAAGTTACAGGAACGTATATCACCATGGGTACCAACTCTAAGAGTGGCATGTTGACCTTGGTTCCAGAAGACACTATCCATTCTTACACCATGTCTTTTGATTTTAAAACCAGCGGCATAGGTACTCTGGCTTCAGTTATTTCCGGTAATAACAGATTGTATATTAATATTGATTCATCAACGGGTGTTGTTAAGTATATATCATCCAATGGGCAAATAAAAAGTACCGGTGCAGTAAATGATGGTCAATGGCATAAGGTAAGTCTAACGCATTATTATGCATGGGGTATCAGTAAACTTTATCTTGATGGTGTTTTATGTGGTAATGTAATTGAGAAAACACTTGTTGATTCATTGATGTTATCGGATATTAGTCATGCCCCTGCATCAATAGATTATCGTGATTGGTTTTTCTATCGTTCGGGTATGAATGCATCTGAGATGACTGCTTTAAACAATGGTACGCTGTTAAAATCAAGTCTTGAGATTTACGCTCCTTTAGATGGCCAATCGGTATTAGGAAATAATATATTGATCAACCTGGCACAGAGTACAAATAAAATCGGACAGGTTTTTGAAGATATCTGGAGCGGTATCACTACCAATCAAAATTTATTCAATAATTCTAATGAAATAACTATTTATCCAACTATAACAAATGATTTTCTAACTATAAAAATAATATCACCGGTCATAAACGTAAAGGACTTCAAGATTTATAACATGCAAGGACAACTATTAATGCAGAATAACATTGCTGAAACAGAAACAAAAATCAATGTTAAAGCATTGTCCAAAGGAATTTATCAAATTAGAATTGGAAATACGAACAAACGATTCATAAAAGAATAAAACAGGAAAAAGGATCATGATCAAACCTAAAGTTGCTGTTATAACAGGTGGAGCACAGGGCATTGGGAAGGCAATATGCGAAGCTTTTACAAAACAGGGTGTTTCTGTGTGTACTATTGATATTCAGGATAACGACTATTTTGTAGGTGATATTGCTGATGAAAAAGTACTAAAGCAATTTGCTTCGAAAGTAATTTCGGAATATGGTGCAATCGATTATCTTATCAATAATGCATGTTTATCCAGAGGAGGTCTTAATACCTGTTCTTATGAGGATTTCAATTATGTTCTACGAGTCGGTATAACAGCTCCCTTCCTGTTAACCCAATTGTTTAAAGATCATTTTAATACGGATGCAAGTATTATAAATATTTCTTCTACACGCCATTTAATGAGTCAAGCCGATACTGAAAGTTATACAACTGCAAAAGGAGGTATCACAGCACTTACACATTCAATGGCTATTACGCTGGCCGGAAAAGTACGAGTTAATTCCATTTCGCCCGGGTGGATAGACACTGCAAATACTCAATTCAAAGGAGCAGATGCAAATCAGCATCCGGTTGGACGTGTAGGCAATCCATCAGATGTAGTCAATGCAGTTATGTTTCTGTGTGATCCGAAAAGCAGTTTCATTACAGGTCAGAACATCACTGTAGATGGTGGTATGACCAAACAGATGGTGTATCACAATGATTTCGGATGGACTTACAGAACAGAAACAAATGACCCTAAGGATTGATATGCAATTAAATTCAAACCGGCAACTTTCGAGAACATCGATTCATTAGAATTAAGAAAAAATTTACCAGAACTTAATTTCACCCTATTCTTGGCTCTTAATTATTAATTTGTATTTTTGAAATTCTTATAAAAAAATGGGTGTGCACTGCTCATGCAAAGCACACTCACATTAGCAGCGAACAAATATGAGAATCTGGTCAATACATCCAATATATCTTGATTCAAAGGGTCTGGTTGCACTTTGGCGTGAAACACTTTTAGCAAAGAAAGTTCTGGAGGGGAAAACAGCAGGTTATAAAAATCATCCTCAACTTGTACGATTCAAAAATTCTTCAAATCCCATTGACTCTATTAATCAATATTTAAGTAATGTTTATGATGAAGCCGTTAATCGAAATTTCCATTTTGATAAAAAAAAATTTAGTAAACCTAAAATCCCTTTTATCCTTTCGGTTAATGATGCTCAAATTAAATTTGAATTTGCCCATCTTTTAACAAAATTAAAAAACAGAGAAATTAATTTATACAAGAAACTAAAAGGAACAAAAAATATTTTACCTCATCCAATGTTTCAGATTATTAAAGGAAAGATTGAAAAATGGGAAATCGTTTAACTGATAGATTTTATCCAATAATGCTGTGAAGCTTTAAAATAGTAGTTATTATACCGATGAATATTAAACAAAGAATAAACACAAATTAATTAGAAATTTCCTGCGTTTTATTTTTTATTTTTGTGAAGAACAAAAATATTTATTTTTATCATAGAATTAGAAAAAAACTGATTCAATCGTCAGTTGCAAGTCGGATTTGAAAAAAATTAAAGAAACGAAATATCTCATTTTTTAGCCCATGAAAAAATCACTCGTTGTAGCACCACAGGCAGAGCCGGCACAAATAGCACTTAATGTTTTAAAGCGTGGTGGAAACGCGTTTGATGCCGCCATCGCCGGAGCATTAGGGCAGGGTGTGGTTGATCCGCATCGTTCGGGAATTGGTGGATTTGGTGCAGCTATGATGCTTTCAGCCAAAGACAATAAAGTTTACAATGTTAACTTTTTTGGTCGGGTGGGAAGTAAGGCAACACCGGATATGTGGCAAAGCATTCATGAAGGTCCAGCACCTGACGGTTTTGGCTATATCCTGTCCACAAAAGAAAATGACATAGGTTATAAAAGCATAACCATTCCGAGTACCGTTAAGGGCTTTGGTGACATTCACAAACGCTTTGGCAGGTTGCCGTGGAAAGAACTGTTTTCGGAACCCGCAGAACTTGCCCGAAGAGGATTCATTGTCGACCCCGGTATGGCAAACTTTTGGCGCCGTCCCGGCTTGTTCGGACGTGTATCAACATGCGACCGACTTGGTTTTACACAGGCGGGACGTGATATTTGGTTGCAGAACGGAGAACCCTTTCAAGCAGGTGATAAACCCAAACAATATGAACTTGCCAACACATACCAACGGCTTGCTGAAGCCGGTCCGGATGATTTTTACTATGGTGATATTGCACAGGAAATAATTAAAGATTTTAAACAAAACGATGCCCTTATTAATGAAGACGATATACGTAACTATCGGTGCGATTGGCTTGACCCTATTAAGGGGCATTTTATGGGCTATGATATTTTGTCGACTCCACTGCCCGGTGGTGGTCTGGCATTGCTACAAAGTTTGCGCATGGCAGAACTTTTCAATGTTCTTTCAAAACCCTTGAACAGCGCTGATTACGTTAACACTCTTTCGAAAATATTTAGCGCCATTCAGCACGACCGCATGAGTTGTCAATCAGACCCGGGATTTTCAGAACCTGATGTTGAAAAACTTTTAAGTGATGAGTATTTAACTTCATTATTCAATGGCTTTAACCCAAACAGCAGTCTCGACCCCAAAGACACTACTGTTATTGCTGTTGCGGACAAGGAAGGAAATGCCATTGTGCTTTGTCATTCGTTGGGTTATGGCAGCGGGGTATACACCAAAGGTCTTGGCTTTATGTACAACAATGCCATGAGCGGCTTTGATCCTGAACCGAATACCCCTAATTCCATTAAACCCGGTAAAGCAAGAAGTACAGCTATTGCACAAACACTGGTATTAAAAAACAATCAACCGAAACTTATTCTGGGATCTCCCGGAGGGTCACATATTACTGCTGGTATTGCACAAGCTATCATTAACCATTTACACTTCCATCTTGAGATTCAGGATGCTGTTTGCCGCCCTCGTTTCGATGCCTATAAGGACAACATCCTTTTTGAATCACGGATGCCCTATACCCTCGAAGATGAACTAAAAGGATGGACTATCAACCGCAGCCCACGGCCATTCGGTATGGTTGGTCGCATTTATGCTATCGCTTTTACGGATGATGGTTTAAAACCCGGCTATGATCCAGGTGAAGCAGCTACGGCATTGGAAATTTATTAATCGTCCCTCAAAAAGTGTTTTTTATTATTCTATAAAAGTCAATATCGTAATAAAAATGACTGTATGAAAATTTTCTTATCAAAAAAAGAATATTTTTTGTGTGAGGGGATTAGTAAGCAATACACGTGTCCTGAAGATAAAAATTGTGTGGTTGCAATTCTACCATCAGTTCGGTTTATAATTCAAAAACAAAAGCAATATTGCTAATGCAAAAATTTGATTTTGAAAAACTCAAACAATCATGATAATTAAAAGACATATTCCACAAAAAAACAATAACCGCAAACAACAATCTTAAATTATGAATTAATTCTTTTTGACAATGATTACAATTGGAGTTTAAGTTTTAATTAATTTTATCAAAATTTAATACAAAAAATATGAATTATTATTTTAGCAAAATATTAAATGTTTCATTTGAGGAAGCGGTCAGGATAACAACAGAGGTATTGAAAGCAGAAGGATTCGGAATTATTACAGAAATAAACATGCATGATAAATTAAAAGAAAAGTTGGGTGTTAATTTTAAGAAATATAAAATATTAGGTGTCTGTAATCCATCTTTTGCTTATAGTGCCTTACAAGCCGAAGATAAAATCGGCACCATGCTACCATGCAATGTGCTGATCATTGAACAGGAAGAAAATAAAATTGAAGTTGCTGCAGTAAATCCTATTGCATCCATGCAGGCTATTTCGAACAATGCATTAGTTGATATAGCACAACACGTTACTGACAAACTGAAAAATGCAATTAACAATTTAAAATAATTGTTCTTTGTACAATTCTTTCTAATTCAAATTGCCATTAAAGAATGAACTGAATTTTTTCAATCACCACCATGAATGATTGTATGAACAACTGAAAAAGAATTCAATAAATATCTTTATCAATCTGCATTCCTGACTTAAACTAAAAAAACTTTAATTTTACAATCACAAACCAATCTTATATGAAAAAAATCATTGTATTATATTTTTTTACAGTAGTTATTACACAGCTTACAGCCCAGACTTTCAGACAGGATAAAGGGATTTTTAAATCGTCACAGCCCGGTTTTTATCAAAATGTCATTCTGAAAGACGAACAGGATTCGATGATACAAATTACAGCGGACACGTCCAGAAAATACTTTATTTTAGATATGTCTGAAATGGATTTACCGAACACTATTGACCTTTATAAACAACAATGGCATTTCCCTCCTATTTCACAAGGTAATACAGGTACCTGTTGGTGTTTTTCCACAACCTCATTTCTGGAGAGTGAAATTTATCGTATGTATGGAAAGCAAATTAAACTTTCAGAAATGTTTACGGTTTACTGGGAATATGTTGACAAGGCAACGCGTTATCTCAAAGAAAACGGGAAATCCTTGTTTGATCAGGGTTCTGAAGCCAACGCCTTGCGTCGAATATATCTGCAATATGGTGCAGTACCAGCTGAAGCGTATGTTGCTTTAGAAAAAAATAAAAAATACTATCACCACGATAGTCTGTTCAAAGAAATGAAGGATTTTCTTTTATCTGTAATTAAAAATAAAGACACGGATGAAGAAAAAAATATTTTACAAATCAAATCCATCTTAAATAAATATATGGGCGAACCCCCTTCAACCTTTATTTACAATGGTAAAGAATATACACCTGTTCAGTTTTTGAAAGATGTATTAAAATTAGACATGAACGATTATGTGGATATCTTATCCTATAAACAGGAAGCTTTTTACAAACAGGTGGAGTATAAAGTCCCTGACAACTGGTGGCATGATCACTCTTATTTTAATGTACCTTTGGATGATTTCATGATTGCCATCGAAACTGCCATCAACAAAGGATATACGGTAACTATCGGAGGAGATGTGAGTGAACCGGGTTTCAGTCGGACAACACAATGCGCTCTGATCCCTACATTTGATATTCCTTCACCATACATCAATGATGATGCACGTCAGTTCCGCTTTTCAAACAATACAACCCAGGACGACCATGGTATGCACCTTGTCGGATATACTGTTTACAAAGGGAAATACTGGTTTCTTGTTAAGGATTCGGGGTCGGGTTCACGAAACAATAATGCCATTGCAAAAGAATTTGGTTATTATTTTATCTCCTCCGATTACATCAGATTAAAAATGATGGATTTTTTTGTACATAAAGATGCTGTTCAGTATCTGTTGAAAAAATTTAATTCGACAAAATAATATTCAATTTATCCGCATCTGTTAATTTCTCATTTTAAAAAAAAATCATTTTTTTCAATTCCTACTAACGAATAGAAATCATCTATTTAATAGTGCTTTTCCCTTATAAAATATATTTACAAAAAAATATTCAGTCCTTACTTCCCAAATTTAGAATTTTGATTCTATTTTCGGGAATTTTCACTTAATATAAAAAATCACAACTAATTGATATTAAATAATTTAAACACAATAATAAACATGGCACATTAATGGAGTCCACATATATTCTAAAATTATAAAATTCAAGTTTGATGCAGATTCTTAATTGTAATAAAAGTTTATATCCACAAATAACACGTCACTTTGGACTCATTTTCATGGTTTTATTTTCTGTTATAACTTTAGCACAGCAACCTATAGCAAATTTCACTTATGACAAAAATATCGGTTGTGGTTATCTGGTTGCCCAATTAACTGACAAATCCTCCAATAATCCGGTAAGTTGGTCATGGAAAATATATCAGGACAATAATACAGACACACTGAAATCCACCTTACAAAATCCTGTTTTTGCTTTTTACAGTGTTGGGAATTATCATGTTTTGCTTACAGTTAAAAATGCTTCAGGAAGTAATTCCATCCTTAAAAAATCATTGTTCAAAGTTTACAAACTCCCATCCAGTGTATTTAACAGCAATAAAACAACAACCTGTGCTAACAGCAATATTTCACTCAAATTTATTCAAGCAGCATCAGAAGCGTCCATTACAAGTTGGAATTGGGATTTTGGTGACGGACATAGTGATACGGTTCAAAATCCAAATCACACCTATGCAAATTCAGGAAGTTACCGGATTTCATTGTTAATGAAAGATGCCAACGGATGTGAAAACGAGTACAGGAATGTAATAGTAAATGTTTCTCCATTACCAAAAGCTGAATTTCTTTCACCTGTAACAATATCAAATACGGTACCTGCAACCATTAATTTTACGAATAAATCAAAGGGGACAAATTTAAAATATCAATGGTATGTTAATAATACAAAAATATCTACACTATCCAATTCATCATATTCATTTAAAACGATGGGGTCTTATGATGTTGCACTAAAAGTTATTGATCCAACAGGTTGTACAGATTCAATTTTTAAAAAAGAGTATATCAAGATTACAACTTTTTCTGATTCCATCAATTCATCAATACAATCGGGTTGTGCTCCGTTAACTGTAAATTTCAGCGATATGGCTAATTCCGGAGCAACAACGTGGAAATGGTATTTTGGAGACGGAGACAGTTCATCAATTCAAAACCCAATTCACATCTACAAAAATCCGGGACTTTATACCGTAATTTTAAAGACAACAAATGCCATTGGTGCAAAACACACCAAAACAAATTTAAATTATATTCAGGTGTTTAGTAATCCTGTTGCCGAATTTATTGCCAGTGATACAACTAACTGTACTGCTCCATTTAATGTGAATTTTAAAAATACAAGTTCAGTTTTTAAATCATGCGAATGGAATTTTGGAGATGGTACAAGGGAAATATCAGTCAATCCCAAACACATTTATAAAACAGCAGCTAATTTTTCAGTTAGTCTTACAATCATTGACAATAACAATTGTAGTAATACCATTTTAAAAAAGGATTATATAAAGATTAAAAAAACAACTATTCAAATCTCAAAATCAGTTAATGGTGGTTGCAAACCATTATCTGTTGCTTTTACAAATAATACTATTCCAAATGCAACTATTATACAAAACAAATGGTATTTCGGAGATGGAAGTTACTCTATACAAAATAATCCGACACATCTTTATACAGATACAGGAAATTTCAATGTGTCACTTGTAATTACTGATGCAAAAGGATGTAAAGATTCAACAACATTTAATAAATATATTGGGGTTGGAACACCTCCTAATATTGATTTTATGACAACAGATACATTAGGTTGTATTCCATATAAAGTTACTTTTAAAAATTATACCAAGTTCGCTGATAAATTTACCTGGGATTATGGTGATGGATCTACTGAAACAAAATTTGCTCCAATCCATATTTATAATTCATATCCAGATGAATCCGGTTATGTGGATGTTAAATTAACTGCTTCACAACATGAATGTGAAAATTCACTTACTAAAATAAAATACATTCATATTCTTCCTCCAATTCCTGGTTTTAAAACACTTACACCGGCAAGTTGTGATACACCTTTTACGGCTATCTTTGTCAATACATCAAAATATGCTACCAATTTTATCTGGAATTTCAATGATGGTTCACCAATTGACACTTCCAAAAAAGATACTGTAAAGCATACATTTATCAAACGAGGTATTTACAATGTTCAACTAACCATTTCCAATAATACCAGTCAATGTAAAAGCACATTGAGTCAAACAGTAATCATTTCTAAAATCATACCCGGATTCAAACAAGATTTGAATTCAATTTGCCAGTATAACACAATTAACTTTTCGGATACTTCCACCACCAATACCAGTATTAAAAAGTGGACATGGAATTTTGGCGATGGAACAAAATCAGATGGAACATTAAAAACGATCAGCCATAAATATGATAAACCGGGTAACTTCAATGTAAGTGTTATGATCACCGATCAATTAGGTTGTACTAAAATTATCCAGAAAAATTCTGTAAAAGTAAATCCATTGCCTTCACCTAATTTCTCTGCAGATAAAACGGACGGATGTGCTCCTTTACCTGTTGTTTTTTCTGATTATTCAAAAGCCGTTTATCCTGCTACAATTAAAAAATGGTCATGGAATTTGGGTGATGGAACAACCGACATTACAAGAAATCCTCAACATATTTATAAAGCTTATGGTAAATTCACAGTCAGTTTAAAAGTAATTGATTCTTTGGGTTGCGATAGTACATTAACAAAAACGTATTACATAAAACCAACTAAACCTATAGCCGGTTTTTCATTAAATAAAAATTATAATTTATCAGATACATTAACTTGTTTTCCTGATTCTGCATTTTTCAAGAATACTTCTACAGGTGAAGGATTAAGTTATTACTGGAATTTTAATGATGGCAGTAAAAGTAATTTAACTCACCCTATCCACTCCTTCCCTGTTGATTCAACCAAAACGTATAATGTTCAACTGACTGTTACAGATAAAAACAATTGTATCAGTAAGTATTCAAAATTAATAACCATTGCCCATCCGATTGCACGTTTTAACGGAAATCCAAGATATGCTGATTGTCCTTATCCTATAAAATTCTTTAAATTCTTTGATGCATCATCTAAAGATGTTGTAAAATGGTCATGGAATTTTGGCAATCCTGATAGTAAATCAAATAACTTTTCAAATGTAAATAATCCACAGCACAGTTATCGAACAGCCGGATATTATGATGTATCACTTGGTGTTAGAGATCAATATGGTTGTTATGATTCAATCATGAAATCAAAATATATATTTATTGATGGACCAAGTGGCACATATGATTTCAATGACAAAAACGGTTGTCCACCTCTAAACGTTTCATTTAAAGCAATATCATCCAATGTGGAAAATTATCAATGGATTTTTGGAGATGGTAGTAGCATTAAAACAAAAACTGATTCAATTTCTCATATTTATCAAGGAGAAGGTAAAGTATTTCACCCAAGTTTAGTCATGGAAACAAAAACTGCAAATGGAAATATTTGTCAAGTTCCTGTATTTGTTTCTGGAATAAACGGTCAAGTGAATGATTCGATCAGTATTTTTAGCTTACCTAAAACTGATGCCGGTCTAGATAAAGATATATGTATTGGTAATAAAGTTACAATCACCGCTACAGGTGGTTTAAGCTATAAATGGAACAATTCAAAAAATTCAGACATAATTACGGAAAATCCTGTTACCACCACAACATATATTGTTACGGCCACAGGTAAAAAATGCAGTAAAGCTGATACTGTTGTGGTGAATGTTAATCAATTACCAAACGCACTAATCAATAAAGATACATCTGTTTGTAAAGGAATGAGTATATCTTTATCAGCTACCGGTGGAACAAACTACAAATGGAGTGAAGGAAATATTGAAACTTCTGAACTAACAGTCAGTCCGGAAATTCAAACGGTCTATACGGTTACTGCTACTGATGCTAAAGGATGCAGTGCGAAAAATTCAGTTACGGTGTCAATTCGTGATTCATTACATCCCGTCATCAGCGGAAAAAATGAAATTTGTATTGGCGAACATACAACACTTGCAATCAAAAATTGTGGTACAAAATACAAATGGAATACAGGTGAAACCACTTCAATTATCAATACTCCAGCTTTAACAAATGAACAAACCTACAAAGTAACTGTTGTGGATGATTTAGGTTGTTCAGGTAATACAGATATACAGATCAGTGTAAATCCTTATCCAACAGTAGAAGCCGGAAAAAATGACACTATTTGTAAGAATGAAAGTGTTACACTGGTAGGCGCAGGGAATGGCAGTTTATTATGGAACAATAATAAAACAACGGCTACCATTACGGAAAATCCACTTGTTACAACCACCTATTATCTTACAGTAACAAATAAAGGATGCAGTGCAAAAGACAGTGTTACTGTTTTTGTCAACGCATTACCTAATGCAAATGCAGGCAAAGACACATCTGTTTGCAAAGGTGTTCATACGATTCTTTTAGCTACAGGTGGTGTAAAATATAAATGGAATACGAATACTTCATTTACTGACAAACTTGAATTAACACCTCTCACTAAACAAATTTATATTGTAATGGTTACTGATAAAAATGGTTGTAGTGCACAGGATTCTGTAACCATTTCCATTAAAGATTCATTGCATCCTGTTATTTCGGGAAAAAAAGAATTATGCTATGGTGATTCAACTACATTGACTGTATATGGCAGAGGAACTCAATATATCTGGAATACTGGTGAAATCAAATCATCCATTAAAACACACATATTAAAAGCAAATAAAACATATATTGTAACAATGACGGATATTCTCGGTTGCTCAGGGATAACATCTATCGTTGTTAAAGTTAATCCTTTGCCTTTGGCTGAAGCAGGTGAAGAAAAAATAAATTGCAAAGGGAATTTTACTGATTTGATGGCATCAGGTGGAATACATTACTCATGGAATACAGGGGAACAAACAAATTTTATTACTGTTTCTCCAGCAACCGATAAAAAATTTACTGTTACTGTTACGGATGTCAAAGGATGTTCAAACTTCGATTCAGTGTTTGTTTATGCAAAAAACAATCCTGTTATTCAGAAAATGAAAGATACTACTATTTGTGCCGGAACAAAGATTCATCTGAAAGCAGTAAGTAATGAAGAATTATTTAAATGGAGTAAAGGTGATATAACTTCTATCATTGAAGTTGCGCCATTCAATAGTACACAGTATACAGTAACTGTGATGAATAAATGGGGTTGCCAGTCAACCGAAAGAACTACCGTTCATACCATTGCTTTACCGAATGTTCCTGATGTTCCACAAGAACTGGTATGTTTCCAAGAAACCAGAACTCCGGTAAATGTTTTATTGTCGGTGGATCATCCTGATGTAAACTGTACTTACAAATGGTACAATGAAGCATCTAACGGTGATGTGATTAAAACCGGAAAAACTCTTACTGTGCCGGGAGTTACTTCATCAAAAACATTTTATATTGAAGCAATCTCACAGTTTGGTTGCGTATCTCCTCGAGGAACAGCAAATATCATGGCAGCCAACAGACCCAAAGCACAATTTGCATTTGAATCCATTCTTCCAGTTACTGAATTGGCTGATACACGTTTTTATAATTATTCTGAATCAAGAAATGAAAACGAATCAATGGACTATACCTGGGTATTTGGTAATAATGAAGGAACATCAAACGAAAAGTTTCCTATTTATGAATTCAAAGATACCGGTAAATATGATGTTACACTTGTCGTAACTAATACTGACAGATGTTCTGATACTGTTTCAAAATCAGTAAAAGTGTTGAGTATGATGACTCCCTGGATCCCTGATGCATTCACACCCAACAACGATTCACACAATGATCTGCTATTTGTCAGAGGACCTGTAAAACAATTTAGTTTTGATGTTTATAATCAATTCGGCTACATAGTTTATCATTCAACTGATCAAACACAAGGATGGGATGGTAAGTACAAAGGCACCGACCAACAAGAAGGCAATTACACATGGACATTGCAAGCTACAACCAATAATGGTCGCCCAATCAATATTCAAGGTTCAGTAGTTTTATTGAGATAATATCATTCCCTTGTATGCTATTATTCACCTTTATTGTAATTCGGACAAATGATTTATGCCTGTTAAAATAGGTAGTAATCTTTATTCCGACCAAATGAAACCTTATTTCATTTTTGCTTTCAAAAAATACTTTTTGAAAAGATTAATATCTTCAATTTTATATGGGGTAAAGTCATTATAATACAAGTCATGTTGCCATTCAAGAGGATCAGGATCTCCGGGACGGTGCCCCCAGTTAAGATGCGTTTGTGTTTTACCGTTCACCAGCCCCCAGTGCATACAACCAATCCTCTGTTCACAGATGACTATTCCGGACTATACTGTGCCACCCATTCCGGATGAAAGTGTGCCACCTA
>CAYVNP010000052.1:0-27892 GCA_964452905.1 uncultured Bacteroidales bacterium
CAAATTATTTTTTTATTAAAACCTACGGACTGGTTGGTGCAGCCATTGCCTTTGCTGTTTCATTCTTTGTCATGAATCTGATGTATTACCTGTTCCTGTTGTTTAAATTTAAAATGCAGCCGTTTAATTATAAATTTTTAATAGTTTTTGTTGTTGCCGGAGTATCCTATTTTATTGGTTATATCATACCAACACTTTCTAATTTTATTTTGGATATTGTTATTCGGAGTCTCTCAATCACCCTCGTATTTGGAGTGCTGATCTATTATTTTAATTTATCGGATGTGATAACGGAGAGGATGAAAAAAATAACTTCTTTAATAAATAGAAATTAGATTTTCTTAAATTATAGAATTGATAATAATATTTATTTAAAAAAGAGGTCTGATTGAAAAGGAATATTAACAAATAGGTAATTAGAAATTTTTTGATCAGACCATATCCGTTAAACCGGAATAACTGTCCATAAGTCATAAATTCGTATTATTTAATTCAATATTTGGTTTGAAGTCTGTCCTGTGTGAGGCACTTACATAAAATTATTCACACCCTCTTTTTAAAACACACAAATATAATAATGTTAATGTTTTAATTGTGGTATAGACATTGTTGTGATTTGCTTTCAAATTTCTTATTGTCCGATAAAAATACAAAAAGTTTTTTTAATATTGTAACTGCCTGAAAATAAATATTCATTTTCCCTGCAATCTCTATTTCTTAAAAGTAAGCCCCCTTAAAATAGGAATAATTGCTCCTCATTATATGATGCTCTTTGCCAATCTTTATCGGGATTTTCGAGAAAATTTAATAAGTGAATGTAATTAAACAGATGTATTTTGCAAAAACTTACAAGATTTGAAAATGCCCAACTTCTTTTCAGTTTCTTTTGTATGACTGTCATAAGCAGATTAGCTATTAACGCACAGTAGATTTGAATTTTTATAGCGTTCTCATTATCTCCGAGAAAATATTTCAAAGGAAAATTTTGTTTTAATTGCTTGAAGAGAAGTTCTATTTGCCAACGCAGCTTATATATCGCTGCGACCAAGTCGGCACGCATTTCAAACAGGTTGGTTATAAATTCAAATTCTCGTTTCAGTACACGGTCATAAAACCTGATTTTGCGTAGGTTTAATTTACTGTCAATTTCTCCGTCTTTTACAGAAAGCTCAATAATTTGGTCTTCAAGTACGCCTGAATGAATATGTTCTTCTATTTCATTTTCGCAAACCGTATCATATACAGCATTGTCTTTAATGCGAGTAACAAAGCCCGTTTGATTATCGCTAAATCTCTTGAAAGCACTGTAGTCATTATATCCTTTGTCAAATACATAAATGGTATTACAATCCATTTTTAGTTTGTCCAGTAAAATGTGGTCGTGCGTTTTTGAATCAGTAAACCATATCAGCTTAGGAACCGTTTCATCAACATTTATAATCGTATGTACCTTAATACCTCCTTTACGTTTTCCATTTTTAGGTTTTCGTCCAACACATTTTAATACATCGTTGAACAGGCTGATGGTGGTGCTATCAAAAATTTCTATTTGTTTATTTATCACATCTTTGATTCGGCTGTCCGAAATAAGATGACCATATTTACGTAACAGTTCATTGTAGATTCTGCCAAAAACTTCTGCATCTCGTCGTTGATTTGCATCGCCAAGAGTACTTTTCTTGGGAATATGTTCTAACTGAAAATGTTTTGTTTTGCCTGATAACCCAAGCATTGCACCAGATACTTCTCGCAAAGATGTGCACTTAGCAAACGAACAAAACAACATACTTATCAAATGATCTTTGGTCTTAAACTTTTTGACATATCGGTCAGACAAACAAATTTTACTGGCTTTTGAAATAATGTTTGGCTCAATTAAAGAAATCAGCTGTCCGAAAACGGACTGTCCAAAAAAATATGTAGTTTTGTTCATTGTAGGTGGTTTTTAGCGAAGCAAATCTACAAAAAAGAGAAAGGAAGTTTTTACAACTTCCTTCTCTTTAAATTTTTATCGGACAACAGTAATATAATTCATACATTTCAGAGTAAGTTATTGCACCAAGCGATTGCACTCTTTAATCTTTTTAAACTCTTCTTCTAATTCTTCAAATGCTTACATTCTAATGTATCACCTTCAAAATGTGTGAATGATGCAACTCTTTTTAAAATTGTATAACACTTTCCAGAATTTATGGAATCACCTTTGTATCGATATGAAAATTCATTCACAACAGTAAATATAATAAAATGAAAAACATTCAAAATTACAGGAAAGCTGCGAAACATTCAGAAGAAGCAGCGAAACATTATCATGAAGCTGCAAAGCATCAAGAAGCAGGAAATCATGATAAATCTCATCATAGTATGATTAAAGCCTTTGGTCATACTGCACATACTGTAGACATTCAGAAAGAAATTTTAAAAGAGCATACATTACAGATATAATTTTAATGAAATAAATTATAATCTTAAATTTTAAAAAACACTTTTATTATTGAAAATGAAACTATCTTTTTTTGTACTTGAAAATGTATGAGTGATATAACTCTTTTTTGAAATTATGTAATGCTTATCTGATTAAAGCGGGTCATTTTAGTACTTTTTAAAATTTATAAATGGATATAAATTATTATTTTAAAAGGAAAACTGTTTAATTTATGAGATGTTGAGACAATATTTATATTGAAACATTTTATTAACACTAAATATAAATGGACATATTAAGGATAATCAAATTTCAACTGATACCAAAAATAAATCGAAAAGTTATTGGTGTTTTTATCTTACTATTGTTAATTTTCATGCTACCCATTGCATGCGATCAAGTTACTCCACGAACTAAATTTATTTTAGCTGTTCCCCAAAATGAATATTCTTATATACGAGCTTCTGAGCACCTTAAAAAGATATTAGATAATGACGGATTCGAAATTGAGTTGTTGTTTACTAAAAATGCCCAAGATGCTGTTGAGTTAGTGTCTACCAATAAAGCAGATTTATGCTTATTAATGAACAAAAGCATTTCCGTTGCTGAAGAACTGGGACAAAAAGTAACGCGATTAAGAACTATACTTCCTTTATATAGAAGATCAATGTTTTTTTATATTAAGAAAGACTCTGTTCCTGCCGTAATTTCTCCAGGTATTTCTTTCAGAAACAGAACAATTGGAATTGAATTAGTAAATGGTGAGACCCAGTTTGGTCTACAGAATATGTTAGATAGGGCAAAAGTAGAAAAGAACTATACATTTACCCGTGATAGTAGCTGCGATATCGCTCATTTTTGGGCTTCAAATTATTCGCCCATACATTTACAGTTAATAGCAAAAGGATGGCAAAGCATTAGTCTCGATGAGAATTGGATTAAGTTTATTGAAATTAATAATCCGGCACTAAAACCTATAACTATTCCTGCCATACCTGATAAAAAGGGATCTAAAGAAATCAGGACACTTTACTCAGAAACCTTGCTGCTTGCCTCCACAAATTTGGGTGAAAATGCAATATATAAACTCACTAAGTATATCTATGAAAATAAAACACACTTAATGAACATTGATAGAATGTACGCAACCATAGATGAAAACTATGATAGAAAAGATTTGCTTTTTTCACTCCATGATGGTGCAGATGCTTATTTAAGGCGAGATGCTCCCACTTTCATCGAACGATATGCAGACACCATAGCGCTTTTTGCTTCGGTCCTTGCATTTGCTTATGCAACGGTGCAAACCATCCGGAGCAGATTTCGTAAAATGGAAAAAAATCGGGTAGAAAAATATTTTATTGAGTTTCTTATTATTAAAGAAAATTTGCAATTAGATAATGGTTCTCAAATAGATTTATACGATACACTTTTTAGAAAAGTGTTAACAGCAAAGACTAAAGAAAAAATGGACATAGCTGATTTTCACATCTTGTCAAGACTTATACAACAAGAACTTGTTATAATGAGGTTAGGGAGATAAATGTAAAAAGATCATAACACTGATTAATCTGAGATCATTCCATTTACCACCTCGAATTTATTCATTATGAGCATTTAACTAGTACAACTTGTCTAATCTTTAAGTGGTCAACATGATGATCTTTTCCAGTATGGAGGCAGCAATTTGCAGAACGTGTAGTTTCTTATTAGAATAAAGCCTTAAAATGTTTGCAAAACGTACACTCTAAATGAACAATAATAATACTAAAAAATATTTATTCTCAAAAGGAATTGACCAGTATTTTACAGGTATTAATAAAGCCTATATATTTACCACTCTTTTTTTTAAAGAAGTATTAAATAAACCTTTTCACCTCCGTGAAATAATTAATCAGTGTTTCGAAGTTGGTTTAAAATCGCTGGCGTTAATTTCTCTTACAGGTTTCATTGTAGGTATAGTATTTACAAAACAATCGCGCCCTTCATTGGAGGAATTTGGGGCAACCTCGTGGCTGCCTTCTTTAATGGGCATAGCCATAGTAAAAGCACTAGGACCATTGATAACTGCGCTCATTTGTGCAGGGAAAGTAGGTTCAAGCATAGGTGCAGAACTAGGTTCCATGAAAGTTACCGAACAAATAGAGGCAATGGAAGTATCGGCCATTAATCCGTTTAAATATTTAGTAGTTACCCGTGTGTGTGCCACTACCCTCATATTGCCTGTATTGACATTGTATTGCAGTTTTGTCGCGCTATTTGGTTCTTATATAAATGTTCATGCAGAAGAAACAAGTAGCATCATCAGTTTTTATCAAAATGCATTTAAAACTATCACCTTTCTTGACATTTCTTCATCTTTAATTAAATCAATTGTTTACGGCTTCACAATTGGTATCATAGGATGTTACAAGGGATTTAATGCTACACAGGGAACCCGTGGCGTAGGCAAAGCAGCAAATCAGACTGTAGTTCTTGCTATGTTCCTGATATTTATTGAGGAAATTGTTATTGTTCAGGTAGTCAATTGGATTCGATTTTTTTAAAAAAAGCGATGGATAACACAAAACGACAACATATAATAAACAAAGATGAATCGGTCATTTCTATCAAGGGATTATATAAGTCATTTGGCGACTTAAAGGTTTTAAAAGGCATTAACTTTAATCTTTTTAAAGGCGAAAATATTGCCGTACTTGGTAAATCCGGCTCAGGGAAATCAGTTTTAATAAAAATTATTGTGGGTTTGCTTAAACCTGATAAAGGTGAATTATTTGTGTTTGAAAAACAGGTAGATAAATTATTACGCAATGAATTAGATGCATTGCGATTGCGGATTGGATTTTCGTTCCAAAGCAGTGCATTATATGACAGTATGAATGTTTACCAGAATCTTTCATTCCCGTTAACCATGAATGTGAAAAATCTAAGTAAAAATGAAGTTAACAATGCAGTAGAAGAAGTGCTGGATGCAGTGGGGTTAAAAGATAAAATAAATCAAATGCCATCTGATCTTTCTGGTGGGCAACGTAAAAGAATAGGCATTGCACGTACATTAATTTTAAAGCCCGAAATAATGTTGTATGATGAACCCACATCAGGCTTAGACCCTATAACAAGTGCGGAAATTATTGAGCTAATTAATGAAGTTCAAAAACAATATAACACCAGTTCTGTTATTATTACACATGATCTTACGTGCGCTAAAAATACAGGTAACCGGATAGCTATGTTGCATGAAGGAAAATTTTTAAAAGTAGGAACATTTGAAGATGTATTTAATACCGATGATAAACAAGTAAAAGGATTTTTTAATTATAATTTTATTCAATAAGCTATGAATGAATCACCAAATAGACGCGTTGTCATAGTAGGACTTTTTGTCTTTATAGGATTGATATTTCTTATATCAGGAATTCTTTTAGTTGGCAACTTGCACGAAACTTTTAAAAGTAAAATGAAAGTGGTTTCGCTTTTTGATGATGTATTCGGTTTACAAAAGGGTAATAATGTTTGGTTCTCAGGTGTTAAAATAGGGACAGTAAGCAACCTGCATTTTTATGGAAAATCACAGGTGGAAGTAAGTATGATGATTGAGACAAAAGCGCAGCAATATATTCGTAAAGATGCCAAGGTTAAAATAAGCAGCGATGGATTTATTGGGAATAAAATACTTATTATCTACGGAGGCACTGCAAGGTCAGAACAAGTGCAGGAAGGAGACACATTAGAGGTGGAAAAAACTTTTTCTTCAGAAGATATGATAAATACTTTACAGGAAAATAATAAAAATTTTTTGGCTATCACCACCGATTTTAAAATTATCAGTAAAAAGTTAGCTGCCGGTGAAGGAACTATTGGAAAATTACTTAACGACAATTCAGTATATTCAAACATCAATGCAGCGACTGCATCACTTCAAAGTGCCTCTGCAAAGGCACAACAATTGATCAACTCCCTTGTCAATTTCAGTTCAGGGCTAAATAAAAAAGGGACATTGGCAAACGAATTGACAACTGATACAGTAGTTTTTAATTCCGTTAAAGCGTCTGTTTTACAATTGCAGCAAATCGCAGATTCAGCAATGGAGTTTATTACAAATCTCAAACAGACAGGCAGTAATCCGAATACTTCGATTGGTGTAATGTTGCACGATGAAGAATCTGGTGCTCGTTTAAAAGAAACTATTAAAAACTTAGAGAGTAGTTCTAAAAAATTAAATGAAGACCTTGAAGCTGCACAACACAATTTTTTACTAAAAGGTTTTTTTAAGAAGAAAGCAAAAGCCGCCCAAAATGAATCACCTAAAAAATAACAACCCTAACGCCGCGTTTAAAAGATTATAATATAACTTGATTTTTTATTCTATATCCTTACTACTGGAATAACCGACCTCAAGTTATAAATTAGAATAAAACTAAACAATAATTGGTTTGAATTCCATCTTGTGTAGGTCACAAGCGTTTCACTTTTGTTGATTTTTGATGTTTTAGAATCTTCAATTTATTTTTATAGTTATATTAGACACCTTGTCTTTCAAGTGAAATATCAAATCAAGACAATTAAAGAATAGGTTAGGAAATTGTACTATGGGGGCATAGTTAGAGTTGAATTATTTCAAATAAAGGTAATGATGCCAAAAATAGTTGGTGATTAATTCATTTAATTTTTTAACGAATGATCCCAAAAAAATCTAAGTATTTTGGGTAAAATCAATGTATGACAATCACCATACCGGATTTATCAAATTCTTTTCCTTCCAGATCTTTATATTTTACTAGCCATGTATATATTCCATCTGGCACTATTTTGCCATTATTAAATTTATCACCTTTCCATTCATCCTCATAATTATGGCCTTGAAAAATCAACTCACCCCATCGAGTGTAAATGTATAATTCAAATTTTTCGTGGTCAATGCCTATACCAACGGGTTTAAATGTTTCGTTCAGTCCGTCATTATTTGGAGTAAATGCATTGGGAGCATAAAGCGTATGTTCTGCTTTAACAATTACAGGAATAATCAGAGAATCCTTGCATCCATTATCAGTTTCAGTCATTAATAAAACATAGTAAGTCCCCGGTTTGCTGAAAGTATGTTCCGGATTTTTGTCATCAAATAATTCAGATGTTCCGGCCGCATCATCAAAACTCCAGCTTCTTTGTGTTATTAAACCTGAGGTCATATCCTTAAATTTAACATCAGGATTTATATTGGAAGGATTGGGGGGCGAAAAGATAAAAAGAGTAACAGGTCTTTTTTTTACAGTAATAATATCGGTGAATGTCTGGTTGACCTTACAGCCATTTGTTGACGTGGCTTTTACTGAAACAGTGTAATTACCTGAATCAGCGTAAAGATGTTGAGTTTTGTTATTTTTTGTTTCAGCAATATTCTTTAACCCTGAAATAGGATCACCGAAATTCCATGTAAAGTCATTTGATGGGATATCGGTTGTTGCTATAATATTGGCAGAGAAAGGTTGGCATCCGATAAGTTTTTCCATGCTGATGGTTGGCATATCATTGACGGTTAAATTGATGTCATAATTTGCCTTACAATTATTTGCGGTGATAGTTACAGAGTATTTATGATTACCGGTGGTACTAGGTTTTACATCAATATATTGGGTTGATTCATTAGTACTCCAAAGAAAATCAGCACCAGAATTATTTGCATTCAAACGGATCATTTCGCCTTTGCAGATGCTGCCCGGAATTTCAGGACTCACGGGAATTGAATATACTTTAATAGTTTGAGATGCACTGTTAACGCATTTTTTTTCATCAGTAAAGGTATAGGTGATTGTATGGTCGCCGATACCTGCTTCTTTTGCATTGAAGTTTGTTGTATTAACTCCTATTCCTTTCCCGCTTGAACTTGCCTGTGTTAAAGGGAATAAAGTATCATTAGCACAGAGATTATTGGGGAAAGGAGAGAATGTAATGGAGGGCAATGGATTGACAATGACCAATTTTGTTTCTTTTGACCTGCAATTGTAGCTGTTGGTAATAAGAATTGAGTAAGTGGTATTATTAGTAGGAGACACAGTAATAGTTCTTACTGCATCATTTGTATTCCACAGGTATGTCCCGTTAGCGCCTGCATCTGATGCAGTCAGAGAAGCTTTTGACGAGAAACAGATTGAATCAATTGTAGATGCTATGGATGGATGAGGATGTACATTGATGGTTATGGTTGCCACATCTTCACTACCATCTATATCTGTAACCCTTACCGTATAGATTGTTGTGAAGGCAGGTTTTATAATTATTGAATCAATAGAATAAGGACTTGATGAGCCGGAGAAACTGATATTGGAAGCAGATGCGCCATCATTTAATGTTAATGTATTCAATTTTTTCTGACTAAAAATACTGCCAAATAATTTGGTCGAATCTCCTGCGCACAATGAAGTATCTTTAGCATTTATTTTTATCGAAGGACCACAAATGTTTTTAAATGTTACCGACACAGTATCTGTAGCAAAACATCCATTATTATCTGTTATTGATATAGTGTAGATAATGTGTTGATCAGTGTTTATTGTTTTATTTATTAATTCATACGTAACAGAAGAAGTTGAACCGTTTGACGTATTGGTGGCAGCATCACTGCTCCATGAATAATTATTTACCGTCGCAGTTGTGGTGGCGGAAAACATAACAGGAGAATCTTTACAAATTATCTGATTGGCGCCTGCATCAACCGTTGGTAATGCATTTACAATTACTGTGAATTGAGTTGTTTTAGTACAACCGTTACTTGATATGGTCAGGGCATAGCTTGTTGTTGTTGTAGGGCTGACATTATATGTGGCTGCTGTGCTTCCGTTATCCCATTGATAAGTTCCCGCACCATTTGCCGATAAGGTCGTACTTTCACCGGGGCAAATGGTTGATTGGCCGGTAATGGATGCAGTCGGTATTGCAAATGCTTTAAGAATAACTGCGTCTGAAGTTACCGGGCAAGATCCGTCCAGATAGACTATACATTTGTATTTGTAATTATTCATGCTTGTAGTAACAACAGGGGTTTGATAGGTAGATGAAGTTGCATTGGTGATATCCGTCCACGTGCCGGTTCCGTTATCTGTTTGCCATTGATAGGATATTACGCCTGATGCCGCAGTTGCTGTAATACTGAATGCTGCCTTACTAGTTCCATCAACACAGAGGGTATCATTTATTGGCTGAATGGTTATTGTTGCAGGGGAACAACAAGTATCTTTCAGGTTTACCTTTATGGGTATTGGTTCACACCCTGGAGGAGTGATAAACTTCATATTGGCAAAGGCAGTATATGTTGATGTTGTATTTTCTACTTTAAACGGAATGATTCTTACAACATCTTGTATGCTGGTTATTCCAGAGGTAATGCTATATTTTAATCTATTGCTTGATGTAAGGGTGTATAGCCCCCCCATATCGAGTAAGAAATCCAGATTAACTGTTTTTTTTGCAGCACCACACGTAGTTTTTACGATTACAGATTGCACAGGAGTAGTATTGATAGAAATGGTATCGTTATTACCACAACCAGTACCCCATCCCGTTTCAATATCAACTGATTTTAAAATTACTTTTGATGATGTTAGTATTTGTAATTTAGTACCTGGATTGCCATTCCAGGAAGTATAATCTAAAGTAGTTGGACCAAGATTACTAAATGGAAGTGCGGGCGGCAGGTTAATATAAAAGACCTGATCTCCGGATGAACCAGCCGGATTCCAAATTACTGTATCGCCGGTGGATGCAAGAATAGTTGAATTGATAGGTTTTGTGGTTAAAGAATCTTTATACCATATATAGGTTTTGCCATTGCCGATAGATAAATCTATTGCCGTCCCCTTAGTTGAACAATACTTTAAAACAGGTGGAGCCATAATAGGCGGGATGTTTAATACTGCTGTTTTTGTGGTTTTGCTGCAATACCACCAGGAGTTAATGGTATTTTTATTTCCATAATCTTGATATGAGCTATCAATTACATTATAGGTACTCCATGAATGACAAAATCCGGTACATCCGGTTAAATTCACATCGCCAAAAATACCTCCCGGTAAATTAATGTTTGAATCATCCCAATAAATACTTGGTGGCTGCAGGGTTGTTGGACGAATTAACGTAACAGAAAACCCTGTAGTATTTAATTCCGCATCATACAAAGGCAGATTGGTTAATCCATTGATATAATCAGCAACCACAACCACGTTGTTTGCTTCTGTAATGAAATTGCCCAATCCATCCTTTCCATCCCATTTAATACAATTATGACCTGCAACTACGTCAGCACCAATTTTTATATCTGTTGTGTTCGCCTGATAACCGGGTGTTCCGTTAAAATCTAATAGAACATCCAAATGCCCCGCTTGTGTAACATTTACATTAACACAATATATTCTTCCGCATGGCGTAACGGAATTATTCACTACCGTAATATCTGAATCAAAATCACCAAATACACCAGAAGGAAAACAATTGATATCCGGATCATTCAGAAATATTTTATATTGAGGAATACCGGGATTTGCAAAAACATTCACATTATCTAATGATTTACGATCCGTTAACGGAAGACCCGTATTACTATTACCAAAAGAATTAGCTGCTACTGTAAATACGATAGGTTGTAATCCTTCAAAATCAATCTTTGTTACAATATGATCATCGGAATAGACAAAAAAATCGCCATTGAATTTATTGTTGATGTTTTGTGTTGTTAATTGCCAGGATTGGCTCCACAAACGACCGTCAATGGCTTTATTGTTTTTAGATACGGTGATATCAAAATGATCAATGAATGTATAATTTAAACCGTAATTTATACATGTTTGTGATACTTTTTCAAATTCGATAGAATAATCGCCTGTCATTGTCGGTGTAAATGATAATGCATTATATCCGCCTGCTGTGATATTAGAAGGTCCTGTAACTGCTTCGGCATAGGAATTTATATATCCCTGCTGACCGGTTGTTGGCATAGCATATTCAAATAAAACAGTTCCATTTGGGTCTTTAACTCTATATTTTAAGGGATTTGTACAGGCAGGGTTATTGATATCCGGTAGGCATTGAAAACCATAATTTACCACTTCGCCCACTTCGTTGATTCGAATGTTTAATCTATTTTCCGGAGCGCAATCATAATTAGCAAATGGCCTCCCGGCATTAGATTCATAAATAACAATTCCAATTACATCTGTAACTTGATTTTTTATTTGTTTTGTGCCTTCGGCAAACAACATTGATGAAGTTATTTGCGAAATAAGTAGAATTAAAAAAATAATATATTGTTTGATCATTTTCATTTTTTATTCTTTAGTTAATTTTGAGGAGCTAATAGTCAAATTTTCTTAATTAACACAATGAACAGATAATCCTGTTCTCATGTCTTGGGTACTTCTTGTTATGTTTGGAGAATCGAAAGTCAAGAAACGTATATAACCTGAATAGGTACCAGTAGAACTCCACCAGAAGCCATACATGCCAATGTTGTTAAATCTTCCATTGAAACGGATGCCACCCGGAAGGGCTGTAAAACCGGATTCGTTAGTTGAACCGGTATTAGGGCTTGCCCAATGTGTTATATCTGTTGCTTTTAATTTGTTGCCTGCAATTGACTCTCCACCCAAATATGCTAAGAGTAAAGTCAAATCAGCATCCTTAGGTACATGCATGCCTGTGGGACATAGTTTGCCTGTGCTTACCTTATAAAAATTATACAATTCAATATTATCCGTAACTAATGGTATTGGTGTGCCATCATTTAATTTGGTGGTGGAAAGGTTTTCTTTCATCCATACCTGATCACCAATTTTTACTATATTATATCCATTGCCGTCAATATCCGTAAGGCATTTTCCTGACTGGCTGTATAATAAATAATGATTTAAAAAGATGCAATAAATTATTACAAAATAAAATTTCTTTAGAATTGGAAATGAAATTTTTAAGTAAGGTTGTAACTTTTTTTTCATACATAAAAGAATTTATAATTAATTAATAAATATGTCACAATATATATATGACCCTATCAAATTTTATTTTAATATACATAGTTTCAAATGTATTGATTTAAAAAAAAAGTATAAAAAAATTTGCGGAATAAAATCCTCAATTCATACATACTATATTTTCTCTGAAATGCACTAATGGTTTTATTAATTTAATGAGGGCTTAATTTGAAAAACTCGTCAAACTGAACATTAGGTGATCATCTAATTGACCACCTCGAAGTTATTCATAAAAAGCAAATAATGAATACCAAACTCTTTGATCCATGAGTGATCAACACTATGATTTTTTTCACTTTGATAATTGTGCGGTTAAATTTCATTTAGGAAAATGCTTTCGGATATATTATGAATTTATGAATATATGTAAATTAATTTTGAACATTATATAAATTACTTAATAATTTCTTTAATGTAAGGGTTTTTCATGTTGTGATTTATTTCATGTCTTTGTGACAATTATCATAACGGGTTTATTATTAAAGTAATTTTTAATTATTAATTTTGAAAAAAAAATACACCATTGAATTTGAAATTACTCATTATTTTTTTTATTGTAAATATTGTTTATCAAACAGTAGAAGCACAATCTGGAATTATTAAAGGTCGTATTTTTAATGAGATAAATAATGATCCTTTAGTTTTTGTTTCTGTTGGTGTTCAAGGAACAACCTTAACTGCTCAAACAGATGATAAAGGGCAATACGTTATTACAGGCGTTAATCCCGGATTCCAAAGATTGGTTGTAACTTCAGTTGGTTTTGAAACAAAAATTACTGAAGAATTTATGGTTTCAATAGCTGATATTAATTTTATCAATATCGCATTAAAAGAATATGTGGCTAAGCTTAACGAGGTTGTTGTTGAGTCTTCTCCATTTCAACGGAAGGATGAAAGCCCGGTATCTTTGCGAAGTTTAGGAATATCCGAAATTGAACGAAATCCCGGTGGCAATCGTGATATTTCTAAAGTTATCCAATCATTACCGGGTGTAAATTACACCCCTGCATATCGCAATGATATTATTGTTAGAGGTGGTGGTTCAAGCGAAAACAGATTTTATCTGGATGGAGTTGAAATTCCTAATATCAATCACTTTGCCACGCAAGGCGCATCTGGCGGGCCTGTTGGAATTATCAATGTTGATTTTATTAAAAAAGTTGATTTGTATTCCGGTGCATTTCCCGCTAACCGAGGTAATGCTCTAAGTTCGATTTTAGAATTCTCTCAAATAGATGGTCATGAAGACAAGTTTGATGTAAAGACTGCTATTGGAGCATCTGACTTCGCTTTAACATTAAATGGTCCTTTAGGAAAAAAGACAACCATGATTTTTTCGGTAAGAAGATCTTATCTTCAGTTTTTATTTAATGCTTTGAAATTACCGTTTCTGCCCACTTACAACGATCTGCAATTTAAAGTAAAAATAAAATTTAACAAAAAAAATGAACTTACGTTCCTTGGGCTTGGTGCAATTGATCAAAATAAATTAAATACAGGACTTAAAAACCCAACTGAAGATCAACAATATATTTTAGATTATCTTCCGGTAAATAAGCAGTGGAGTTACACAATAGGAGCTGTTTATAAACACTTTCGCCCTAAAGGGTTTGATTTGCTTGTATTGAGTAAAAACTTTTTCAATAACCGTTCATATAAGTACCTGAATAATGATAATTCAAATGATGCCAATAAATTGTTAGATTATAATTCCAATGAGGGAGAAGATAAATTCAGATTTGAACACACAACTTATTTTAATGATTATAAATTAAATTTTGGCTGTGGTATTGAAGATGGAAATTATACAAACTCTACTTTTCAAAAAGTTTATACATCAACGGGATTAACAAATATTGATTATCACACAACACTTAATCTTTTCAAGTGGAATGTGTTTGCACAATTATCAAAAAAGTTTATGGATAAACGGTTAACATCATCCCTTGGTGTTCGATCCGATGCAAACAATTATTCATCAGCCATGTCGAATATGGTAAATCAAATCTCACCCCGTTTTTCTGCTTCATATGCCCTGACGAAAAAACTTTCATTAAATTTTAATATTGGGAGGTTTTATCAATCACCATCTTTTACGACGCTTGGGTTTAAAAATAATGCAGGTGTTTTAATCAACAAACAAAATGATCTAAAATATATTTCTGTCAATCATTTGGTAGCCGGAATTGAGTATCAGCCCAATAGTTTCAGCACGTTCAGCATTGAAGGATTTTATAAAGTTTATAATCACTATCCGTTTTCTGTAAAAGACTCTGTTTGTTTAGCAAGCAAGGGCAATGACTTTGGCCCTTATGGGGATGAAGAAGTTCTGTCAACAGGCAAAGGACATGCTTATGGTGTTGAAGTGCTTGGAAGACTTAATCTTTACAAAGGATTTAACATTATACTGGCTTATACCCTTGTCTGGAGCCAGTTTGAAAATATCTATGGTAAATATGTTCCTTCATCATGGGATGTCCGACATATCCTTAATCTCACTGCTTCAAAAGAATTTAAGAAAAATTGGAATGTTGGAATAAAATGGAGGTTTGTTGGCGGCAGTCCCTACACACCTTATGATGATGTAAAATCCAGCTATAAACAAGCTTGGGATGTTAGAGGACAAGGTTATCTTGATTACAGTATGTTTAATTCCTTACGGTTGAAATCATTTCATCAACTAGATATTCGTATTGACAAACAATACTTTTTTAAAAAATGGTCTTTGATGATATATGTTGATATTCAGAATGCATATAATTATCTGGCTCAGCAACCTCCCACATTGATTAGGGTTACAGATCAAAATGGCAATCCTGTTGTTATCAATCCAACTGCTTCAGATGAACAAAAACAGTATGAGTTAAAATATATCAAAACCAGAGCCGGCACAATTTTACCTACTCTTGGTATTATTCTCCAGTTTTAAATTAGCAATCAGATATTAATCTTTTTGAAATAAAAGGTTATTGTAAAAATTTTCAGTTACACTTCAACACATCAATCGTAATAGCTGATTTCAAGTTTTAAATTCAAAATTTTTTAATAGATTTATGTTTATCCTATGTGAGTCAGAAACGTCATTGAATAGGTATTCGGATCCACCACTACGTTGGAATGAAAACATAAAAGTGTGAAGAGGATTAAGATATATATCATATTATAGAACTTGACATATCCTGTTTTTAGAACGTACCTTTGCCCCTTAATTTAAAAACCAAAAACTATGAAAACTCTAACCAACATTGCAGCAAGAGTCCTATTCTCAGTCCCATTCATAATGTTTGGAAGCATGCATCTCTTTAAAGCTCAAATGATGGCCGGCATGGTACCTGCTTTTATTCCAGGAGGAATATTCTGGGTTTATCTGACTGGAATAGCGATGATTGCAGCAGCTATCAGCTTTATCACGTTAAAGTACCATTATATGGCAGGACTGCTCCTTGCTTTATTATTGCTGATCTTGGTATTCACTGTTCAAATGCCTTCCATGCTGAAAGGCGAAATGATGGGTATGATCGGAATGATAAAGGACACCGGTCTTGCAGGTGGAGCGCTCTTGATGGCAGGATTTAAAAAGAATTAGAATTACTAATAAAAATGCAATTTTAAAGCTACTCGTTTCAGTGTGTATTTTTATTAATTCAATTGCACGTCTTCAAATAAATTTGAACCATTTTGCATTATAAATAGACCTTTTTTATATTGAAAAAGTTATTTGAAATTTTGTTTGTTACTTACCATAACTGGAATTACAAACGTTTAGTTATAAATTTGAATTAAACTAATTATTATTTGATTTGAATACCGCTCTTTTGTATTAAAACATACTTTATAAAACATGAAACAAATAATTAATATTTGGTTTTTAATATTATTCATCATACTGGGATGTACACAAAACCAAAAATCCCAAATAAAAACTACTAATATGAACTATAACAAATTAACACTTGAAGAAGAAAAAGTTATTATTAATAAAGGAACTGAAAAACCATTTAGCGGACAGTATTATAATTTCTATGAAAATGGAACCTATGTCTGTAAAAGATGTGGGGCGGCATTATATAAATCAACTGACAAATTTCGCTCTGATTGCGGTTGGCCCAGCTTTGATGATGAAATACCAGAAGCCGTTAAAAGAGTTCCTGATGCTGATGGTATGCGTACCGAAATTATTTGTAACAAATGTGGAGCGCATTTAGGTCATGTATTTATTGGCGAAGGTTTAACAAAAAAGAATACCCGGTTTTGTGTTAATTCTATTTCACTAAACTTTATACCTGCTAAAGAAAATAATTTAGTCAACAAAACTGATACTGCCATCTTTGCCGGCGGATGTTTTTGGGGCGTTGAATATTATATGCACAAAACAACTGGAGTTATTTCAACTGAAGTGGGTTATATCGGTGGTCATACTCAGCATCCTACTTATAAAGAAGTTTGCAACCACACAACAGGACATGCTGAATCGGTTCGAATAATCTTTGACTCCTCTAAAATAAGTTATGAAACTTTAGCCCGTCTTTTTTTTGAAATACATGATCCTACTCAATTGAACAGACAAGGTCCTGATATTGGCGATCAATATCGTTCAGAGATTTTCTACCTCAATGAGCAACAAAAAGAAACAATCGAAAAACTAATCACTCTTCTAAAAGATAAAGGATTTAAAATAGTAACCAAAGTATCGCACGCTACTAATTTTTGGAAAGCAGAAGATTTTCATCAGCAATATTATGAAAAAGAAGAGTCAACACCTTATTGTCATTTATATGTTAAAAGATTCTGATCATTAATTTAACTCTAATAATCATAACTACCTGCACTTTTTAATTCTTGTTGCACGTAAAATAATCTTAAGATTTTTGTGTTATGAATCTTTGATTAAATTAAAAAATAATAAACTGTTAGTTTAATGTGATATCATTAATTTCTTTGAAACATTACCACTTCTAATGATATAAATGCCATCAGGAAGATATCTTAAATCAATTTTATATTCTGAATATTGATTGCTTAGTTGATTTTGATAAACAATTTGACCAAATATATTCGTGATGATTAATATTTTACAAGTACTTGACTGTTGGGGGAAATCCTGACCAAAATTAACGGTCACTTGTTTATTTGCCGGATTTGGATAAATGGAAAATGTTGAAATATGTTTTTCATCAATACCTGTTGCAAGTATTCCAATACCGTAAGCATAACGTACATAATGACCTGCGACAGCATCTGAATGTACTTTGATTAAACCCTCATAGACTTTGGCTTCGAAAGGAGTGAATGAAACAATTATAGTAGCAGAATCACCGGCAGCTAATATACCGCTGTATGTAGACGACATACCTGCCGGACATTCAACCGAAGAAATATGCAATGGAGCATTACCAATATTTTTAACGGTAAAACTTGTAGTTTGTGTATTGTTTATTGCAATTTCACCGAAATATACATAACCCGATACAGCTATCTGAGATCCTGCAACGCAATCATTCTGGTAAACCCATACCATTGAAGTGCCAGGCACATCAGCTGCCTGCGCTTGCTGTACACATTTATAAATTTTATTATTATAAGCCACGATTGAACTTATTGGATATACTTTGGCTGTCCATACATTTGAACACGTATTAACGATTATATTCTGATCTCCGCATATGCCAATATACTGCCATGCATCTGAATTACCGGGAATATCAGTAGGTGAAGTGGTCCATTTATTCTGGTAAATTTTTCCGTTAAATGAAACCTGTGTTGTTGAAGAATAAGCATTAGCTTGCCATGAAGGAACTTTACATGATAAAGGATCGATTTGTTGCAAAATAAATTGGCGTGACGAACGGGTAACATTTCCATCATTATCAGTAGCTTCAACTGTGATAGTGAATTTGCCTAGTTTAGAAGGAGTCCAAATTGCTGTATAAGTAATACTATCAACCGTGTTTGCAATCTCCTGAGAATTAACATACGTTTTCACTTTTGTGATTGTTCCGTTCAGATCAAAAACGTTCGCAGATAATTGAATGGTTTGCCCAACAAATATTTCATAAAGTGTATCTGTAGTTGATGGTTTAATATGTAATACCAATGGTGAACATTTTTCATCACAGCCGTAAGTCTGACCGGTAAAACGGGTAGATATCGGAGCCGTATTTTGATAGTATGACTGCACTTTCTGAATAAAATAATAATTATCTGTCGGAGGTGAGCCGATGCCCAAAGTAGAAAAGCCCACACCTGCTCCAAACATAGCCATGACAATCCCCGCATCCGCACAATCCTGCATATGCGATCGCCAGCGGATGGTGTTCCCGTTAACTGCCATGCCGGTATCAGATGAAATATTTTTCGAGAAATGTGTTTGCCTTAAATTATCTCCTGTAATAAATGTATCACCAAAAAAATAGGTGGGGGCACTGTCTTCATATTTATTTGTGGTATTGTCCAGGTCTAGAAATAATGCATTGGTATAAGCGCTTGTTGTTTGTGTGCTATTTATATGACCAACCGGTATTTGCCAGATAGCCATTGGTTTTCCGGTTTTCTCATGAATTTTTTTTATATAGAATAAATAATTATTCCAATGATCATTATTCCAGAACCAATACATTTTTGAAGGATCGTTATTAGGCATGTAACCCATTGCATCTAATCCATATTTATCCACTGCAACGAAATCTGCTCCGTATGATAAAATTCCTGCATTTATTGAAAACTGGGCGGTACCTTCCGCTGCTTCTTGTATGACAGCTCGTCCATTCACAAGACCAAGATCATCAGTACGATGTATAATTCCAAGAGTTCCCTGATTTTGTGGATAAGACCATAAGTTAAGCATCCAACCGAAAATAATATGATGCCCTTCCACTTTTTTTTGATTAATTGTTTGATTTATTTTCTGAACCAATGTTTTAAGGGTTCCTGCATTGGATGCAATTGAATCAGGAGTAACGGCTGTTTTGAATATAGTAGGATCAGGTGATTCACCGTGAATTTTTGCATTCTGTTGGATATATCCTAAAAAATCAGGTTCCATGATCATCCCGTATAGATCGCCCTGCATGATGTCGGAGGCACGTTTGAAAAAGTATTCCATATCTTCGAAATAACCTTTCATGTAATCTGGATTGCGTGAATGCTGAACATCCGTATCATAACTTTCACCGCCATCAGGGATATTATAATAAACAAAGAAAGGAATCAGTCCGTTCTTTAAACTTTCGGTGCAGTATTTTCCAACACGGTCTGCACCCCAGGTTCTCCAACCCGTTCCAAAAGATGAAACACCACCGTTAATATAGATGTAACGGATATCCATCTGTTTGTTTTTTAGTCCCGGTTGAAGGTCTTTCCAGAATGAAAGATCGGTATCTTTATCTTCAGAAACAGAACCCAAACTAACATAATGTGGTAGTCCGGGGATAGAGCCATCAGCATTATTGATCCGAAGTCCCATCATATAAGAAGTACCGCCGGAAGTAATTTTCAACCCTGTCCGACCAGCAGTTAATCCTGTTATTTTAACTTGTGTACCATTCACTTGTATGGTAGAAATGGATGGATTCCTTGCTATAACTGATGATATTGAAGTGTTAAATATGAAAGTAGTTGTTGTTCCTTCATTAAGATTAACCTGATTTGGTAAATTACTTAATGAGAGTTGTTGAATCTTTTGTGCTGTAAGGCTTATTGCACATAAAACGAATATTAATAATATCAGAAAGTTTTTCATTTTTTAAAAAATTATTATTTAACGGATTAGTTGTATAAAACCGGTAAAGGTTTTATTTAGCTTTAAGTTTCTAACAACATAGAAATAAACTCCATCAGTAGCACCCGCTCCGTTCCAACTATGGTTGGAATCGCCATTGATATATCTATTGGTTTCATATACTTTTCGTCCCCATCGGTTATAAATGATTACCTCCCAGTCCAGGTAGTTAACATTATCAACTTTATCTATATATAAATAATCATTAATACCATCACCGTTCGGAGTAAATACATTCGGAATTGTGATTGCGCAATTTGTAAAATTAATATTTGCACTGGCTGTTTTGGCAACATTGCATTTATTGGAAACAGTGATCGTATAAATAAAATGCTGATCAGAAGCTTGTTTGGATAATGGAAGTTTAATATAGACCTTTTGATTTGTGTCCGGCTGAATCATATCGGGATTATCGCTGACCCATTTCAAAGACATGCCGGGATGACTCCCTGCATCAAGTGTTACTGACGAATCAGAACACAATTTAGGCGGATCAGTTAAATTTACTGAAGGTTCAGGTACAATTGAAACCTTATATACACCAGAATCTGCCAGACATTTGCCATCCCAGAAAAATACTTTATATGTGCCATCTTGTTTAATATAATGTTCTGTTTTAGTTGAATCACCATATCTCGAATCTATCCAGTGATAGGTAGAGGTTGGAATTAAACATTTTTCCGGATCAAAACTTAACTTGATACTATCGCTGCCTGTTTTGCATAACGTTTCATTAAATCCGGCAATTGGTTTAACAGGTTTTACATTAAAAGTAAGCGAGTCAATACCTCCGCATTCATCATTTGGATACACGACCATTAATATAATATCTTTTTCAAGGTTTGTTATCGGGAAACTAACTGTATCTTTTCCCTCATAGGATGCTATATTTTTTTGGTTTTCATCATACCAATGATAATAAGCTGCACCGGGCATAACTCCCAATACAGCAGTACAGCTTGCATACTGTGTTGTTGTGATTGTTTTTTTACCGGAGTTTCCGACATTGAAGTTAGAAAAATAACCCTGCAAGGCGCCATTCCCGTTGCCTGTCAAATTTTGAAAACCCATTTGAAAGATACCCATATCATTTTCAAGTACACATTGTGAATTGGCAGGAATATTGGTGCCGTTAACAAGAATTCGGGCATACATTAATTCAGTACCTGGAACCTGGAAAAAATTTTTAGTTGTGTCAATGTGAACTCTTGTCCCGTTGTTGATGCTATAATAAAAACTATTAACGATATATTTAGGGGCAAGGAGTTTCAGGTAGAACTCTTCATTCGTAACACGTGAAAAAGCTATTTTGCGTGATCCAGTACAAGTTAGTTGAGGCAACACTGTTCCGGATGCTTCACATCCATTTCCCGTTAACTGAAAGGCATAAGCAGGTTTGGATGTTTGAATATAAAGTATCATGGAAGCATTTGTCATCGGAACAAAATAGGTCATGTTTTTATTGATGGTCGTTACCTTTGTGCCATTCACTGTAATTTCCGTTGCATCCTGTGTTGATGTAACAAACACTCCTTCATTACCGACCGGTGAAAAATTCCCTTTGATGGCAACATAGTTGGTACCTGTAACGTTTACGGGTACAATCTGGTCACCAACAAGATCCTGGCAATTCGAGGCATCCATCGAATCGTCCTTAATGGTGATGGCTATCGGTTTATCAGAGGTAACTACCGATCCTGTTAAATGTCCGTCAGCAGTCTGGCTGGAAGCAATTAAAGAATATGAATTCCCCTTGTTCAGGTGAATCGTAAACGTTGAACCAGCCGCATGAGAGCCTGTTGCCCTGGAAACAGTTATATTGACAGTCGTATTGTTTTCGGTTGCAACGATATCAAATGAAGATTTTGCTGTAGCGCCATAAAAATTGTTAATATCATCGGAATATTTGTTCTGTCCCGGAATCACAAAATTTGTACCCAAAGCATTTTTCCCTTTTAATACAAATATTTCAGGATTTTCCGACTGACCTATTTGGTAATAAATCGAAACAGGGCTTGTTGCCGTAATATATAATCCTTTCGTTAAAATGAGATCACCCGGGGAATTCTGAATATTGTTTTTTAAAGTAGTGACATCTTTATTGATCATCTGGTTTGCAGGAACAGAAATAACAATAGGTGTAAATGATGCATCTGCAGGCATTGAAATAGTCACCGTAGACTGTTGCCCGAAAGATGTAATATGAAATATTAATGGATAATTTGCTTCATGATTTGGTGTTACCCAAGGTGCCACAAACCAAAATGAAGTATCTGTTTGAGCTTTTAAATTAAAAGAATAAAAGTAAAAAGATACAATAATAAAAAGAATTACTTTTCTTATTTCCATGATAAAAAATTTAAATTAAAATCCGAATTTAACATATAAAACAATTCAAAATATATTTCAGGGCGTTATAAAAAGCATGATTAATCATTGAAATCCTATTTTTATTTGTTTAACACTAAAAATAATTTTATAAAACACACCCTGAAAATCTACTTCTGCTAAAAGAAACAAATATTATATTTCTAAATTGAAAAATATATTTTTTTGCGTTAAAAAATCTTCATTATAAGTATGTTTGAAAACAATCAGCAATTTGACAAGTGTAGGATCATTTCATTGACCTTCATGAAATGAACATTTAATGTATATATTGTTAATCAACTTGCATGATCCAATGGGCGAAAATATAGATTTTTTTAATATTTCATTAATATTACTGTTTAAATGAATTAGGATTATTAAGATACCTTTAATAAACGGTCAGCTAAAATTTTGAATTTCCAAAAACATTGATGCATTTTGAGTAAAAAATTCACAATTCATTGTTTAAATATTTTCATTATTTTACAGTCATTGCCAGTAGTAACTTTCAGGATATAAATTCCAGTCATTAGTCCTGATACATTAATTGTTGAAGAAGAATTTTGATCTAACTTCATTACGTTGTTCAATACTAATTTTCCAGTTGGATCTATTATTTCAATCTTTACGCTGGTATCATTCGTGTTTTGGAAATTCAATATTAAAAAATCATTTACAGGATTAGGAAATTCAGTAAAATTTGATTGAGAAGATATAACAGGAATACCGTCCAAAACGGACGTAAATTTGAAATAATTAAAATTCATATCCCCATCAATACAATTTAATCTTAATATATGTTGACCCTTTTCAAGATGAACAGGATTGGAATACACGGATGCCCAATTCTGCCAGTCACCAGTGTCTGGAATTTTCATTATGCCTGTAATGTCTGAATTATCGACTGTCATTGAAAATTTTAATCCGGAAGAAATTGCAGCTACACGGAATTCAATAATATACTGACCTGAATTTTTCACATCCACAGAATACTCCATCCATTCGCCAGGAGAAATCCACCCCACATTATATCCACCCCCTGTATCAAAACACTCTTCAATATCTACTCTGTCATATCTGTACTGCCCACCTTCATTTGCCGGACTTAGATCATGATATGTAATGTTATTACCGCCTACGTCGTAATTCTCTGCCTGAACGAATCCGGGTATTTCAGCAGCTTTATTATTGTATGGTTTTCGGGGTATAGTATTACTCACTGTTACGATAACAGTATCACTTCCTGTTTTACCTTGATGGTCTATACCGTTCACAATGATCGTATAAATTCCTGAGGAGAAATTTTTAAGTCTAAACGTGTCAAGGGGTAAAGTTGTTTTGGAGAAAATAGTTTCATTAACAAAACACGTTGCTGATTTGAAAATCCCGTCTGTATCTTTGATTGAGGCGATAACTAAAAAATCATTTAAATTTATTGTGGTATCAGTTGAAGGAGATAATATTTTTACAACAGGTGGAACATCATTTTTATTATATGTTTTCATTGCTTTACCGATTGCATTCAATAATGAAGTTGTAGTGTCTTGTGTATCATAAGTTAATGCCCAGATCATAATGCCTGAAGCCTGTTCCATGGCCAGCCATGTTTTTTCTTTGATTGTACTGACACCATTATAATAAATAATTTCGCCGACCGTATCCTGATCATACGCATAAGGAAACCGGGAGATGATCACATTATAATCAATGCCTTCAGTGTCAAGCTCATTGTTAAAGCCATGTCCGTAGAAGGGGACACCAACAACCAGTTTGTTTTTACTTAAACCTCTTGCTGACCAAATTTTTATACCATATTGTGCAAATTCATAAGAAGAATGCTGACCCGGTTGATCAGGATTCCATGGACCAGTAGCATCATACGACATGATATTTATCCAGTCGAATCGAGCTAAAGTAGCATCGTCAATATTATCATCACCCCAACCACTTACTGCAGCCGTTATAAGCAACCCTTTTGCTTTTATTGAATCAGAAAGTTGTTGTACAAAGGAACCATAATTAGTGCCGATGGCATTTCCTTCAAGGTCAACATCAATACCATCAAGCTTGTATTTTTTTATGAAGTTCATAATTGTATGCACAAAAGCAGAACATCTTTCAGATGAAGATAACAGATCGGAGTAATAATTGATTATGTCCGAACTGAGATCTCCGCCACCCAATGAAATCAGTACTTTTACATTTTTTGCGTGAGCATACTTAACAACCGTATCCAGATCACTTCCCATATCTTCAAGCGATCCGGAGGAGTTGGTAGGATTCGTAAAAGCATAATCAATATGAGTTAACTTTGAATAATCGAGTTGACGCGCAATAGCAGGAACATCATACCAATTGGGAAAATAACCCACAACACGGAACGTATCTGACTGTGCAATCAAAGATAAGTTAAACAAGTAAATGAAAAATATAAAAAAAAATTGTTTAATCATTGTTAGGAATTTTAACACAAAGAAATTAATATAATAAAAAGATTACAAAAATAAAACGAATAAAAACCTTCTATATGCGTATTTTAATTTTTTAAAATGATAGAGTTAAGCACACTTTGTTTTTGTAAATCTTAAGATGCAGTTCTGAAAGGAATTTTTTGAATAATAATTAAACCATTCAATTAGAATTATGATTAATTATTAAATTCTCATAATAGTATTTTTGTAATTGAATTGAAGTCCGTTTTTTATGAGGCACCCTGAAAATGATGTTATTCAGCTAATTTTTAAGTTATAGATACTTTATAGGAAAAGATGGAATTTTTAAGTAAATCGATTTTTATCCCAATATATTTTCTTATAGTTGGTTAACAAACCTTCCACAAAAAACAAAAAAATCACAACAATTATTGAGATTTTATCATATTTACTAATGGTATTCTTGGAAATGCTTGATTAATTTTAATTTTTGAGTATGTTTCTGGTCAAGAATATGTTTCAATAATTCCTAAATATTTTTTTATTATCAATTTATTAAATAGTGTCTTAATGAAATATTAATAAAATATTTATATTAAAATCAATTTATCTAATTAAATTGATTGTTCCCTGTTCTGCTTTTTTCCTTCCATCACTCATTTCAATTTGATATAACCAAATATATGTTCCTTCAGGTTGCTCAATCCCTTTGTATTTTCCATCCCAACCCAATGTTGAATCATTCGTTTCAAATACCTTCATCCCCCATTGATTCAAAACTTCAAAATATAAAGTTTTAATGGGGCCTCTTACAAAGAGAAAATCATTCAGCCCATCTCCATTGGGTGTAAATGCTTCTGGTACAAATAACTGAAGTGGTTTTAAGACAGTTATTTTATCCGACCATGATGCAGTACAACCATCAGAATTAGTTACGTTAAGAGTAACATGGTATTCACCAAAATCCTTATATGTGTGTAAAGCATTTGAATCTGATGAATAAGAATCATTAATACCAAACTCCCATTTAAATTTTAAACTTTTATCCTGTAAAATCGCATTAGATTCTGACATATTTGTAAAGTATACTTCTGTATTTTCATAAATATGTGTTTGATTATCATACGTAAACATAGCTTTGGGATATTTACCAATACTAACTTTTGCAGTGCTACGTTGAAGAGATTTGCATCCATTTTCATCAATTGTTTCTAAAAAGAAATATGTTTCTTCGTGAATATTCTTTTTTGTATATGTAAATCCTGAATCAAGTAAAAGACCATTTGTAAATGAATCATACCATAAATAAGTATAATTACTAATCGGAAGCAATACACTCACAGTCCCAACAGAATTATCTTTTGAACAAATAATATCATCAATAACTTCAGGGGTAATAGGTGGTTCAATTACATTTATTTTTATATTTCCAGAAGCTAAACAACCATTACTGTCTGTGACAGTGACAATGTAGGTTGTACTAATTGTTGGAGACACTGTAACAGTAGGAGTATTCCCTGCTGTATGACTCCAGACGAAAGCAGAACAGGTAGAGCATCCGCTGACCGAAAGTGTAGCGATGGCTTGTCCTTTACAAATAGATGCTTTATCAGAAGCAGCCGAAATAGCAACAGGTATATTGACAGCAACAGCCACAGAAGCCGTAGCTGTACAAGAATTATTATCTGTGACCGTAACAGTATAGGTTGAATTTGAAGTTGGAGAAACTGTGACCGATGCATTATTTCCAGCACTACTGCTCCAGATAAAAGCTGAACAGGAGGCGCATCCACTAACCGAAAATGTAGCGATGGTTTGTCCTTTACAGATAGACGCTTTAACAGAAACAGCCGAAATAGCTACAGGAGTATTGACGTTAACCGCAACAGTAGCCGTAGCAGTACAAGAGTTATTATCTGTAACGGTAACAGTATAGGTAGAATTTGAAGTGGGTGACACAGTGACTGATGCAGTATTTCCTGCACTACTGCTCCAGGTAAAAGCAGAACAGGAGGCGCACCCGCTGACCGAAAGTGTAGCATTGGCTTGTCCTTTACAGATGGACGCATTGTCAGAGATAGCAGAGATAGTTACAGGAGTATTGACTGTAACAGCCACAGATGCCGTAGCTGTACAAGAATGATTATCCGTAACTGTTACTGTATACGTTGTGCTTGAAATTGGAGAATCAGAAACAGAAGAATTATTACCAATATTATTATTCCATGCAAACGATGAACACAAAGTACAACCAATAACACTTAATGTTACATTGGTATTTTGTCCTGCGCATACAGATGGTAAATCAGAAACAACAGTTATGTCAGATGGAATATTTACAACCACAGCAACAGATGCCATAGCAGTACAAGAGTTATTATCTGTAGCGGTAACAGTATAGCTTGAATTTGAAGTGGGTGAAACAGTAACCGATGAAGTATTTCCAGCACTACTGCTCCATGTAAAAGCAGTACAGGAAGCGCATCCACTAACCGAAAGTGTGGCATTGGCTTGTCCTTTGCAAATGGATGCTTTGTCAGAAGCAGCCGAAATTGTCACAGGTGTATTAACAGCAACAGCCACAGAAGCCGTAGCAGTACAAGAGTTATTATCTGTAGCGGTAACAGTATAGGTTGAATTTGAAGTGGGTGAAACAGTAACCGATGCAGTATTTCCTGCGCTACTGCTCCAGGTAAAAGCAGAACAGGAGGCGCATCCACTGACCGAAAGTGTAGCGATGGCTTGCCCATTGCAGATAGATGCTTTATCAGAAACAGCCGAAATTGCTTCAGGCGTATTGACAGCAACCGCAACAGTAGCCGTAGCAGTACAAGAGTTATTATCTGTAGCGGTAACAGTATAGGTTGAATTT
>CAYVNP010000053.1:0-15236 GCA_964452905.1 uncultured Bacteroidales bacterium
AGCATCCCGACTAACCAGTCGGGAGGGTCGAAGGTTCGAATCCTTCAGTGCCCACCAAAGACAGCAAGATAGCTGTCTTTTTTTATGCACTACGTTTACATTATATATTCTTCTAAAAGTGATAAATATTATATTGGTTCTACTGATGATATATCAGGCAGGATAAGAAGGCATAATTCCAACCATAAAGGTTTTACAGGTCATGCAAATGATTGGTGTTTGAAATATACTGAAACGTTTCAAGATAAATCCAATGCGTTAGCAAGAGAAAAGGCAATCAAAAACTGGAAAAGCAGAACAATGATTGAGAAACTTATTGCTTTAAAAGAGACAGAGCATCCCGACTAACCAGTCGGGAGGGTCGAAGGTTCGAATCCTTCAGTGCCCACTTAGATACAAAAGGGTTTAATAAATTTTCTAAAACCCTTTTGTATTTCTGATTTTAATAAGATTTTTAAACATTCTGAAGAATTTACAATTAATATTTAATTAATTTGAAAAGAATTATTTTTCTGATATTTATGTGATTGTAAAAAGTTATTATTTAATCAAAAAAATGTATCTTTACTTTTCAAAATCATAATTTAATTTTTCCCGATTGAAACTCTACATTAAAAATATGGCCTGCATCCGTTGTAAAATGGTCGTGAAATCTGAACTTGAGAAACTTGGATTGCATTTTATTAATGTTGAATTGGGCGAAACTGAAATTGTTGAGCGTTTGACACCTGAACAAATAGAAGGGCTGAATAATGCACTTAAAAATGTTGGACTTGAATTGATGGATGATAAAAAAAGTATTCTGGTTGACCAGATAAAATCAATTATCATTGAACTGGTCCATTATTCTGAAGAACCAATAAAAGTTAATCTGTCTGATTACATTACTGAAAAACTAAATTATGATTATACATACCTTGCTAATCTTTTTTCAGAAGTAAAAGGAATTACCATAGAAAAATTTTATCTTACACATAAAATTGAAAAGGTGAAAGAACTCCTTATGTATGAAGATTTCAATCTTAATGAAATTGCGGATAAACTCAATTATAGCAGTGTTTCACATTTGTCCAGTCAATTTAAAAAAATAACTGGACTTTCTCCAACTCATTTTAAAAAGCTTAAGCATCTCAAACAATCCTCCTCAGGTGGATTATAGTCCGTTTAAATAATGGTTTATAATCATTATTGTAACTAAATTTTCAATTTATATATTGAAAACTTCTGATTGATTTTTAGATTTTACTATTAATTCTAACATTCAAAATGTAAGAATTATGAAACTTTTTATCAGAATTATATAACATTTAAATGACTTTTTGATTATATTTTTGTGAGGAAAAATTTTATTAAAATATAAAAATGAATAAAATGAAAAATAAATTATTCTTAATACTTATCCTTCTTAATATTTTTTTCTTTACGAAAGTGAATTTTGGTCAGGCACCAAACATTTTCGAACAACCATATAATAAGCAAGTTTGCACCGGAAGCTCAACAACATTTATTGTTTTTGCTACAGGTAACGGTTTGACGTATCAATGGAGAAAAGGAAACATAAATTTAACAAATGGAGGAAATATTTCCGGCGCAACTTCTTCGAAGTTGACTATTACATCAGTGAGTTTTGCTGATACTGCATCAAATTATAATGTTATTGTTTCGGGTACAATTGCTCCAAATGATACTTCAATCAATGTTTCACTTATGTTGAGTGATCCGACCATTATTATTGAGCCAATTAATAAAGAAGCTTGTGTGGGTAGTATTGAATTTTTATCAGTAGCAGCAACCGGTACCGGTTTAACTTATCAATGGAGAAAAGGAAATGTGAATTTAACTGAAGGTGGAAATATTTTTGGAACAAAGACTTCTACTTTAATTTTTAATCCTGTTACCATTAATGATGATATTTATGATTATAATGTTGTTGTTTCCGGTTTTTGTCCTAGTAAAGACACATCTGTTGAGGTCTATTTAGAGGTTTTTAATCAACCAATGATTATTTCACAACCTGCCAATCAAACCGTTTGTACCGGAGATTCAGCAGTTTTTTCGGTCGTTGCAACAGGGAGGGGAATAACCTATCAATGGAGAAAAGGAAACGTAAATCTATCTGACGGAGGAAATATTTCAGGGGCAACTTCTGTTACACTGACTATCAATCCGGTAAGTATCGCTGATACTGCCTCAGACTATAATGTTGTTGTCAGCGGAATTTGTTCTCCTGATGATATCTCTATCAATGCTTCTTTAAATCTTATCAATCCGATTATAATTAATGAACCTGACAATCAATCAGTATGTAAAGGAAGTCAGGCGAATATTTCAGTTTCTGCTACAGGTATGGGATTATCTTATCAGTGGCGAAAAGGGAATATGAACTTAACTGATGGAGGAAATATTTCAGGTGCTACAACAGCAATGCTAACTATTAATTCTGTTGGTGTTTCGGATACTGCTTCAGATTATAATGTCATTGTAAAAGGGATGTGCTCGCCCAATGATACGTCAATTAACGTTTCATTGAAACTAATTGATCCAATCATTGTTTCTGATCCATCTGATCAATCAGTATGTGTTGGAGGTAATGCGAATTTTTCTGTAAAAGCAACAGGTACCAACATAATGTATCAATGGAGAAAAGGAAATATGAATTTAACAAATGGAGGCAATATTTCAGGAGCAACTTCTGATGAATTGAACATTAATCCTGTAGGTGTCACCGATGGATCATCTGATTATTATGTAATAGTCACAGGACTATGTTCTCCAAATGATACAACAATTCATGTTTCATTAAATCTTGAAAATCCGATGATCATTTCACAACCCAATAATAAAAAAGTATGTATCGGGAGTAATGTGTTCTTTTCAGTAGCAGCAACAGGAACCGGATTAACCTATCAATGGAGAAAAGGAAATGTTAATTTAACCAATGGGGGAAATATTTCAAACGTAACAACTGCTACACTGTCAATAAATCCGGTAAGTATCGCTGACACTGCTTCAGACTACAATGTTGTTATCTCCGGTTTTTGCCCACCCAATGATACTTCAATCTATGTTTCTTTATCGTTGGAAAATCCTATTATTATTGAACAACCTGCCAGTAAAAAAGTATGTTTAGGTAGTAAGACATTTTTTTCAGTAGCAGCAACAGGAACCGGATTAACCTATCAATGGAGAAAAGGAAATAAAAATTTAACTGACGTAGGAAATATTTCCGGTTCAAATACTGCAACTTTGACCATTGACCCTGTTAGCATCGCTGATACGGCTTCAGACTATCATGTTTTAATCTCCGGTTTTTGTCCTTCAACTGTGACTTCAATCAATGTTTCATTGATGCTTGGAAATCCTAAAATTGTTGACCAAGCTACCGATCAGGAAGCATGCATTGGCAGCGCTGCAAATTTTTCAGTAGCCGCTGAAGGGATCGGATTAACTTTTCAATGGAGAAAAGGGAATATAAATTTAACCAATGGTGGAAACATCTCAAATGCGACTTCTGCCACAATGACTATTAATCCTGTAAGTATCAATGATACAGCATCAGATTATAATGTTGTTGTTTCAGGATTTTGTTCTCCAAATGATACTTCATACAAAGTGTCTTTATTTGTTGATTCACTTCCGGAAATTACATTGAATCCAACTGATCAAACTGTTTGTAAAGGAGCTACTGTAAGTTTCTCAGTGACAGCCCAAGGAAATGGGTTGACTTATCAATGGCGAAAAGGAAATATAAATTTAACAGACGGAGGAAATATTTCCGGATCAAAAACCGCTGTATTAACAATTAATCCTGTAAGTATTTCAGATGTTTCAATAAATTATAATGTTATAGTTTCAGGTAAATGTATACCTTATGATACGTCCAACTATGTATCGTTGAATCTAACCAATCCTGTTATTACGAAAGAACCAATAGATCAAAGTGTGTGTGTGGGTAGTACAGCAAATCTGTCTGTTACAGCAACTGGAATTGGGTTGATGTATCAATGGAGAAAAGGAAATAACAATTTGGTTGACGGTGTTAATATTTCCGGTGCAACAACTGCTAACCTTACAATTAATTCTGTTACGAATGCAGATACTTCTTCTGCATATTATGTTGTGGTATCTGGAATTTGTCCACCAAATGATACATCAAAACAAGTGACAATAAAGTTTAGTAATCCGATAATCCTTTCAGAACCTACCAATCAAACAGTTTGTTCCGGTAGTCCATCACATATTTCTGTTATGGCATCAGGAACAGGTTTGACATATCAATGGCGAAAAGGGAATGTTAATCTAACAGATGGTGGAAATATTTCAGGAACCTCCACTGCGGATATCTCTTTCAGTCAGGTAAGTATTACTGATACAGCATCGGATTATAATGTGATTGTATACGGAATGTGTTCCTCAAATGATACGTCTGTCAATGCCAAACTAATAGTGAATACCCGACCGGAAATACAAACTGAACCAACCAGCCAAACCGTCTGCGTTGGTAGTACGGTTGATTTTACAGTTATAGCAAAAGGTTCAGGATTGACTTATCAATGGATGAAAGGGAATTCAAATTTAATTAACGGAGGAAATATTTCTGGAGCAGATTCTTCAACACTTATTTTGCAATCCGTTGGGATTTCTGATGTTTCTTCAGTTTATCGAGTGGTTGTTTCCGGGATTTGTCCAATGAATGATACTTCTGATTATATATCTTTAAATCTAAGTAATCCGATCATAACCAAAGAACCCATCAGCCAGAGTGTTTGCGAAGGGAGTTCTGTTAATCTGAAGGTTGAAGCAACCGGTAAAAATTTAGTTTATCAATGGAGGAAAAATAAAATAAATCTATCGGACGATATGAATATTTCAGGTTCTAATTCTGCAATGCTAAATTTTAATTCCTTTGGAGTTACAGATACATCATCAGAGTTTGATGTTATTGTTAGCGGAATATGTCCACCCAATGATACATCTATTCATGTTTCTTTATCTATTAATTCAATACCTAAAATCACCTCTGAACCTTCTGGTCAAAAGGTGTGTGTTGGTGGTTCAGTAAAATTTTCAGTTACAGCAGAGGGAACTGGTATAATGTACCAATGGAGAAAAGGAAATTTAAATTTGAAAAACGGTGGAAATATTTCAGGTGTTAATACATCTACACTTATTTTGGATCTTGTAAATATTGCTGATGTCACATCAGATTATAATGTTATTGTTTCAGGAAAATGTTTACCGGCTGATACATCAATCAATGTTTCGTTAGAACTTAATAATCCTATCATATTATCAGAACCTGTAAATCAAACTGTATGTGCAGGCAGTGATGCTGTGTTTTCTGTTTTGGCTTCGGGTACAGGACAGACCTATCAATGGAGAAGAGGGAATGTCAATTTAATCGATGGAGGAAATATTTCAGGTGCAACCACTGCAATGCTTACTATCAAGGCGAGTAAAGCTGATATCGCTTCAGATTATAATGTGATTGTTTATGGTATTTGCTCTCCAAATGACACTTCTGTTAATGTTTCATTAAATCTGAGTAATCCAATCATAACGAAAGAACCACTCAGTCAAAATGTTTGTGAAGGAAGTTCTATAAATTTAACGATAGAGGCAACCGGTAATGCTCTGGCTTACCAGTGGAGAAAAAATAAAATTAATTTAACTGATGATTTAAGAATCTCAGGTTCAAATTCCGCAGTTCTTAAAATAAATTCATTTGGAATATCTGATACATCATCAGAGTATGATGTTGTTGTTAGCGGAATATGTCCACCCAATGATACCTCTATTCATGTTGCTTTATCCATTAATTCAATTCCTAAAATCACCTCTGAACCTACCGGCCAAACTGTGTGTGTGGGTGGTTCAGTAAAATTTTCTATTACAGCAGAGGGAACTGGTATCATGTACCAATGGAGAAAAGGAAATATTAATCTGAAAAACGGCGGAAATATTTCAGGTGTTAATTCAGCTACTCTCATCTTAGATCCCATAAATATTGCTGATGTCGCATCAGATTATAATGTTATTGTTTCTGGAAAGTGTTTACCTGCTGATACATCTATCAATGTTTCGTTAGAACTTAATAATCCTATCATATTATCAGAACCTGTTAATCAAACTTTATGTGCAGGCAGTGATGCTGTGTTTTCAGTTTTGGCTTCGGGTACAGGACTGACCTATCAATGGAGAAGAGGAAATAAAAATTTAAATGACGGAGGAACTATTTCCGGTGCAACTACTTCAACACTTACTATCAAAGCGAGTGAAGCAGATGTCGCTTCGGATTACAATGTGATTGTTTATGGTATTTGCTCTCCAAATGACACTTCCGTTAATGTTTCATTAAATCTAAGTAATCCAATTATCATTACTGAACCAGTTGGTATGACTGTTTGTACAGGTAGTTCAGTTCAATTTTCAGTGATTGCTTCCGGTACAGGTTTGAAATATCAATGGCGAAAAGAGAATGTTGATTTAACTGACGGTGTAAATATATCAGGAGCAACAACCTCTCAACTCAAAATAAATTCTGTGAGTTTATCTGATGTTTCATCAAATTATCATGTTGTTGTTTCAGGATTATGTCCATCCAATGATACATCTTTATATGTTCCTTTGATCATCAATTCAAAACCTGAAATAACGAAAGAACCGGAAAGTCAAATAAAATGTGAAGGAAGTGCTGTGAGTCTATCTGTAACCGCTATAGGTACAGGACTTACATATCAATGGAGAAAAGGTAATCAACAATTAACCGATGATGGAAATATAACTGGTACTTCATCTTCAATACTTTCTTTCAAAAATCTCACAGTTGCTGATGAATCTTCAAATTATAATGTTATTGTTTCAGGACAGTGTTCACCAAATGATACATCGGTACATGTTGCTTTATTAGTTCATACATCACCACAAATAATTACAGAACCTGTTAATCAAACTGTATGTGCAGGAAGTTCTGTGAGTTTTTCTATCAAAGCAGTTGGTACAGGTATTTCTTATCAGTGGCGAAAAGGAAATTTAAATTTAATGAATGATGGAATTGTTTCAGGTGCTACCTCACCAACTCTTACTATCAATTCAGTTTACACTACTGATACGGCTTCAAATTATTATGTTATTGTTTCCGGAATTTGTTCACCTGATGATACTTCCGGTCAAGTTAAATTGATGTTGAACACCGGAACTGAAATTACTACGGAACCCATTAATCAAATTGTATGTGTTGGAAGTGCAGCAGATTTTTCTGTAACAGCAACAGGTACAGGGCTTACTTATCAATGGAGAAAAGGTAAACAATCATTAACCGATGATGGAAATATTTCAGGTACTACATCTTCACTACTTTCATTCAAAAAAGTCACTTTAGCTGATGATGCTTCAAATTATAATGTTATTGTTTCAGGCATATGTCTTCCTAATGATACTTCAATTGAGGTGACTTTAAAAGCACAGGTATTCCCTGAAATACTAACTGAGCCGGCTAATCTTGCTGTATGCCTTGGAAGTTCCGCTAATTTTTCAGTGAATGCAATAGGAGCAGGGTTAACGTATCAATGGAGAAAAGGGAGTGTGAATCTAACGGACAGTGGAAATATGTCAGGTGCGAAAACATCAACGTTAACTGTTAATCCGGTTAGCATTGCAGATGTTGCAGCTAATTATAATGTTATTATTTCCGGAATATGTCCCATGAATGATACTTCAATCAATGTTTCATTAAATCTTGCAAATCCAATTATCATCACAGAGCCGAAGAATAAAAAAGTATGTAACGGAAGTTCCGCAATCTTTACTGTAGCTGCAACTGGCAGCGGACTGTCTTACCAATGGCGAAAAGGTACTGTGAATCTCAGTAATGGAGGAAATATTTCAGATGTTACTACTTCAGCATTAACAATTAATCCGGTAAGTACTTTAGATATAGCATCAGATTACAATGTGATTGTATCTGGTACATGTTCACCTAACGATACGTCGGTGAATGTTTCACTTTCTGTTGATCAATTACCGGTTGCTGTTTCATCAGGGAATTCCCCTGTTTGTACAGGTAATACAATTAACTTATTTGCACAAACTGTTCCGGGTGGAACATATCAATGGACAAACACATTAGGATATTCATCTATAGAACAAAATCCGGTTATTCAATCAGCTTCATTAAAAGATTCTGATGTATATACATTGATCGTTTCACTCAATGGGTGTCATTCTATTGCTTCAAACGTGAGTATTGTTGTTAAAAATTGTAATTCAGATTTGAGCGTCGTCAAAACAGCAAATGAGTATTATCCTTTCATAGGACAAACTATAGTATTTACAATTACTGCAACAAATAATGGACCGTATGATGCTACCGGAGTTACTGTTACTGATATTCTGCAAAGCGGTTATTCGTATGTTTCATCAACTAAAACAACAGGAACAATTGATTTTTCTTCAGGTGTCTGGACTATTGGAAATATGAAAAATGGAGCAACAGAAGTGTTAACGATTACAGTAAATGTTAATGTTTCAGGAAGCTATGTTAATACGGCCGTGATTCAAGGTGTTGAACCGGATGGGAATTTAGTGAATAATACATCAACAATTGAAACACACCCCACTGATTTCAATATTCCGGAAGGTTTCTCTCCCAATGGGGATGGGGTCAATGATCTATTTGTAATCAGGGGGATATTAAAATATTCAAATAATACAATTGTGATCTTCAATCGTTGGGGAAATAAAATATTTGAAGCAACCCCTTACCAGAACACATGGGATGGAAGATCAGCTTTCGGATTAAAGGTGGGTGGAGATGAGCTACCAGTTGGTACTTACTTTTATATTCTGGATTTAGGTAATAGCACGGATGTTATTAAAGGAACAATTTATCTCAATAGATAATTAGAACACATTAAATAAAAATAAAATGAAAACACGTCAACAAATAATATTCATATTCGTATTCGTAATGACTCTTGGGTGTAATAGTTTGATTGCACAGCAACTACCTATGTACACCCATTACATGTATAATACATTGGTTGTTAATCCTGCATATGCCGGTAGTAGGGATGCATTAACTATTACAGCATTGCATCGTTCTCAATGGGTTGATTTTAAAGGTGCGCCGATTACACAAACCTTAACGATACATTCTCCGTTGATAAATGAACATGTAGGACTCGGATTGTCCATATTGAATGATAAAATTGGTCCTACCAATAATACATCGTTGTTTGGCTATTATGCCTATAGATTAAAGTTAACGGATAAATCCAAATTAGCTCTTGGATTGAGTTTTGGAATGAATATATTTCGTGCAAACTTAAACACACTGCAATTGGATCAGCAGAGTGATCCTGTTTTTCAAAACAATATAAAGAATCGTATTACTCCTAATATTGGTTTTGGGGTTTACTACTCCAGAGAGCGTTTTTATGCAGGGATTTCTGTACCCTATTTATTGCAAAACAGTTATTCGGAAATAAGTCAGACAAACAGTATAACATTGAAAGCAAAGGAACAAAGACATTATTTTTTGATCGCAGGAACACTTATCAACCTAACACATAATCTGGATTTTAAACCAACGGCATTAATGAAAGTAACCCCGGGTGCACCTATACAATGTGATTTAACTGCGTCTTTTGTTATAATGAAGAAATTTTTGATAGGTGCGATGTATCGCTCCGGTGATGCTTTTGGTGGATTGGTGGGATTGGATATTTCAGAACAATTGCATCTCGGTTATTCATTCGATTGGTCTTATGGCTTAAAAACAGTGAAATATAATCAGGGAAGTCATGAAATAGTTTTGAGATACGATTTTATTTATTCCAGTAAAAAACAAATTCATTCCCCGAGAAATTTTTAATTCCCGAAAATAAATTTAGATATGAAAAAAATATATATACCTTTTTTTGCTCTCATTATTATTTTTAATAATGCACTGGCTCAGCAAAAATCGAAAAAAGAATTAAAGGGTGATAAATACGCTTTTAAATATTCTTATGTTAGAGCCATTGAATATTATGTTCATACAAAACATTTAACCATTGAAGGACAACGAAGATTGGCGGAAAGTTATCATAAACTGAGTCAGAATATCCAATCTGAACGTGTGTATTCAAAAATAATCAATGAACAGAATGGAATATTGCCTGAAGATTATTATAACTATGCAATGGTTTTAAAGATCAACGGGAAGTATGATGAATCGAATAAATGGATGAGTAAGTTCTCGGAATTAAAACCGAATGATCTGCGTGTTAAAGATTTTATTGCCAATAAAGCCGAGTTGCCAAATCTGTTAAAAGATACAGGGAAATATAAGATAGAATATCTGAGTATAAATTCTAATGCGGAAGATTTTGGCCCAACATATTTTAAAAATAATATTGTTTTTGCTTCCACAAGGTCTACTACGAAAATGATCAAACGAAATTACAATTGGACAGGGAAACCATTTTGGGATATGTATATTTCAGAAGTAAATCAAGGTCAATTATCAGCCCCGCAAAATTTTGATAAAAGGTTGAATGGTAAATTGCATGATGGACCGGCAAGTTTTAGTAAAAACGGTACGTTCATGGCTTTTACCCGAAATAATTATCATGATAAAAGTAAGGATAAGGTAGTTGAACTTCAGATATTTTTCAGCAGTTTCAAGGATAATACTTGGTCGGAACCAATTCCATTTAAATATAATAATCCGTCTTACTCGGTTGGTCAACCTTGTTTGTCTTCTGATGGAAATATCATGTATTTTACCAGTGATATGCCGGGTGGATTTGGTGGAGCTGATATTTATAGATCCACTAAAGATTCGAGTGGAGTATGGAGTAAACCCGAAAATCTGGGTGACAAAATAAATACGGAAGGTGATGAGATGTATCCTTTTTTTGAAGATAAAACCAAGGTGCTATTTTTCACTTCTAATGGACGTTTTGGACTGGGAGGATTGGATATTTTTAAATGCAGAATGAATGGTACTGGATTCACACGTGTTTATAATGCAGGTGCACCGTTAAATACTCAATACGATGATTTTGCAGTCATTGCCAATGATGACCTGAGTAAAGGTTATTTTACATCCAACAGAAAAGGAGTAAGCACAGGTGATGATATTTATTCCGTTGAATTTGTTAAAGAGCCGGAACCTAATGTTTTGTTTGCAGTTAAAGCACCCAAGATTATTCCTATTGAACGAAAAGTAAGAGAATTTTTTCCTCTTCGCAATTATGTTTTCTTCAATGAAGAAAATACGGAAATGCCCGATCGTTATATTATGCTGACTAAAGAACAAATGAAATCATTTAAAGATGATAATCTGGGAGGTGTTGAACTGAATAAGATTTCAAGCAGATCGAAACGACAAATGATTGTTTATTATAATATACTGAATATACTTGGTGATCGTTTGGTGAAAAATCCTACTGCAAACATTATTGTTGTTGGTTCGTCAAAGAAAGGGATTGAAGACGGCAAAGCGATGGCTGAATCAGTGAAAAAATATTTATTGAAAATAACAGGAATTAATACATCAAGAATAAAACTGGAAGCAAGATTGACTCCTAAAATTCCATCAGAACAAGAGGGTGGTACACGTGAACTTGAACTTCTTCGTGAAGAAGATCGCCGGGTTTCTATAGAAAGTAATTCACCTATTTTATTGATGGAGTTTCAGAGTGGTGCAGATACACCTCCTCTTAAACCGGTTGAAATTATGGGTGTGCAGGATACACCGCTGGATAGTTATGTGTCTTTCTTAGTGGATGGTGGTAAAGATACCATATCTTCCTGGACTCTGGAAATTATGGATGACAAAGAGAAGATACAACATTTTGGTCCGTATTCAGAGAAAAAGATTAGCATTCCCGGTAAAACAATTTTAGGTGTAAATACTGAAAGTGAATTCAATATTACAATGAAAGGGATTACAAAGAACGGCATTGCGATGAAGAAAGATACATCTATTCACCTGAAGCTATGGACTCCTCCTCAAAATGAGGAGATGATGAGGTACAGCATCATTTTTGAATTCAATGATTCAAAAGCGATCAGTATTTATGAAAGATACCTTTCTGAAATAGTAATACCTAAAATTCCTCATGGTGCAAAAGTTATTATTTCAGGTTATACAGATAAAATCGGCGAAGAATTATATAATCAAAAATTATCAATGGCAAGAGCAAATGAGGTATATACAATTATCAAAGATGGATTATCCAAAACAGGCAGGAACGATGTGGTATTTGATGTGTATGGCTTTGGTGAAGATATAACTTTAACCCCTTTCGCCAATAAATATCCTGAAGAACGTTTTTATAACCGGACTGTGATCATTGATATTATTCCGCAATAGGTTTGTTGCTTGAGATATGTAAGAAAAACTAAATGATGTGCATCAGCTGAAAATTTTAAAATAGTGAGTTGTTAATTTGAAAGTTCAAAAATATGAATGCTCCAATAATCAAAGGTGAAATTATAGACCTCCAAAATCTTATTACCTATGTTTCTCATTCAATCGTAAGTGAAGTTATTTACAGGAAACCTACTGGAAGTTTAACTGTTGTTGCTGTTGATGCGGGTGAGACATTTAACAGAGGCGTTTCTCCCTTTGATAATTTTATTGAGATCATTGATGGGGCAGCAGATATTGATATAGATAATAACACGAAGCATCTTGAAAAAGGACAATATATTATTATACCTGCACATTCAATCAATAGTATTATGTCAAAGAAACCGTTTAAGATGCTGCTCACTATTATTAAAAGCGGATATGAATAATAAATGAGATTTTATTAAGAAACTGTTTAAAATTAATATAAAAGTATTTATTCTGATTGTCATAGTGAGCTTGTCGAACTATGACGAAGAATGAACAACATTAATTATCTTCAATTGTCTATCCTTCGACCACGCCAGTTGGCGGGCAGGCAGACTCAGGATGACAATTGAAGGTGAAATATAAATGAATACGTTATGAGTTCAACACATACACTTTTATTATAATAAAATTTAAACAGTTTCTCAATCTTTCTATCTTCGATATTAATCTGAAAAATATTGAATATGTTATTGAGCATTCTTACTGTTTTTTTCCAGTTTTTCAATACGATCAACAATTCCCTGAAGATTCCGGAAATGAACGATTGTTCTTCTGAATTTTGAAACCTCCATTGCCGGTGCGCCCAGATAACTTAATCCCGGTTTGGTCAGACTTCTGGAAACACCGGTTGCACCGCCAAACGACGAATTATCGGCAATTGTGATATGAGGTGCAATGGCAACATGTCCGCTGATCAAACAATTTTTACCTATTTTGGTTGAGCCAGCTATACCGGTAGTTGCTGCAATGCAAGTGTTTTCACCGATCACGCAGTTATGGGCAATATGAACAAGGTTGTCAAACTTAACACCTTTGCGAATGATGGTAGAACCTAATGTAGCCCTGTCAATGGTGCAGTTGGCGCCCATTTCCACATCATCTTCTATAACAACATTCCCTATTTGAGGTACTTTTTGATTTCCGTCCTGTTGCGGAACAAATCTAAATCCATCGCTGCCTATAACAGTGCCGGCGTGGAACGTACAGTTCTTGCCGATTACATTATCGGAATAAACTTTAACACCCGGATAGAGAACGGAATTGTCGCCAATCCTTGTGTTTGCGCCAATATACACCTGTGGGTGAAGTTTGACATTATTTCCAATCAAAGCGTTTTCGCCAATAAAGGTATATTCACCAATATAAAGATTTTCACCTAATTTGGCAGTATCAGCAATACAACAATTTTTTGAAATACCAATCTGGTTATTTTTAATCTGATTGTAAAGCTCGAGTAATTTAGCAAAAGCAACTTCGGCACTGTCAACTTTAATCAGTGTGCTTTTAACGGGATGCTCAGGGATGAACGATTTATTAACAATAACAATGGATGCATTGGTTGTATATATATAATGTGTATAAAGCGGATTGGCAAGAAAGGAAATTGAACCTTCTTCACCTTCTTCAATTTTTGATACTTTATAAATGGTTGAATCAGGATTGCCTTCAATAATTCCATTGACTATTTCGGATATTTGTTTTGCTGTAAATTTCATAATGTTAATTTTAATTGAATGGTTAAAGGGTGCAATATACTTAATTATAATTGAACGGAAAGAATTGAATAGGATAATTAAGATGTATCAAATCTTAAATGAAGAAAGGAATGTGAATGACATAGTTTTTATTAAAACAAATATGTTGATTTTTTTAATAATTTATTATATTTGCTTTAGTAAATGGAGAAAAAATAAAAAATATCCAAAATTAAATATGTGATATTTTATGAAGAATTATGTGTGAAAAAGGTGAAGTAATCTACCCAAAAACAATGAACCTGCCTGCCGGCAGGCAGGTAGGTCACCACATAGGTGAAGCAGGAAATAACCAGCAAGCATATAAAGACAACCGAAACGACTACTATGAATCCAATTTGGACACAAGCAATTATTCAAACAGTCTTTAGACATAAGGAAAAAAATACGAATGAGAAAAAGAGTTATACTCCATACCGAAAAGCAAAAGATTATAGAGAATTTGTAATCTCATTGAAACGAAACATTAAGGACTTTCTCCTGATTACTGCCGGTATTTTTTCTGCATCATTCGGTTTTAAAAGTTTCTTATTGACAAATCATTTTATTGATGGAGGCGCAACTGGTATTTCACTTTTAATATCAGCAACCACATCAATTCCTCTTTATCTCTTGATAATCTGCGTTAATATTCCATTTATCATTCTTGGTTATAAAATACTTGGCCGAACTTTCGTAATAAAAACGGCTCTTGCTATATTAGGACTTGCTTTATGCCTCGCAACAGTAAATTTCCCAAATGTCACGGATGACAATTTATTAGTTGCAGTTTTTGGTGGTTTTTTTCTTGGAGCTGGAATTGGTCTTGCCGTTAGAGGTAGCGCTGTAATTGACGGAACAGAAATTCTTGCAATTTTAAATAGCAATAGCAATGAGTAAAAATTGGATGTAAATGAATAATAGAAAACAAATTTTAACGATTCAAATTAATAAATTAAATAATTAGAACCACCTTAGAAAAACGATTTGATTAATAGTAGAACGCCTTCTGAATCAGACACTGAAGAAAATAATGATACTGAAGATTAAAACTAAAAGGAAGAAATTAATTCTGAAGATAAGCCAGCTCATGAATTGTAAATATTTGT
>CAYVNP010000053.1:15246-27228 GCA_964452905.1 uncultured Bacteroidales bacterium
CTTGCAATTTTTTTAAGCCGCAAACTTGGGACAACAATTGGCGACATCATCATAGTAATCAATATCATTATTTTTTCGGCAGCAGCTTATTTTCTAGGAATTGAAATTGCTCTTTATTCAATGATAACCTATTTGGCTGCATCAAAAACCCTTGACTTCGTAATAGAAGGGATTGAAGAGTATATAGGGGTTACTATTATTTCATCTCATAGTGAAGAAATTCGACAAATGATTATTAATAATATGGGAAGAGGGGTTACATTGTATAATGGCAAACGAGGTTTTGGCAAACAAGAAGAGTCAAAGGAAGTAGACATTGTTTATACTGTAATAACTAGGCTTGAATTAAACAAATTAGACACAGAAATAGAAAAAATTGACCCAAACGCTTTTATTGTAATGAGCAGTATTAAGGACCTAAAAGGGGGAATGATTAAGAAGAGGCCTTTGAAACATGGAACTAACAAGAGTAAATAATTCGAACGCCAGCTGGTAACAAAGGATTGCTATCAGAGGGCAGCGGGGTTTTAGGACAGTTCAGTTCTTTTAATTATCTTTGTTGTATTCGGACAGGAAATGGCTTCGATTCGCCCCGCCGAATAGCAAGCCTCGACCGTTAGCAACAAGCCGAAAAATAAATAAATGCTTGAAATGTATTTTATTAATATTTTAAAAGTTAATGGCATATAAGTACAAAGAATCTTTTGCAATAAAATTATCTATTTATGGCTCTCTTATAATGGCTATTACCGGGATTTTAGCTTCTATATACGGTAACTCCATTTCATTGTTATTTGATGCACTTTTCACATTAATAGCAATGACAATTTCTATAGCAGGATTGAGCATTTCAAAATTATTGAAAATAAAGTACAGTTCAAGGTTTAATTTCGGCTACTATTCATTTGAACCATTATTTGTACTAATTAATGGACTATTATTGATGACATTAGCCGTTTCATTATTTATTTCTTCAATACAAACAATCTTTAATGGTGGAAGAATAATTGAACTGGCAGTTGTAATCGAATATCTGATGTTTTCAGTTATAGTATGCAGCGGTTTAACATTCATTTTAAAATATTATGCCAAAAAAACGAAATCAGAAATACTTATTATAGAATCTATAAACTGGATGCTTGATGCACTAATCAGTGTAATCGTTTTAATTGTATTTTTAATGTCAATCGGGTTAAAAAATACTCAATATAGCTTCTTGATTCCCTTTTTAGACCCAGGCATAACAATTATACTTATTCTTTTCTTCGTTTATCAGCCAATTAAATTAATCAAATCTGGAATATTTGATTTACTTCTTGCGGCACCTCCTAAAAAGTTTATTGAAGAAATAAAAGAAAAACTTATAAGCAATAAACATAAATATGGATTTGTAGAAATTAAGATATATGCTGCAAAAATCGGCAGAACAACTTATATTGAAATTATCTGCTTTTACAATAAAAATTTTGAAATTAAAACAATTGAAACCTTAGATACCTTGAAAAATCAGATTAAAATCGAAGTCGAAAATTATTCACAAAATATAGAAGTTAAGGTGTCATTTAAGGCACTGCAACAAAAATGAAAGAAATTAAAACGATAAATAAGAACGGCCAGTTGCTACAGCGTGTAGCTTCAATTGCCTTAATAGTGCGGTATTCAGCGTTTGTGCATCTAATAAACTTAAGTGTTTGAGGAGATATGAGTGCTTCTTAACCGCCACTGTGCCAAGCTCGAACCCTTTTAAAATAACATCAATTTTGACCGCAATAGTGTCCGTAAAATAAAAAAGTCATTAATAATTTAATAACTTAATTTTGTTCTTGTGACCCCGGCGGGAGTCGAACCCACAACCTGCAGAACCGGAATCTGTTATTCTATCCATTGAACTACGGGGCCTTTATTTTATACATTCTTCAGAGAATGTTTTGTGCAAAAATATAAAAACTTAACCACAATCGTACGTGTTCATTTTCTGAATTAATTATTTAAATTGCACGAAAATAAAAAACAAAATTAAAGAAATGAGTAAGATCAATATCATTCCGTCAACCATGTTGTATCCCGTTCCTACTGTTATGGTTACTTGTGGCGCCAATGAACAGGAACATAATATCATTACCATTGCCTGGACAGGCACTATTTGTTCTGAACCACCCATGTGTTATATTTCAGTGCGTCCTTCAAGGCATTCACATCCAATAATAAAAAAAAATCAGGAGTTCGTGATCAATCTGGTTTCGGCAAATATCGCTAAACAGTGCGACTGGTGCGGTGTTCGTTCTGGCAAAAATGTTGATAAATTTAAGGAAACTGGATTGACAAAAATTCCTGCACAGATTGTAAAAGCACCGATGATCAAGGAGTCACCTGTAAATCTTGAATGTGTAGTGAAAAATATTTTGTCGCTTGGTACACACGATATGTTTATTGCCGATATTGTTGCAGTCCATGCGGATGAACGTATTTATGATCCAACTACTCAGAAATTGGATATGGTATCTGCCGAATTGGTTTGCTATTCAAATACCTTCTATCAGCAGGCAGGAGCAGTGATCGGCAAGCATGGGTTTTCTATTAAATAATAGTTCATATGAGTCAGAGGCAGCTATTTATCAAGGATGCTCAGTACTATAAATTCTGCTTCTACGGGTTTATTAAAAACCTTAAACTTTACAAACCCTTTTATATGTTGTTTTTTCTGGAAAAAGGAATGACTTTTTTTCAGATAGGAACATTTTATTTTATCAGTGAAATTACTGTTCATTTGCTTAATGTGCCAACGGGTATCATTGCCGATTCATTCGGCAGACGAAGGACAATGCTATTTTCCTTTTCTTTTTACATCTTTTCATTTTTATTGTTTTTTATTTCCAACAATTATTTGACACTGGTCATCGCTATTATGCTTTTTGCTTTTGGTGATGCATTCAGGCAGGGTACTCACAAATCCATGATATTTGAATATTTGAAAATCAAAGGATGGGAAGATCAAAAAGTCCATTATTACGGTCATACGCGTTCGTATTCTCAATTGGGATCTGCATTATCAGCCCTGATGGGCGCAGCTATTGTTTTTTATTCCGGTCAATATAAAACCATATTTTTATACACAATGATCCCATATGTGCTGGATCTACTGCTTATTTTATCGTATCCAAAAGAACTGGATGGAACTATTAAACATTTGGATAGGATTGAGTTTTGGAAGAAAATGAAACATATTTTTATTGAATTCATTCAGACATTCAAAAAAATTAAAACAATTAAAGGTTCGGTCAACCTGTCTATTTACAGTGGTTTCTTTGGCGCTGTGGAAGATTATCTCCAGCCGATCTTACGTATTTACGCTTTAACATTACCTGTTGTGATGTATATGAATAACAGGCAGCGTGAAGCAATCATTATTGCGGTTGTGTATTTTGTTTTATATCTTTTTACTTCATATTTATCACGTCATTCAGGCAGGATTGCTGCACGATTTTCTAATCTTGGTAAAGCGTTGAACAGCACATTGTGGGTTGGTTTTGTAATGGGTCTGTTAAGCGGATTGTTTTATATTTTGGGATTTTTATGGCTTTCTATTGTGCTTTATTTTTGTATTCATCTTTTTGAAAACCTGCGTAAACCAATGGCTGTGGCTTATGTTGCCGACCTGTTTGATCAGAAGATTCTGGCAACGGCTTTATCCGGTGCATCACAGTTGGATTCCTTGTTTACAGCCATCATGGCACTCATCTTGGGTTTTTTAACAGATCGTTTTGGTATCGGTTATAGTTTGATGATTGTTTCGTTTCTTTGCATCTGCTCAATTCCATTATATTCAATTAAAAACCAGAAGAAGTGAAACAGGATAAACTGAAAATAGTAACCAGCTTAATCTTTCCGGTGATTTTTTTGATGATCCTTTGGGCGATTGAATTCATAAAGCATTCACAGCATTTGTCGTTGGAACAGTACGGAATTTTGCCATTAAAGTTTGAAGGATTGCGTGGAATTTTTTTTTCCCCATTGATTCATGGAGGTTATGATCATCTATTATCTAATACGATTCCCCTTTTTGTTACTGCCTCCCTGCTTTTTTATTTTTACCGTGAAATTGCCTTTAAAGTTTTTTTCCTCATTTATTTTACTACAGGGATATGGGTATGGGTATTTGCCCGTGAGGCATACCATATTGGTGCAAGTGGCTTGGTGTACGGGTTGGTCTCTTTTATTTTTTTTAGTGGAGTCATTCGCCGAAACAATCATCTGATGGCGCTTTCATTGTTGATGGTTTTTTTATACGGAAGTACGATATGGGGAATATTCCCGAATTTCTTTCCGGATAAAAATATTTCATGGGAATCCCATTTGATGGGACTTGTTGCCGGATTTATTTTTGCAGTATTTTACAGAAAGATCGGGATGCAACGAAAAATATATGAATGGGAAAATGAAGAAGAGGATTCCGACCGTGATTCAACAATGCATATATCTTATTCTAATATGAAAAAAGATGAAGAGGATCTTCCTTTCAGTCAGAATTAATCCATCCCTCTGTTTTTCTCCCTGACCATTTCTTTGAGTTTAAGGGAATCTCTTTTATCATGCAGCTTTTTCCCTTTTGCCAGAGCGATATTCAACTTGGCATACCCTTTCTCATTAATGAATAATGAAGTAGGAACAATTGTCAAGCCCTGATCTTTCAGTTTATTCTGAAGTTTTTTTAATTCGCGTTTGGAAAGGAGAAGTTTGCGGTCGCGTTTTGGTTCGTGATTATAATGAGTGCCGTATTCATATTCTGATACATGCATGTTTTTAACATATAATTCATTGTGATTAAAAATACAATACGCATCGGTAATATTCGCTTTACCGGCACGAATGGATTTGATTTCAGTGCCTGTAAGTTGAATTCCTGCAATGAATTTATCTAAAAGATAAAATTCAAATTCAGCTTTTTTATTTTTTATATTGATATGAGTTATTGTCATTTTTTAATCGCTACATCTTAAGGAACCATGCTGCAAAGATAAGAAAATACAGGGATATCAAATAAACGATCAGTGTTGTGGATTAGACGGGACTTGCTGTTGTTCCTTCAAAAGTCTTTGGTAATAAGTCGCTTTTTCCTGATTACCTGTTTGCTGATATAAAATTGCCAGATTTGAATAAATATTTATTTGAGCCGGATTTAATTGCAATGATTTTAAATATAGATATTCAGCTTCTTTAAATTTATTTTTATTGTGCAAGATCAATGCATAATTTCCACAAATTTCAGCGGTATTACTGTCAAGCATGAATGCTTTTGAAAAGTAGTAGGTGGCTGAATCAGCGTTTTTTTGATTAAAAAAGATCAGTCCGAGATTATTATATGATTTAGCATTTTTTGCTTCAAAATAAATTGATTGAAGAAAACAATTTTTCGCAGAATCATTGTTGTTCAATTGTAAAAAGGCAACTCCTTTATTGTAGTAAGCTTCACTGTATTTGGGATAAATTAGAATGCTTTTTGAATAGTATTCAATTGCTTTATTCAGTAATTCGTTTTTTTTGTCAGGTGAAGGTTCAGCTTGTCCTAACTGCATATATTCAAAAGCAAGCGACTGATTTGCACGTGCACTATTAGGTACAGTTAAAATATCTGTTGAAAATAAAGTAAAATTATTTTCCCATGCTGCATTTCTGCTGATCGTTTTTATACTGTAAAATATAAGGATGATGCCTGTTAGATAATATATATACTTCGTGTTTTTACTTTTTAACAATTTTAATATGTGTGAAATTAAAAGGATCAACATAATACAAAAAGCGAAGGATGGGGTATATAGAAAACGTTCACCCAGAGTGGAACCAATTTTAATAAATAGATTTGATACAACACTCATGGATACAATAAAAAAAATAATTCCGAATGAAAATATATTTTTTTTCTTCAACCCAATGACAGCAATGATTGCAAGTACAATATAGATGATCAAAGAACCGAAAGCTTTGATATCTGACCATGAAATAATCTTTATCTGATTAAAGGAATAATCATAGCTAAGGGGATGAGGATAGAACAGTAAATAAATATATTTTCCAAGGATATAAAAATTAGTAGCCAACTGATCCGAAGAATTTTTAGCAGCCATCAATCCATTGTTTATAATATCCATTTTTTCATTGAATGTAACGGAATCCAGTATGGATGCACGAAGTATCATATAGATCAAAAATATTCCTGCAAATGAAATAGAGATGAAAGTGATTTTCTTAAGTTTCATCTCCGTGAAAAAATAAAGTATGATAGGAATGATCAGAACGAACGTGATAAAGTTTTCTTTTGTCAGCAGAGTGACAAAATACAGACTAATACTGATAATAAGATGTTTTTTATTTTGGGAGTCAACGAATTTAAATAGATAAATCAGACAAGCAATGCCTAATAATAACCCAAGAATTTCGTCCCTGCTTTTAATATTGGCAACCACTTCGGTGTGGATAGGATGAGCCAGAAAGAGCAGTACAATCAATAATGGAATGTAGGCAGGATAGGAGCGGAGCATTCTTTTTAATAATAAGAATAAGAACACACCTGTTAAAGCATAAAAAAACACATTGAAGAAATGATGCACATGCGGATTGTTTCCAAACATGGATTTTTCAAGTGCCATGTTGGCAAGCACAACAGGTCTGTAGGATTGATCGTTTGCCCGATTAAATCCATATAAAAATCCTTTTGAAAAAATTGCCGGTATTCCTTTTATACCTTCCTGAACAAAAGAATTTTTACGGGTAATAATATCATCATCCAAAGCATAATCATGTGAGATGGTATTGCCATAAAGGATAAATGCAAAGATAAATATGAAAATTTCCGAAATGTATTGACCTTTTGATTTAGGGATGTTAGTTGATTTCTTTGGCTTTCCTTTTTGATGTAAGATTTCTTTTTTTTTCATTGAAACAAATGGATATTTAATTCATTCTCTATATTTTGGTTGAAACTTTGCAATTTATTGCAGCAAGTTTCTGTTTCTGTAAATTTTTTATACAGTCTTACAAGCTCAGACTGACCATACTTTGGTCATATTGAGCTTGGCGAAACATATATATATAAATAATGTTCATTTATTTATACAAAACCGATGGATCATAATCAATAGTATTTTATTACTTTCTGTTATTAGATTTTTTTGGTTGTGTTTTTAATTTTTGCGAGGAAATAATTTTTTCAGGATAAAGACTTCTGAACCAGAAATGCAAAATGATAATTGAAAGTGAAAAGATAATCAACCATAACCAATTGGCGAGTTGAGGAGGGGCATCAGCAAAAAGAGTTAAAATATTATTTGAATTAAATTTATCCAGATTAAAGTCTCGTAAAATAATATTGAAAAATGGTTTTGGATAAATAGGATAATCAGGGAGCATGTATAATTTGGTTGACTTTGCCATCCAGGTAATGATAACGCCAATTGACCCCATAAATACAAATATGTATTTTGAGAATGTGTTTTTAGATAAAAGTAATATCCCTTCATAAATCAGCGGAAAAGTAATTGGGATCAGATGTCGCGGTCCAAATGACCACCCGCCTGTCCATATTTTATGAGATGAGATCAGTAATACATAAAAAATAAAAGATGAAAGCAGATAATTTTTACTCCACTGCTGTAAGTATGGTGTTTTTTTATATTTGAAAAATGTTGTAATATGTTTATTATTTGCTTTTATAAAATAAAATATCATAAATATGAGAACGGGTATATAAAAGATTAACCCCCTGAATTGAGTAAACAGTAATCCCCATAATGCCTCTATACTTGGATAACCGAAACCGAGATGTGAAACATGTTGATATTCCTGATTGGCAACATAACTGTATTGGGTAGTGATCAATGAGCCGGTGATTGAATAATTATAGAACAGGATAATAATTATTCCTGGAATCAATCCTGAAATAAACTTTAAAAGCGGGATGAATTTTTTTTCATTCAACAAAATTTGTATCAGCCAGAACGGAATAACAATGGCTACAGTATATTCTGTAGTTAATGCAAGTCCTAATGAGATTCCTGAAATGAAAAATTTTGTTTTTGATTTTAATAACAGATACGTAATAAATAATAGAAGTCCTGCGAGAATATGACCGGTATATACACCCGAATAAATAAACATAAATGATGAAAAGAACGTCAACATAACAAGCAAAACAGGTGAAAAACCGGATGTTTTACGGATGCAGAGAAAAGATATCAGTAAAATCAACAAAAAAGGAATGGTACCGGTGAGCAATCCGCCAAGAATAAAAATGGAAGACAGTTGCGGTAAAAGAAAACTTCTGCCATCAACCATACCTGCATCTTCCCAGATATAAATTGGAAATTTTTCTAATGTGAATTTTTTTATTTCAGGGAGCCCAATCTGTCTGAAAACGCTGTAAAATGGATAAACAATAAAAGTACTTAAGGGCGCTTTATCTGAATAATAATGATTATTAATTTTGCTTTTGTCTCCTGTGAAGTTATTGTATTGATCAATCATAATACTTTTATTTTCATACAAAGTCAATACAGGTAAAGCCCTTGATGTAGAATTAGGTGTTAGCCAAATATCAATAAAATAAGAGCATAAGAAGAAATTGATTAAAATAAAGGAAATCATGAAAATGATTTTTTCCCTTTTTAGAATGTCAGGATGAGATTTCATTATAACTTATGAAAATTTTGTAAAATCAATTTGAGAAAATTTTCTTTTTTTTCGTATGAAATATTCAAATACAAGATTTTTTTGATAGATCATTGAAACCTGATGTGGTTTGTTTTTCTTTCTTTCTTTGATCAATGATGGCAAAATTTTATAGAACGAAAAATGAGCATTAACAACGGCTAAACAATCTCTGTAGCCGCCATCCATAAGAAATTTAATACCTGCAACGCCATCCAGTAAAAATCGAATAAAAAATATTCTGATTATTTTTTTTTGCGGATGGTTTTTTGCCAGCATGATAAGATTATTTCTGAAATTCAGATATGTTTTAATATGGGATGACTTGGGCAATGTTCCTCCTCCTACATGAAAAACAACTGAGTCAGGGCAGTACATTATTTTACATCCCACTCGTTTCAGTCTCCAGCAGAAATCTATTTCTTCCATATGGGCAAAAAAACGTTCATCTAAACCACCGAATTTGTGGTATATTTCAGCTCTGACCATCATGCAGGCACCTGTAGCCCAAAAGATTTCAGTAGGGTCGTCGTACTGAGCATCATCTTCCTCCAATGTCTGAAACATTCTGCCTCTGCAGAACGGATAACCGTATTTATCAATATATCCACCTGCAGCACCTGCATATTCAAATAGAGTAGGGTGGTGAAATGATCGAATTTTTGGCTGGCAAACCCCAATGGATTTATCATGTTCCATGAGATCAATTAGTGGCTTCAGCCATCCGGGATGAACTTCAATATCTGAATTTAGTAAAACATAATAATCGGCAACTACTTGCTTTAATGCATCATTGTATCCTTTGGCAAAACCACCGTTGATCTTGTTCTGAATTATGCGGATATAAGGGAAATATGTTTGTAGATACGAAATTGAATTATCCGTTGAGGCATTATCTGCAATTATTATTTCAGCATAGTCTTTTGAGCTTTCAATGACTAATGGTAAAAATTTTTCAAGAAATTTTTGTCCGTTCCAGTTCAATATGACAACAGCGACATTCAATGTAAATTAGTTGTTAGTTAGGTTATTAATTTTAGAGAACTTCCAACGTTTATGCGTCCAAAGCCAGTTGTCTGGTTGTTGTAAAATTGTTTGTTCCAATAAACGGGTATATGATTCTGTTATTTCAAATTCTTTGGTTAGTTTAGGTGTGTCTGAAATTTTAATAATTTCAGTTTCATAATATCCTCGTTTGATTTTTTTTGAATAAAAGTAAAGTACCGGATAGTTGAATGACCTTGAAATTTTTTCAGCACCTAAAAAAAAAGGAGTATCCTGATGAAGGAATGTAGTCCAATAATCAAGTTCGTTTTGAGGTGGACGCTGATCCGCAATTAAAAATGTAAGTGTAGGTGAGTTTTTATATTGGATCAATGTTTTTAATATGTATTTTGCATTAACAACTAATACGTGTTTATTCCTTTCTTCCATGATATAATCATTAAGGAATTGGTTGGATAAAGGTTTGGCTGTAACGATACATTTAAATTCAGGAAAATATGTTTGAAGATTTGCACCAGCCCATTCCCAATTCATAATGTGTCCGGTTAAAATGATCACACTTTTTTTTGATTGAACGTATTCATTCAGGAGTTCCGGATTTTTAATTTTTACTTTTTCTTTTATTTGATCAGCTCCCATGGCACGGGTTTTATTCATTTCAACCAGATGGTCACAAAAATTTTTATAAAATTGTTTGGCGATTTTTTTTATTTCTTTTTGGGTTTTATCGGGAAAAGAATTTTGTAAATTTTGAAACACAACGCTCTTTCTGTATCTAATTATATAATATATTTTTAGATATAAGATATCAGACAATACATACAATACCCTGAAAGGCAATATTGCCAATAATTTGGAGAGCCATAAAATCAAATAATTAACAAGAATCATTATTGGGTTAATTTATTTGCTAAAATAATAAAAATCAACAATGAAAGAAAAACATTTTTATATACAGCATATTTAAATTCAAATTATTTTTTGAATAATTATTTGTATTTACAATAATTGTTTTACTTTTGCATCGGAGAGATGGCAGAGCGGTCGAATGCGGCGGTCTTGAAAACCGTTGAGCTCTTACGGGCTCCGGGGGTTCGAATCCCTCTCTCTCCGCTGATAAAGTAAGCAATTTTAAGCAAACCACCGTGAACCCTACGATTTTCGGTCACTGCGAAAAAAGCAAAATAACGCACTTTTTAAGGTGCTTAAGCGGTGGAGATGGAACCCTAACTCCACCAGATTGTATGTAATGCGTTGATTTGTAGAATTTTGTACTTTACTTCTTTGCATAGTTAATTGTTTTATTTTTGCAAATAATATGTTTTTAATTAAAAACTTTGCAAGTCCAAAACATATTATTTTTTTTAAAGATTAAAAATAAAATTGAGACTTTTCATCAGAAATATGGTGTGTATTCGCTGCGAGATGGTAGTGAAATCAGTGCTTAAGGAAATGAAGCTGCCCTATTTATATGTGATTATCGGTGAAGTGGAAACAGAAAATACTCTCCCTACTGAAAAAATTGAACAATTCGACATTGAATTAAAAAAATATGGACTGGAATTACTCATGGGAAGGAAAAGCATTATAGTTGAGAACATAAAAAATGTAATCATCCAACTGGTTCATTATTCTGACAAGAATATCAGGGTAAATCTTTCTGTTCATTTATCCGAAAAACTCAAACTAGAGTATCCCTTTCTTTCCAAGCTTTTCATTGAAGTGAAAGGAATAACAATTGAACATTTCTTTATCCTTCACAGAATTGAACGTGCAAAAGAACTAATGATTTACGATGAGCTCAGCCTTGCCGATATTGCAGATAAATTATATTTTAGCAGCGAGTCGCATTTAAGTAAACAATTTAAAAAATTAACAGGAATAACCCCCACACAATTCAAACAACTCAAAGATAACCGGCGGGGTTCTATCAATAATGTGTGAAAGATACATTATTTTGTCGGAAAAGTATAAGCTATTGTCAGAATATATCATCACCTTTGCCGCATAAGTTTGTGAAGAAGTATTACCCTTCTGTTTTTCCCCCTGTCAAATAAAATACACAGGACAAACAATTGCATATCAACACACACTTTAATTCTCATAATAGTAATTGCGCTTTGGGATGCGCATCTATGATTTGATTTTTTTTGAAAGAGTACAAGGCTTCGCGGGAATCAGGTTCTTTCCTTTCTTCCGCATTTATTCACAATTTTATTTAACAATTAAACTACTATCGGCTATAAGACCGATAGATTTGTTTTTGACTGAAGTCAA
>CAYVNP010000054.1:0-27112 GCA_964452905.1 uncultured Bacteroidales bacterium
GCTGACATTGGATGCAATCTGGGCTGTTAAAAATGCTGACAATAAAAAATAACAGAATATCGTTTTATTTAAGCTAATAAAGAATTTGAATCAATGTATATTATTGGACTCGAATTTTCATTTAAGAGCAAGTTGGATATATTTATACACGAATTACCATTCGCTACTTGTCCGCCTCTGGAGGAAATCCGCTCAAGCGAGAGTAGGCAGGGACACTGCTTCACCTATTGTACACCTGTCAAATTAAAAACATTCTTTTTTTTATTTTTCCTTCATCCAAATTTAAAACAAATATGTAATAAAACTAAAACTGTTAAAAAATTATTTTATCAGAAAAATAAATTCAACCTGTGATTATCAATTTTAATAATTGAATTTGTATTTTTGAAATATTAAATAAAGTTTAAAAGTATTTATGTGTTTCACGATTAGGATGCACTTTGCAAAGTTTAATTTCATATTGGATGAAGGACAAATTGGATTATTAGGAAAATTCATTACCATTGATGTTGGATGTCAAAACAGTATTTTACATCACGCCCGAGCATTGAGCTGCAAATACTATAAACCTTTATAATAAGACAAATCAATGAATCAATTATTAATAATTTTGATTTTAATTATACCGACTGTTTCGTTTGGGCAGAAGAAGACAATTCCAATAAATGTTTCAATTTTTAATGAATCCACAGCTATTCCTTTTACAAGATTTATTACAATACCCGTTCATCTTGGACTTCAGTTAGGGACTGAATTTAATTATAAAGTTAAAAAAAATTTGAGACTATTTCAAACAGCAAATATTTGTTATTTTTATCATAACTACCTTGCACAAGGTATTGGATTGAATACAGAATTGGGATATGAATATCGTTTAAGATTTGGACTTTCATTCAAAAGTCTTTTAGGGGTGGGATATATGCATACTTTTACAACTGCAGAAGAATTTACTTTTTCAAACGGACATTACGAAAAGCATGCTGATAAAGGGAATGCCAGATTTTATCCATCACTATCTTTTGATATTGGTTATTATCTTAAAAAGACAGAAAAGAACAGTCCTAAATTATTTATACGATATCAATCTTGGTTGGAATATCCTTATTCACCTGATTTTATTCCTGTAATGACACATATCAACTTGCACCTGGGTGCAAATTTTTTTTTCGCTATTAATGCAAAGAAGAATGAATAGAACTATTTTATCTATACTTGCTCTTTTTCTGCTTTTCGCTTGTAATAAAAGCGAAGACATTAATCCTTCATTTTATAAATGCAATTTTAATTTTTCTGACAGTAGTTATGAAAATCCAAACAACAATAAATACCAATTATTACTTAACGATATGACAACAAGTGGTGTTGTAGGTGTTATAATGTCAGTTTATCATACCCAAACAGGTATCTGGATTGGTGCAAGTGGAAAAGCAGATTTACACAACAATATTGATATGCAGGTATGCAATCTTTCACGAGTTGGTTCTACCGTTAAAATGTTTACTGCTACTATTGTTTTGAAACTTATGGAAGAAGGGAAGTTAAATATAGATGATAAAATCTCATCCTATTTACAAGGAGATGTTATTAACAAAATTGAAAATGCTGACAAAGCAACTATTCGCCAACTGCTTCAACATTCAAGTGGCATTTATAACTACATTCAAAATTTGAAATTTCAAACCGCTTCTCTCAATGATTTTATTAAAGATTGGAAACCTGACGATTTATTAAAGTATGCCTATAATCAAAAAGCATATTTTCAACCCGATGAGGATGTTCGATACTCAAACACCGGTTACGTTCTGCTTGGGCTATTGATTGAAAAAATTGAAGGCAAACCATTTTATAAAGTTTTTGAAGAAAAAATATTTATTCCTCTTGGTTTAACTTTGACTAAGTTTGCTGCTGTTGACCATATTCCGTCAGGAATTGTAAGAGGATATATTGATATGTATAGCAAATTACAAGTTATAGAAAGCACTTATTTTAGCGGTTGGGATTATTATACAGCAGATGGTGGATTAATTTCAAATCCTTATGATTTGAATATTTTTTTTCAATCATTAATGAGTGGACAAATAATAAATTCAAATTCATTGAATGAAATGATGACTTGGAAAACTCCAAAAAAAACAGACCCTGCCTTTTTTCCCATTTTCTATGGTTTGGGTATTTTCAAAATTGAAACTAAAAAAGGAATTGCATATATGCACAGCGGTGATGCAGTTGGTTATTACGCTAATATGCTTTATTTCCCCAGTGACAATACGACTATTGTTTATGCAGTGAACAGTAATTATGGTAAGATTGATCATTTTATATCAACCAAAGAAGCAATAGAAAAAATAATAAATGAGACTAAATAATAAAGTATTATTATAGCGAGGATGGCTTCATAGTCCCCAGACAAAATTCTATTACAAGTACTATATTGTTAATTTTATGAAGTTTTTACAACTTTACTTAAAAAAGTTATTTTTCTTATTCCCCTTCTCTGGTTCCGCACTGACAGGAATTTAGCGAAGCAAAATAGTACAAAGTGTTACTAATTAATCTTTACTTCATAAAGATAAAATGTTACTTTTAACTAACTAAACTTTAAATATGAACAAAACAAACATACTATATTTTACTCTTTTTTTTATTTCATTTACTAAAATAAATGCTCAAAAGAATATTACTGACACCCAACAGGCACCCAAGTATCACAAACATGAAAATAACAGAAATGAAATTGGACTAGCAAATTCTCCTGTGTTCTTATTAAATGAAAAAAATTTATGTTATGGATTTCATATTCATTACATAAAAAATATTAATCATTCAAAATTTGGAATCGGGTTAGGTTATGAACGTATTTTTGATGAGCATAAACATAATACATTCGGAATAGTTGCATCATATGAATTAATTGATAAATTGACTTTCAATATTTCACCGGGACTCATGTTGGAAGATGAAAATTTAAAAAAGGCAAATCTTGCCATACATTTTGAAACTGCGTATGAATTTAAAATTAAATATATATGTATAGGCCCTGTTTTCGAAACAGCTTTTGACGCTAAGGATATACATATGAGTATAGGACTGCATTTAGGAATTGACTTCTAATACATCAATTCCTTGTGACTATAATTTAACGAAACGCTATCAGCATCTAAATTAGAATCCGATCAAAAAGTTAATTCATCCGGAAAATTTAACAGTTTACATTTCAGTGATAATTGTTCATTAAATTATCGGGAAACTTTTAATAATTTTCTTCTCTGACCTGCATGAAAGCTTTTGGATGAAGACAAGCAGGACACTTTTCAAGAGCTTTTTCAGATTCATAAACATAGCCGCAATTCAGGCATTTCCACCACACTTTACCAGCTTTTATAAATACTTTATCTTCGGATAGATTTTGAAGCAACTTTAAATATCTTCGTTCATGCTCTGCTTCCACTTTTGCAATCATTTTATAAGCAGTAGCAATTTCAGCAAATCCTTCGGCTTGAGCAGTTTCAGCAAATTGAGGATATAATAATGTCCATTCTTCATTTTCACCTTCAGCAGCAGCTTTAAGATTTTCTTTTGTCGTGCCAATAATTCCTGCAGGATAACCGGCAGTAATCTCAATCATGCCACCTTCAAGGAATTTAAAAAATCGTTTAGCATGTTCTTTCTCTTGATTTGCTGTTTCCTGAAATATTGCAGCAATTTGTTCATATCCTTCATTCTTGGCTGCTTTTGCAAAAAACTCATATCTGTTTCTTGCCTGTGATTCTCCGGCAAATGATTTCAGTAAGTTTTGTTCGGTTTTGGTTCCTTTTAATGATTTTGTCATAATATTTAGTATAATAAAATTAATATAGTTAAAATCAAACCTACTTTAATAATACGTCCACAGTATAATAGTTATAGATTTATCCAACAAATTTATATATTTTTTACACATTTATCAATTAATTTGTAGATGTTTTTCATATTTGTTGTTTTAATATCTAAATAAAATATTTTGTTTTAACACATATACTAAATTGATTTTCCCATTCTTTTTTATAAAAAAATTGTAGTTTGATTTTTTTTATTAATTTTAACAAATTTTATTTTAGTTTTAGTTAAAATTTATCCACGTGAAAAACTATACAAAAGGTATTTTAATAGTGTTGTTCTCAACAGCATTTTGTTTCCAAGCATTGTTATCCCAGACAAATGGGGATAGTAAAAAATTTGATCAGTCCTTAAAATTGTTCAATGAGAATAAATATTCAGATGCTTTAAAAATATTTCAGGAATTGATAGCACATGATGCAACAAATGCTAATCTCCAATATCATGCAGGTATTTGTTATTTAAAATCTCCTAAAGAGATTTCAAAATCTTTGGATTGTTTTGAAAATGCATCAAAAAAAATCACACCTAATTATCTGAATAATTACTCTCAAAAAAAGGCACCCGTTTTTGTTTATTATTATTATGGTACTGCCTATCAATTTTTAGGAAATTATAAAAAAGCATTAGAACAATATAATTTTTTTATTTCAAATGTTAAAAACTCAAAAGAAAATGAATATGCCGATATCTTAAATGATATTACACTTCAAACAGAAATTTGCGAATACAAATTTATGTTAGCTTCAGATTCTTTGGATGCTGTTAAAACCAAAGATAAAAAATTGGTACAGGAATTTGAAAAACGTAAAATAAAATTAACTTCAAAAGCCAATGAAGAATCATTTTATAAACAAGCTATTATTGAAATGAATGATGACAATTATGCACAAGCACTGCCAAAACTTTTAAGTCTGGAAACAAATAATCCTTCAAATAAAAACATCAGCTATTTAATTGGTATTTGTTACCTTGAGGTTTTGCATGAAAAAAATCTTGCATTAACTTATTTTGATAAATGCAAAATGGATATTAACCCTAATTATAAAAGCAATTATTCCGAACAAAAACCATCTTCAAAGATGTATTATTATTATGGTGTCGCATATCAAATGTTGGAAGAATGTGAAAAAGCGGTCACTTTTCTTAACAAATATAAAACTTACTTAACAGTTAAGGATACTGACGAAAAAGATGAAATTGATTTACGAATTAATCTTTGTAATAACACCAAATTATATCCGCCGTTTACTAAATCAATTGAAGAAAGTCAAAAACCTTTAGTTACTAAAAAAGATTCTGTTAAACCTGTAACAGAACAAAATGTAGAAATAACCTATTTAACAGATTCACTTGTTGAAAAAGAAAAGGCAAAAATTATTGAAACTACTTCAACACAAACCACCACTTCTGTAACTCCTAATGTAACTTCATCTTCAACCACTTCTACAACTACTTCGAATAACTCTTCAACTTCTGAGGGAAAAAATACTGATAAGAATTTTGTTTATGGTGTTCAGATTGCTTCACTTAATAATAATAAAACGAGCGATTATCTTAAACGAACATATAACATTACGGAACCAATTATTATTTATTTTTTCAAAGGAGCTTACAAATATACCATTGGGCAATTCAAAACTGTTAGTGAAGCTCAGGAATTTAAAAAAGAGTTATGTAAAAAACTTCCTTCTATCAACCCATTTATGATCAAAATCAAAAATGGCAACAGGGTTGACTAATTAGTTTTTTTATTTTTCTTTTAACCTATTTTATTAATCCTTATAGTTTTCATTTACATTCAGTTTTTTTCATGAATGTATCTTTCAAAATTTATCTTCCGTTATTGGAATCAAATTAATAAATTTGCAAAGAATAAATTAATAAGCATTATTTAATAAATCTTATTTCTAACATGTATGACCGGAAAAAAATTACCATTTACCAAAGAACAACTAGAAAAAATAATTTCTAGACACCTTACCCCTTTTCATATTTATGATGAAAAATCTATTCGTGAATACGCACGAAAATTCATCAATGCTTTTTCATGGAATAAAGGATTTAAAGAATATTATGCTATAAAATCTGCTCCAAATCCTTATCTAATGAAAATTTTACGCAGCGAGGGTTTCGGAATTGATTGCAGCTCTTTAACAGAATTAGAACTTGCTTATCGTACAGGAATGAGTGGTGATGAAATAATGTTCACTGCCAATGACACCCCCGCAGAAGAATATATCAGAGCTAAGCAGTTAGGTGCAGTTATTAATCTGGACGATATATCACATATTTCTTTTCTTGAAAAAAATGCTGGTCTGCCTGAACTTTTATGTTTCCGTTATAATCCTGGGTCCTTGAAGGAAGGTAATATGATCATCGGGCATCCCGAAGAAGCAAAATACGGATTCACTCGTGAACAACTGTTTGAAGGGTATAAAATAGCTAAAAGCAAAGGGGTTAAACGATTCGGACTTCACACAATGGTTGCTTCCAATGAACTGGATCCTAATTATTTTATTGAAACTGCCGAAATACTTTTTGAAGTGATTGTTGATATTTGGAAAGAATTAGGGATACGAATTGAATTTGCAAATCTTGGCGGCGGCATAGGTATTCCTTATAAACCGGAACAAACAGCAGTTGATCTGGAAATCATGAGCAATGGAATCAAAAAACTTTATACTGAATTTATTGTTGCTAATGGACTGGATCCTTTAAAAATATTTTTTGAATCAGGCAGAGCCATCACAGGACCCTATGGATATCTTGTTTCAAAAGTATTACATATTAAACAAACCTATAAAAAGTATGCCGGACTTGATGCTTGTATGGCAAATCTGATGCGCCCTGCATTATATGGTGCTTATCATCATATTTCTGTTATCGGAAAAGGAAACCAACCTCATAATACGCTATATGATGTTACCGGTTCATTGTGTGAGAACAATGATAAATTTGCCATTAACCGCTTATTACCCGAGCTGGTTCAAGGAGACATCATTGTCATTCATGATACCGGTGCCCATGGGCATGCTATGGGATTCAACTACAATGGAAAACTTCGCTCTTCAGAGTTATTACTTCGGGAAAATGGAGAAGTAGTGGAAATACGGAGAAATGAAACGATCGAAGATATTTTTGCTACAATTAATTTTAATGGATTGAAAGATTTCAACGTATAATTTCTTTTTTAATTTATTTTATATTACCGACTCATGATCAACAACTCAAAACGCATTCTTTTAAAGGAATGGTTTGACAAGTACGTTAATACTTTTTTAACAGATGATCTTGAATTTAATCACAATATAAATTTAAAAATTCAACATACATACAATGTTTGCAATGAAATAATTGACATTTGCAAAAGTCTTTCGCTGGATGAATCTCAAATTAATACAGCATACGTTATTGCTCTTTTCCATGACGTTGGCAGATTTGAACAATATAAACAATATCAGACTTTTCATGATGCAATTTCTGAAAATCATTCAACCATTGGAATTAAAGTACTTCGCGATCAAAATATTCTGAAAGAAATTGATACAGATACTTCACATTTAATCATAAAAGCAATTGCCAATCATAATACTCTTTCATTAAAAAAAAATATCAACCCAAACGTTTTACTCTTCTCACAAATGGTGAGAGATGCTGACAAACTTGATATCTACAGATTATGTTGTGATGAGTATTTAAAAAACAAATATGACCCGACGATTGGTCTTGGCTTACCGGATACACATGAAGTAACCGATCGTATATTTCACCAATTGATGAATGAGGAAGCTATCTTATACGAAAATTTAAAATCATATACTGATTTTAAAATGATTAAGTTTGGATGGATTAATGATATTAATTTTCATTATACATTTAAATTGATTAAAGAACGAAAACATCTTGATATCATTCTGAATTCAATCAATGCAAATGAAAAGGTCAATCTGATTTATACTAAATATAATTCTATTTTGGAAAACAAAATTGAACTAACCAGTAGAATTAATTAGTTACCTACTCCTCTATTTTTCCGATTTCATAAACCGTAATATATTTCTGCCTGATAAATTATTTAAAATAACAAAATAATTTCCATTGGGAAGATCATCAATATTAATTCTATTTTCAAAAATATTTTTATTCATTAATATGGCTCCTGAAGTATTTACAATTACTACATTTGTAGAGGAGGAATTATCTATTGAACGAATATGTATCAAGTCATTGGCCGGATTTGGATAAATTGAAAAGGAACCGGTTTTTTCTTGCATCTGATAAATCCCAACAGGTACTGAAAGTAAAGGTAATCCTGCTTCTTTGTATCCTTTAACACCATTTTGAAGATTGTAAACAGTTTGAAATTTCAGCGTTTCCAAAATTGTAAGTGTCGCTCCACTCCGTGAACCCGAACCGCAATAAATAAGATATACTTTTGTTTTGTCAAGCGAATCAAGACGTTGTGAGAAATTCACACTATAATAATCAAGGTTTAACGCATTGTCAGATATTCTCATATTATAGAACTCACTACTTGTACGCACATCAATGATAATAAAGTCTGGATTATTTAAATTGGCTTTGATCATTGAATCTGCCTGTAATGCAGGAATTGTCAAATAAGAAGTTTGAGCAATGATAGTTGTACTTAATGATATAAGGATTGACAAACAAAAAAACAATTTCCTTTTCATGTGTGATAAATTTATATTTTTAATTTTTTATATCTGATCCTTTTAGGTTCAATATTACCTAAACGTTTCTTTTTATTTTCTTCATAATCCGTGAATCCTCCCTCGAAAAAATAAACTTGTGACTCGCCTTCAAAAGCAAGAATATGCGTACATATCCGATCAAGGAACCATCGGTCGTGTGAAATTACTACTGCACAGCCGGCAAAATTCTCCAATCCTTCCTCCAATGCTCTGAGTGTATTTACATCAAGATCATTGGTTGGTTCATCAAGCAATAATACATTTGCTCCAATCTTCAATGTTAATGCCAGATGCAACCTGTTTCTTTCGCCACCGGAGAGTACACCGCATTTTTTACTCTGGTCTGCTCCACTAAAATTAAATCGAGCAAGATAAGAACGGGAATTGATTGTTTTCCCACCGACAATAATATTATCAAGTCCTCCTGAAATAACATCATAAACGCTTTTATCCGGATCAATCTCCTGATGCACCTGATCCACATAGCCCGTAACAACTGTATCACCCAACTTAATCGAACCTTCATCAGGTTTGACTTCATTCATTATCATACGGAATAGAGTTGTTTTCCCTGCTCCATTTGGACCAATTATGCCTACTATTCCGGCAGGTGGAAGCTTGAAATTTAATTTTTCAATCAATAATTTATCGCCAAAACTTTTCGAAAGTTCAATTGCATCAATCACTTCATTTCCAAGTCGTGGACCGTCAGGAATAAAAATTTCAAGACGATCTTCTTTTTGTTTAACATCTTCACCAAGCATTTTTTCATAATTCTGCAAACGAGCTTTCCCTTTTGCTTGTCGTCCTTTGGCGCCTTGTCTCACCCATTCCAGTTCTCGTTCCAATGTTTTTCTCCGCTTGCTTTCCTGTTGTTCTTCCTGTGCTAACCGTTGTGATTTCTGTTCAAGCCATAACGAATAGTTTCCTTTCCAAGGTATTCCTTCTCCCCTGTCAAGTTCTAAAATCCATCCGGCAACATTATCTAAAAAATAACGATCATGAGTAACAGCAATAACAGTTCCTTTGTATTGTTTCAAATGTTGTTCAAGCCATTGAACTGATTCAGCATCCAAATGATTGGTTGGTTCATCCAACAAAAGTATTTCGGGTTCCTGTAATAAAAGCCGACACAAGGCAATACGTCTTCGTTCACCGCCAGACAAAATATTAACAAGTGTTGCACCATCCGGACAATTCAGCGCATCCATTGCTTGTTCAAGACGATTATCCAAATTCCAGAGATCATGCTGTTCAATCAATTCTGTCAGGGCGGCTTGCTTGTCACAGAGTTTTGACATTTCATCATCACTCATCGGCTCAGCAAATTTATTGTTGACTGCTTCGTACTCATTCAAAATATCAACATATTTCTGAGCCCCTTCACGAACAATTTCAATCACCGTTTTATTTTCATCTAAAACCGGCTCCTGCTCTAAAAAACCAATACTGTAACCCGGAGAAAAATGTATTTCACCTTGGTAATTCGTTTCAACACCTGCAATAATTTTTAATAATGTTGATTTTCCTGAACCATTCAGTCCAAGAATACCAATTTTAGCCCCATAATAAAAAGACAAATAAATATCTTTTAAGATTGTTTTTCCTGTATTTATCTTCTTGCTAACATTGACCATTGAAAAAATGATCTGTTTTCCATCTGACATTGTAATTATTTTTTTTAATATGAATTAATTTGCAAACTTAATTAATAACTTTGATTTAAGAATTGTTCGTTATTTTAATTATAAATAAAAGGAATAATAAAAAGGATTATATCAAAGGTATATTGAATTTTCCGGCAATAGCATTTAGTTTTTCTTTTACCGTTTCATTTATTTTTACACCATCGTTCATTATTTTTTTCTCCATTTCTCTTTCCGGTTCACCTGGAATAATTACATGTTCCTGACCTTCAACCGGAGCAGCATGTTTAATACTCTGAATCCAAATATCCATTGATTTTTTAAAGTCATGTGCGGGTTGAAATGCATCAATACGCATTGCGCCGAAAAAATGTCCAATCCCTTTCCATGGTGAGTTATTTCTTTTTTGTGAAACATAATCCAATGAGGGTATGACAAAAGGGCCAAAATTAGCGCCGGATAAGACAGCTGAAAGAATATCCACAATTGCGCCTAAACAAAATCCTTTATGACTACCGTGTTCTCGGTCGCTACCCAATGGAAGAATTGATCCACCATCTGACAGAATAGAAGGATCGAAGGATGGAAGACCATCTCTATCCTGAACATAACCTGATGGTAATCGCTTTCCACTCATTCTAATTGCATCAATTCGTCCTCTTGATACAGGAGTCGTTGCAAAATCGGCAACAAATGGAGGTTCTGAACCGGCAGGGATTGCAACAGCTATAGGATTTGTACCCAACATCGCTTCTTGTGAAAAAGTCGGAGCAACTAAAGGATTTGCATTGGTCATTGAAATCCCGATCATATCATCTTCTAAAGCCATCATGGCATAATGACCCGCAATTCCATAATGATTGGAATTTCTTACTGCAACCCATCCTGTTCCAACATCTTTTGCTTTAGCTATAGCCATTTTCATTGCTGAATGTCCGACCACCATCCCTATCCCATTATCACCGTCAACAAGTGCAGTAGAAGGAGTTGAATGCACCATTACTATTTCAGGTTTCGAATTTAATCTCCCTTTTTCCCAAAGAGAAACATATTCAGGAATTCTAATGAGTCCATGTGTGTCAATTCCTCTTAACTCGGCTCGAAGTAAGACAGTGGAAATAATTTCAGCGTGTTCATTTGAACATCCCATGTTTATAAATAAACTCTTGATAAAATCAAAAAGAAAAGCATAACTATACATAAAAAAATATTTAGAATTATAACCCGAAAATAACGCCACCTCTAATGATTGGATTTGAATACAATGAATAAGCTGATTCATTGATATTCCAAAGTATGGCAAGATTCACATATGTCTTTTCACTGATTTTTTCTCTGATTCCACCTCCCAATAATATATTATTCAAACTGATCTGTTCTTCTTTGCCAATAGGATTAAAATTATTTGTTTTGAAAGTTAAATATTCGTATTCGGCATGAGTAAAGAAACGTTCAAAAAAATAATAGCGTAAGAATATTCTTCCACCAAACACATTTAGTTTTGAATCCGGATAATTACGATCATTCATGTACTGATAAATAAAACCCAATCCAGGTGTGAATTTTTCAGTGACTTTAAAACCCAACATCGGTGAAATATCAATGCGTGTAACTGTACCAAACTGCAATCCGAGATTTCCCCCATAAAAAAGTTTATCATTTAAGATATGAGAAAATTTATTCATGGAACCAGAATCATAGTTGCGAATAATATCTGAATCCTGTGCAAAGATTGAATTCCTAAGAAATAATAAAATAGAAATTAAAACTATTGATTTAAATAAATTCACAATAAACTTTTAAAAGGTAAAAAATATTTTAATTAAACAAATCATGTAAAACCTTCAATGATTTTAAATGATTAAATCCATCCATGTGTAACTGATAATATTGAATTAATAAATTTAATAAATCCTTTAAGTCTTCATAACTTGTAATTGATATATAGGTATGTTCATCAAAAATATTATTTTTTTGCAAATATAAATGAAACAGTTTACTTAATCTTTCATTCATAAAATAAGGCAGAACTGCTGTTGCCTCAACAAATCTACCTTCTTTAAGATCAAAGATATTATTTATCTCGGAATAATTATTTAAAGGATAGAAACCGAGATATTTAGTCAAATGAATTAAAAAGAAAAGATGAAAATCTGAATAATGTTCACTTAAGTGATCAAAATACTCAATAGATTTTACCACAAATTCAAACAATTCAATATTAACGCCATCTTCATTTAAAGAACGATAAAGAACTTCATTAATAAAAAGAAGAACAGAACTTTTTTTTATTTCAAATGGGATGGTTTTAAAATGATAGAATGATTTGATTTCTTTAATATAATGAAGACTTTTTTTGGATGGTTGTGTAGCAACAAATTCAACCAAAGAAAGATGTTGAAATAATCCTTGTTTAAAAACAGACTTTTGTTTCCTGACCCCTCGAACCAAATAGGATTGTAAACCGTAATTTTTAGTGTAAATCTTGACAATAATACTTGTATCATTAAAATTTACTGTATGGAGAACAAATCCCTTCGTTTTGTAATTCATGAATCACAGAATCGAAATTAATTTAAAACCAATATCTTGGTTACTTGAGTATCTTTCCCATCAGCCGTACTACAAAAAACAAGATAAACACCGGAATGTACTTTTTTCCCATTCATGTTGCGTCCATTCCAAATGGCTTGTCCACCTTCAGCTTTTGTAGCAAAGACAAGCGAACCTGATATATCTGTTATTTTTACATCTGTATTTGCCATTAGTCCTTTAACAGCTATCAAACCATTATAATTTTCCCTGACTGGATTGGGGAAGGCATAAACATTTGAATAATCTGAATTAGGTTTTGTTTCATTCCCTCTGTAAGAAATAATTCCATTTGGTGTACCGATGAAAACTTCACCCGATGAACCATTAATAGCAATTGAAGTTATGATATTAGAAAAAAGAGGACTATTATCTTGGGTAAAGTGCAATAACTGTTGTGTTCCATCAGCAGATAATAAAAAAACACCTGCATTTTGAGTACCAATCCATTTTTTATTGGAACCATCAACTGCAATAGCTGTTACAACTTCATTCTCCAGTAAATATTGGGCATACCCATCCCGTTCAACTAATATTTGTTGAGCATCAAACTTTTCATTTGAGAAAACATTTTCAGGATTATAAAAAACGGCAATGCCCTTATCTGTACCCACCCAAATTTTATTTTCAGCATCTTGAACCATTGAATATACTCCATTACTAGGCAAACCACCACTGCCACTATTGGATGTTAATATTTTCGTCTTATTATTGGACGGATTTTTTTCATCAAAAACAAGTATACCACCTCCGCGACCCATAATCATCCATTTACGGTTATATGCATCTACAATTAGATTGAATAACGGAAAATCAATTTTCCCAATATTATATGATTTCCATGTTCCATCATTTTTTTTCTCAACAATCAAATTATCTGTATATGAAACAGCAACCCATAGATTTTCTTCCATGTCAAATCCAATTCCTGAAACTAGAAATTTTTTGTGATCAAACTCATATGAACCTATCGGACTATTATAACCCGTATAAACATTCGTGAGAATACCATTGTTGAATTCAATCAAGCCATTCCAATACGAACCAGCATACACTTTATTACTATTTAAGGGATCAACAGCAACGGATAAAATATCAATTATACTATCAAACGCTTGTGTATTAGTATAATTATACGAAACCCATTTTTCATCAATAAAAGAATATACACCATTCTTTGTCCAAAGTAGTCCCCATGAATCATTTCTGGCACCACTTGCTACCCATAGTTTATCATCTACGGATGCCATCATAAAAACATTAACATGAAAAGGTCCATTTAATCTAATTTTTTCATAATCAATGAAATTTTTACTTTTGATTAACGCTTCTTTGTTATCAGCAATCCAAATCATACCTTCTTTCGAGATGATTGCATCATTAACCCAAAGTGAACTTCCTGGTTGAGTATAATCTCTTGGATTATATGACCAAACATTAATTGTTTTCGTTAATGATGAGTCATAGCCATAAATACCATATTCATAAGCAATAATCAATATATTAGAATAAAACTTAATTTTTTTGGTGGCACCAACACGAGTGGAATCAAAACATTTCCATGATGTACCGTTAAACACAAAAACAGTGTCTGTATTAAAAATGGATCCTGATTTGTTAACAAATAAATTATTATTAAAATATTCAATCAAATTATATTTACAATCAGGACAAGAAATACGAACATCTTTTTCCCATGCAGTAAAGTTTGAAATATTAGGATTGTTAAGGGATGCTTTGAAAATCCCTTTTTCAGTAGCTGCATACAGATTTTTAGTGTCAGTAGTCAAATCAAGTACATTAATAGTTGAACCGTTCGTACCAATAAAATAAGTATCTTTAATTTCTTTTTTAAGAATATCTAATACAATTATTCCGAACCCACAGGACAGATAAGCATATTTATCAATAAAATAGATATTGTTAATTATTTTTTCCCCTAAAATATTTTTTCTTTTAATATCAGAAATATTGATAATCTGGTCATTGACTAAAAGATCAATATTACAATTAGAATAAGCAATTAACAACGTGTTATACTTTAAATTGTAATTAATCGTATTAATATTATTATCCGATAACCCTTCCACTTTAGATAAACGAGTAATGCTATAATCTAATTTATTATAATAAAACAATGAATATTTTGTAGCACAATAAATACGATCATTACCATCAGCAACGGCAATACAGTTATCATAAGGAAGATGATCACGCCATTGTCCCAAAGGAATACCCTGTTGGGCAACTAAAAAAGGATGATTAAAACAATATACAACAATGAATAGATATAGGATTTTCTTTAACATTTTTCAATTTTTAAAAATAACCACTTTATAACGTATTTCGAATAAATTTAGTATTGAGCAAACAAAAGTATAATAAAACAGAACACATCCGATTCAATTTTTTATTTTGATATGTTCTTTTCAAGAAGTCCCCTTTTGAAAATAAAATTTCAATTATTTTTAATTTACTCATAAAAAATATTAATTTTGCAGCCGATTCTGATTGAATACTAATTATATAAAATAGATTATACAATGACCAAAGCAGATATTATTACCGAAATTGCAATTAAAACAGGTATTGAAAAAAATCATGTACAGGAAACAGTTGAAGCTTTCATGAAAACCTTAAAAGATTCATTATCATCAGGTAAGAACGTATATTTGAGAGGTTTCGGAAGTTTTATTATTAAAAAACGTGCTGAAAAAACAGGAAGGAATATTTCATTAAAAAAATCAATTATCATTCCTGCACACAACATTCCTGCATTTAAACCTGCCAAAACTTTTGTAAATGAAGTAAAATCAAAAGTTAAATAGATCAGGGGAAAAGACATTTAAATTATTAATCTGTTAAATTTATTTATTATGCCCAGCGGAAAAAAAAGAAAAAGACATAAGATGGCAACTCATAAACGTAAAAAACGTTTAAGAAAGAATAGACATAAGAAGAAATAATTGTTTTTCCGTTTTGCTTTTTATGAAAAAATAGTATCTAAAAATATTATTTTTTCTTCTTACCTGCATATAGTAATTTCTGGTTCTTATTCTGTGTTGTTATTAATTATTCGTTAAGAACAAATTTCTAAAATTTATTATTAAAAAATATTATTGTGAACAGGGAATTAGTAATTGATTCAAGTCCCGGCGAAGTTAGTATTGCACTGCTTGAAGATAAATCTTTAGTTGAAATTCATAAGGAAAATCTCAACAATAATTTTTCTGTTGGTGATATTTTTCTTGGGAAAACCAAAAGGATAGTTGCCGGCTTAAATGCTGCATTTGTTGATGTTGGATATGAAAAAGACGGCTTTTTGCATTATTTGGATCTCGGACCACAAATTAAATCGCATCTTAAATACACCAAACTGGCGTTGTCAGGTAAAGTTGGGGATATATCAACTGATCCAAATGCACGTTCAACGGATATTGATAAAAAAGATAAAATCTCAAATATTTTAAAACCAAATCAAAAGATACTCGTTCAGATCGTTAAAGAACCAATTTCTACTAAAGGCCCACGACTCACAACCGAATTGACTTTTGCCGGTAGATTTCTCATTCTTATTCCTTTTTCAGATAAAATATCTATCTCTCAAAAAATACAAGATGTTGAAGAACGAAACAGATTAAAAAGATTGGTTCAAAGCATCACTCCTACTAATTTTGGGGTCATTATCCGAACGGTCGCTGAAAATAAAATGGTTGCCGAATTAGATGCCGATCTGAAGTCTCTTCTACAGAAATGGGAAAAATGCTTAAAGGAACTTTCAACTAAAAACAATCCCGGAAAAATTCTCGGCGAACTTGATCGCACGTCAACACTTCTTCGCGATATTCTTAATGCTTCTTTCAATAATATATATGTAAACAATCATAATTTATTTGATGAAATAAAAAGTTTCATCAATAAAATATCACCTGAAAAATCAGATATTGTTAAATTATATAAAGGAAAAGAACCTGTTTTTGAACATTATGGAATTGATCGTCAGATTAAAAATTCTTTTGGAAAAAATGTTTCAATTAAAAGTGGTGCATACCTTGTCATTGAACATACAGAAGCTTTACATGTAATTGATGTAAATAGCGGGCATCGTACTAATTCTGACAGCAATCAGGAAGGAAATGCATCAGCAGTCAATTTTGAAGCTGCAAAAGAAATTGCCCGCCAGTTAAGACTAAGAGATATGGGTGGTATCATTGTCATTGACTTCATTGATATGTATGATCCAGAAAACAGGAAAAAACTGTATGAGACAATGAAATCTGAAATGAAGAATGATCGGGCAAAACATACGATCCTTCCGGTTAATAAGTTCGGATTGCTTCAAATTACCAGACAACGTGTCAGACCGGAGATGAACATTAATACTCTCGAAAAATGTCCGTCATGCGGTGGTACAGGTGAAGTTAAAGCCAGTATAACTTTAATTGATGAAATAGAAAGAAATCTGAAATATCTTATCAATGAGCAAAACCATAAAAATTTATTTCTGACTTTACACCCGTTTATTTATGCTTATTTCACCAAAGGAATTATTTCTTTTAGATTAAAATGGTTCTTTAAATTTTCTCGATGGATCAAATTAAGCCCGTTGCCATCTTACCATTTTCTGGAATATCATTTCTTTGATTCAAAAGGTGAAGAAATAAAGCTTTGATTTTAAGCGTATTAACATTCACAAATTGAAATATTACTTTATCTTTCTTTCATTAATCTTTTTTTAATTCCTGTTTATTTGAAATTGATTTTTTTTTTGAACATTTCATCCTGAAAAATGTTAATAAAAATATTGATTTTATTCGTGTTTTTTATCATTAATTATTCAAAATAAAATTGTAAATTTGTTAAAGAAGTATTTTTTATAATTTATTGATTATGAGCACAGAAGAAATTGACTTAAAAGTAAGTAACAACGAAAACAATAATGGTAATTACGATGCATCAAGCATTCAGGTTTTAGAAGGACTTGAAGCAGTCCGTAAAAGACCTGCAATGTATATTGGTGATATTAGCGTCAGAGGGTTGCATCACCTTGTATATGAAGTTGTTGACAATTCGATAGACGAAGCTTTAGCCGGGTATTGTAATGAAATCAAAGTATATATCCATGAAGACAATTCAATAACTGTTATCGATAATGGACGAGGTATTCCAACTGATTTACATGAAAAGGAAAACAGATCAGCTCTGGAAGTCGTTATGACCGTTCTTCATGCTGGTGGCAAATTCAATAAAGATTCCTATAAAGTTTCAGGGGGCTTACATGGTGTGGGTGTTTCATGTGTTAATGCACTATCAAAACATCTGGATGTTAAAGTTTACAGAGACGGTAAGATTTACCAACAGGAATATAGTTGCGGAAAACCGTTATATGATGTTAAAATAATTGGTGATTCTGATAAAACTGGCACAGAAGTTCATTTCATGCCTGATGATTCAATCTTTACCGAATCCATTTACAACTATGAAACTCTTTCCTATCGTGTTAAAGAACTATCATATCTTAATAAAAAAATTCGATTGAGTATTACCGACCTTCGCGAAAAGCAAGATGACGGGAATTATATACATGATGAATTTTATTCTGAAAAAGGGTTACAGGAATTTATTGCATTTTTGGATGCGACAAGAGATAAATTAATTCCTGAACCTATTTGTATTGAAAGTGATTCAAGCGGAATGCCTATTGAAATTGCGATGCAATACAATACTTCATTCAGTGAAAATATACATTCTTATGTTAACAATATTAATACACACGAAGGTGGAACTCATCTTGCAGGTTTCAGAAGAGCGCTTACCAGGACACTTAAAAGCTATGCTGAAAAATCAGGGATGCTTTCAAAATTAAAATTTGATATTAGTGGAGACGATTTCAGAGAAGGACTTACTGCAATTATTTCCGTTAAAGTAGCTGAGCCGCAATTTGAAGGACAAACAAAAACCAAACTTGGTAACTCAGAAGTGATGGGTGCAGTTGACCAACAAGTCAGTAAGATGTTATCCTATTATCTGGATGAACATCCAAAAGAAGCAAGAAGTATTGTTAATAAAGTTATCATGGCGGCTACTGCTCGTCATGCTGCACGTAAAGCGAGAGAACTTGTTCAACGAAAAGGTGCATTATCCATGTCCGGATTGCCGGGAAAATTAGCTGATTGTCAGGAAAAAGATCCCGCTCTTTGCGAAATTTATCTGGTGGAAGGTGATTCAGCAGGTGGTACAGCAAAACAAGGTCGTGACAGAAAATTTCAAGCGATACTCCCTTTAAGAGGAAAAATATTAAATGTAGAAAAAGCAATGCCTCATAAAATCTTCGACAGTGAAGAAATAAAAAATATTTTTACTGCTTTCGGTATCACTATTGGCACTGAAGAAGATTCAAAAGCGCTTAATCTTGAAAAATTAAGATATCACAAAATCATCATCATGACTGATGCTGATGTTGACGGTAGCCATATAGCCACGCTCATTTTAACATTTTTCTTCCGTTACATGAAAGAGCTTATTGAAAACGGTTATGTATACATTGCTTCTCCTCCACTTTATCTGATTAAAAAAGCAAAGACCGAAAAATATTGCTGGACAGAAGAAGAACGCAAACAAATTATTGCTGAACTGACAGGTGATTCAGGAGAAAAAGGTGTTCACATCCAGCGTTACAAAGGTCTTGGTGAAATGAATGCCGAGCAATTGTGGCACACTACAATGAATCCTGAATTAAGAACATTGAAGCGTATTACTATTGAAAGCGGCGCTGAAGCTGATAGAATTTTCTCCATGCTGATGGGCGATGAAGTTCCACCTCGCAGAGAATTTATTGAAAAGCATGCAAAATATGCAAATATTGACGTTTAGTCAAACATCCATTCTATTTTGATATTTCAGGGGAGTTAAATTCTTTATGCTACTTTAAGCATGGTGATATGTGCTTTATCAAGCTTCTCGGCGGCATATGATAAAGTTACTTTAAATTGTTTCACCGATTTTTCGGAAGGTAAATCAAACATGGCATCAGTTAAAATTGCTTCACAAATAGCACGGAGTCCCCTAGCGCCTAATTTAAATTCAATCGCTTTTTCAACAATCAAATCCAATACTTTTTCTTCAAATGATAAAACAATACCATCCATTTCAAAAAGTTTAATATATTGTTTGATCAACGCATTCTTTGGTTCAACCAAAATACGACGCAGCGCTTGTTTATCCAAAGGATGAAAATACGTTAAAACAGGTAAACGACCTACAATTTCAGGTATCAGTCCAAAAGTTTTCAAATCAAGTGGAGCGAGATACTTTAAAAAATTATCTTTATCTATCTTTTCTTTTTTTCTCGAAGTATCATACCCAATGGTGTTTGTTCCTATTCTTTTGGCAATGATTTTTTCAATCCCATCAAAAGCACCACCACATATAAAAAGGATATTTTGAGTGTTCACCTGAATCATTTTTTGTTCAGGATGTTTACGACCACCCTGCGGAGGTACATTGATCACAGCTCCTTCAAGCAATTTTAATAACGCTTGTTGAACCCCTTCACCGGAAACATCACGTGTTATTGAAGGATTATCACTCTTTCTTGCAATTTTATCAATTTCATCAATAAATACAATCCCTCTTTCAACAGCTGACACATTATAATCAGACACCTGAAGCAAGCGCACCAAAACACTTTCAACATCTTCACCCACATAACCGGCTTCGGTAAGAACCGTTGCATCTGCAATACAGAAAGGAACATCCAGTAAATGAGCAATGGTGCGTGCCATCAATGTTTTACCTGTCCCTGTTTGTCCTACAAAAATAATATTGGATTTATCTATTTCAATTTCATCCTCTTTCTTTTTAAGATTCTGAATTTTCTTATAGTGATTGTAAACAGCAACGGACAAAACTTTTTTGGCTTGATCCTGACCAATAATATATTGATTCAAGTAATCCATTATTTCTGCAGGTTTCCGGAGTTTAAAATCAATAACCGGCTTTTTGGTTTTAGAATTTATTTCTTCTTTTAAGATCGAATACCCTTGCTCAATACAAAGATCACATATTTGTGCGTCCAATCCTGAAATCAGTAATCCAACATCATCTTTTGATCGTCCGCAAAATGAACATTTATCTTGTGACTTTGCCATTTAAGTTATAATTATTTTAAATAATTATTTTGGTTTCTTGTTTGTGATCAACACTTCGTCAATCATTCCATATTCCTTGGCTTCATCAGCAGTCATCCAGTAATCACGGTCAGCATCTGTCCATACTTTTTTATAGGATTGTCCTGAATGAACAGAAATAATTTCATACAATTCTTTTTTCAGTTTTTGAATTTCACGGGCAGTGATCTCAATATCTGATGCTTGTCCTTCCGCTCCACCCATCGGTTGATGAATTAAAACGCGAGCATGTTTTAAAGCAGTACGTTTTCCGGGTGCTCCGGCACAAAGCAATACTGCACCCATAGATGCAGCCATACCTGTGCAGATAGTTGAAATAGTAGGCGCCACATATTGCATCGTATCATATATACCAAGTCCGGCATAAACAGAACCACCCGGTGTATTCAAATAGATCTGAATATCTTTTGATGGATCAACGGATTCAAGAAAAAGGAGTTGTGCCTGAATAATATTTGCTACATAATCATCAATAGGAACTCCAAGAAAGATAATCCTATCCATCATCAAACGTGAAAACACATCCATGGTGGCAATATTCATTTGCCTTTCCTCAATAATGGTAGGAGAAATATAATTACTTGTAACGGCTGAAAATTTATCAAGCGTCATGCTGCTGATACCAAAATGTTTGGTAGCATATTTTCTGAATTCTTCACTTGAGTTCATAAATATTTTTTATATTATTTAACTTACACTAATTTAGCAAATTCTTCATAACTGATATCCTTTTCAATCAATTTTATTTTTGATTTCATGAATACACGAATCTTATCATCATACAACGTATGAAATATTTTATTGGTTTCTTCTTTATTCTGTAATGCACGATTAACCACTTCATCTATGCGTTGATCCATTTTTGCTGCATCTTCAACAACGCCATACTGTGAAAACATTTTACGAACATAATCCTTATAATAAACTTTAACTTCATCCTCTGTAACCTGTATTTCGCCATCGGTAATAATCTTGTTTTCTATCAACTGCCATTTGAGTGAATCAGCATATTTTTCAAAATCCTGATCTATCTGTTCGGCTGTCAATTCTTTTTTATTGGTTTCGAGAAGCCATCTTTTTAAAAATTCTACCGGTAACTGGATATTGGTTTCTTTTGTAAAATACTGAATTATATCAAACATTAATTTCTGATCACTTTGTTTCAGATATGAATCTTCAATTTCTTTTTTGATTGTTTCTTTCAGTTCGTCTGTTGTTTTGATACTTGCTCCAGGATATGCTTTCTGAAATAATTCCTCATTTAATTCAGCCAAAGCCACACTGCTTATATTGATTACGGTGAATCTAAATTCAGATTTAATTTGTTCTGCTTCTTCGGGTTTAATACCAAGCAGACCTGCTGTTTCTGTTTTATTCCCGGTAGCAAGATATGGATTAAACACCACATGATCTTCTTTTTTTAGACCTATCAACGATGTTTTTACTTTTTCGTCTTTGATATAGTCTAATGAAAGCCAAGCATTATTGGTAATTCCCCCTTCTTTGATATTTCCGGTTTCATCCAATTCTTCAAATTTCCCATTGATCATATCCCCGGCAGATGACACATCAGGATTTGACATAACTCCCCAACGTTTACGAATATCTTCAATATAACCATCTATTACGGATTGTTCAGGAATAATCTTATAAAAATCAAGTTTCACATTTTCCGACAGGTCAATCTTTACTTCAGGTGAAACGGCAATATCAAAATAAAATTCAAAATTTTCAGGATTTTCAAAATCAAGCGAAGGTTGTTTTTCGTTGTTTGGTAAGGGTTCGCCTAAAAGATTTAATTTGTTTTCCTGAATAAAATTAGTAACAGATTCACTGACCAGCTTATTGATCTCATCAACAAGAACGGATTTACCATACATTTTTTTCACCATTCCGAATGGAACTTTTCCCGGTCTGAAACCGGGCATGGATGACTTTTTCTGATAATCCTTTAATGTTTTTTCAACCTTTTCATTGTAATCCACAGGAGATAGTTCAAGTTTAACGGTTGCTGTCAAATCCCCCGTGCTTTCTTTAGAAATGTTCATTTGTTTGTTTGTTCATTGTTATTAATTGTGAAAATCTGTGCGGATGAAGGGACTCGAACCCCCACGGCTTACACCACCAGATCCTAAGTCTGGCGCGGCTACCAATTACGCCACATCCGCTTTTCAAAAAACGAGTGCAAATATAGTAAATCTTATGCAATAAAATGTTTTTTATTCTTCTAAATATTGAAAAATAAATTATTTAAATTCCGATTATTCCTGTTGAATTCATTTTTCTGTATTTTTTTACTTATTTTAGTTTGATTTTTTTTTATGAGCATCACCTACAAAAAAATTAATTCAGCTGAAAATCTCGACAAACAATGGGATGTGTTATCTTCCTGTTTTTTTCAGCAAAAAGAATTTTTGTTATATAATGAAAAATTTAATCCTTGCGAACAAAGATATTACGAGATATTCAAAAATGAGTCGTTCGTTGGAGGTGCTGTGGTTTACTCCATCAAAGCGCCCTTATGTTTAATTTTTAAAATACCTTTAACCGTTAAATTAAAAGTTGTTTATCTGCCAGTATCTGTAACCAGTTCAGGTATTGTTGGAATTAAACCGTATGACAACAAATTAATCAGCCACATCCTGAAACATGAACGAGGAATTATTCTCGGGATGAATCTTGATCATGACTTCAAACACTCCCAAACGATTGTTTTCAGAACATACCCTTCCCTGTATATTCCTTTACCCTTCAAAACATTTGATGACTATCTCGAAGCGTTCAGAGCTCCTTATCGCCGGCGAATACTCAATGCCATCCATAAATTCTCAGATGTAAATATAAAACATACATCCTGTGTTGAATATACCATGCAACATCATTATTTATATCTGCAAATTATGCATAAAACCGAAACTAAACTTGAAACACTTCATTTTACCTTTTTCAGAAATTTACCGGAAAGTTTTACACTTACTTCCTACTATAGATACGATGATCTAATATGCTGGCATATTTGTTTTAAGGAAAATAAAACGATGACTTACTTTTTTGGAGGGATGGATTATCAAATGAGAAATAAATATTATTCGTATTATAAAAATCTGATCGGCGCAGTGAAAGAAGCGATCTCAAGCGGTTGTCATGTACTTGAATTAGGACAAACCGCCGAACTTCCCAAAATGCGTCTCGGTGCCAGGATCAAAGAACTCAAGATGTTTGTTTATCATCGGAATCCATTTATAATGCTCTTTTTCAAAATTTTTAAACGATTCATTGAATATTCAGTACCTGTTCCTAAAATCAATCCATTTAAAAAAAATCTTGTTGTATTAAAAAAATAACTAATTATGCACCATGAACCATCTTGAATTTACTTTTCATATCAAACCTTTTGAAGGAAAAGACATCCTAATTGCCGAATTAGACCAGATCGGGTTTGATGGCTTTGTTGAGGATAATGAAACTCTACAGGCATATATCGCAGAAGAACAATTTAAAAAAGATCAACTGGAATCACTTCAGATTCTTCATTCCGGGAATTTTTCCATAACCTATTCATTTAAATCCATCACTGAAAAAAACTGGAATCACGAATGGGAAAGCAATTACAGTCCTATGTTGATCGCTGACAAATGCTTTATCCGTGCCCCTTTTCACGAACCGCTTGAACATATTCCGTACGATATTATTATTGAACCCAAAATGTCATTCGGTACAGCCCATCATGAAACTACATCGTTGATGATTGAAACCCTGCTTTCATTGGAAGTAAAAAAGAAAACCTTGCTTGATATGGGTTGTGGTACAGGTGTACTGGCAATACTTGCGAATAAACTCGGCGCTGACAAAATTACTGCCATTGATAATGATGAGTGGGCATATACAAATTCCATTGAAAATAAAAGCCGTAATAATACCGAAAATATTGATGTTCAGATGGGTGATGCTTCGTTGCTTGTCAATAAAAAATTTGATGTAATACTTGCAAACATCAACAGAAATATTTTGCTGAACGACATACCTGTTTATTCATCCGGTTTGAATCAGAACGGTCAACTTGTTGTCAGTGGTTTTTTTGAAGAAGACCTGCCGGTGATACGCGCAAAAGCTGAACAATCAGGATTGCAGTTCAATTCTTTTTCATCCAAAAACAAATGGGTAGCAGCAGTCTTTACAAAGATTTAGATTGCATAAACGACTGCAGGATCAACGTAGCGCTGATAGAATCCACTAACGACTTATTCTGTCTGTCTTTCTTTTTCAAACCTGCATCAATCATGGTCTGAAAGGCAATTTTAGAAGTGAAACGTTCATCAAAACGTTCAACAGGAAGTGATGGAAAAACCTTTTTTAATTGATTGATAAATGGTGTTATAAACTTCTCCGATTCCGAAACAAGACCATTCATTTGTTTTGGCAAACCAACTACAATACAATCTACTTTTTCTTTTGCGAAATAATCTTTTAAAAATGCAATGACATCTTTGGAATGGATGGTGGTCAGTCCATTTGCGATGATCTGCAACTCATCGGTAACGGCAATACCTACCCGTTTCCGCCCATAATCTATTGCCATGATCCTGCCCATAAAAACAAATTAATATATTCTAATAAAATACATATTTAAACAAGGTCTGTCAGCAAATACGATAGGATTTATTCTTAACAAAACCGAAGTCGAGTTAAAAAATCTTTTTTATCCGTTCCATGGCTTCAAGCACGTTTTCTCTTTCATTGAAAGCAGAGAAACGGAAATATCCTTCACCTGAAGGACCAAAGCCGGAACCGGGCGTACCTACTACATTTGCTTCGTGCAACAGTTTGTCAAAGAAATCCCATGACTTCAACCCGTTCTTGGTTTTCACCCAGATGTACGGCGCATTGATGCCTCCAAACACAGTAAAACCTGACTGTCCGAGACTTTCACGCATGATCTGTGCATTTTCCATATAAAAATCAATCACCTGCTTCACTTCTTTTTTCCCTTGTTCAGTATAAATGGCTGCTGCAGCTTTCTGCACGGGATAGGATACACCGTTGAACTTGGTGGTTTGACGTCGCATCCATAATGGATGAACCGGTTTAGCTTCGCCACTTGCCGTAAATGCTTTCAACTCTTTAGGGATAACTGTAAATGCACAACGTGTGCCTGTGAATCCGGCAGTCTTTGAAAAGCTCCTGAATTCAATTGCTACCTGCCTTGCACCTTCAATTTCAAAAATAGAATGAGGAATGTTTTTATCCGAAATGAATGCTTCGTAAGCGGCATCATACAGGATGATGCTTTTATTTGCCAATGCGTAATCCACCCACTTTTTCAGCACTTCTTTTGTAGCCACTGCTCCTGTTGGGTTATTGGGGAAACATAAAAAAATAAGATCGGGTTTTTCTGTAGGCAGTTGCGGTACAAAACCATTCTCCTCTGTGCAGGGCATGTAAATGATATTGTCGAAATAGCCATTGTACCTGCATTCGCCTGTTTTGCCCGACATTACGGTGGTGTCGGCATACACCGGATAAACAGGATCACAGATACCAATTTTATTAGCACTTCCAAAAATCTCTTGAATATTACCTGTATCGCATTTTGAACCATCTGAAACAAAAATTTCGTCGGGAGCAATATTGATCCCTTTGGAAATATAATCGTTTTGTGCAATGGCTTCAAGTAAAAAGTCATATCCCTGTTCAGGTCCGTATCCTTTAAACGTATTCACATTACCCATTTCTTCCACCCCTTCGTGAAACGCTCTGATAACACTTGGAGCCAACGGACGCGTGACATCCCCAATACCCATGCGAATGATCTTTTTATCCGGATGCTGTTGTGCAAATTCTCGAACCCTGCGTCCAATCTCAGGAAATAAATAACCTGCTTTTAACTTTAAATAATGTTCATTTATAAATGCCATAAAACAATTGATGAAAGGATAATAATTTTTACTACTTTTTATGTATGCAAAATTACAAAATTTTTCGAAGAAGGGAAATTAATAAATTCGTAAAGAATATAATTAGTCGTCCCTCAAAAAGTCTTTTTAAGAATATCGTTTTAAAGTTTATTGTTTAATTGACCTTATAAAAATTT
>CAYVNP010000055.1:0-27017 GCA_964452905.1 uncultured Bacteroidales bacterium
TGATTTTATTATACTTTTGAAAGATTAAACATTTTTTAACGCATCACTACTAATTATACATTATTTTTGTAAAAAAAATTTATTAATGACTACACTTAAAGGTTCTCAAACGGAAAAAAATCTGCTGAAAGCATTTGCAGGTGAATCGCAGGCAAGAAACCGATATACGTATTTTGCCAAAGTGGCAAAAAAAGAAGGATATGAACAGATATCCGAAATATTTCTGGAAACAGCAGAACAGGAAAAACAACATGCAAAAGCATTCTTCAAATTTCTTGAAGGAGGCGACGTTGAGATAACTGCCATTTACCCAGCAGGGAAAATCGGAACAACGGCTGAAAATCTTAAAGCGGCAGCAATGGGTGAAAATGAAGAATGGACTGGTCTGTATCCTGAATTTGCCCGCATTGCTGAAGAAGAAGGGTTTAAAAAAATTGCTGTTGCATTTAAAATGATTTCCTGCGTAGAAGAAGTACATGAAAAAAGGTATTTGAAATTATTGAAGAATGTTGAGGAAGGTAAAGTGTTTACAAAAGATAAAACCGTCAAATGGTATTGTCGTAAATGCGGTTATGTTCATGAAGGAACAAGTGCGTTGATGAATTGTCCTGCATGCTCTCATCCTCAGGCATATTTTGAAGTGATGAAAGAGAATTATTGAACAGGTTCATTTCCTGTTAATAAATTAACTGCGAAGTACAGGTTTTTATATTCAGTTTTTCTTGGTACTTTGCATTTTTATTTTTTAAAATTTTGATAATCTAATTTTTATGTCAAAGACTAAATACATTTTCGTTACGGGTGGAGTTACTTCATCTCTGGGTAAAGGAATCATTTCCGCTTCTATTGCCAAACTTCTGCAATCCAGAGGATATAATGTAACTATTCAAAAACTGGATCCCTATATCAATGTCGACCCTGGAACGATGAATCCATACGAACACGGTGAAGTATTTGTAACGGATGACGGGGCTGAAACAGATCTGGATCTGGGACATTATGAACGATTTCTGAATGTGCCCACATCTCAGGCAAACAATGTCACAACCGGTCGCATCTATAAAAATGTGATTGAAAAAGAACGCCGCGGAGATTATCTGGGTGCAACCGTTCAGGTTATTCCTCATATAACGGATGAAATAAAACACAATATTCAACTCCTTGGGAAAAAAGGGAAATATGATTTTGTAATTACTGAAATTGGTGGCACAGTCGGTGATATTGAGTCTTTGCCTTACATTGAAGCTGTTCGTCAAATGAAGTTTGAATTAGGTACAGATGCTGTCGTGGTGCATCTTACTTTGATTCCATATTTATCTGCCGCAGGTGAATTGAAAACAAAACCAACGCAGCATTCGGTTAAAACCATGCTGGAACAAGGATTACAACCCAATATACTTGTTTGTCGTACTGAAAAACCATTGAATAAATCCATTAAAAACAAAATAGCTTTGTTTTGCAATGTTGAAGCCGAAGCCGTCATTGAATCTATTGATACAGATAGTATTTATCGAGTACCACTGTTAATGAAGGAAGAAAAACTCGATCAGGTAATCTTAAAAAAAACCAACATGCCTTTAGGTGAAGCAGATCCTGATCTTCGAGACTGGAAAAAATTTTTATTTAAATTGGGTCATCCCATTTCACAATTAAATATCGGTCTGGTTGGTAAATATGTAGAACTAAAAGATGCATATAAATCCATTTCAGAATCATTTGTTCATGCTGCTGCTGCCAATGATTGCAAATTGAATATCAAACTGATTCATTCCGTTAGTATTGATGAAAACTCGGTTCAAAGTCAACTCGAGGAGTTAAACGGAATTCTTGTAGCACCAGGTTTTGGAGAGCGCGGTATTGATGGGAAAATCCTTGCCATAAAATATGCCAGGGAAAATAAAATACCATTTCTCGGTATTTGTCTCGGTATGCAATGCGCAGTTATTGAGTTTGCACGAAACGTTCTGCATCACAAAGGTGCTCACACGACGGAGATTAATCCTAAATCTCCTTATCCTGCCATTAAAGTGATGGACGATCAACGATCTCTGAAATTAAAAGGAGGAACCATGCGTCTGGGCGCGCAGCCATGCAGACTAAAAGAAAATAGTTTAGCAAAAACAATCTATAAACAGAAAGATATTAAAGAACGACATCGTCACCGGTATGAATTCAACAATAAATATTTAAAAGAATTTGAAAAAGCTGGGATGATTGCTTCGGGGATCAATCCGGATAAGAATCTTGTTGAGATTGTTGAACTGAAAGGTCATCCGTTTTTTATCGGGGTTCAGTTCCATCCTGAATATAAAAGCACGGTTGCCAATCCGCATCCATTATTTATCCATTTTATTGCTGCTGCAAAAAAATGCAAAGCCAAAAATTAGACTGAATTTTGCACTATATATTGTAAGATAATTTCAGTTGCTCCTTTATTTTGCAAAACATATTTTGAACAAATTGAAGACGTATTTTCGAGATACGATTTATCTTCAAGCAGTTGTTTCACTTTTCGGATTAACTCTTTAGAATCGTTTATGCAAAATCCCCCTCCCTGTTTGATCAGATCATCTGCTTCCTGAAACTTTGTATGATTGGGTCCGAAAAGGACAGGATTGCCAAACGCAGCGGATTCCAGGATGTTGTGTATGCTTTTCCCAAAACCACCGCCAATATAAGTTATAGTGGCATACTGGTACAAATGAAGTAAAATGCCAATGCTGTCAATAATAAGTATGTCGGCATTGTGAATATTCGTTTCATTTGCTTGAGAGAATAATATGGTTCTACCGGTCATTTTTTTAAGAATCTCATCAATATGAGATTTATGGATTTCGTGCGGTGCAATTAAAAATTTAAGGTCATGCATATTTTCATCAACCAATGCTTTTATCAGATATTCATCAACCGACCAGGAACTGCCGGCAACAAATAAAGAAGATGCACCTTTGAATTGTTCAATCAAAGGAAATGCTTTTTTCTGATCAGCAGCCATAAAAACCCTATCGAAACGAGTGTCACCACTCACTGTAACATTTTTGAATCCAATAGCATCTAACAATTGTTTTGAGTTTTCATTCTGAACAAAAAAATGAGTGAAGCAATTTAATTGCTTTCTGAACCAAAAACCATAGGGTTTAAAAAAATGCTGTTCCTTACGAAAAATAGCAGAAATTATATATACAGGAATATGTTTTCGTGAAAGTATTTTTAAATAATTAAACCAAAACTCATATTTAATAAAAAATACAATATCCGGTTTAACCAAATCAATAAAACGTTTTGCCTGCCGAAATGTATCAATCGGCATGTAACAAATAAAGTCAGCATATTCATACTTTTTACGTGGTTCATACCCTGAAGGGGAAAAAAATGTAAGAAGTATTTTATAATCGGGGAATTTTTTTCTAAACCCTTCAATGATAGGTCTACCCTGTTCAAACTCTCCTAATGAAGCAGCATGGAACCAAACAAGTTTTTTACCAGTAGGGTTGATACGGTCTAATTCCTGAAAAATATTTTTCCTTCCTTTAATCCAGAGTTTTGCTTTAGGATTAAATAAAGATGCAATTTGAATTATGCCCCAATAAATGTAAATAAATATATTATATAGAAATGACATTCGATAAATTATGTTGAACAAAATTAAACTTAATTTAAATCTGGTTGTTCTTTTTTTTCAGATTCAACGGAATAATAAGCCCGGCTTTAATTCCATTTAGCAAATCCGTTCTACGTTGTATATCTTTTGTTTGAGTAATGAAATCAATGGATCTTCTCGATCTGGTCAGTGCCTGTATCATCTCAATACCTGCATAAAACCGAATCGCTGATTTCGGTGATATAAACAAATAACCGATAAATTCAGTGAACGCAATACCATTGGTTAAATGATCATACCCTTTCTGATAATCTTTATTAATCTGTGGAACAGAATTATCTGAATTATGAATTTTAATTTTGTGTTCCATAAAGCCAAGTCCAATAGTGAACAATAAACCGGAGTTTTTATTTTTGGATGTTAATGGTATAATTTTTCCTGCTTTAATGAATGCATTATACCCCCTTTCATACAGAGAGATATCAGCATATTGTCCATTGCCGTCAATGATCTGATTATTTTGTGTTGCAATGGAATCAAAAATATTTTTTTGTTTTACTTTATCCCTGAAAAAAAAATCAAGTTCCATACCCCAGCACCAGTTATGTTTTGTTTTACGAAGAAATCCCACTCCGAGGGAGGAATTATTATAAAACCTTTTTGCCATATCTTTACCCGGAATCTGATAAGAATAATTGATATGGAATAGTGACAGTCCGGATGAATGGTTTTTTGAATTTTCAGAGGGTTGCTGTGAAAACAGACCGGATGTACAACCAATCAATAAATAATAAATAAATATAAATCTCATCCGTGAATATAATATTTCTCAAAGATATTAAATAAAAAAAGTCCCATCTGTTCAACGGGACTTTTTAGATATTAAAATATAAATTATTCAGCTATTACTTCAAAACTGATTTCAACTTTCACTTCTTTGTGAAGATCAATCTTAGCAGTATAGGTTCCAATTTCTTTAATTGATTCACTGTCCACCTTGATTCTTTTTCTGTCAACCTCAAAGTTGGTAACTGTTTTAATAGCTTCGGCAATCTGAATAGCATTAACTGAACCGAAAATTTTTCCTGAAGTACCTGTTTTAGCGCCAATCTTAAGTACAATGTTCTTAAGTTTTTCGGCAGTTTTCAGTGCTTCATTTTTTATTTTTTCTTCTTTATATGCTTTTTGTTTCAGATTTTCAGTATGAACTTTTTTTGATGTTTCGGTAGCCATGATCGCTAATTTCTTAGGGAAAAGGTAATTTCGGGCATACCCATCTTTTACTTTTATCAGGTCATCTTTATAACCTAATTTTGTTATATCTTGTTTTAAAATCACTTCCATTGTTTGTTCCTCCTATTTTAATAAGTCTGTTTTGTATGGCAAAATAGCAATATGTCTGGCTCTTTTAACAGCTTGTGCCACTTTGCGTTGAAATTTGATTGAGTTTCCGGTAACCCGGCGTGGAAGAATTTTTCCTTGTTCGTTTACAAATTTTAAAAGGAAATTCGCGTCTTTATAATCAATATATTTGATACCACTGCGTTTGAAACGACAATATTTTTTTCTTTTGGTGTCAACAGCAATGGGAGCGAGATATCTTATTTCTGATTCTGATTCGGCCATGTTTTGAAAATTTTAAGGGTTAATAATTAACGTTGTGCTTTCTGTAGTTTGTCCTTACGCTTCTTTTCGTTATAGATGATTGCGTGTTTATCCAGCGCAACAGTCATAAAACGAATGATTCGTTCATCGCGTTTGAAAGCTGTTTCAAGTTCTGCGACTACAGTTCCTCCAGCTTTAAACTCAAACAGGAAATAAAATCCTGTTGATTTTTTCTGGATCGGATAAGCCAGTTTTTTCAAACCCCAATTGTCCTCAAAGACAATCTCTGCTTTTTTTTCTTTCAGGAAGCTCCTGAATTTTTCGACCGTTTCCTTCATCTGATCTTCAGATAAAACGGGAGTCATAATGAAAACGGATTCGTACTGATTTGACATTTTTTTAATTTTAATTAATTAATTCTTAGTTCCTATTTAATTTTTTAAAGGACGGCAAATTTAATCATTTTTTTTCATTCTCCAAATGGTTATTCAAGAAGTTTAAATAAAAAAAACCGTTAGAATCTAACGGTTTTTTAAAAATGTGCAGATTTTTTTATTTTTTTTGTTTGCTTAAATAATCAGAAACGCCTTCCTGTGTGGCTTTCATTCCTTTATCTCCTTTGTGCCAGTTGGCAGGACAAACTTCACCGTTCTGTTCAAAGAATTGCAAAGCATCTACCATACGAATGGCTTCATCCACATTTCGTCCGAGTGGCAGGTCATTTACCAGAAGATGACGTACAATACCATCCTTGTCAATCAGGAATAAGCCACGGTAAGCAACCGGAGCGCCTTTAAAAACAGAATCATATTGACACGCTTCATCATCACAGTCGCAGCATGAATATTCACCTGCAAGAACATCGTAGTTCATGGATATGGTTTTGGAAAGATCAGCTACCAATGGGAATTTTACTCCTTTGATACCGCCTTTATTGACATCTGTTTGTAACCAAGCCCAGTGAGAAAATTCTGAATCAATTGAACAACCTACAACGGCAGTATTTCTTTTTTCAAATTCAGCCAGTTTTTCCTGAAAAGCGAGTATCTCTGTAGGACAGACAAATGTAAAATCCAGCGGATAGAAAAATAATAAAACATATTTTTTTCCAATAAACTGATCCAATGAAAAATTTTCAACGATTTCGCCACCGTTAATAACAGCGGTTGCTTTGAATTGCGGAGCTTTTTTACCTATTAATGACATATGTTTAAAAATTTAAAGTTAATAATTATTTTTTGTGAAAGCAAAGTTATAGCTAATTCAATTATACCAAAGATAATATAGATATGATATATATCAGCATTCAACACCTATGAAAGCCAGATATGTTCTGTGATGAATATAATTTTCCAGTATTCCATTTATGCAGCAATATACACTTTTTTAATTAATAAAATTAAAAATCCTATATGTATATGGTATTAATTTATATAAATAATTCCTGATTTAATTTAAACAGATTCTGAATTACTAAAATAAAAGTTTCTTATTTTTGGTAAAAATAAATTTAACGATAACACCAGATTTAACAATTATATAAAACGAAATGGATAATTTTATTGTTTCTGCGAGGAAGTACAGACCTGTTACCTTTGATCTTGTTGTTGGTCAGAAGTCAATTACAACAACACTTAAAAATGCGATCAAAAATAATCATCTGGCACAGGCATTTTTATTTTGCGGGCCAAGAGGTGTAGGTAAAACAACCTGTGCACGTATTCTTGCCAAAACGATCAATTGTTTAAATCTGAATGAAAATATGGAACCGTGCGACCAATGTGATGCATGTGTTTCATTCAATCAATCCACCACTTTTAATATTTTCGAACTCGATGCTGCTTCCAATAATTCGGTAGATGATATCCGTACACTTGTTGACCAGGTTCGAATTCCGCCTCAGATGGGAAAATACAAGGTATATATCATTGATGAAGTTCATATGTTGTCTGCTTCTGCATTTAATGCATTTCTGAAAACATTGGAAGAACCTCCGGCATATGCCAAATTCATTTTGGCTACTACTGAAAAACATAAGATCATCCCCACCATTCTTTCCCGTTGTCAGGTTTTTGATTTCAAACGAATAACCATTGATGACATCATTGAGAATCTTCAATATGTTGCTGGGAAGGAAGGTGTGACAGCTTGTGTGGACTCATTGCGGGTGATCGCCAATAAAGCTGATGGGTCCATGCGTGATGCCCTCTCTATCTTTGATCAGATGGTCAGTTTATCCGGAAATAATTTAGTATTAAATGAAATTAATGATCATTTGAATGTTTTAGGTTCTGAAATATATTTTAACCTTGTCAATTTTTTTGTTGAAGGAGATCATGCTTCCACATTGCTCCTGATCAATGAAATTATTGAGAAAGGGTTTGACGAACATCAGTTTGCCATTGGTATTGGTGAGCATTTGCGAAACTTACTTGTGTGTAAAGATAGCGAAACCATTATGTTGCTTGATGTATCTGAAAAAACAAAAGAGCAATACTTATCTCAAGCTGTAATTTGCTCACAACCATTCATTTTAAAGGCGCTTGATATCATAAACAAACTGGACTTAAGTTTTAAAGTAAGCAACAATAAACGATTATTTTTAGAACTTTCATTAATGCAAATATGCTCATTGTCATCCGGTATTTTAAATGATTCTTCTGAATCACCTAAGGTACATTCAGCTAAACCTCAGAATTATCAGCCATCTTCAGCAATTAAACAAAATAATGTCACCGAACAACCTGTCGCACAGATTAAAACCAAAAAAGAAATTCCTGTCGAAAAAAATAATGAACCTGCTTCAAAATCACCGATCAAAACCAATCTGAAAATGCCGGGTAGCATTTCAATTAAGCAAACATTGAATGGATTGGAAGAAAAAAAATCAGCAAAAGAAAAAAATGAACTTGCTGCTAACCCTGAAAATATTATTTCAAATCCTTTTACCATTGAAAAATTTGAAGAGAACTGGAAACTTTTTGCCGAAAGTATCGCGAAGGATTTTCCAAGTCTTTACAGTACATTGACCAAACGTCAACCCGAACTGGATGATCAGTACAATATTACAATCACTATTGATAACAGTTCACAGGAAGATGATATCAATTTGAAAAAAACAGATATTTTAGACTTTTTACGAATAAATTTAAACAACTTTAAAATACAATTATCAACTAAACTTACCGAAGTACAAGATAACCAAATTGCCTATTCATCACAGGAAAAATTCAACAAAATGAAAGAAGTCAATCCGGCTGTTAATCAATTGAAAAATCAATTGAATCTGGAAATTGAACCGTAAATAAATATATCTGATATCAATATTCTAAATTCTGTATTCGGACTTCAAAATTCTTTCAAATTCACAAAATTTATATATGAAAAAAATAATCTTTATACTTATTTCAATTTTAACATCCCAAACATTTTTATTTGCTCAAAAAAAATACGCTTACGATACGGTTGCGGGCGACCCCTTGAAAACACGCATTTATACGCTGGATAACGGACTGAAAGTTTATCTTTCAGATTATAAGAATGAACCACGTATTCAAACTTTTATTACTGTCAGAGCCGGCAGCAAAAATGATCCGCATGAAACAACCGGGCTGGCACATTACTTTGAACATATGATGTTTAAAGGAACTGATCATATCGGCACACTCGACTGGAAAGCGGAAGAACCTTTGGTCAACAGGATTGATAGTCTGTTTGAAGTGTATCGGTTTACCAAAGACAGTTTTGCCCGAAAACAATTATATCATATAATTGACAGTCTTTCATTAGTTGCCTCCGGTTATGCAGTGCCAAATGAATATTTCAAACTTGCTTCCCTGATAGGTGCTAAAGGCACCAATGCTTATACCTCACTTGATCGTACATCTTATATCAATGATATTCCAGCTAACCGACTAGAGCAATGGTTAAAGATTGAATCCGACCGATTCACACATCCTGTTTTGAGGTTGTTTCATACTGAACTGGAAACAATCTATGAAGAAAAAAACATGAATCTGACCAATGATGCACGCAAGTCATATACCGCACTTTTGGAAGGTCTTTTTCAAAAACATACCTATGGAACACAGACTACACTTGGAGAATCAGAACATCTAAAAAATCCTTCACTGAAAAATATCCGAAAATTCTTCAGTGACTATTACGTACCGAATAACATGGCGATCTGTATCTCAGGCGATCTGAATCCGGATAAAACCATTCGTTTGATCGATCATTATTTCGGTTCTTTCAAACCGGGCAAAGTGCCTGAATTCACCTTCATTCAGGAAGATTCGATCTTCCAACCGGTAGTGAAAGAAGTGTATGGACCGGATGCGGAAAATATCACGATCGGCTTTCGTTTCAATGGTGCCAATTCCACAGATGTTGATATGGTCACATTTATTGATATGCTCCTGTCTAACAGTTCAGCAGGATTAATTGATCTTAATCTGGTTAAAAAACAACAGGTGCTTGAAGCATATTCTTACCCTATGTTCCTGAAAGATTACTCCGCATTGATGCTCACCGGCAAACCTAAATCAGGTCAAACACTGGATGAAGTAAAAAATCTTTTGTTGAGTCAGTTGGAACTGATCAAAACTGGTAATTTTCCTAATAACCTTTTAACTGCTATCATTAACAATATGAAACTCGACAGGATCCGAAGCTATGAAAACAATTCATCCCGTGCTTCTACCATGACGGACGCTTTTATTCTTGACAAATCATGGAGTAGTGTTGTGAAGGATTTAGAACGCATGTCACATATCACCAAACAGAATATCATTGATTTTGTTAAAAAAGGTTTTAACAATAATAATTATGTAGTGGTTTACAAACGTACCGGCAAAGACGATAAAATATCAGCTATCAATAAACCCCCTATAACACCGATTAAAATCAACAGAGATCAAAAATCCGATTTTCTTTCCTCTATAGAAAAGGAAGGCGTTTCAGATATAAAACCCGTTTTTATTAACTACTCAAAAGATATTAAAACGTTAAAACTTAAAAATAATATTCCTGTCTATTATAAAGAAAACAATGAAAATGAAATCTTTAGTCTGTATTATATTTTTGATTTCGGTACCAATCATGATAAAAAAATTGGTATTGCTACTGATTATCTGCAGTATCTTGGAACATCAAAATATACAGCCGAAGAGATTGAAAAAAAGTTTTATGAACTGGCTTGTTCTTTCAATGTTTCCAACTCAACCGATCAGGTGTATGTCAGTTTATCGGGCTTAGCTGAAAACTTCAAACCTGCCCTTGAATTGTTTGAACACCTTCTTGCCGAGGCACGTCCTGATTCATCTGCATTGAAAAATCTCGTGGAAGATATCTTAAAAAAACGAATGGATGCTAAAAAAAATCCACGTGCTATATTCAGCGCCCTTGTTTCATATGGCGTTTACGGAAATATATCTCCCTTTACAAATAGATTAACTGAAACTGAACTCAGATCATTGAATCCTGGTGAACTAATAAATAAAATAAAGGAACTCACATCCTACGAACATCACACTCTTTTCTATGGCAATCATCGAACTGAAAATCTGGTTGAATTATTAAACCACTACCATCAGATTCCAATTCAACGAAAAAAAATACCTGCAGAATATAATTTTACGGAAAAAAATATATTTGAAAATAATATATATATTGTCGATTTCGACATGAAGCAATCCAACATTGTACTGATGTCAAAAGGGATCAACGAATTTAATCCCGAACTTGATCCAGTGATTAATTTGTATAACCGATATTTCGGTAATGGTATGGGTTCGCTCGTTTTTCAGGATATTCGTGAAGCACGCTCCCTTGCTTATTCTGCCAATTCAAACTATCAGTCGCCTGCACGAAAAGAAAAATCATATTACAATATTTCATTTATCGGAACCCAGCATGATAAAATCATCAATGCAATTGATGCATTTAAGTCATTACTGAATGATATGCCCGAGTCGGAAAAATCATTTAAGAACGCACGTTCAGGTATCATACAGAGCTTACCTACTGAACGTATTACAAAAACTTCGGTATTATTCAGTTATGAAAATGCCAAAAAACTCGGTGTCGATTATGACCTGCGTAGAACCATTTATGAAAAAACACCTGCTTTAACATTACAGAATATTAAGGATTTCCAAAACAAGTATATAAAAGACAAACCTTTGACCATCCTCATACTCGGAGATAAAACCAAGATGGATGTTAAGGCGCTTGATAAATATGGAAAAATTACATACCTGAAAATGGAGGATATCTTCGGTTATTGATATTTTTAATTATTCATGTAAAAAAAATTATGACCATGAACTATTCCAAAAAAATCAGAATACGAAGCCGTATTTTATTTTTCTCCGTTTACATTAATTTATTCTTCAACGTTGTATTTGCTCAGAACACCGAATACAAAACAGATCTAAATATTCATTATTACAATGATTCCATCAATCAAACGGATGAATACATTGATCAGCGTTGTGTATTAGATATTTATTATCCGGTAAAGACAAAAAGCTTTGCTACAATTATCTGGTTTCATGGTGGCGGTTTAACGGAAGGAAACAAAGAAATCCCTGAAGACCTGAAAAACAAAGGATTTTGTATTATTGCCGTAAATTACAGACTTTATCCTAACGTTAAAGCACCAAAATATATTGAAGATGCAGCAGCGGCTGTTGCCTGGAGTTTCAAACATATCAGTAAATACGGTGGTGACACAACACTTATTTTTGTTTCAGGTGTATCTGCCGGAGGTTATCTTACATGTATGATTGGATTGGATAAAAAATGGCTTGCTTACAATGGAATAGATGCGAACAGAATTGCCGGGTTAATTCCATTATCAGGACAAACAATTACGCATTTTACTGTCAGAAAAGAAAGAGGCATATCTGAATTACAACCCATCATTGATGATTTAGCGCCACTCTATTATGTGAGAGCAGATGCACCCCCATTGCTTTTAATCACAGGTGACAGGGAACTAGAGTTATTCGGACGTTATGAAGAAAATGCATATCTGATGAGAATGATGAAATTGGTTGGTCATGAAGAAACTACTTTATATGAACTCGACGGATATGGACATAACATTATGGTTCCCGCGATGCCATTACTTATTAAAGAAGTTAAACGAATTATAACTTTGAAAAATAACAAAAAGTAAAATAACGTTTTGTGTATAGAAGATTAAATAAACATGAAAAACAAAATACAATTAAGCCATTTTGCAATCTTATTGATGTATAATATATTTTATTGTTGATTTATTCTGTTGAGAAACCTTTAAAATATAAATCCCTTTTGACAAATTGGATGTATTTATAACTTGTTGTTGCTTTCCAATTAAAGAATTCTCTAAAATTCCTTTTTGTATCAAGTTTCCACTTGTATTAAAAATAGTATAATCTATTTTTCCAGAATCTATTGTAGTATATGTAACGCGAAAAGAGGATTCAAATGGATTGGGTTGAATTTCTAAATCAATCTCTCGTTTATTTGTTTGCACAGAATGTATGCCTGTAATATCTTGGTATGCAACAGAGATATAATCAAAACTCATCCATGCCCAATCGGGTTCAAAGCGAATTTCATTGTAGCCGGCATTTAACATAACATCAACACGTGTAACAAGAATACTTGTTATATCTGGTGCCGTAAATGTAACAGATTGTTTTACTCCATTTACATAAAGCGATTGTGTTTTGGGGCTTTCAAACGTAAGCTGATAACCAATACTTAATTGATATGTACCTGCTTTTGGAACAAATACACTATCAAAGGTTATTGTCCATACTTGCTGTACCTGGAGCAACTTACCTCCACTTGCAGCAGCATTGGTTTTTTTTGTAGCAGATCCTGTAAATATTGAATTCTCGGCTTCATAGATGTCTACCTTCAGATTTGTCACTAGTAAGTCTATAGGATTTGACACTGTTGAATTTCCTTTAATATCCGTGGCTATAGCAGTTACATGGAACTCGCCCGTAGTATCGCTTTTCCAATTTGTTTCATAGGGTAACACACTATCAATTGCGATAGAAGCACCATCAACAAAAAACTCAACCTTGCGAATAGTTCCGCCTCCGGGCACACTCGCATTGGCTTTAAAAGTAGTTTGAACCTTTGTGGCAATGATGCTTCCAAGGGATGAAGTTAATGTAATATCGGGCTGAGGATCAATCACAGTTACCACGATCACAACCGAATCCATCTGTGTATTATCTGCCCGATTGATTGTTTTAAGCGTATACGTTGTTGTTGACTTCGGATATTCTCTTGACCATGCACAGGAATCAACTTCTGCACCATTTAATGTGATTGATGATGCGCCCGACGTTTTCCAAGACAAATTAACAACCTGACCACGTTCAATAGTTTTATTATCGGCAGTGAACGAAGTTAGTTCATACCCTTTAGGATGTAAATAAAGATAGAATGGTGCAGCAGGTAATGTATCGGGATTATAGAGATTAACACCTGCAGGGTTCATTTCCCATGCATAACGAATAATTTCCGGAGAAGTAATATTATCATTCCAAACGTCAATGGTATTTGAACTTGTGATCTTTGCATTTGCTTGTGAAAGTAGGCCATCAGATCCTGCTATTGAAAACCATTTAACAGTTTTTGCAGTTGAGCCAATCAAACTATCACCAACATAATCAAATGTTATTTCAGTATGACCGTTGCCCAAATCTTTATGGCTTTTATATCTTGGTCCTGATGAAAGGATTGTCTCTTGATAAACCAATTTACAAGCAACCAATGCAAGACGTTTTCCAACAGGTTCTTTATTGGTAGGATGAATATCAACACCACCAACATCAAGAGTAATAGCTTCTCCGGTGTTGGGTAACTCTAATGCTCTATCTTGTCCGGCTCTCAGTTGCGGCCACGAATCCCAAGATTGTGGGTTTGACTCAATTGCGGCTGTACCATTATTTGGTAATTGAACCCAAATAAAGGGAATATCTCCAAGTCCCCATTCTGTACGGTATTGCTTAATTAATTTTTTAAATAATATACCGTACCCTTTGGCATCCTCAAGAGCATCGGCATTTGATTCACCCTGATACCAGAGAATACCTTTAACAGGAAATTTAAGTAAGGGATGAATCATGCGATTATAGATTTGTGTTGGTTGACGTTCAGCATAAAAGTTGGAAGGCTGTAATACAGTAAAATCTTCATCAAACCCCAGTGTTTTTTCACTCATATAAGCTTCAATACGTGCGCCACCATAGGTTGCATTGACTATTCCAATTGGCACATTTATATGAGGTTTCAAAGCACGCGCAAAATAATAAGCTACGGCAGAAAAATTTCCTGCAGTACCTGAAGTTGCTGCCGTCCAGCTGCCACCAGGTAATTCGTCGGATATTTCTTTTGTTAAACCCTTAGGTATTTTAAATTGGCGAATATCCTGATAATTGGCTGTTGCTATTGCTTTGCTTCCATTTACATCAGCAGATAATGCAAACTCCATATTTGATTGTCCTGCTGCCAACCATACATCACCAACATATACATTGGATAGGGTTTTGGTGCTTCCTGCATTCGATGTGATTGTCATTGTAAAGGGACCACCAGCAACCAGAGGCGCTAACGTAATTTCCCATTTACCTAATGAATCTGTCTTCCCTTTTTGTATTGTGCCATTAAACGAAACAGTGATGGAATCTCCAACGCCTGCTTTGCCCCATATCGGTACTGAAACATTTTGTTGAATCACTAAACCACTTTGAAAAATTAAAGCCGGTTGAAACTGAGCATAGCTCATGATAATAGTTGTAAAGTAGAACACTACTAACAAAAATCCATTTTTTAATTGGGTATAAATAATCATATTTTATAAATAAAAAATTTGAAAAATTTGCAGGTAAAGTTATGAAAATAATTTAGAATTCTATCAAACGGTCATTCAATTTAGACCAGATTTCAAAACCGAATGTCGAGGAAATTGTTGTACAAATAAAAAAGGTTTCAATGATACGAAACCACCAAACCATTCTATTTACTTAGTCGGGGTATACAGCCCAGATTAAAAATAAAAAAAACTGTATCTGGTAATTTGACACAACCCTTGTCTTACTAAATCGGTGTAGTAGATTTCAACCATTCGGCTTCCTGTTCTAAAAGTTAAATAGTTGCATCGTATTTATTCTTTAATGTCCTAAAATTGCAAATTAAAATTGACAAACATATTTTATTTTCATATATTGCATATTAAACTTTAAGATAATCATCAATAGTAAAATTAATGAATATAAAACTGAAAATATATTGGGTTTATCCATTATTAATTATGGTATTTTTATTTCAAATATCTTTTAGTTTCCCTAAAAATGATAAAAAGAAAGTTAAAAACAGAGACACAACTATTACGGCAACAAGCACAGTAACCGATATAGATGGCTATGTTTATAATACTATAAAAATTGGCACACAAATTTGGATGAAAGAAAATTTAAAAGTTACTAAATACAACGATAGCACGCCTATACCACAAGTTAAAGATGGAACAGCATGGAATAATTTATCCACTCCGGGTGATTGTTGGTATAATAATGATAAAGCTACATATGACGCAACCTACGGTGCCTTATATAACTGGTATGCTGTTAATACGAATAAATTATGTCCTGCTGGTTGGCATATACCAAGCGATGCGGAGTGGACAATACTTGAAAACTATCTTATCGAAAATAACTTTAATTATGATGGAGCTACAATGGGAAATAACTATGCCAAATCACTTGCTGCTACTACCAATTGGATTTCATATACAGGTATAGGCACTGTTGGCAATACAGATTATTCTACCAAAAGAGACTCTACCGGGTTTACAGCACTTCCGGGCGGACTTCGCTATATGAGTGGCATGTTCGGTTATATTGGCAGCTTCGGCTACTGGTGGAGTTCAACTGAATTTTATAAAAGCACAGCATGGATCAGGGCTATGTACTGTTATGAAAGCGCTGTATACAGAAACAACTACTATAAGCAATCTTGCTTTTCTGTGCGTTGTGTTATGGATAACTAGATTATTTGACAATGTATTTAAATAATCAATAATAGTCCTTGATGAATTTGACAAAGCAAGATTCTACAGGAAAATATATTTATTGTCTGCAAAATTTCAGTATTTAATTTGTATCGGGTAATATTAATTCGAACCTGCGACCTTCCCGATTCAATCGGGACGCGATATACAGCCAGAATAAAAACAAAAAGGGTTATATCTTGAAAATAGATACAACCCTTGTCTTACTAAGTCGGGGTAGCAGGATTCGAACCTGCGACCTCCTGCTCCCAAAGCAGGCGCGATAGCCGGACTACGCTATACCCCGAAATATTTTAAAGAACATCATTTCTCCAACGACCTTCCCGATTAAAAATCGGGACGTGATAACTGACGGAGTTTATCCCGATCTATCGGGACTATACCCTGTAAACTTTTAATCTCTCAGCGGAGAGAGGGGGATTCGAACCCCCGGTACCAGTTACCCAGTACGACAGTTTAGCAAACTGTTGGTTTCAGCCACTCACCCATCTCTCCGGATTTTATAACTAAATTAATATTTTTTTAATAAAGAAAGAACGACAGTTTAGTCCACCTCAGGCGGATTGGTTTCAGCCACTTACCCATCTCTCCGGATGGAATTGATTGAAATAATATATTGTAAATAATTTAAAAGAACTATTTTTAAAGGTTTGCAAATTTAGAAATTACATTTTGATTACCAAACATTTATTTTAATTTATTCTGCAAACTTTATACATGTCAATAATTTGAATATTTTTTCTTACTAATAACTGGTTACAAGAAATATCATATTCTATAATCAATTTACAACTAAAACTAAATTTATCAGATAAAAAAACACTAATATTTATCATAAATATGTGTTTAAATAAAAAATATAGTGTATATTTGCATCATCAAAAGTACACCGATGAACAACAATTGGACAAATAATGTATATTTTTTCTTTTTTTATTATTTCTTTAAAATAAAAAGGGACTTACACATTATTTGCTAAAAAAATACATAACGTAGAAGTCCCGAAAATTTTTCGGGACTTTTTTTTTTAATATAACTTGAATAGAAAATGGAAACAACACAACAAATTAAATCAGATGCAATAAAAGTTGCCATTCAAGGTGGGTTTGGATCATTTCATCAAATTGCTTCTGAAAAATTTTTTAATGATGTTAAAATTAAAATCATTCCTTGCGAAACGTTTGATGATCTGTTTGATATTTTAGAAGAAAAAAAAGCTGACTGTGGTATGATGGCAATAGAAAATTCAGTTGCTGGCAGTTTACTCACCAACTACACGAAACTCAGAGATTCCAAATTAAAAATCTGCGGTGATGTGTATCTTCGGGTTGAACAAAATTTAGTTGCCCTGAAAGGACAGACACTGGAGGATATCAAAGAGATTCACTCCCATCCTATTGCCATTCAGCAATGCATGGAGTTTTTAAATCCTTACCGAAAAAAAGGGGTGAAAATAATTGATTCAGATGATACGGCTCTCAGCGCAAAATGGATCCATGATGAACAATTAAAAGGGATTGCAGCCATATCAAGTAAACTTGCAGCCGATATGTATGAACTCGAAATCTTAAAAGAAAATGTGGAAACCAATCATCGCAACTTCACCAGATTTCTGCTGATTACTGACAGTACCAAAGTGCTTGAACTGGAACAGGTATCTAACCAGCAGGTGAACAAGGCATCTCTCTGCTTCACATTGAGCCATTCGGAAGGCAGTCTGGCACAGACTTTATCCGTACTTGCCTATTACAAAATGAATTTAACCAAAATACAATCATTACCAATTGTTGGTGTTGAATGGGAATACCAGTTTTACATTGACCTGATGTTTGATGACTATTCACGTTATCGCTTGGCACTTGGCGCAATTGAACCTTTAACAAAAGAATTAGAAATTTTAGGAGAATATCAAAATGGACAACGACCACCTGAAAATAAAATCATCTGATCGCACCACACTGGTGCAGGAATATTACTTTTCACGCAAGCTCAAAGAAATTGATGAAATGCGTAAGACTGGTATTGACGTAATCAATCTTGGCATTGGCAACCCGGACAGAATGCCTTCATTAAATACAATTCAAACATTAACCGAAACGGCTGCTCAAGCCGGTAGACACGGTTACCAAAGCTACATCGGAATTCCATCATTACGACAAGGGTTTGCCGACTGGTATAAAAAATATTTTAACGTAACGTTAAACCCTGCCAATGAAATTCTTCCGCTGATGGGTTCCAAAGAAGGTATTATGCACATTTCAATGGCTTACCTGAACCCGGGTGATGAAGCACTGGTGCCTGATCCGGGTTATCCGACTTATTCCGCTGTGACAAAAATTGCCGGAGGACATGTCAGAACTTATAATCTGACAGAAAAAAATAATTGGCTCCCTGACCTGAAATCACTGGAACAACAGGATTTAAGCAAAGTAAAAATAATGTGGATCAACTATCCGCACATGCCTTCAGGTGCTAAAGCAACAAAAAAAATATTTGAAGAACTTGTTGCCTTTGCCCATAAACACAACATTCTGCTTTGCAATGACAATCCGTACAGTTTTATTTTAAATACAGAACATCTCAGCATTCTCTCTGTTGACGGGGCTAAAGAGATCGCTTTGGAATTGAATTCCCTCAGCAAATCACACAATATGGCTGGATGGCGTATTGGTATGGTAGCAGGACATTCTGAATATATTGGGCAGGTACTGAAAATAAAAAGCAACATGGATTCAGGAATGTTTATGCCCTTGCAACTCGCGGCTGCTGAGGCATTGAAGAATCCGGACGAATGGTATCAGGACATCAATATAGTTTATAAAAAAAGAAGAACAATTACAGAAGAAATAATGGATATTTTGAATTGTACCTATGATGCAAATCAGGTCGGACTTTTTGTATGGGGGAAAATTTCATCTGTCTATTCCAATGCCGAACAACTTGCTGATAAGATCCTGCAGGAAGCACATGTATTCATTACACCGGGTTCAATCTTTGGAAAAAATGGTGAACAATATATTCGGATTTCATTATGCAGTGATGAAGAAACATTACTGAGGGCTAAACAAAAAATTATCAATTGCATTTAAAAATTAATTTTATGGTCATAGAAAATACAATCAAACCTATTACACAATGGAACATTTATAATGAAAAACCATTGATCATTGCCGGTCCATGCAGTGCCGAGACCGAAGAACAAACCATGGAAACAGCCCGCCTGATCAAAGAGACAGGTAAAGCAACTATTTTCCGTGCCGGTATCTGGAAACCGCGAACAAGACCTAACTCCTTTGAAGGTATAGGTGTAACCGGCTTAAAATGGCTGAAACAGGTAAAACAAGAATATGGTTTAGCAGTAGGGACAGAGGTGGCAACGGAAAAACATGTCTATGAAGCATTGAAATATGGAGTAGATGTATTGTGGATTGGTGCCCGAACAGCTGTTAACCCTTTTGCTGTGCAGGAAGTAGCCGATGCGTTGCAAGGTGTGGATGTGACAGTACTGGTTAAAAACCCCATCAATCCTGATCTCGACCTTTGGATTGGCGCCATTGAACGGATACATCAAGCAGGTATCACTAAGATTGGTGCAATACACAGAGGTTTTTCCAGTTATGAAAAAACGGCTTATCGAAATTTACCCAACTGGCAAATGCCCATTGAACTAAGAAGACGAATACCTGAAATACCATTGATCTGCGATCCCAGTCATATTGGCGGGGATACCATTTACCTCTATGAAATCTCTCAAAAAGCAATGGACTTGAATTATGACGGACTGATGATTGAAACACACATCAATCCTGCAAAAGCATGGAGCGATGCCAAACAACAAATCACACCCAATGAACTTACCGAACTGTTAAGTCGTTTGATTCTCAGATTACCGGTGTCCAATGACAGTAAATTTCTGGACATACTTGGTGAACTCCGCAGCAGGATTGATATCTTTGATGATCAGTTGATGGATATTCTTGAACAACGAATGAAAGTAGCTGAAACGATCGGGAAATATAAAAAAGAAAATAATATAACAATCCTACAGACCAGTCGCTGGGATCAAATCATTCGTAAAGCAATTGAAAAAGGAGATAAGAAAGGATTGAGCGCTGACTTTATTGATAAACTTTTTAAAGCCATACATCAGGAATCTATTAATCACCAGACAAAAGTGATGAATGAAGAATAAGATTACTAATTTTATAAAGTGTATAGAATTTAGAATTCAAAAGTCAGCAGACAGGATTCATAATATTATTCTGTATTCTTAAAATTTAAATCTTGTATAACTTCAGTAATAAATATTATTTTTGAACTCTCTTTTATGATCTTAAAGTTAAGCTAACAATGAAAGAACTTATCATTCACGGAAGCATCAAAGAATCACGCATACTGGTTGGTGAAAGCATAAAAAATCTTGATAAATATTTACCGAAAGAACAAGTTATTATTATTACCGACTCAAATGTGAATAGTTTGTATAACAAAGAATTCAATAAATATCCGATCATTGAGATAGGTACAGGTGAAGAAATAAAGACTTTAGAAACCATTCAATTTATTTATGAAAAATTAATTGAACTGGAAGCTGACCGCACTACATTTATTCTCGGAATTGGCGGAGGAATAGTCTGCGATATAACCGGTTTTGTGGCTTCAACGTATATGCGGGGAGTTCGATTCGGTTTTGTTGCATCTACCCTGCTCGCTCAGGTTGATGCTTCACTCGGAGGAAAAAACGGAGTGAACCTGAATAAATTCAAGAATATGATCGGTGTGTTCAATCAACCTGATTTTGTGATCTGTGACATGAACATGCTGAAAACACTACCTGAAAAAGAAATTCTCTGCGGGATGGGTGAGATCGTTAAACATACATTGATCGCATATTCATCTATGTTCAGCTATCTTGAAGAAAATTACAATAAAGCTGTATCGCTCGACAATAAAGTAATTGAGAAGTTAGTATATGAATCCGTTGTCATTAAATCCGATGTTGTCAACAAAGATGAAAAAGAAAAAGGACTCCGGAGAATACTGAATTTCGGTCATACGATCGGTCATGCCATTGAAAAAAATTCAAATGAATATACACATGGTGAAGCCATAAGCATAGGTATGGTTATGGCTGCAGCACTTTCTGTAAAGAAAAAATATTTAAAAAAAGAAGAATTACAACGTATCATTGATCTGCTGAAAAAAATCAAATTACCTGTTTCTGTTCAGATCGAAAAAGAAAAAATTATTGATGCCATCAAGAAAGATAAAAAACGTGAAGGTGCAACAGTCAGCTTCATTTTGCTCGACGGTATCGGTAAAACAATCATTGAAAAAATAAATATTAAAGAACTCGACAGTATCTTTGAAAATATTAATTAAGACCTTAAAACATCATGATTTGCATCAGTTTATCGGATTTAACCAAAGATGAAATTCTTAAACAGCTTTTAACAGCTGAACTTTTTGAGATACGTCTTGATCTGATGGATCTGTCTGAAGAAGATATCAGGCAGGTGTTTTCACAACCTGTTCAACTGATTGCTACATGCAGACAAGGTAAATACAACGATAAACAACGAAAACAATTACTGATCAAAGCTATTGAAAGCGGAGCTTCATTTGTTGATATTGAAATTGAATCATCACAGGAATTTAAAAAAGATATTTTTACCATCGCTAAAAAAAAATCATGCAAATTGATCATTTCGTATCATAATTATAAAGAAACTCCAACATCAGAAGAATTAAACAATATTGTTAAAGAATGTTTTTCAAATCATGCTGATATTTCCAAACTCGCCTGTCAGGTGAATACACAACAAGATGCAGCAAGAATATTATCACTTTATGCTGATCATAAAAATTTAGTTGCATTAGGTATGGGAACAATTGGAAAGATTACTCGTCTTGCTTCATTGAAGCTTGGGGCACCGTTTTCATATGCTTCTCCGGGCAATGGAAAAGAAACCGCTCCCGGACAAATTGAAATAAATGACATGAAAGAAATGTTAAAATTATTATTAAAAAAATAATACGTATAAAATACAATAGAATACTGATAACGCTGATGAAAATGATTAACACTGATAATTGGTTGCTTTCAAAAATTAAATGAACCTTTTAAAATAAAAATCATTTTCAATCATAATAACCGGCGTCATCAGCGTTCCATTTTTGAATGCTGAATAATAAAAAAATGTTCTTACATTAAAAACAATATACTTTGATTTAAACTCAAATTCGTATTACAAATAAAAAGATATCTTAAGTTCATGAATCTTTACGCAGTTACCGGAAATCCTATACTTCACAGCAAAAGTCCAAATATTTTCAATGAATTATTTTCAAATGAAAAAAGAGATGATGCTTACTTCCGCCTTGCTGCTGAATCAGCTATTGAAGCGATTAACTTGTTTAAACAACTTGGATTAAAAGGCATGAACGTAACTGCTCCTTATAAAACAGACGTTATTCCTTTACTGGATGAAATTGATCCGGATGCAAAAAAAATAAATGCAGTCAACACCATTGTCAATGATTCAGGAAAATTAAAAGGGTACAACACAGATTTTATAGGGGTTACAGAATCATTCAACGATCATGGACTGGATACTGAAAATAAAACCTGCTTGATCATTGGTGCCGGTGGAGCTGGTAAAGCTGCTGTATATGGATTAAAAAAAGCAGGTGCATTAATAACCATCATTGACATTGCCGAACAACTGGCAAAGGATGTTGCACAAGAATTTGCATGTGTAGCAAAACCATATATTGAACTGGAAGATCAGGTGCGCAACTCAGATATTATTGTGTATGCAGTTGATGCAGCCCAAGTACAGATTGTGAAAGAAGAATGGATCCATGCTCAGCAGATCATATATGATGTAAATTACAAACCATCCTTTTTAAATGAAATTATAAAAAATAAAAAATGCAAATTAATTACAGGCGCTGATATGCTTATCAATCAAGCGATACCTGCTTACAAATATTATTTCGGTACAGATACTGATAAACAAATCATGTGGGATGGCTTCCATAAATCTTTCTCCGAAAAAAAGAAAAAAACAATTGCCCTCATTGGTTTTATGGGCTCCGGTAAAACAAGTGTCGGTAAATCATTGGCGAAAAAAATGGGATATGATTTTATCGATCTGGATGAAGTGATTGAGAAAATAACAGGAACAACCATCACCGAAATCTTCAAACATAAAGGCGAAACAGAATTCAGAAAAATTGAACAGGACTGCTTAAAACAAGAAATCAGTAAAACCAACGTCATCATTGCAACCGGCGGAGGAATAGTGATCCATGAAGAAAACAGAAATAGTTTAAAAGAAAATGCGTTGACTTTCTGGTTATATAACTCTGTTGAAACATCTGTGGAAAGAGCAAATGACGGAACACGCCCTTTATTGAATGTGGATGATCCGGTTGAAAAAGCAAGTAACTTATTTCAAAAAAGAATTCCTTTATACGCTGCAACGACTGATATGCTTGTAAATACGGAAGGAAAAACAGTTGAACAAATCACGAAAAAAATTTATGCTGAAAACAATAAAGCGTTCGGGCATTAACGGGGAACTGACAGCTCCTGCCTCTAAAAGCATGATGCAGCGTGCTGTTGCCGCCGCACTGCTGGCTGAAGGACAAACGATTCTGCATAATCCTTCACTCAGTGATGATGGGTTAGCATCTCTCAATATAGCAAAGGATCTTGGCGCTACCATCAAAAATAAAAATAATACATATATCATTAACGGCGGATTTTCTCCTAAAACAAATCAAATCAACTGCAATGAATCGGGCTTGTCCATGCGCATGTTCACACCAATCGCTGCGCTCCACTCCTCTCCGATTGAGATCAATGGGAAAGGATCGCTTACCAAACGACCTGTAAATATGATCGTAGATGCATTGAAACAAATGGGTGTGGAAATACGATCAAATAAAAACTTTCTTCCCATGCAGGTTCAAGGTCCGTTAAAAGGTGGACACGCACTTGTGGACGGGTCAATCAGCTCACAACTCCTTACAGGACTGTTAATGGCTTTACCTGTTGTAGAACAGGATTCCATCCTTGACGTAAAAGAACTGAAAAGCAAACCTTACATTGACATGACACTTCAACTGCTGAATGACTTTGGCATTGATGTTAAAAATGACAACTACCAAACATTTACCATTCAAGGAAAACAGAAATATACACCGAGAGATTATAAGGTGGAAGGTGACTGGAGTGGAGCATCATTTCTGCTTGTTGCTGCTGCTATTACAGGACAAATAAGAATAAACGAGTTACAAAACAATAGTAAACAATCCGACAAAGAAATCATCAAAGTGCTTGAAATGGTTGGCGCCACGGTTGTCTGCGAAAAAGATTTCACCACAGTTAAAAAAAACACATTGAATGCATTTGAATTTGATGCAACAGAATGCCCCGACCTGTTTCCTCCATTGGTGGCTCTGGCTGCTGCATGCAAAGGAAACAGCATCATCAAAGGCGCTGACCGGCTGAAGCACAAAGAGAGCGACAGAGCAACCGTGTTAAAAATGGAATATGAAAAAATCGGCATTGAAATAAATATCCATGAAAAAGAAATGATCGTGAAAGGCGGACAGATCAAAAGCGGCACCATCAACTCACACAACGATCACCGCATTGCAATGGCAGGTGCGGTCTCAGGACTGGTTTCCAACAACTCAGTCACCATTGAACAAGCGGAATGTATCGCCAAATCATATCCCGGATTTTATGATGACCTACAATCAATTTGTTTAAACAAATAAGAAAAAAGTATGAATACGTTTGGAAGAATATTTACATTAAGCATTTTCGGTGAATCACACGGAAAAGCTGTCGGCATTGTGATTGACGGTTGTCCTGCTGGAATTCCTTTAACAGAAACTGATTTTGAAGCAGATCTGTCACGCAGACGAAGCGGTTCCAAAGGCACAACGCCACGCAAAGAAACCGACCTGCCGAATATATTAAGCGGTGTTTTCAATGGTAAAACAACAGGACGACCGATAGCCATTGTCTTTGAAAACAACAATACCATTTCATCTGACTACAATGAATTCAGGGATGTTCCACGACCCGGACATGCTGATTTCACTGCTCATAAGAAATGGAACGGTTACAATGACAATCGAGGCGGCGGACATTTCTCTGGACGTATCACTGTCGGGCTGGTGGCTGCCGGTGTGATCGCAAAAAAAATAATTCAACCATTACAAATTCAAGCAAAACTGGTTGAAGCCGGCGGATCAAAAAATATTGAACAAGCCATTGATCGAGCCATTGCGAAAAATGATTCCATCGGAGGTATCATTCAGTGCAATGCAACGAATATACCGATCGGTTTAGGAGAGCCATTCTTTGATTCCGTTGAAGCGTTGATCAGTCATATGATCTTCTCCATCCCTGCCATCAAAGGAATTGAATTCGGCTCCGGGTTTGGCGCTGCTAAAATGAGCGGTTCAACACACAACGATCCTTTATTAGATATTAATGGTACAACGGCTACCAATCATGCAAGCGGCATCAATGGCGGTATTACCAATGGGAATGATCTTGTTTTTAATATTGCTGTTAAACCAACTTCAAGCATTGAAAAGAAACAGAACACAATAAACCTGAAAACCGAAAAAATTGAAACCCTTGAAGTGAAAGGCAGACACGATGTATGTATTGCACTCCGTATGCCTGTTATTGTTGAAGCAGTTACAGCAATTGTTTTTGCAGACTTAATGATGATCAATAAAAATTCGTGTATATAAATTATTAATTTGACTAAGCGATTTTACGAGGTGTATAGTATTGTGAAATAACAAATTGTTTAATTTTTTTTGTTCTTTTCATAATAGGAAAAAAAACATTAATCCTTATAATTCTCGGGAAAACTGATCCCGTCCAGAAAGTATGCTGTTGAACTGTCGGACAATGGGTCAACACCTCCACCAACCATCAGTATAGCCATATATTTAGTATTAACCCATGCTTTAACACGATATAAGCGAAGCTGTGAAGTTTTCCAGTAATCACTTACACCAATGGTCTTTGATGTATCACCCAAAGTATATCCTGTTTTATACCCATCCGATTCAACAACTGTTAATTCTCCTTTAAGATACCCAAGATATTCTATAAGTTCTTTCTCAAAATAATTCATGTCTCCTATGAAATCCAATGTCCCATATTTAACCAGAATCACTCTATATTCCCATTCACCGTTAACTACCACACTGTTATATACAACCGTTCCCTTTTCTGATGTAGTTTTAGCCCATTCCTCTGGCATATCCGGAAGAAATACATGACAATCTGTTTCCGCAATCTGATACTCGCTGAAATCAGATCCTGATGGATTTTGGGCGACAGCATAATTTGCTGCAAGCAATAAGATTAACGCATATATTTTTTTCATAACGATTAATTTTTGACAACTCTGCTGGTTTAATTCTGTTACTTATGCCTTTTCAATTTCAATGATTTTAGCTAAAACAAAGTTACAAAATATGATTATTTATTATCTGTTTTTTTGAACATATATCATATTCATACAAGTTAAAAAACAGTAACCTCAAAATCAAATAAAACTACACTTCGTTAATTTTTATTTATCAGGACTAAAGACCTTTAATAGTGGGTGTTTTAACTAACCACTACCTTAGCTTCGTATTCTAGGACTTAACCAAATTATTTTGAATATATTTTATCAA
>CAYVNP010000056.1:0-26424 GCA_964452905.1 uncultured Bacteroidales bacterium
GATTTGTTGACCCACCGGAACAGATTGTTCCCCCTCCAGCAGTGACAGGAGGTAATGAATTGACGGTTACAACTGCATTAGCTGTATTTGAACAACCGTTGATATCCGTACCAGTAACAGTATATGTTGTAGCAGAGGCAGGATTAACAGTTTTCGGAGTACCGTTTCCTAAACCATTGCTCCAGGTATAAGTGCTTGCACCACCTGCCGTGAGATTAGTGGATACAGCACCATTACAAATTGCTCCTCCTCCTGCAGTAACAGAAGGTAATTGATTAACAAAAACAACAACACTGTCAGTTCCAGGACAATTTATTAAATCAGATACGGTAACAGTATAAGTTGTTGTAATTGTTGGTGTAAATATAACTCCTTGTGTTACTCCATTATTCCATTGATATGTAGTACCACCGGTAGCAGATAAACTAATTCCTTTTCCTGAACAAATTATTTTGTTGGCTCCTGCTTCTGCTAATAAAGAAACTTTAATATATACAATAGCTTTTGCAGTATCTGAACAATTTTCAAGATTTGTTCCGGTTACAATATATGTTGTTGGGACAGTAGGATTAACAGTTATTATTGCTCCTAAACTGCCATCACTCCATTTATATGTATCTGCTCCATTGGCAGAAATAGTTAAAGCATATCCATTACATACGTTTCCACCAATAGCTGTTACAACAGGAATTGAATTACATAAATTGATCGTGATGGTTGAAGTAGCTTTGCTGTATTCACAACCGTTGAATGCAACAACCGAAATGTTTCCGGTAAGTGGTGTACTGCCAAAAGAGACAGTGATTAACGTATCCCCTTGGCCACTTGTTATTGTTGCTCCGGGAGGAACAGTCCATTTATAACTGATGGCTCCTTTGACGGAGTTGACATAATAAACAACATTGGTTTGATTTATAAGAACAGATAAGGGTCCGTAGATTGTTCCCGGATTATCCATTAACGGAAGTGTATTGAACAGCCACCCAGCATTTCCTCCAAGATCAACAGAATTATAAGCATAATATGTTGCACTTCCTTTTGTTTGAACATCTTTCATATGAATATTATATCCTAAAATGCTCCCACTTGCTTTATTAACATATGCTGGACTTCCAGGAGTACCCGATGTAAGATAAATATAAGATGTACAACTACCTTGAACTGCCCATTTATTATTAAATGTTTGGGTAGAATATGATCCGAGCGTATAGGTGTAACCTGCATTAAATGTTACAATCCCATCAAAAGTATTATTACCGGAGATACTTCCACTATTATTAAAAGTAACATTATTGAACGAACAAGTACTGCAGGAAATAGAACCATTCTTAACAAATTCGACATTATAGTATTTGCTGGTAGAACTATATGAACTTATCGACCCCGAATTTGTAAATCGAATGGTTGAAGTACCTGCATCAAATGTTTTGCTTGGATAAAAAGACCATCCTGTTATTGTAAGAAAAGTAGTTCCTAATTTTAAAGTAGAATTTGATCCCCCAGAATAATAATATAATGACATATCCTGATTGTTGGAAATTAAACTTCCATAATTATGGTATACGTAATCAGAAGCAACAAATGCATCCTGTAAAGTCCACTCACCTCCCTTACCGTTAAAATATATGTCGTTAATAAATTTATTTCCTGCAGATGTAATTGTTTTACCGGTTGATGTTGACATAAAATAAATATATCCACCATAATTGTAATTCATATTTTTAATAAGCTTTAGAGATCCCCAAATTTGAAGACTATTACTGGTGCTGTTTTTAAAAGCAGGAGTATTTGTTGCACCCGTCCAGTCCATATCATTACAAAATGCCGTTTGCACATCTATTGTTACTGTTTGGCTAGTAGCAGTAAATGATTTGGAATCAAAAAGAACATTATCTTGTGAAGAGGGAGGACATTCTCCGCCAGTACCCCCGCTTGTTAACGACCAATGTGATGCATCACTCCAATTTCCGGTACCGCCTACCCAATATAAATTTCTTGACAATGGTTTGTTTATTGTCCATCCAGTATTATTTCCGTTATCAATTGTATTATTTGAAGTAAAGTTTGCTCCTCCGGTGGCTTTCATATCCTGCATCATCAAATAATCTGTTGTAATACTTCCGGATGCCTTACTGAGGACTGACTGAGTGCCTAATGTTTGGGATTGGAGTGTAATTATATTTTTACAATCTCCAATAGCTACAAAAGTACCAGTGTTACTTATTGTTTGAGTTTCACCTGCCTCTAAATTATATGTTTTGCCTGCTGTAAAACTTAACGTGTCATTAAAAATGTTACTGCCATTAATCGTTCCATTTCCGCCAAATTTTACTTTATTAAAATTTCCTATAGTGGATGTTGAATTATTAATACTTCCATCTTTTAGGAAATCAACATTGTAATATGTAGCGTTAGTTGAATTATATATACTTGCAGTACCACTATTTTTAAAACGAATTGTTGAAGTTCCTGCATCAAAATTGACTGCTGGATAAAAACTATATCCATTTATTTTTACTAATGAGGATCCGAGTTTCAGTGAAGTGATTCCTGAAGAATTATTGCCATCAAAATTTGAAACAGTAATATTTTGATTGTTTGAAATTAAACTTCCATTGTACATTTCAACATAATCTATACTGTTTAATGAATCTTGTAAGGTCCATTCGCCTCCTTTTCCATCAAAAATAATATCGGAGGTAAATATATTTCCGGCTGATGTTATGGTTTTTCCTGTAGTTTTTGACTTAAAATAAAATGGACTATTAAAAGAAAGTGACATGTCTTTAATTAAAGTAAGAGATCCCCAGATTTGAAGTGGACCATAAGTTGACGTAGTAAATGTTGGTTTAAATAATGCTCCTGTCCAATCCATATCATTACAAAATGCAGTTTGAACATCAACAGTTACTTTTTGTCCGGTAGCTGTAAATGATTTGGAATCAAAATATACATTATCAAGCTGTGTTGGCGGACAACCACAACTTGGCCCTCCGCTAGAAGTTGACCAATGTGAGCCATCACTCCAGTTACCGCTGCCACCAATCCAATATAAATTCCGGGCAGAGGGTTTATTCAGAGTCCATCCTGTATTATTTCCATTATCAACTGTATTGTTTGAAACAAATGTTGCTCCTCCGGATGCTTTTATATCCTGCATAACAATATAATCAGTGGTAATATTTCCTGAACTTTTACTGATAGTGGCTTGAGAACCATCCGAATTGGACTGGATAATTATTAAATTTGAACAATTTCCAATAGCTATGAAATGGGCGCTGTTAGCAATTGTTTGGGTAGATCCATTGCCTAAACTATATGTCTTTCCTGCAGTAAATACTAATGAATCGTTAATCGTATTAGTTCCTGAAATATATCCATCGTCATAGAAGATTAATTTGTTAAAAGTTCCGGAAGAAACTGATCCAGATTCCTTAAATATTACATTGTAAAAAGTAGAACTGTTTGCCCCGCCACCCCAAAGGGATTGATTGCCCCAATTACCATCAAAATATAAAGTAGATGTACCGGCATCAAGATAAGTAGGTGGGCTAAACCATAAACCTTTTACAACAACATATGATGATCCAAGTTTCATAGTAGTATTGCTTCCACATTGAAGTGTACCTATTGTCATCTTTTGATTATTGGAAATTAGAGTTCCGTAATTAAGATACAAATACATACTTGAACTGTTTAATTCATCCTGTAAAGTCCATTCACCTCCATTTCCATCAAAATTCAACTCACCATTAAATATGTTTCCCGCCGAAGTAATTTTTTTTCCGGTAGTGGTTGCTCTGAAAGATATATCCGAATAATATGAAAAAATCATATTATTAATTAATGTTATGGATCCATAGAGTTGAAATTGGCTTGAAGAAGAATTTGTAAAAGTTGGTTTGAATGTAGCTCCTGTCCAGTCCATATCATTACAAAAAGCAGTTAACACATTTACACTTACCTTTTGACCAGTGGCTGTAAATGAATTTGCATCAAAATAAACATTATCAACTGCTGTAGGTATTTCAATATGATACGTACTCCCTCCGCTTGTTGTTGCCCAGTGAGTTAAATCATCCCAATTTCCAGTTCCTCCAACCCAATAATAATTAAGGGAGAACCCAGATGGTATTGAAAAGAAAAATAGTAGAAATATAAATATGTATTTTTTATGTATGCTTATTTTCATATGTATGATTTGTAATTATAAGAATTTTTCTTTGCTGTTTTTTGTATTGAGCTTTTATTCGGATTTAACTAACTTATATAAAAACAATAATATTTATTTTAATAAAATTAGTCTTCATTATAATCAATATTTAACGGATGTTTAATTTGAATTAAATGTTTAAAAATGAAATTAATTTTTGACAAATTTATCTTGAAAAAAAGCATAAAATATGAGGTATTAATACCTTATATTTTATTTCTCAAATAGCGTATTTATACGCATTTTAAAGCTAAAAAAGGATTTTGAGAATACTATATTTTGAGATTCAAAAAGTATATTCTTCGAATATCAAAAAAATGTCCAAAGGATTAATTCATTTAACTTAAGAATATTCTTTATATTTTTGCAAAAAAATAATTTTCTTTTTCACATGGATTTTTTTTTAAAAAAGTTAAAAAAAATACTTATCCGTATCATTATTATTTTCTTTGGGTCAACAATTTTAATTACAATCATTTATCGTTTTATTCCTCCACCAGTAACACCGCTGATGCTTATCCGTTGTGGAGAACAGCTTTTTCATGGAGAAAAATTAAAATTGCATAAACAATGGAAATCACTTGAAAAAATTAATCCCGATATGATTCAAGCAGTTACCGCAGCTGAAGATAATAAATTCATTGAGCATTTTGGATTTGATTTTGAAGCCATTGAATATGCACAAAAATACAATAAACGAAAAAAAGGTAAACGAACAATTGGTGCCAGCACCATCTCACAACAAACTGCTAAAAATGTTTTTCTTTGGCCCAGTAGAACATGGATTCGTAAAGGATTGGAAGCTTATTTTACATTATTGATTGAGATTTTTTGGGGAAAAGAAAGAATCATGGAAATGTATTTAAATGTAATTGAAACGGGTGATGGTTTGTATGGTGTTGAAGCTGCTTCCCAAACATATTATTATAAACATGCTAAAAATCTTTCGCGTGGACAGGCAGCCATGATTGCAGCCATCTTACCTAATCCACGAAAACGAAATCCTGCTTATCCTTCTGCTTATCTTGTTGCCAGACAAGGAAAGATATTGTGGATCATGGATAGGATTGAAAAAGTCAATTTCAAATAATCTCATTACTTATTCCTTAATATTTTTTAAATCAAAACTCATCTCCGCAAATTGAAGATTGTGATACGAAATTTTTACTACCTTGCTTTGCTTTTTTAACAAAATTTGTATTGTGCGAATTTTATATCTGTGTACTAAATTTATGAAAACACACTATTTAATCCTGATTTTTTTTCTGAATCTACTGTTTTTTCAGTCCTTTTCACAACATAAATTTGAAATGTGTTTCAGTGCAATACAAATTGATATTTCTTCTTCGGGAGTACAACCACCTTATGGGCTAAACGGAACTTTTTACATCTACAATAATTCTGCATCTGTTTTGACAGCAAGCACTACATTGAAAATTAAATGGCCCAGTCTTGTTTCCATTTCTGGTGGTTTCAATTCGGGTAGTTCAAAAAACGGTGATACATGGACTTTAAAATTTGACAGTTGGAATTTGCCTGGAGTCCATGCTTCAAAAAGCTTCTGGTTTGGAGGGACAATTAATACCCCTGCACTGATGCCTCCCTGGGGCATTCTATCTACCGGAGATACAATATTTATCAACTGGAATTGCCTCAATCCTTACTATCCGAAATCATTTAATAGTGAACCGAATTTTTTTACATTCGATCCAAACTGTTATATCAATTCTCCATCCCAAATTTATATTGGAGAAGCTCAACTCAGAGAATGGAATACTCTTACATCCATGGTTATTCCGGATAACAAAAAAAAATATGCCCTAGCAGCTGTAGTTTCATCTTCCTTGTTTAATAATCTTTGCGGGGTTGCATTGACCGATCCCAATTATGCATTTGCACAGGCACTTGTTGAAAGCCATGTAGGATGCGAATCGGATATGGTTACCACTGATCCGAATGCAAAATATCCTTTGAAATATGAAAGTATCTCATTACAGGACGGATGCTTTCAAATTGCCGCTGATGGCTATCTTCAGCTCAGTCAGTTTTATCCTGATCTGTTTACGGGTGCACTTACAAAAGCAGCTACATCAGGAGGAGAGAATTTTGTACGCGGTGCTATTTCAAAAGCATATTATGATTATACAACCTTTGAATTCTGGGAAAAAGCAAAATGTTATGACCCGATCGGATTTTTCAAACAGTCCTGTGACCCTTACGCTGCTGTTGAACTCATAGCATATGCATACAACGCCGGATTCAATGGCGCTGATGCAGATGTAAAAAAAGTTTTTGTTGATACACGTTCAGTCAGTGTCAACAGATGTAATTTAATTGAAGACATGTGGAATGCAGGTGTACATTCAAGTGGAATAGATTACGGTGCAAGAATAAGAAATAATTTTATTCAATTGAAAAACGATCAGGTCACTCAGCCCAGCACCAGCCCACCCGGTGCTAAAATGAATTGGGATCCTGCAAATTATAAATGGTATGACTGGTATAATGAAAATATCTCATGGAGTGATGTAAGCAGTTATATTGATGAAGCCATATTTATGTTTCCCGGTTCGTCAACAACAAATGCCAAAGCAGCAGCTCAGAATGCTTTCAACCAGATTAACGGTGGAAACCCTATACCCTTCATGAATATCGGTCCTGTCATGGATGCATTTCTGCTTACACTCACTGTTGCCCATCCGGATAAGGGTTTTGCAGCAACTTATGGAAGTTCACTTAATTGTACTTCTCCTTCAATCAGTATCACTTGTTATGATCAAATTTGTCCGGGTGAAACCGCACAGCTTTGGATTAACTTTATGGGAGTGCCAAATTTTACTGCATCAATCCAAGGTCCTGACGGAAAAATTTATTCTATTGGGCCGACCAAAGAATCACCCTATATTTTAAAAGTTAAAACTCCGGGTACTTACAAAGTATTAAGTTTCAGCGATGCATCCAATTCGGTTTTTTTAAATTGCCATTATGCTTCAGGTGTTGTTGAAACAAAAGCAAACATCAGTTGGGATAAATCAAAAGTCAACGGTGGATGCTCAACTGGGGCATTGAAACTCTCTCTTGAAGGAAATGGACCATGGACTGCTGTTTATAAAAAAGATGGAGGAACTGCCCAAACCATTAATATTCCTGCTAATACAATATCTCCCTATGTAGTAGAATCAAATCCGTCAGGCAAGCAATACATATTAACTTCTGGCGGTTGCAGTAATGATACCATCAACATTTGTTCTGTTTGCCCTACTGCTTCCATTAGTGGTTCCAATTCAAAATGCCCGGGTGATTCAATCCAATTAACAGTTGATCTTACAGGAGAATCACCTTGGACAATCTATATCAATCAAAACGATAATTTTTTATGGAAGACATACTCAAATATTACTCAATCACCATTTAAGTTTTATGTTACGATTCCAAGTAAATACACTGTTGATACTGTTTTCAATGCAAACTGTGGAGCTATAGGAACTTCCAATGCTACGGTTACCGATAAAATTGCTCCAATTGCAAATATTACCAATGTTTCCGGCACAAATGGATTTACCGGAAAATATTTCAATGGAACAAACTTTGGTTTTCAAATGCTCACCCGTGTTGACCCATTGATTAATTTTAATTGGGGATCAGGTTCCCCCAATATTCTTATCAATAAAGATAATTTTTCAGTTCGATGGACAGGACTGATTCGACCGGCATTCACTGATATGTATACATTTTATTGTTTTTCGGATGATGGAGTGAGATTATGGATTAATAACCAATTGGTGATTGATCTGTGGCAAGTTCATTCTCCTTATTGGGTCAGTCAATCAATTCAACTGAACGCAAATCAGCTTTATGATCTAAAACTTGAATATTTTGAAAGTCAATATAATGCTCAAGTCTTTTTAGAATGGGATAGTCAACATCAAACAAGACAGGCAGTACCTCCTGCTAATAATAAATCAATTACTATTTGTCAAGGGGACTCTGTGTTATTGAATGCTACAGGAGGTGGAAGTTATAAGTGGAATAATCCTTCTGCAAGCACCAAATCGTCAGTGTATGTTTCTCCAACAGATTCAACTTTTTATACTGTTTCAGTAACAGGAAGTAATTCCTGTATTGGAACTGACGTTATTAAAGTAAAAGTGAATCAATTACCTGTCATCCAATCCGGAGAGCCCTATAAAATCTGTAAAGACAATACTATTGAATTAAATCCTACTACCGGAAATTATACGTATTTATGGACAACAACAGAAGGAACATTAAACAATGCCAATATCCGTAATCCCAATGCCGGACTATTAAATAAAAATATTTCATTGGATAAAAATGTAATTTTTAATCTCAACGTTACTGATAAAACAACAGGGTGTAAAAATAAAACTTCAGCAGTGGTAACCTTTGAAAGTCAATGCAAACCCATTGTTACTGTTAAAGCAAACAGAACATCGTTATGTATAGGAGATACAACTCAGGTCAGTGTTTCCGTCATCAATGCATACCCAATCAATTCTTATCAATGGAGTAACCCTGCATGGTCAGGTTCAGCACCTTATACGGTGACTTTAAATACATTTGGAAATTCTAAATATGTTGTTACCGTTACCGATAATAAGGGCAGACAAGGTATAGATTCGGTTACAATTGCTGTACACAACACTCCATCCGTTGATCTTGGTTCAGATAGAAATATCTGTAAGAATGATACCCTCATTTTATCTGAATCAGGAGGAAATGCAATTAAATGGTTATGGAATAGTAATTCTCAAACTACTCAATCCATTAAGGTTTCTCCTAATCAAACAACATACTATACTGTTACAATCTGGGATAACAATGGTTGTACAAATAAGGATAGTATCAATGTCATTTGGCACGACTTACCTTCTATTGATGCAGGAGGACCTTATAAAACCTGTAAGAACAGAACTATTGAACTTAACCCAACTATTGCGGGTTACACATATCACTGGACTCCAACCGAAGGGAAATTGGATAATATCAATATCCGCAATCCAAATGCAGGTTTATTAAATACGAATATAACTATAAATAAAGTTGTTGCATTTCAACTTGATGTAATTGATCAGACCACAAATTGTAAAAATGAAACAACAGCGAATGTAACATTTGAATATGATTGTGCTCCCGAAATAAAATTAAAAACTTCGACATCCGAAATATGTCAGAAACAATCAACTGTTATAACGGATACTGTTATTACATCAAAAGGAATTCAATCCTTCCAATGGAGTGATGTTTCATTACATACATTGTACGGACCTTTTATCGTTTCACCTTCTATCACAACTACTTATTTTTTAACAGTCACGGATAATGATGGGAAATCAGCTGTTGATAGTGTTATCGTAAAAGTTAATTCTTTACCAGTTCCGGAAGCAGGAAATAATTTTTCGTTATGTGAAGGTAAGGATACCATAATTTCTGCAACCGGCGGAAAATCATACATCTGGAATACGGGTGTTCAAAAAAATCTATTACCGGTGAAAACAATTGTAAACACAACTTATACGGTAACTGTCTTTGATAATAATAATTGTTCAGCAAGTGATTCGGTTATTGTACAAATAAATAAAAATCCTACTTTACAAGTAAGTTCTGATACAACAGTTTGTGCCGGTAGTTCTGTAACTCTTCTGGCAAATTCAGATGCAGATAAATTAATCTGGAATAACGGAAGTACGACTTCAGTAAGTCCCGTTACACCGGATATTTCTTCAACCTACTTAGTAACTGCAACATCTACAAATTCCGGATGCAGTATTTTCGGTAGTATTGTTATAACTACTATACCTCCGCCACCTTTACCAATTGTTTCCGATACAGTAGTTTGCTCAACATCAAACAATATTATTTTACATATATTAAATAGTTCTTCCGATTATCAATATGAATGGTATGATGGTCCTGTGTCAGGAAATCTTCTATTTTCAGGAATAGATTACAAAAAACAAAATATAAATTTAACTGATACTCTTTTTGTTGAAACTTCATCGATCAATAAAAAATGCAAATCACTCTCAAGAGGTACGGGGATCATGAGGTTTGGTACTCCGCCAACAGCCGATTTCAGCTATTCTCCGTTAGAAGTCCGAGAGAATATGAAAGTCAATTTTACTAATTTATCCACCACAAATATTCAGGACAATACAATGAAAACCTTCTGGACTTTTGATGAAGGCAGTTTTTCGAACGAAATCAATCCAACTTATAGTTTCAGTGATACCGGTAAATATGAAATTAAATTAAAAGTAACTAATGCCGATGGCTGTTCTGACCAAAAGATTTATCCGCTCATTGTTTTAAAACAATTAAAAATTTGGCTGCCCGATGCATTTACTCCTAATAAAGATAGTCGTAATGATTTTTTGTGGGTGCGAGGACCTGTAAATACATTGCATTTTGAAATATTCAATCAATGGGGTTTTAAAATTTTTGAAACGGATAATCAGGTGGAAGGTTGGGACGGTACTTACAAGGGTGTCGAACAACCTGAGGGAAATTATATCTGGAAATTAAGAGCCGTTACGTTGGATGGAATAAGTATATTTGATCATGGAAATATTTTTCTGATCAGATAAAAATGAAATTATTTAAACAAATTAAATAGTAAATTATGCAGACTCAGTTTAAAGTACTATTGCTGATTGATCTTTCGGAAGCATATTGCAGGAGTTTAATGTCCGGACTAGCGCAATACGGGAGTATGAACGGTCAATGGATTTTCTGCAGGATGCCGCTTGCTTTCAAAGAAAAATATGGAATAGATGAGATCATCAAATGGGCAAAAAAATGGAAAGCAGATGGTATTGTGGCTTTGATACAGGAATCGGAAGAATTACACAAATTGATTAAGACAAAAATTCCGATCATCGTTCAGGATAGCAATGAACGGTTTTTAAATATCCCAAATATCACCGGTGGTTATTATAAAACCGGTGAAATGGCTGCAGACTATTTTTTAAAAAAAGGATTTAAAAATTTTGCTTTCTATGGATCCAAAAATATTGTATGGTCAAGAGAACGCAAAGAGGGTTTTGAAAACAAATTACGAGAATTTAAAATTACCGTTCATCATTATGAAATTGATACATCCAACATTGAATCTTTGTGGTATTATAAACCATCTCCCTTATCAAAATGGCTGAAATCATTACCTAAACCGCTGGCGCTCTTTGCCTGTGATGATAATCAGGGACAACATGTTACCGAAGCATGTAAAACCGCTGAAATCTTTGTTCCTGAAGAGGTTGCTATTCTCGGTGTTGACAATGATGAAAGCATTTGTATGTTATCTAATCCACCCTTGTCAAGTATAGTTCTTAATATTGAAAAAGGAGGTTTTCAGGCAGGTGAACTCTTGCATAAAATGATGACCGGTAAAAAAAATAATTTACATGATATAGTTGTTGAAGCTACTCACATCATTACACGAAAATCTACAGATATTTTAGCTGTTAATGACAGAGGGGTAGCGTTGGCACTGAAGTACATTCATGAAAATTTTAACCGCACATTTTCGGTAAAAGATATTTTGAAAACAGTACCGCTTTCTCGCAGAGCGCTTGAAAAAAAATTTAAAAAAGAAACCGGACGTACAATCCATCAGGAAATTCAACGCGTGAAGATAGACGAGTTCTGTCGTCGTTTGATCGATTCAAATAGAAATATTCTTGAAATTTGCTATGAAATGGGATTAGACAGCAATAAAAATATTTCCAGAATCTTCCAGAAAGAGAAGGGAATGACTCCTAATCAATACAGAAAAAAATACACTAATAAATAACATATGAAAATACCATGTATTACGCAAAATAAGGATAGCTATTCGTTTTTTTACCCCCCTCACAACTAAAAAAAATGTAATTTTGAAAATTAAATAAATTAAATATGTTTAGAAAAAATAAAATTATTGGCATAGACTTAGGCGGTTCAAACATGCGCGTTGCACTGATCAAAGACAAACAAATTTCTGTTGTTAATTCTGAAAAAATAATTGATGGCAATGATGAAGAATCGGTTAAAAAACAAATGATTGAACTGATAAAGAAAACAGCAATTGGCTCTGTAGCTGCTATTGGTATTGGAGTTCCTTCAGCATTGGATGTTGAAAGGGGAATCATTTATGATTGTGTCAATATTCCTTCCTGGAAAGAAGTGCATTTAAAAACTTTATTGCAGGACACGTTTAATACTCCTGTTTTTATCAATAATGATGCAAATTGTTTTGCACTTGGGGAAAAATATTTTGGCAAAGGACAAAATGTTCAATCCCTCATTGGGCTTATTATGGGAACTGGTTTAGGCGCAGGTGTAATTGTGAATAATAAACTCTATTCTGGTGTCAATTGTGGTGCTGGTGAAATCGGGCTGATTCCCTATAAAAATAATAATTATGAATATTACTGCTGTGGTGGTTTTTTTTCAGGTGAATATGGAGTTAGTGCGTTTGAAACTTTTCAGAAAGCCAGTTTGAATGATACCAAGTCTCTTGAACGAATGAAAGTGTTTGGTGAACATGTTGGTGAAATGATCAAATTGGTGATTTACACCTATGATCCGGAGATGATCATATTGGGTGGCTCAGTAAGTAAGGCGTACAAATTTTTCAGTGAAAGCATGTGGAAGAATATCAATACCATTTATTTTCAGAACTCCCTTAAAAATTTAAAAATTGATTGCTCAACCTTAGAGAATGTGGCTATTCTTGGTGCTGCTTCCTTATATTATGACACGTTATAATTTTATTTTAAATTCTCATTTTGTATCTTATGAATCTGCGCGAAGAAAAGTATAAAAAGTTTTCCATCTGTCATGAAATGCTTGAAACATGTCAGATTATTAAAAGATTTAATCCTGCCGTTACAGAACCTTATATTCCTGAAATTGAAAAAAGGAAAAAAATTTTTATTACCGGAGAAGGCAGCAGCAGGATTTTTCCTTCCATGAATATTATTTATCGCTATCTGAAATCATGGAGCGATATTACGATTCTCTCAGTTGGTGCTACACAAGCAATGGAATATGACTTGACATTACCTGTCGTTTTTGGATTATCAAATTCAGGAAAGACCAAAGAATTAATTACGCTCTTTAAAAAATTAAAAGAAGAAAATCATCCTGCATTGTATGGTATCAGTGCTAATCAGGGAACACCACTCCAGAAAATTTCACATCTTACCACAATACTGACCTGTGGAAAGGAAACAGCTGTTGCTGCAACCAAAAGCGTGATGGAACAGGCACTCTTTTTTGATGTTCTTTTATTAAAACTTCATCATCAATTTGTTCCAAATCTTCAAAAATTTTCCGATCAACTTTTTCAAACACTTACCCTGCCTATTGATCAGAAAATCATACAAAAGATTTGTCGTTCATCCGTCATCTATTTTGCTGGAAGAAACAATGGTGTTGCTGAAGAGCTTACTCTCAAAACCTATGAAATCTCCAAGAAAAAAGCATTGTATCTTGAAGGTACGTTTGCGGTTCATGGTATTGAAGAAGTGATGAATAAAGATGAAACAATCGTTATCATTGATCCATTTGAATCGGAAGAAGCTAAATTTAAACAAGTACTTGAAAAAGGAGTAGGACTTAATGTTGTTGCCATTTCGACCAGACAGACAAGCTTTCCAACCATTATCATTCCCGATAGCGGTTATTTTACTAATTATCTTGAATTGGCTGCCGGATGGAATTTGCTTGTAGAAATTGGTCTTCAATTAGGTGTCAATCTTGATAAAGGTACACGTGCGCGTAAAATTGGTAACGAAATCAATAGCTAAATAAACATTATTTAAATCTACATATGAAATATAAGAAACTATCAATTCTGCTGGCAGGTGAACAATGGAATACGGTTAAATTTGAAATGCATGGAGCCAATCATTTTTCAGTGAGTGATTACGGCGAAGGCGGTAACTGGCTGTATGCTGCGCTTACTAAAGCCGGACATCAGGTACAATGGATGAAAACCAATTTTATCGCTACGGATTTTCCTTTGGATATAAAGGATTTAAAAAAATTTGATGTTCTCATCCTGAGTGATGTTTCTTCCGATACGCTTTATTTTCATCCTCAGGCGCTCAATTCAATACCGATTACCAATCGGTTGACAATGATACGCGATTACGTTGCGCAGGGAGGTAATCTTTTAATGATCGGAGGTTGGATGTCTTTTGCCGGCAAAGGCAATGCAGCACGTTTTCATGACACAGCCGTGGAGGAAGCATTACCTGTTAACATTTTCCCTTATGACGATCGAAATGAAGTTCCCGAAGGTGTTTACCCTATCATTAAAAATCCAAAACATCCTATTCTGAAAAATCTACCATTGAAATGGCCTTATTTCATGGGATACAACAAAGTAACCTCTAAAAAAAATGCAGATGTTATTTTGTCTTTTGAAAAATATCCATTGCTTGTTACAGGCAATTATAAAAAAGGACGTACCGCTGCATTTACGTCAGATTGTGCTCCCCATTGGGGACCCACCGCTTTTCTTGAATGGGAAGGTTACGACAGGTTTTGGAATAACCTGATTACATGGCTTGCAAGTTAATAATTTTAAAAAATAAAACATCTATGAATTTTAAATATATTAAAAATACCATTTATCCTTATATTTTATATTTCATGCTTTTTTTTAATGGTTGTACAAATTCTGATTTTAAACATATTATGAATTTAAATAAAAACTGGCAATTACAGTCTTCTGAAAAAATAATTGGAACAGGAGATAAAATTTCATCACCCGACTTTGAAACTCGTGGATGGCTTACGGCTGAAGTACCTTCAACCATCATGGGTTGTTTAATGAAGAACAATGTATACAAAAATATTTTTGTTGGAAAAAACATCAACTTGATTCCTACAGAACAATTTAAAAAATCATGGTGGTACAGAACTTCTTTTCAAATACCTGATCATTCCGATATTACATGCACAAAAATTGAATTTGACGGAATCATCTATCGGGCAAATATATGGCTGAATGGTAAACAAATCGGAAATGCGGACACTATCTTTGGGTCCTATAGGCAATTCTCTTTTAACATAAGTTCACTGGTTAAAAAAAACAAAACCAATATTCTTGCAGTTGAAGTATTCCCTCCTAAACCGGGCGATTTTACAGTTGGTTTTGTTGATTGGAATCCTGAACCACCTGATAAAAATATGGGTATCTGGCGAGAGGTACGTTTACGTTTCAGCCATGATGTATCTATCAATCATCCATTTGTTCAAACAAAATTAGATACTAAAAATTTTCTTGATGCTCAACTTTCCATTTCCTGTGAAATAATTAATAATAATAACAATCTGATTTCGGGTGTAGTTGAAGGAAATATTGAGGACATCCATTTTTCAAAAGAAATAACACTGCAACCCAATGAAACAAAACTTATTTCATTTTCACCGGATGAATACAAACAATTAAATATTATCCATCCCAGAGTTTGGTGGACGTATGATCTGGGAACTCCGGAATTATATAAACTGAAACTTACGTTTAAAACTAATCATATTATTTCCGATGTAACTGAAACAAATTTCGGTATCCGTGAAATAAAAGATTATTTGAATGAAAAAGGTCATCGTGGTTATATTTTAAATGGTAAGAAAATTTTGATCAGAGGTGGTGGCTGGGTGGATAAATTATTTTTGGAATATGATTCTTCCAATCTCGAAAATCAGATCCGTTATGTAAAACATATGAATCTTAACACTATACGTTTGGAAGGTATCTGGGGAAACAATCAGCATTTATTTGATTTGTGCGACCAATATGGAATTCTCTTGATGGTGGGCTGGAGCTGCCAGTGGGAATGGGAAAATTATCTCGGAAAAAAATGTGATGAAAATTTTGGCGGTATTCAGACAAAAGAAGATATGGATTTGATAGCAAACTCATGGACCGATGAAGTGAAATGGCTCCGTAATCATCCATCTATATGTATCTGGATGCTTCAAAGCGATTTGTTACCTAAACCGGAGATGGAAAAACGTTATCTGGAAATATTTAAAAAAGAAGACCCTTCACGACCTTTTGTTGCATCTGCTAAAGGATGGAACAGTGAAATTACCGGACCAACTGGAGTGAAAATGTTGGGTCCATATGAATATGTCCCTCCTATTTACTGGTATATTGACACAGCTAATGGGGGTGCCTACGGATTCAATACCGAAACCGGACCCGGCGCACAAGTTCCTCCGGTTGAAAGTATCCGGCAAATGATGTCTACTGATTCCTACTGGCCAATGAATGATGAATGGGATTTTCATTGTGGACGGAATGAGTTTAAATCTTTAAAAATTTATAACCACGCTTTATTAAATCGTCTGGGTAAATCTGATTCCCTCGAAGACTATTGTCGCAAAGCTCAGTTTATCAACTATGAATCCATTCGTCCGATGTACGAGGCATTCACAGTAAACAGGTATCAAGCAACCGGTGTAATTCAGTGGATGCTGAATGCCTCTTGGCCAAAACTCTTCTGGCAATTGTATGATTATTATTTAATACCCAATGGTGCATTTTATGCTGTTCGTAAGGCCTGCGAACCAATACATATTCTTTACAATTATGGAAATAATACAGTTATGGTTTCAAATAAAACATTTGAAAATATAAATCATTACAAAGCAAATATCAAATTGATGGATATGAATATGAATGAAATATTATCCAAAACTGTAGATTTTAATATTTCCAAAGATTCTACCATAACTCTTTTGAATCTTCCAGAACTAAAAAATAATAAAGAAAATTTATTTTACCTTGATTTAAGATTAACTGATGATAAACAACAAACTATCAGTATTAATCAATATTTTATTACTAAAAAACCCGATCAGCTTGATTTTAAAAATTCAAATTGGTTCTATACGCCTGTCAAAGAATTTGCTGATTTGAAAGAACTCAATCATTTAAAAAAATCAATGGTCAAAGAAAGTTTAACGTATGAAGAAAAAAATAATATTATATATTTTACCGTTAATTTAAGAAATTATTCAAAATTAGCTGCATTCTTCATCGAAATCAGGATCGTTAAAGACAATACCGATGAATCCATTTTACCAGTTTTTATTGAAGATAATTATGTTTCTTTGTTACCCCTCGAAAGGAGACAGATCAAAGGTTATATATTTAGGAAGGATTTAGGTGGAAAAACACCAATTGTAAAAATAAATGGTTTTAATTTGTAACACATTTGATACAATTTGGTTGCGCAAAATGAAGTTTTTTTTTCGTAATAGAACTAAGCAATTTTTAATAAAAAGTTAAATTTGTGTAATTATATCATTCAAACTATTAATTAATCTACCTTTTATGAAATTATCATTATTATTATTTTTTATACTTTTCTCCGGGTTACAGTTGATGGCTCAGGAACGTTCCATTACCGGAAAAGTTACTTCGAATACCGATGGACTATCCATACCAGGAGTTTCAGTTAAGATCAAAGGTTCCAGTAAAGGAGTTGTCACGGATATTGATGGAAAATTTAAAATCAATATTCCTTCTGACAATACAATTTTGGTCTTCACATTCGTAGGGTATGATGAAAAAGAAATCAATGTTGGAAGTCAAAAAGAAATCAATATTGTACTAAAAGAAAATGTAAAATCATTGGATCAGTTGGTAGTCATTGGTTATGGTACCCAAAAGAAAAGTGACCTGACAGGTTCTGTTTCATCCGTTAAAGCTGAAGACATTGCGAAAGTGCCTGTTTACAGTATTGATCAGGCATTGCGAGGGAAAGCATCAGGTGTTGATATTACTCAAAACAGTGGGACTCCCGGTGGTGGTACTATGATACGCATTAGAGGGATTGGCTCTATCAATGATATTGACCCTTTGTGGGTTGTTGATGGTATCCCGATCGATGATTATTCGCTTATAAATCCTGGCGATATTGCTTCTGTTGAAATATTAAAAGATGCTTCAGCTTGTGCCATCTATGGTTCTAGGGCTGCGGGAGGTGTTGTTTTAGTATCTACGAAAAAAGGCAAAGCAGGAAAACCGACCATTACATACGAAATTTATCAAGGATTTCAGCAACCGTGGAAAACATTAAAAGTGATGAATGCAAAAGAATGGGCAACCGTTAAAAATGAAGCTGTTTTAAATACAAACCCATCAGCTACAAAACCATTCGATAATCCTGATGTATTGGGAACAGGGACTAATTGGCAAAAAGAAATTTTCAGAACTGCACCGATGTCTAATCATCAGGTTTCAATTACCGGTGGAAATGAAAAATCCCAATATGCTGTGTCTACGAGTTATTTTAATCAAAAAGGAATTATTCAGGGTACTGATTATTCCCGAATAACCTTCAGGGTGAGTAATGATAATCAATTAACCAACAAATTTAAAATTGGAACAAATATTCATTTAAATCATACTAAACAAAATACCATCTCTGAATTCAGTGAATACAACAGTGTTTTGTTAAGCTCCATTCTTTTTGATCCTACTACCAGTGTAAAAACTCCGGACGGTAATTATTCTGCATCCCCTTATATTTCTGATCTGATGAACCCTGTAGCAATGATCCATTATAATAATAATCTGGGTAAAAGTTTTGGAATGATCGGAACAGCATATGCCGAATATGAAATTATAAAAGGACTTAAATTTAAATCGTCTCTTGGATTAGAAGAATCAAATTATGAAGGTTATATTTATACTCCTAAATATTTTATTCGAGTTGACCAACGCAATGATACTAATAAATATGAACGTTCAACTGCGAAGATTGACAGTTGGACTTGGGAAAATCAATTAACTTATTCAAAAACGTATAAGAAACATGATTTTACGATCATGGCTGCTTATTCCCGAGAAAATCATCAATATCCTGAAATGGAGGCGTCCATAAGGAATCTACCGAGTGATGACCCTTCTTTGAGATATTTATCAACAGGAAATTTTGAACCTCATGTAGGAAGTTCGATGGGACATAGCAGACTGGAATCCGTTTTGGGTAGAGTCATTTACAGTTACAACAACAAATATCTTATTACCGCAAGTATCCGTAGAGACGGCTCTTCTAAGTTTGGTAAGAATTACAGATATGGAACTTTCCCTTCCTTTTCATTAGGTTGGAAATTATCCAATGAAAATTTTATGAAAAGCATCAAATGGGTCAGCAATCTGAAACTCCGTGGTGGATGGGGAAAAGTGGGTAATCAGGAACCTATACCGGATCAAAATTCACCTCTAATGATCTATAATAAATCCAACTATTTATTTGGCAATACACAGAGTTTTGCTCCCGGCACTACTATTTTTAATTTTATCAATGATGATCTGAGATGGGAGAAAAGTGTATCAACGAATATTGGCGCAGACATTGGATTATTTTCAAATAAACTGGAATTAACCATAGATTATTTTATTAAAAAAACTACAGATATGCTAACGGCAATTCCTATCTCAGGGAATGTTGGCTATGGCAGTAATTTCCCATTCTCTAATAATGCAAGCTGCATTAATAAAGGAATTGAAATTAGTTTCACCTACAGAAAAAAATTCGGAAATGATTTTGAATTTGAATTCAGCCCTAATTTTACCTATGTTAAAAATGAAGTAACCGATCTGGGAGCAGGCGGACAGGCAATTTATGATGTTAATTTCAGAGAATTGGGATATATTTCATATACAGATAAAGGACATCCGATTGCTTCATTTTATGGTTTTAAAACAAATGGCATTTTTAAAGACACTGCAGATGTGAATCATTATGTGAACGCAAAAAAAGAAAAGATTCAACCCAATGCAAAACCCGGTGATGTTAAATTTGTTGACATAAATGGTGATGGAGTGATTGATAATAATGATAATACAATCATTGGTAATCCTTGGCCAAAATTTGTATATGGCGCTGAACTTGATCTAACCTGGAAAAATTGGGATCTAAGTATTTTTGTTCAGGGTGTTAGTGGAAATAAAGTATTCAACGGAACCAAATATTATCTTGAAAACGGGACTGCTTATAATAATTTAAGTGTTGATATGTTGAATCGTTGGACACCCACCAATACGTCAACCAATATGGTCAGGATGGATGAGACTAACCTAAATGATAACTACAGACCATCTGACAGATATATTGAAAATGGTTCATTTATACGATTAAAAAATATTCAGCTGGCATATAATCTACCTGAAAGTTTATTGAAAATAGTTAAAATATCCGGCTTGAAACTTTATTTAAGAAGTCAGAATCTATTAACCTTTACAAAGTATTCCGGTTTTGATCCTGAAGTTGGAAATGGTGATCAGGGCGCCAGAGATGTTGGTATAGACAGGGCTACTTATCCACAAGCAAGGAGTTATATGGTTGGTGCAGTTATTAATTTTTAATCGTAAGAATAATTATACATTTATGAAAACAAAATATAAATATTTAATGTTGACTTTTATGACCATCCTATTTTTTAATGGTTGTAAAAATGATTTTTTAGAACTCACTCCTCAGGCGGCAATTGTTTATGATAATTATTTTAAAACAAAACAAGATGCCGTTTCATTTATCAATTCCATTTATGAAGTTCTGGGATGGGATAATGTCCATGGTATTGCTGACTGGGCTTATGGCGATGTGGTTTCAGATGATTCTGAAAAAGGGGGTGAGAACGGCGCTGATCGTGGAACCGATATGGGGCAAATGGAAATTTTCGCTACCAATGCCGGTAATCCAATGCTGGCTGAAACGTGGAAAGAATTATATGTTGGTATCTTTCGAGCCAATGTAGCACTGTTAAAAATACCTGAAATATCAGATTCAACATTTAAAACCCCTGTTAAAAACAGGTTAATTGCCGAGGCTAAATTTTTAAGGGCATATTATTATTTCCGTTTAAATATTATTTTTCATGGTGTACCATTGGTTACCAAGCCCCTCTCTCCTAATGATTATAAGCAACCCCGAAATAGCGCTGAGGATATCTGGAATCAAATTGAATCCGATTTGAAACAAGCAATTCCTGATCTTCCATTGAAAAACGAAGTGGATGAAGATAAAGACTATGACCCTGCAAAAGACATGGGTAGAGCGACATCAGGCGCTGCTAAAGCATTACTTGTTAAAACATATATCTTTCAAAAAAAATGGGATGAAGCCAAAACCCTTGCTCTTGAAATTATCAATACCAAACATGGCGGGCTTTCTACTGAGTATGATCTTGAGACATCTTATCCGTTGAATTTCAAACTCGAAAATAAAAATGGAATTGAATCTTTTTTTGAAGTGCAACAAGGTGTTGGGTTTCCTAAAGATTACGACTATGGGTGGGGCAATGGAGATTTAGGAACACTCATAAATATTTATCAATTATCCAGAAATAATGGAGGATTTGGTTTTAATGTTCCAACTGTATCATTGTGGAATGAGTTTGAAGCAAGCGATCCCCGACGCGGTTATACCATTGCAAAATCTGGTGAAAGAGATGACTTTAAATATGGACTTCGTTTTGATTGCCGACAGAGCAATACGAAAATGGTTCCAAAAAAATATTGTGTTCCGAGAGAAAAGATAGGTGTTGAATTAAGCGAAGGACCTTCAAATATCAAAATTATCCGTTATTCAGATTTATTGTTGTGGTATGCAGAAGCTTCTGCTATGACGGGTGATGATGCAACAGCAAAAACATTTTTAAAATATGTCAGAAACAGAGTAGGATTAAGTGATTATCCTTCTGATGCTAAATATTCAATTACCATTGATGCCATTTACCATGAACGTCGCGTGGAGCTTGCGTTGGAAGGTCATCGTTTTTTTGATTTAGTAAGAACAAGTCGTGCATATGATGCAATTAAAGCGGAAGCCGATTCAAGGGGAGCAACAACAAATTTTCAGGCAGGCAAGCATGAATATTTTCCGATTCCCGCAATTGAAATACAATTATCAGGAGGAAAAATGATTCAAAATAACAATTATTAATTTTTTAATTTGAATACATATACTATTTTTACATTATATTTTAACAACCTTTCTAAAATTTAAAACATTAACATTATGAAAAAATTTACACAAACAATGAAAATAAACAAATTAATTATGATAGTCTTTACAGCTATCATTTTTTCACTTCAAGTAACTGCAGGGACTGCTGATACGATTAAATTAGTCTTTAATGCCATTCATGGTAAAATTACGGTAAGTCCTGTAAAAGAGCTATATGCTGTAGGTGATTCAATTACATTAACCGCTATTCCAAATGCAAATTATACATTTGTAACATGGACTGACGGTGATGGAATTCCACTCACTTTTGATGCAGTTATTCCAAATCCTATCAAATGGCAATTAGATGAATTTAACAGTACGTTTAATGCTATTTTTGAATCCAATAATCCTTGTGAACAAAAATATGATCTCCTCAATAAAGAATTTGGGGAATGGCAGGTGAATAAAGATGAAACCGGAAAAACATCTATTCAGATTGATACAGCGTTTGGAACTCCCCTTCCTGTTAAAGTTACCTATAATATTGGAAAAGCTGAAACAGCTGACAGTTACGATACGTATGCTGAAGCTGCAGTAGTGTTGGTTTATGATACAATTATGACAGGGTTTAATGCAATCAATATTTCTTATAAATCCGATAAACCATTATTTTTGGTACTACCTCAACCTCCATTGGATATGACTGGTGAAGGATATTTTGTAGATATGCCTGCATCTGCAACTACTTTAGATACAACATTTCTCATAGGTGCTTTTCACCAACCGGACTGGACTGCTCCTGCTAATAAAGTACCTTTAAATCTTGATTCAATATTATCGGTAGTTATTCAACCCAACGTTGATGCTATACCTGCTGCTGTCCCCGGTTCGTTTCAAATTACTAAATTGAATATTTGCTGGAGCAACCAAATTGAGGGTATACATGACATAAATAAAAATACGTTAACAGAAATAAATATTAATAATTTATATAATAACAACATAAATATTACTTCTACAAAAACTGGCAATTATGATATTTCTGTTTATTCTATTGATGGTAAAGTCGTTTATCAATCAAATACTTTACTTAATGCTGGTTCAAATCAAGTTCAATTAACCAGTAAAATTGAGAATGCAGTTTATTTTATTCGTGTTGCCAATGATAAAGGTTCTGTTGTTAGAAAGATCATTTCATTAAATAATTAAAATACCAAAAAAGGCATTCCATTTTCAGGAATGCCTTTTTTTAACTTTATTTTTTAAACGCAACCTTTTTGACTTTAAATTAATCTTATAAACAAGTATTTTTATAAGACTAATTGTAACGACATATGAGATTATTTTTATTACGTTTATTTTTTTTTCTGATCTCTTGCTTCACATTTAAAATTGTGTTATGGGCACAGCCATGTAATGTGGTTCCTGTGAAAGAAGCCATCGTAAATGGAAACTTTGAAAGTGGTAATACAGGTTTTTTAACTGAATATGTGAATATTTCAACAAATGCTTCTTTTCTTGCAAGAGCTGCTGCAAAAGATCTTGGCAATCAGTATTACTCAAATTCAGGTGAATATGTTGTATTTAATCAAGGTACTACTGCCACTGGAAAGGCGTATAATTATTTTAATGGCGACTTTGACGATGATGGACTTGGATTGTATGATCATACCAAAAAAGACAGCAGTGGAAAATATATGCTATTAGACGGAATTACATCAGGTGTCAGCACCATGTGGCAGGAAAATGTAACAGTTTATGCTAATCAGGTGTATTATTTTTCTGCATGGATTGCCAGTCTTGCTACATCTGCACCACCTCAACTTGTATTTGAAGTGAAAGGAAATATGGATGCCACATGGACTCAGCTGAATACCACTCCTTTAATTCCAACGGGTGTAAGAGTTTGGAATCAGTTTTTTAAAACGTGGAATTCCGGTTTAAATACATCCTGTCAGATTCGATTAAGAAATTTTGAAACAGCAACTACAGGTAATGACCTTGCATTGGATGATATTTCATTTATCAATGGTTGTCAGAATACATCTACCGGTTCACAACCTGTTCTTCCGGCAAGTATTTCATTATGTCTGAACAACGGTAGTATTAACATTAACCCCGGTTTAACTACATCCACAACAAGTCCAGACAGAAGATTCTATTGGTATTCAGGTACCGGTGTCCCTCAAACTGAATTGGTTAATGCTTCTCAAACACAGAATACATATACTGTCAATACAATGGGAACCTATCGTGTTTGTGTTACAGAAGATGGTGGATGCGGGAAATCAGCAACTGTTATTATTGATAATAAACTCAGTTTAGGATTATCCAATATTACGCTTTGCTCACCTGCAGTTGCAACGCTTGATGTTGGCATTACTGCTCCTGGGTTTAGTTATGTTTGGAATGTACCTGCCGGCGCTACAAACCCGGGTAATTCTAAAACAGCAACTGCCAATATTTCAGGAGCATATAAAGTGACTGCTACAGGCCCTTCAGGTCCAAGTTATACTTGTATAGGAAATGCTACTTCAAATGTAACATCTATTTTGCCAACATATGATGTGTCAAAATTAGCTACTATTTTTTGTCAAGGAACAACACAAACCATTACAGGACTTGGTACTGGTGCCAATTCAGCAAATTATAAATGGTATACTGCTGCAACAGGCGGAACAGTGGCAGGTAGCGGAGCAAACCCTTCATTTACCTTTCCCGGTTCAGGGACTACTTTTACCGTTTATCTTGAAGATGGAACCTCAACGCCTTTAACTCCTTCTGCTTTGGGTCCAACATCAGTACCGAGCAGCTATGCAGTTAGTGGATCAGTTAATATAAACATTAAGAAATCAGTTCTTTTTAATTCATTTAGTGTTGATATTGGATCTGGTGTTGGTCCATGTGGGTGGCCAAATCCAGCTACTATTACTGGTAATTTTACACTTACTGGACCTGTCAATGCAACTCTTAACAATATAACTATTAATTGTGGAAGTCCTACTAATATTACTATAAATAAAATTCTTACACCCGGGAGTTATACGCTTACTTGTAATAAACAATTATCTACAACATCAACCTGGAATGATCAAGGTCTGATAAGTACTAGTGGTGGAGAAGTCACAATAAATGGTACAAATACTCCTTCATTTTATAATATGCAATTCCGCTTGACAAATGGATGTGACAGAATACCTGTTCCTTTTAATTTAAAAAGTTGTTGTGCCAATCTAAAACCTACTGTCCCTGCTACTTTCGGTGTTTGTCAAAAAAATGCAATTAATATTACACTGGGAAGTTATGCAGGTGCCAGTCCTACTTTCCACTGGAAAGGACCTAACGGATTTACTAAAGATACCACTGATTTAACTGTTAAAATTACTACAGCTGCCACTGCAGCTATGCAGGGGTGGTATGTTGTTTATGCAACCACTGCCGCATGTTCCACACCTAGTCCATCGGATTCAGTTTATATTACAGTGAACCAAGCCCCTTCACCTGCTGTGAGTACTAATAAATCGGCTATATGTAAAGGGCAAACTACAGCTACACTTAGTGTTACAGGCTGTTCCGGATGTACTTATAACTGGAGTAACAGTTTAGGTACTACTGCAGCAGTTACAGTTAATCCTACAACAGCCACAACATATACTCTTACTTATACAGGGTCAAATACTTGTTCTGCTTCTTCAACAGTTGCTGTAGGTGTGAATATTCCAGTGGTCATTGATGCAACCACAGATAAACCCTCCATCTGCAAAGGACAGACCAGTGCTAATCTGAACGTGACCGGATGTACAGGTTGTACCTCTTTTGTCTGGAGCAACAGCGCAGGGAATACTGCCTCCGTGACAGTGTCACCCACTTCCAATACAACGTATACTGTCTCGGTAGTAGATGCAAACACCTGTACTGCCTCTGATAATATTGCGGTTTCTGTTAATACACCTGTAATTATTGATGCCACCACCGATAAATCCGCCATCTGCAAAGGACAGGCCAACGCCAACCTGAATGTGACAGGGTGTACTGGCTGTACCTCTTTTGCTTGGAATAACAGTGCAGGTAATACAGCCGCAGTCACTGTTTCACCAACAGCAACCACCATTTATACCGTAACTGTCGTTGATGCCAATACATGTTCCGCTTCGGATAATGTGACAGTCACAGTTAACACCCCTGTAGTCATTGATGCCACCTCAGATAAAACAGCCATCTGCAAAG
>CAYVNP010000057.1:0-26347 GCA_964452905.1 uncultured Bacteroidales bacterium
TGAATATATTTTCTCTTGTCAATTTTGGACTAATACTTATTGAGTATTGGTATTATACATTCCGTTAAAATCACAACTTCATTTTACAAAACTATTGGGACACTTTAAGTAGAATTTACAAACTGTTCGACTAACGCCAAACGAAGCTTTATCTATTATATACCGTTAATTTTATAGTCCTTTTGAACTCAAGTATTCAGCTATTTTTTTAAGTTCTAAGAAATTTGCATAAAGAGAAGGTGTATATGTCAAGGTAGATTCTCCTTTTTTGCCGCCTATTGTGCCGAAATTATATAATTTGCCAGTAGGTTTTGAACCGTAGGAACTTTCAAATTTCTGTCCGGGAAGTGATTTGAAAACTAAATTCTCCCATTTTATATTACTTTCTGCAAGTGCTTTTACTGAAGCCATATCCTCTTTCATAATGGCAATATATATTGCAGACAATCCAGAAAAACTAAAAATCATACCGCCATTACTAATGGTTTGTCCAGATACGGAATGATTAAGTAAATCGCTTTTACCAGCCATCCATTTGACAGCAGATGAATACTTCATAACGCAGGCATTCATTAAAGGTGTATAACCATCAGAGGCTTTCCAATAGGTAAAACCTCTGTCGATCACATTATATTTAGCATTATAATTGGCCCCATTATTAAGTAAACTCATTATTATTTCTTCCCTTCCCACATTCATTGCTGTAAAGAGCGGTATTTGACCTTCTTCTTTTGGATTGACTATGTTCTTCTCAGGTTTGTTAATGTCAAGTCCCTGCTTAAGTAGTAATTTTAACATTTCTTCTGGCGCCACATTCATTTTTTCAGTAGGGTTATAGTACCATTCGGGAACTGTAAGCCCATATGTCTTTAGTAAATCGCCATACTTTTTCATGGCATCTTTCCTTTCGTTTTGCGGTAAGCCGTAACTTGCGTATACACCAATAAGATTCCCGTAAAATGTACCTGTAGTGTTTTTGTCAGCCCCTTTACTTAATAGCAAATCAGCGCACTCAACACAATTTGTCATCTGAACAACTTTAAGCAATGGAGCTTCTTTACCACCTGTCTTATTGGGATCAGCACCTCTTTCCAATAAAAGCTTCATTACTTCGATTGATGCGACGGACGAAGCAGATACCAAAGCCGGATAACTGCCACCATTAGGATCGCAACCTTTATCAAGCAGGAATTTTGTGATTTCAGGATAGAAGAATGCGTACGCTAGAGCATTCTGTCCTGAAGTTTTATGCGGAGTGTTGACATTGGCTCCGCTTTCAACAGCTTTTTTTACACCGTCCAAATCACCTTTTAAGCATGATGAAAATAAATCATCCTGTGCTTGAGCAAATGTCAATGCAAAAATAAATAGGAAACATGCAATTGTTAAAATAGGTTTTATCATTTTTTTTAATTTTAGTTTTTACTAAACTAATTTATTATTATAAGCAAATACTTTTTCTGTATTGCTGCAATTTTCTTTTAATTCTGACTAATTTTAAATTTTTATTTTGTTTTTCAAGTTGTTACTATTCCTAGTTCAAATGGTGACATGTATAAATTAATAATATTTTTATAATTCGTTGAACAAGTTTTAATTTTCTTTTTTGATCAAGGAAAAGATATTCAGTTAGAGGTTTTTATTCCATTTTTTGATAATCATATGCTAAATAATTGCATCTAATTTCGCTTACCACCCCCTGCCTGACTTTCCTAAAAGTAACTCGTTTAAAAAAGGTAGATAAATGAGTGTCTTTAAAATTTTCTATTATTTTGCAACATATCATAAAAAAGAAAATAAATTAAAAATATTATGTGGATACTGATATAATTACTTTGTTTAATTCTATTGTTATACAAATGTAAATTAATTAAACTGCAAAGTCAATACTAAAATTAGTGTCATATTAAAATTTTCAAGTTTTATAGTTTGATAAATTGAGTATTCTCTATAATACTAAGTAAATAATGATTTTAAATGAGTTATTAGATGAGATATATTGTTTATTTCTGAAATAAAAAAGAAATTTTGTTTTTAATATTTAATTAGGTATATTTTAGCATGTTCATATTATAGTAAAATTTAATATATTTTATATTCTCAATATGATTGGTCAATAAATAATATAAAAAAGTTTAATATTAAAATATGATAGAGTTTGTTCCCTTCTATAGGTATATTAATTTAACATTTAAAATCATGAAACAGAAAAAACAAATTTGGTTTTATCCATTAATAGTCATGGGATTAGTATTAATGCTTGCAATAAGTTGCAAGAAAGATAACAAGAAAGACATAACGCCCACAGGTACAGTTGAAGATATAGATGGCAATGTTTATACTACAATAAAAATTGGCACTCAAACATGGATGAAGGAAAATTTAAAAGTTACCCGTTACAACGATGGCACCACTATACCATTTGTAACAGATGGGACAGCATGGAGTAATTTATCTACTCCTGGTTATTGCTGGTATAATAATGATAAAGCCACTTACGGAGCAACCTACGGCGCATTGTATAACTGGTTTACAGTAAATACAAACAAGTTGTGTCCTGTGGGCTGGCATGTACCAAGCGATGCTGAATGGACAACATTAGAAAATTATCTAATCGCCAATGGATATAATTATGATGGCGCAACAACTGGCAACAAATATGCCAAAGCTTTAGCATCTAATACGGGCTGGACTATACATACAAGTGTAGGTGTCGTTGGTAATACCGATTATCCCGCTAAAAGAAATGCTATCGGCTTTACAGCCCTTCCGGCTGGCTACCGCACTATCTATGGGACGTACAACTGGATTGGCTACAACGGCTCATGGTGGAGTTCAACAGAGGTCGATACAATCAATGCATGGCCCCGGTATATGTCCTATGATTACAGCTATGTTTACAGGAACTACCTCAGTAAGCAAGATGGGCTTTCTGTTCGTTGTGTCAAGGATAATTAGACTATTTGATAAATTATGTTAATGTTCAATTACCTTTCTTTATGACTATGACAATGCAGTTATTTATTGGAACTTTCTCTTTCTAAATTTCTTCATAATTCTGTTTTGAAAAAATAATAAGGAAGTTCAAGTATTTGCGCGATTAATTTGAAAATATGCGCATATATGAGGTCAGTTGGAAAAAATCATTGTGTTGACCACTCTTGGATCACACAAGTTGATCTTCTTTATATGCTTATAATGAACAACTTCGAGATGGTCATTGAAATGATTCTGGACTGGTCAGATTGATGATCTTTTCCACACACAGGACTGACTTCAAACCAAATATTGAATTACTTTATACGAATTTATAGTTTGAAGCCAGTTATTTCTGTTAAACGGCTATGGAGAAACAAAAATTTTCAAATTAAATATTCATTCAAAATCACACCTTCAATTAACCCCGTATTTGTAAACATTTTAGTTGACAATTTTGATAAATAAATATCCCCGTCGCAGAGCGGAAGGGGTATCAAAACCGCCAACGCATTCGGCGATAAAGGATGCGCCACAAAGAGATTGGGAATTAACCCTAATAAAAATTAAAGAATTAATAAATGTATTCAGTGTGATCTGCACTTCAATATTTATTTCAAAAATGATTTAATATACAGCAAGAAGAAAATTGCAATTAATCAAAGATATTACAATTAAAAAGGAAAGTCAAAATTCAGTTTAAAATACTTATGCAAAAAGGCTACAGGAAATTTTACAATTAAACTAATTTCAAAATGAAAAAAAAATCTTCAATAGAATCATTTCAGAAACAAATATAACATTTCATATAACAAATGTCAAGTATTTTTTATATATTTAAATATTATAAATTAATATATGTATTTAGAAGAACGTCAGACCTTCGTTAATTTGCTAAAAAAATACAAGAGTCAACATAATACCTTTTCCACTATAGGTGTAAATCTTGTTGTGCAAATAAAAAAAACCATTCAACTACAAATATTGCTGAATGGTCATATTTTATTAAGTGACCCCGACAGGATTCAAACCTGTAACCTTCTGATCCGTAGTCAGATGCTCTATTCAGTTAAGCTACGGGGCCAATATTTTTTTTAAAAACGTTCTTCCCAAGCCGGATTTAAGAAATATTTCTCTTTTTCTGGCTTCATTTAAATTTGTATATTTTTCAATCAAAACAAACTTCCATGGTCTATAAGCTTTTGTTGATTTGGTTTTACCTAAATTATGTTCATTTAATCTACTTTCGAGATTATTAGTAAATCCTTTATATAATCTTCCATCCACTTCACTTTTTAAAACATAAACAAAGAACATTTAAATTTGTTTTATAGCCAGATGCTCCCCGCCTGCCTCACAGGATCCAAACGCTGGCGGGCAGGTATTCAGTTAAGCTACGGGGCCAAATTGAGGTGCAAATATACAAAATATCTTTACTGAAAAAAGGTTGACGGAAAATTTAATCTCAATTTGAATTTGATCAATAATCCTATTATGACTGCATTCCTACCTGTAATCATATAAACATCAAAATATCTTTATTAATTAATTTTCAATAGAAATAAAATTTTTTGTTATTTTGTTCGTTATTTGAGTTCAATTTCACTTAAAATAAATTTGGTTTAATTGTTACTAACCTATAAATAAAATTTATTTATTAATCCTATGAACAAAATTTTAATCACATTAAGTTTTTTATCATTTATTAGTTTGTTTTTTTATTTCTTTTCACACAAAGCAAAAAAAACTATTGTAATCTTTTCCCGACTATTTCTTGGATCCATATTTATTTTCTCCGGTTTTGTTAAATTGATTGACCCTTTAGGATTCAATTATAAATTGATAGATTATTTTGAAAGTTTCGGGATGTTATTTTTTGTCCCTTATGCTTTACCTCTTTCCATGATCATTTGTGTTGGCGAGTTTATTATAGGTATTGGTTTGTTTTTTAGTGCAAAAATTAAACTCAACACTTGGGCAGTTACATTATACATGTTGTTTTTTACACCTTTAACATTTTATCTCGCATTAAAAAATCCTGTACCCGATTGCGGCTGTTTCGGAGATGCCATCATAATCACAAACTGGCAAACATTCTGGAAAAATATAATCATTGACGGATTTGTACTGATCGTATTTATTTCAAAGGACAGGATCAAATTCGGATTTTCCGACTCTGTTCAATCGCTTGTCATCGTTTTAGCAGTTGTATTTGGTTTCGGATTATCTATCTTTTGCTACAGACATTTACCTATCATTGATTTTCTTAATTGGAAAAAAGGAACATTGTTAGTTCCTGAAAATCCAAAACCCCTCGAATATTTTGTTTCTTATAAGAATAAAACCACCGGTGAGAAAAAAGAATTTCTTTCCAAAAATATTCCTTCGGATTCCATATTTGCAATCAACTGGAAATGGGATTCAACGCGAATTGTTGACCCGAATGAAATTAAATACAAAGGTCCTTCAATCACCGATGAACAAGGCAATGTAGTTACAGATAATTTCATTAAAAATCCGGACTTTCAATTTATTCTGGTGGCCTATGATCTCACCAAAACAGATGTTGAAAAATTCAATATAATTAATGCTATTTTCACCCAAGCAACTGCAAAAAATATTTCTTTTATTACTTTGACCAGCAGCAATATTGCTTTGGTTAAAGAATTTAAAAAGAATAATAAATTTGACTCTGAATTTTATTTTTCGGACGATACCTCTCTTAAAGCAATTATACGGGCTAATCCGGGACTTATTTTATTGAAAAAAGGGAAAGTGCTTGATAAATGGCATTTTAATGATATTCCTTCTTTTGAGGAAATCATGAAAAAATATAAATAAATATAAATACATGAAACATCAGGTTATATGCAGCCATAAAGACAACTTAAGTTTTGTTACTCGTATCAATGAACATACAGTTGTTCTTGATGCAGGAAAAGAAACAGATGGTAACGACGAAGGTCCTCGTCCAAAATTATTAATTTTAGCAGCTTTGGCAGGATGTTCAGGGATGGATGTGGTTTCCATCCTTAAGAAAATGCATGTGGAATATGATGATTTCACCATAATAGCAGATGGAGACCTCACTGACGAGCATCCGAAGATTTATCAATCAATTCATTTGACATACGGATTTAAGGGTTCTGATCTGCCACTGGATAAAATTAATAAAGCTATTACGCTTTCAATCGATAAATACTGCGGAGTGTATGCTATGTTGAAAAAGGCTGTTCCAATTTCATTCGAAATCAAATTGACTTAAAAACGCTACTTTGGAATAGTTCGGAAAATAGAATTTATATTTTATTAATTACATTTACCACCCCAATAGAAGTAATCTAACTGAATTTTATGAATAGTTTTTCCGTATTGCAAAAAATTTGTAGGTTTGTACCTCCTAATTTTTAACACATTTTATTATGTACGATAAAGAAAAATTTTTAGGAGAAGGGTTAACCTATGACGATGTATTGCTCATTCCGTCATATTCTGATTTTCTGCCACGAAATGCAGATACCACAACCCTTCTGACCAGAAATATTAAATTGAATCTTCCAATTGTGTCTGCTGCAATGGATACGGTTACTGAATCGACAATGGCAATCGCTATGGCACAGGAAGGTGGAATTGGTTTTCTGCATAAAAACATGAGCATTGAACAACAAGCCAATCATGTTAAAAAAGTGAAACGTGCTGAGAACGGTATGATCCTCGATCCAATCACCCTCCATCAGGATTCAACTGTTGGTGACGCTCTCAAGCTGATGAAAGAATATAAAATCGGTGGTATTCCCGTAATTGACAAACATCATAAACTGGTTGGTATTGTTACTAACAGGGATCTTCGTTTTGAACGAAAAATGAATTCTCCTGTAAAGGATGTCATGACAAAAGAAAATCTGATCACTGTAACTGAATTCACAGATTTTAAAAAAGCGGCCGTTAAACTTCAAAAATATAAAATTGAAAAATTACCGGTGGTAGATAAAGATTACCGACTCATCGGGTTGATCACTTACAAAGACATCATGAAGATCAAAGAACGTCCGAATGCATGCAAAGATAAAATGGGACGTCTTCGTGTTGCAGCAGCAATCGGCATTGCAAAGGATTCGATAGAAAGAGCTGCCGCATTGGTCAAAGCTGGTGTTGATGTCATTTCTATTGATACAGCACACGGACACTCAAAATCCGTAATGGATCTGGCTAAAATAATAAAATCAACGTATCCATCCGTAGACCTCATTGTGGGCAATATTGCCACTCCTGAAGCAGCACGCCAACTGGCAAAGCTGAATATTGACGGTATCAAGGTCGGTATTGGCCCCGGTTCTATTTGTACTACCCGAATTGTTTCGGGGGTGGGCGTTCCTCAATTGTTTGCTGTTTACTCCGTTGCGAAAGCATTGAGAGGAAGCGGTATCCCTATCATTGCCGATGGCGGTATCAGGTACACAGGTGATATTACCAAATCTATCGCTGCAGGCGCCGATTCAGTGATGATCGGTTCGTTGTTTGCCGGCGTGGATGAATCACCCGGTGATACGATCATTTATGAAGGGAGAAAATTTAAAATGTATCGTGGGATGGGCTCCATTGAAGCAATGCAAAAAGGATCAAAAGACAGATATTTTCAGGATGACGAGGATGATATTAAAAAACTTGTCCCCGAAGGGATTGTCGGAAGAATTCCTTATAAAGGATCAATATCTGAAGTCATTTATCAGATGATCGGCGGTCTTAAAGCAGGGATGGGATATTGTGGAGCAAAAAAAATCAAAGACCTTCAACGAGCAAAATTCATCCGTGTAACCTCGGCAGGTATTGCCGAAAGCCATCCGCATGATATTACGATAACTCAAGAAGCTCCGAATTACAGCAGATAATTTATTAATCATTTATTTAACTAATTTACATATTAAATTTTTATTTCTATGAAAAAAAGTGTTCTTAAAAATGTTTTATTTTCAACTGTGCTCCTATCAGCATCATTGATGTCTCACAACGTTATTGCACAGAATGCTACAAATGACCAAACACTGATGACCATTGGAACTGAAAAAATTTCAGGCAGTGAATTTCTTCGAATCTTCAAAAAAAATAATTTGAAGAATGAATCAGTTACCAAAGAATCTCTTGAAAATTATCTTAATCTGTATGTAAATTTCCGTCTTAAAGTTGAAGAAGCTAAAGAAATGAAATTAGATACAGCCAAAGCATTTCAGAAAGAACTATCGGGTTACAGAGATCAACTGGCGCAACCATATTTGAATGATACGAGTTTTACGTCTGCACTGATGAAAGAAGCATTTCAACGTTTGCAATACGATCTCCGAGTCAGCCATATCCTGATTAAGCTTCCTCAATTCCCTTCACCCAAAGATACTTTATCAGCATACAATAAACTAATGGATATTCGCAGTAAAATACTCGGTGGTGAATTTTTTGAAAAAATGGCTACCGAATATTCTGAAGATCCCTATGTGAAAGATGTTCCTGCGAGCTCTTCACAACCGTATCCCGTTAAAGGAAACAAAGGTGATCTGGGTTATTTTTCCGCGTTTGATATGATCTATTCATTTGAAAATGCGGCCTATTCCCTTGAACTCAATAAAATTTCTTTACCCGTCCATACTACCTATGGATATCATTTAATTAAGTTGACCGATAAACAAAAAGCGTTGGGTAAACTTTTAGCAGCCCATATTTTTGTGAGTGTACCTCCTTTTTCAAAGGATTCGGTAGTAACAGCTGCAAAGAAAAAAATTGATTCGTATTATCAAATGATTTTATCCGGAACAAATTATGATACTGTTGCAAAAAAATATTCCGAAGACAGATCTTCAGCTTCCAATGGCGGCAAATTAAGATGGTTTACCGTAAGCAGGATGGTTCCTGAATTTATTGAAAATATCTATCACATGAAACAAGGTGATATTTCAAAACCCATTCAAACTCAATACGGATGGCATATTATTAAACTGTTGGAAAGAAAACCTATCGGCAGTTTTGACGAATTAAAATCCGAAATCAAAGAAAAAATTGCGAAAGATACAAGATCAAATTTGAGTAAAACTGTGATCGTGAATAAAGTGAAAAACGATTATAGCTTTAAAGAAAATAGTAAAGCTTTAAAAAAATTCTATCCCGTTGTTGATACAACTATCCTTGACGGAAAATGGGATGCTGCCAAAGCAAAGGATTTGAATCAAACTTTGTTCTCGCTTGGTTCAACCAATTATACGCAACAGAACTTTGCTGCATACATCGTCGCTAATCAAACACATTCCAATCCGAATAAAAATTCACAGATAAAAGCAGATAAAAATGTTTATGTGAATGAACTTTACAAAAACTTTGTTGAAACCACCTGCATCAATTACCTCAATAATCAATTGGAAAATAAATATCCTGATTTTAAAGCATTGATGAAAGAATATCTGGATGGTATGCTTCTCTTTGAATTGACTGATAAAAAAGTTTGGTCAAAATCAGTAAAAGATTCAGCCGGGTTAGCAGATTTTTATCAACTAAATAAAAATAAATATATGTGGAATGAACGGGTAAATGCTACTGTTTTTACCTGTGCAAACAAAACCGTTGTCGCTGATTTAAAGAAACAACTTTTAAAAACAAATGGGAAATATACCGTTAAATCATTACTCGAAATATTCAATCCAAAAGGGGTTACCAATCTGAAGATAGATAGTGCTATTTATTCCAAAGATGATAATAAAGCGGTAGATGCTGTTGAATGGAAAGAATCAAAAATACCTGTTGAGGTAAAAGTAGATACAACCATTAAAATGGTACTGGTCCAAAAATTAATCCCTGCACAACCCAAATCAATTGATGAAGCCAAAGGTCTCATCACATCTGATTATCAGGAATATCTTGAAAAAAACTGGATAACTGAATTAAAGAAAAAATATTCCGTAAATATAAATAAGGACGTGCTGAATGCACTTATAAAATAAACCGTTTACTGTTTTGAGATATCTATATTTCATATTTATATTAATTGCATTTAACTCCTGCCGGTTCTTTTCTAAAAAAAAAACTGAAGATATTGAACTGGCAAGGGTTTTTGAATATCATCTCTACCAATCGGATGTGACCGGAATAATACCACCAAAATCATCTGCTAAAGACAGTATAGAAACGATCAACAGTTTCATCACTAATTGGATCAAAGAAAAAATCATTCTTCATAAAGCACTCGAAAATCTGACTTCTGATAAAATTGATTTCTCAAAAAAACTGGAGGATTATAAAAATTCTCTAATTGTTTATACTTATGAAACAGAACTTGTAAAACAAAAACTGGATACCACCGTTACTGAAAAAGATATTGATCAGTATTATGAAAAAAACAAGAACGATTTCGAATTAAAAGATAATATTGTCAAAGTAATTTATGTTAAACTGGCTGCCAATGCTGCTCCAAGAACCATCAGTCTGCTGAAACAATTATATAAATCCGACACTCCAAAAATGAAAGAAGATTTATTGAGCTTCTGTCAAAAATATGCAGTAAACTATTACCTCGATGACGAATCATGGTTGTTATTCAATGATCTGTTGAAAGAAATTCCCATTCAAACTTATAATCAGGAAAATTATTTACAAAACAACAGATTTATTGAAATGAGAGATTCAACATATCAGTATTTTTTAAATATTAAAGGTTTTAAAATTAAAGAAACGATTTCTCCTTTAAGCTTTGAAAAAGATAACATACGAAGAATTATTATCAATAAACGAAAAGTAAAACTGATCTCTGATCTTCATGATAAAATATATCAGGATGCATTAAAACACAATGATTTCGAAATTTTTAAACTGGTGAAATAAACCCAATGATCAAAAAAATAATATTTCTTATTTTTATCTATTACGGCATTCCTCATTTTTTATTGGCACAAGAAATAATCGTTGATCAAATCATTGGTGTGGTTGGCGGAAACATCATTAAACAATCTGATGTGGAACAACAATATCTTCAATACCTCGCTGAAGGAAATACGAATACGGAAAATATCAAATGCAAAATTCTGGATCAATTGCTGTACCAAAAATTATTATACAATCAGTCACAACTCGATAGTATAAAGATCACAGAAGAACAGGTTGATAATGAACTGGAACGACGAATGCGTTTCTTCGTTGAACGAATGGGTTCGGAAAAAAAGATGGAAGAATTCTATCAAAAATCAATTGCAGAACTAAAGGATAACTTTCGTCCTGAAATTAAAGAACAATTGCTCATTCAGCACATGGAAGCCAAAATAACTGAAGATTTAAAAGTAACGCCAGCAGATATAAAATTATATTATCGTTCACTCCCCGAAGACAGTATTCCATTGATCAATTCAGAAGTTGAAGTTGGACAAATTATTAAGCAACCCGAATTCAGTCTGGAAGAAAGAAAATATGTAAAAGAAAAATTAAATGCTCTGCGGGAACGAATAATAAAAGGTGAAAGTTTTGCCACACTGGCTGTGCTTTATTCTGAAGACCCTGAGTCAGCAAAAAAAGGGGGCGAACTGGGATTAAAGCCCCGGGGAACAATGGTTCCCGAATTTGAAGCTGTTGAATATGAACTAAAAAAAAATGAAGTATCACCCATCATAGAAACCAAATATGGGTATCATATACTTCAATTGATTGATCGTCAGGGTGAGTATGCCAATGTTCGACATATTCTTCTACAACCAAAGATTTCTTCAGTTGAATTGGTGAAAGCAAAAAATTTTCTTGACAGTGTCAAAACGCTCATTGATAAAAAGAAGTATACGTTTGAAGAAGCGGCTCAGCTTTTTTCCGATGATCCGGGAAAAAATAATGGTGGGCTTATTGTTAATCCTCAATCCGGAAATACTAAGTTTGAAACCGATCAGCTTGATCCATCCGTCTTTTTCACCATTGATAAATTCAAAGTGGGTGAATTGTCAAAACCTTTAATTATGAAAAATTTTGAAGGCAAGCAAGCGTATCGTCTGTTATATCTCAAATCAAGAACCGAACCTCACCGAGCAACAATTAAAGACGATTACGACCGAATACAGGCGGCTGCACTTCAAGATAAAAAAAATAAAACCGTTACCACCTGGATCAATAGTAAAATTGAAAAAACATATATACATCTTAATGATAAATATAAAGATTGTCCTTTTAGTCGTAAATGGATCAAGGACTAATGAATAAATGCAAGAATATTGAATTTAAAATTTAAACACATAAATAAATTTGGAATATGTTCAGTTCAGATACAGAAGCGCTTAAAGCATTAGTGACTAAAAACAATATCCTTAAACGTGAGATTTCAAAGGTCATTGTTGGGCAGGATGAAGTTATCAAAAATATCATCATCAGTATATTCAGTAAAGGGCATTGCCTCTTGATTGGTGTACCCGGGCTTGCTAAAACACTTATTGTAAAAACCATTGCCGGTGCACTGGGACTTAGTTTCAAACGCATTCAATTCACACCCGACTTGATGCCATCGGATATTCTGGGTACAGAAATTCTTGATGAGCAACGTAATTTCAGATTTATCAAAGGACCTGTTTTTGCCAATATTATTCTGGCTGATGAGATCAACCGTACACCTCCCAAAACACAGGCAGCGCTGTTGGAAGCCATGCAGGAGATTTCCGTTACTGTTGCCGGACAGTCAATGAAACTACCGGAACCGTTTTTTGTTCTTGCCACTCAAAACCCGATTGAACATGAAGGGACCTATCCTTTGCCTGAAGCGCAACTAGATCGTTTTATGTTCAATGTATGGTTGGATTACCCTTCACATTTGGAAGAGATCAATATTGTTAAATCCACAACAACCGATTATACTGCTGACGTGAAGCCCGTTCTTACAGCTGAAGAAATTATGAATTTTCAACATCTTATCCGCAAGATACCTGTTCCGGATAATGTTTACCGTTATGCTGTTCAACTTGCTTCTAAAACCCGGCCGGGTCTGGAGAACGCACATGCCATGGCAAATGAATACATTCACTGGGGTGCTGGTCCTCGTGCTTCGCAATATCTGATCATCGGTGCAAAATGACATGCTGCACTCAACGGAAAATTTTCCCCCGACATTGAAGATGTGCAGGCAGTAGCTGTTTCCGTGCTGCGTCACCGGCTTGTACGCAATTACAAAGCAGAAGCAGAATATATTAAAGTAGAAGATCTTGTAAACGAAATGATGAAATAAATTTCACATCCTGTTGCAAATATTTTTATGGCTGTTAAACAAAAACCTGTTCAACAAAAAAAACAAACACGACAGAAAAATAACACATTGCTTTTTCTTGCTCTGATCAGCATTCTGACATTCATTGCATTCTCTCCATCACTTTTGAATCAAATAGACATATGGGATGATTACTATTATTTAAATATTAATCCTTATTTAAAAAATCTTTCAATACAGTCGGTCATTACAATTTTTTCAGTTCCTTATCTTGCCAATTATCAACCAATCACAATCCTTTCCTATGCATTGGAGCATCATTTTTTTGGTTTTGATCCTCTACCCTATCATACTCTAAATATTTTATTACACATCATTAATTCGATTTTGATTTTTTTATTTATCCGTCAATTAACCGGAAAAATCAATGCAGCATTTATTGCATCTTTATTATTCGGCATACATCCCCTTCATGTCGAATCTGTCACCTGGGTCTCTGAACGAAAAGATGTGTTATATGCATTATTCTTTATTTTAGCCATGATGAGTTATCTGCAATTTAAAATTAAAAAAATATATATTTATTATTTTGTTGCCCTTTTGTTATTTGTTTGTTCATGTATGTCAAAGGCAATGGCAGTGACATTTCCAGTTATATTGATATTAATTGATTATTTATATGATAAAGAATTCAAGTGGAAATCATTATTCAATAAAATTCCTTTCTTTATTTTCTCTCTTATTTTTGGATTGATTGCTGTTAAAATACAAAAAGCTGGTGGAGCAATTGGTTTTACATCAAACAATGTTTATACGTTGTCCGACCGGTTTTTCTTTGCAAATTACAGCTTATTTTTCTACACATATAAAATGTTCATACCTATTCATTTGTCCGGGCTTTATCCTTACCCTGTAAAAGACGGATCTCCTCTCCCATTTGTTTATTTGATCTCTCCCTTGTTCAACGGCATGTTATTCTTTTGGATCATTTATTCGATCAAACGTTCAAAAAATATACTATTTGGCACACTATTTTTCCTGTTCAGTATTTTACCGGTTTTGCAGATTTTGTCTGTAGGAGCGGCAGTTGCAGCCGACAGATATTTTTATATTGCCTCCATTGGCTGGTTTTTTCTTGCGGGAATCGGAATAGATTTTATTATAGAGAAAAATCCGACCTATAAAAAATTGATCATTCTATCAGGTTCAGTTATTGTACTTACCCTTTCATATCTTACGTTTGAACGAACAAAAATATGGAAGAATTCAGGAACATTCTGGGGAAATGTGGCTGAAGAATTTCCAAAACTCGAATTACCTTACTATAATCGAGCTGCTTATTATTTTGGCATTAAAGATTTTGATGCAGCATTGACCGATTTTGATAAAGCCATTGAACGTAATCCAAATTACAAAGATGCCTTCATCTGGAGAGCCGAACTTCATGTTCAAAAAAATAATTATGTTGCAGCGGCTTATGACTATTTACAGGTGATCCGACTTGACAGCAACCTCTTTGATGCGAATTTCAAACTGGGAGAATTGTATGGTAAACAATTGAACGATCTTGATAAATCACTGTTCTATCTTAGAAAAGCAAACCAGATTAAACCTTCCGATGTTGCTACACTTGACAACTTAGGTATTGTTTATGCCATCAAAGGAAAATATGATTCGGCATTGATCTATTTTGAAAAAGCATTGGAACTTAATCCCAATGAACCGAATACACTGAGAAACATTGGTATGATGTATAAAAACATCGGGCAGGAACAAAAGGCAAATGAGTATCTTTCAAGAGCCAATCCAAAAAAATAAATTCAACCTATTTTATAAAAAATTCCAAATCTAAACCAAGGTTATAGAATTAAATTATAAAAAATTTATAATTGCTGTAAATTTGATTATCTTAACAACTGAATATACCCTTTCCGAACATCTTTCTTATATCGAACAATGTAATAATAAACACCTTCGCTGCATCCTTCACCTGTCCAAACTTTATCCGAATTATTATATCCTTTTTGTTCAAATACTTTTCGTCCCCATCGGTTATAGATTAAAACCTCCCAATCAAGATATTCAATATTCTTAACTATGAATACATCATTAACTCCATCATTATTCGGTGTAAATACATTCGGAATAATTATATCGCATGGCTGAATGGTAACTTTATATTCTGCTGAAACGGTTTGAGGAGGAATACATGAATTGGTAATTGTAACAGTATAGACATCAGTAGTTAAAGCGCTAATAGGTTTTTCAAGGATTGTGGAAATCTGTGTTGTATCTCCTGTTGACCATTTATATGATACACCTGATTGTTTATTTGCGTTAAATTGTATAGATTTAAATCCGGTACAAACCGTTGTATCTCTCCCAATTGCGTAAGGAAGAGGAGCAATTGTTACATTAAAATAACTGGTTGCAGGCGGACAGCCGTCATCATAAAGTTTGATGGAATATCTGGCTGTTGAGTCAACTACCTTGGTTTTACTGACAACATCACCATCCCACCATTTGAAAGAAGTATAGTAGAAATCATTAGGAATGGAAAGCGTTTCTTTATCTCCATGACACATGTAACGTTCTTTAATAATTTTCGGAAATGTAAATGTGACAATCATTTTTTCAAAAGAAGTACATCCCAAAACAGTAGTTTTAACGATGATCGTATCTGTTGTTGATTGAGTTGTATCCGGATTCTGAACAATATACGTTTGTATGGTGTCAGAAGAATTGAATTGTTTATAATAATTATTTGCAATCCATTGATAACTGTTCTTTCCGGCTCCTGCATTTAATGTTATTTTACATCCGCTGTAATGTGTAACTTTTGAATAAACCGTATCGCTTGCAAAGTCTGAAAAATAACCGAATGAAGCACCACCGCTTGTTTGATTAAATCCAAGTATACCTAATTGAAATAAGTCAGAGGAGTTGGATAAAACATAAGAAGTGTTTAATTTAAATTTGGAATAACTGATATCATCATCTATAACGGCATATACATAATTAGAATTGGAAGGTACATTTTGAAAGTTTGCAGAATAGGGTAAGCCATTTAGTTTAAAGTTTCCCTGAGCTCCTTTTCTGACAACGAGTAATAATCTGAAATTTTGTTGCATTGCATCCGAACGGAGAAAAGCAACATCTCGTGAACCCCTGCAACCAATAGGTGGAAGCAATGCTCCTCCGATTTCATTTTCAAATCCAGATACCTGAAATGCATAAGTTGGCTTTGTTGTCTTAATGTATTGACACGCTGATGTTAAAGGAATTGCCAGTATTTTCCCTTTATTAATTGTTCCGAACAGGGTGCCGTTATTATAAACCGTAGTGTTGTTTTCGATTGCAGTAACATAAACAAATTCACCTCCGGTTCCAATAAAATTACCTTTCATACAAATATATTCGGTACCGCAAAGAGATGATGGAATGATTTGATCACCTATATCATCCCAACCGGTGCATAGCAGAGAGTCGTCTTTATAGGTAACTGCTATTGGTTTATTTGATGTAATGATTGTTCCCCCCAAATGTGGTCCGGCAGCAACATCTAATGCTCTGATAGAGTATGTTTGACCTTTTTTCAGATTAATGTTAATGGGATTAATACCCGAACCTCCTTCAACAGCAATACTTGGATTGATAGTAACTACAGTGCCATCTTCTGAAGCAACAATATCAATGGATCCTTTAGCAGGAGGATTGATTGTTGCATCGGTGGAATTTGCATAATTATTTTGTGATGGAACAATAAAGCTTGTTCCTAATGCATTTCGTCCTTTCAGCGTAAAGATTTCAGGATTTTTCCAGTATAAATATTCATAATAAACATTAACGGGTGATGTAGAAGAAATATGGATTCCTTTATTTTGAATTGTATTCCCCGGATAACATTCAAGAACATTATTCATTGCCGGAATAATATTTGCAGAAACATCGACGGTTTGAAAACCGTTAGCCGGAATAGATAGTATCTTTTTCACAAAACCACCGCCAGCAGGTTGTTCAATCGTAACTGTTGCTGCCTGTTTGTAAGTAGAGATTCTGAAATAAGCATAAACGGGATCAGCAGTTGCTCCGTGCTGATGAGCAAGTTGTGGAACAGCAAACCAAAATGATGTGTCTGTTTGTGCTGTTATTGAAAATGAAATAAGTATTGAAAAAATAAAAACTAATATTCTGCAAGGGTTTAGGTAAATATTCATTTTATATAAATGTTAAAAAAATACTTACAAACTTAGTCGATTTTTTATTTATTACATTATATAATCTATAAATTTGTTGAGATTGAAGAATCTTTTTTAAAATTTCAAATGTATTAGTATTAATTTTTATATATGTTAAAAATAAATATATTAATAATACTTGGCGTTTTTCATTTAACATGTATAAATGCTCAAACTAATTTTAAAGATGTTGATGACTATGCACTAAAAGCACCCACACAGAGGGAACAAAATATTGATTCTTTAACAAAATATCTTACAGAGCCCTTTACTGATGATTTTTCTAAGGTCCGAAGTATTTATATCTGGATTACAAATCATATTGATTATGATGTGAGAACATTTTGTAAAAACAAGAACATAGATATTTCTCCTGCAAATACATTGAAGAAGTCCAAAACTATTTGTACCGGTTATGCAAATCTTTTCAAAACTATTTGCGAAAAAGCAGGAATTCAATGTGAAATTATTGAAGGTTATTCCAAAGGATTTAATTATGTTCAGGGAGATATTTTTATTTCATCTGATCATTGCTGGAATGCTGTCTTAATTAATAATAAATGGTATCTTATTGACCCAACCTGGGGGAGTGGGTATTTGTATTTTGAAGATCACAAATTTTTAAAATTTCTTTCGTCTGTTTTTGACTTTCCCTATATCAAACATATAATTGCATTTAAAAAAGCAGTGAATGAAAATTATTTCTTAACCAATCCCAATCAATTTGTTTTAGATCATCTTCCTCTAAATCCACAATGGCAACTGTTGAACTGTCCTATAACTATTGAAACATTTGAAAAAAGAAAGGATCAAATTGAATTGGAACAGAAAAATACAGGTGTTATACCTTGTTATTCTTTTAATGACTCGATCACTCATTACAATAGGATGGATGAAAGGACCTCCTTTCTTGAGAAAGGAAAGGATGCAAATTTATTTAATGTGAAAAATAAAAAATGTATTGGAGATGCATATATATACTTGGCTTCACAATCTATTGACAAGGAAATTCCAAATGAAAAGAAAAAAGATGAATATGAACTTGCTACAGATAATTTAAAAAAAGCTAAGGATTATTTTACCGCTTTTAAGGAAAGCATAAATAAAAAATACAAAATAGCTGCTGACAGGAATAAAGCAATGCATATTAGCAGGAATAAGGAGAATGAGAATCATGCTGCCAATGATTTTCGTTTAATAAAAAAGAACAAAAGAATTATTTTACGTAATAAAAAAGAGAAGAAACAACTCAAAAAAGAAAATAAAAAATTAAACTATCAGAATCGTAAATTGGCTTCTGAATCTATTGAAGAAGTTAAAAAAAGAAAGAAATCAAATACACCCGAAGAAACTAAAATGATTGAAGACCTTTTTTTAAAAATTAAATCAAATAAGGAAAAAATAAATTTCAATAAAAGTTCTATCAGTAATCTTTGTAGAAATAATAAAGAAGAACGAGAACTTTTTATCAATAAAAATATTCAGTCAATACTCGATAATAATAAAAAAAATGCTGAACTCTTCAATTTAAATATATCTATGAAAATAATGAATGACCATCAGTTTGATACATTGTTGAATAAAAATAAATGTTTAATTAATGAGAATAAAAAAACTGAGAGTGAATTACGGATTATCAATGAACAGGAAAACCAGGTTTTAATTGATGAGAATCTTACTAATATTAAAAATTTATATAAAGAAAATAAAAATTTGATTAAAGAAAATAAAAAACTGATACGAAAATTAAAATCCTTGAGTCCTTCTGACAGAAAGGAAAATGAACTTTTTATTGATGAAAACAAATCTTTAATTGATGATAACAATGCCATGATTGCTTCAAATAAAAGCATTATCGTAAATACCATTGATGACAATAAGATATTAAAACAAGAAAATAAGATGCTGAAAACTGAAATATTACAGTTGTTCACAGAAAATGATCTGGAAAATATCAGATTTAAATTTGAACGAAGTGATATACAAAAACAATTTAATTATGAAATGAACGAAAACAATTTTCGTTTGAGTAAGTGTAAAGAAAAATTAAAATTTTTAAATAAAGAAAAATTAAAATTCAAGAATAATTAGTTTATTGTTATTTGGAAATTTTACATAAAAAGAAAAAATCCATCAGCAAAAAATAATAATCCGACCAAACCTACTCCTAAGCCAAGATACCATACGTATTTCTTTTTAAGTAATGCAGCAATAGATGAAAGCAAAATTGCAATTTGAAGAAAGATCACAGCCAACCCGAAAGGGTTTGAGTGTTTCAGCGCTTCATCCCTTTTAATTTCATACTTTCTGGCTTCCTCCTGAATATCCTTTTTTTCCTGATCATATTTTTTTACTTTGGCTGAATATTCTTTGATCAGTTTTTCATAATCAGAAATAAGTTGCGGTTCTTTTTGCTGTTTTACCTGAAGTTCCAGAACTTCTTTCTGCAATTCATACAAATATCCTTTGGTGCTTTTTGACTGAAAATAGGACCATGAATTGGCAGCCAGAGACTGGTTCATGACTGACTTAGTTGAAAATGATCCACCTTTAAAAGTGGATAATGTTGCACAAACTGCTAGTATTACTGTAGCTACAGCAAGATAGTTTAACCAATTTTCTTTTTTTTCTTCTGCCATAAGAATAATTTTTTACAAAATTAGTTGGAAATTTTTAACTTTAAAAAATATGAATTATTAATCTGATCCGGCAAGAATAAATGAATGTTCTGCGTTACGATATTGATTATAGATTAGGATATTTTTTATTGGTGATTGAATTGAGTCGGATAAAATGAGAGATTGTGGTGTTTTCTGATATTTCAAAATATGATTTGCAATACCCAGTGCAAAGCCGGCTGAGGTATGATATTCACCGCATAAATGTTTATATAAAGCACATTGTATTTTTGAATTGAAATTAACTTGAACGAACTCATCATATAAATGATCATATTGATTATCGCCATTTTTCCCAAGTAATACCATTTGAATTTGATCTTTAAGGACACCTGATGTTTGCAGGAAATTATCAAAATGATTTTTGATTTCGTTTTGATCGTTTGGGGAATAAAATGTGTAAACACCTTTCAATTCAGGAGTTCCGTATTTCTTTTCGGAAGAAAGATTAAAAAACGCACTGCCTTCTCCGGCAATCGTCCCCGGAGAGTTTTCATTAAACAATCTACAGTTACTCATTCCAGTGGGTTTCCAGTAATTAAGGTAACTGTAAAGATTAAAATGATAATCCGTAATTTCATCAATACATCCTGTAAGGATATTGGCTGCTTCTTTTTCTTCCAACAACATCAATGCATCAGACAGTGCGTGTTCTAAAGAAAAGCTGCGATGTACATAGTTCATATTATACCCTTTGTTTTTGGTCATCATCGCTATTTGTGAGCCAACCAGATTATTGGTGGAATGGATGAATGAGCCGGGAAATAATATTTTTTCATTGCTTTCAATGACCTGTGAAAGAAATTTTTCAAGTTCTTCCAGACATCCGAAACCGCTACCTGTGATGATTGCATCGGAATGAATCGAGTTGTTATTTTTCAAACACATCATGGATGCATACAGCCCGATCTTGAGTATGCGCGGCATCTTGCGTAAATAGATTGGAGGGATCAGTTCCTTGTAGTCCGGTTCAATACAGTGTATCAGGGAACGAGTGTATTCAACAGATTCATCAAGCCATTTGTCGTTGACCGGCGAACCTTGTGGAGAAACAATACCCATGGATGTGATGTATGCTGCCATATTCAACAGGTTGAAAAAATTAATGACGTATTGTTTCCTCCAAATCCAAAAGAATTAGACATAACTGAATTTACATCCATGTTTTGTAAACACTCTCTGACAGGCACAAATGAGAGTTCTGCAATTGGGTTGGAATAATTCAAATTGGCTGGAATAAATTTGTGTCGTAAGCAAAGAATTGAAATTACAGCTTCAACAGCGCCGGCTGCTGCCAGCGTGTGTCCGGTAAATGATTTGGTTGAAGAAACATTCGGAATAGCACTTCCAAAAACCTGCATGATTGCTTTTCCTTCCGAGAGATCGTTTACTTCAGTACCTGTGCCATGTGCATTGATATAATTTATTTTTTCAGGAGTAATATCGGCTGATTGCAAAGCTTTCTGCATAGCAATCGCAGCGCCGTTTCCATCAGGAGAAGAAGCAGTTGCATGAAAGGCATCATTGGCATTTCCATAACCTTTCACTTCGCATAAAATCGTATTAGGGTCTGCAATTTCTTCTGCTTCGAGAACTAAAAAGGCAGCACCTTCACCAAGGGTCAACCCGTGACGAAATGCATCAAAAGGTTTGCATGGTGCGGAATCAAGTATTTCAAGTGCATTGAATCCGTTGACGGTTAAGCGGGTAAGTGCATCCGTTCCTCCGGTTATTACTCGATCTAATTGGTTGTGTCTGATCATCCGGGCACCGTTCATGATGGCATTGGCTGATGATGAACAGGCCGTACTGATGGTCGAAACATGTTGTTTTATTTTTAATAAGTCAGCAATGCGCTCGGTACTGTCTGCACAATCGTAGGTTTCAATGAGTTCAGGAAAAACATTTTTTTCAAGTTGTTCCCTGTAATATCTTTCGTTCAATGGCATACCTCCGACTGTTGTTGCGGAGATCAAACCGGTTCGAACGGTTGAATTATTTTTCCCAAGAAAATTTTTTGCAGCTTCACGAGCAGCAACCATTCCGAGCAATGCAGTTCGTGAAAAAGTTTTATTGTTTGAAATGCCCGCTATCTCTGCCATCTGTTCATTTGAACATTTTACTTCGCCAAAAGGAAGATGATCGTAAGATGTTTTTAAAAACTGAAGAGGAGCAATACCCGATTGAGATTGTTGCAGTGAAGTTAAAACAGATGCAGTGTCTTTTCCTGCGGCACATATGATTCCAATACCTGTGACAAACACACGTCGGGGCATGGTTCGTTAGTTTTGTTGATGCTTGGTGATATAATCGGCAATGGAACGGATGGAATACAGGGCTGTGCGCCTGTCGCGTGGGTCTTCTATTTTAATTTTATATTTTTTTTCAAGCAGAACAACGATCTCAAGTGCATCCACGGAATCCAATCCGAGACCTTCCACGAACAAGGGTGTGTCATACGTAAAATCAGGAGGCATGATGTCATGCAGGTCAAGCACGTCAGCGATTTCCGTCTTTAAGTTATTCATCAGTTCTTCCATAATCTTCAAAATAGTAACGCAAACCTACATGAATTTTATTAATTACACAAATGCAAAAAATCAATTTGAAAGTGAAAATATTTATTTTTTCTTTTCAGGAGAAATTTCTGATGAATTGAATTGAACTAATTTAACCCAGTCAATTTCACCATTATTATTGCAAAATTCATTTGAAAATTCTTTTGTAAACTTATTAATCATTTTTGAATATGATTTCATAAAATCTTCATTTTTTTCTTTGGCTTTATGTCCTAATGGTTCAATAATTTCTAAGTAAAGATCAGATTCACCAGAAATAAAATTCCAAAAATTTTGACCGCAATATTTATAATAATCAACTCCTTTTTTAGGAAACTTATGTGATTTCTTATCTCTACCATAGCAGCAACCATTAATACAAATTACATTTATTTTATTACCACTGGTTGAAAGTCTTTTTTTAGCTTCAGCAAAATCCATTATCATTTTATCTATTTGGCTTTTGTTGCCCCAATTCGGCCCTGATTTAATTGTTACAATATAATGAATATTGTCTTTTTCAAACTCTAAATCTATTCCATTAGCAGATGACTTTTTCCCACCAAATACTTCATGATTTATAAATATAGCTAAGCCTTCAAGCCAATCTCCGAAAATTGTTTCTTCATTTGAAGAAATATGAGCATCAACAATTCCTCGTATAATTTGTTCAGATGTTAAAACATGTTTTGCTTTAAATAAATATGGATTTTTTCGTTTTAATACTTCAGTGAGTTTAAGTTTATCAAGACTTTGAATACGTTTAATATGAAATATTTCAATATTTTGTTCAACGTAAAGCAATACGTTTTTTAGATTTAGTTTTTTCATATTTTATTTTTGGTTCAAATAATACATATTCAGTTTCTTGAATTTCATTTTTTATCATTTCCACATATTCAGGTAGAATATCAATCCCTATAGAATGTCTTTTCATTCTTTTCGAAACAAAGAGAGTTGTGCCTGATCCAACAAAAGGATCTAAAACGGTATCAAATTCTTTAGTAAAAAGTTTAATAAACCATTCTGGAAGTTCTTCAGGAAATGCAGCACTATGATTTTTATTATTACAAACTGTTGCAAAGTTTAAAACATTATTAGGATAAACCATTTCACGACCAATCCAATTTGAAATATTTTTTCCAAAACCACTTCCATTTTTAGAATTATCTCTTATCTTATCTGTTTCACTTAATTTTTTTAATCTGCCATTTGCCCAATCACCGACAGGTATCATTACTTCCTCCTGATACATATTGAATTTTTTTGATTTATTGAATTGTAGGCATCTTTCCCATGAATCTCGAAAACGGTTTGGCCATTTACCGGGATAAGAATTTTTTTTGTACCAAATATATTCTTCTGTCCATAACCAACCTTGTTCCCTTAATGCTAATATTAATTCAATGACATAAGTATGTCTTTCACCATCTTCTGCTTTTTCTTTTATATTTAATATAAAAGTACCTGTTGGTTTTAATACTCGTAATAATTCGCTTGAAATTTCAAGAAACCATTCAGCATATTTTTCAGGTTTTATACCCCCATAAGTATTTTTTCTTCGATCTGCATAGGGGGGGGATGTTACAATTAAATCAATACTGTCATCAATAATTGATTTTAAGATATCCTTACAATCACCTAATAATATTTTTGTATCAATTTTTTTCATAAACTTCAACTGTTTCATAAGTTTCGTTCATAGTGCAATCAATAGTTTCAATCTCAAATTTATTATTTTTTTTATCTTCAATAGTTGAAATATCTTTTGTATCACCTGTAAAAATTTCGGAAAATCTTTTTGCTTTAATTTTATTTTCCGCTTTTATTCTAATGATATATGATTTTGAGAGAACAACATCATATGTTTTCATAAAAGATTATTTTTTGTTTTAATACTTTTGTATTTAATTTTTTTTTCAGCAACTTTTAATGCAAGGAATCCTAACTTTTCGTCTTGAATTTCGTAAAGAATTTTTTCACTCAAATATTGAATCAGTAAATCGTTTTTATTCAGTTCAAGGATTTTAGCCAGTTTTTCAACCTGTTCTCTGGTTGCTTTTCGTTCGCCTCTTTCTATTTTACTCAGTATGGCTGAATCAATATCGAGTTGAGCGGAAACGTGTCGGAGGAGCATACCTTTTTGAGCTCTTTTTTCTCTGATTATTTCTCCTGTTGTTTTCAATTTGAATTTTTTATCTTGACAATTTTTGTCAAATATAATATAAATTTTAACTTTTCAATAGTTGTGTTTGGAAAATTTATTAACAGGTTTATTTTTTTCTCTGATTATAATTAAAATAACTGATACCGCTTATCAGGCAAATAAAAGCAAATACAATCAGTTTAAGTGAAGGAACTAACACAGCGGAACTATTTTGATTTCGGATGAAAACATTGTAAAAGCCATCAAGCCCCCAGTTCATAGGGGATATCACACTGATGGAACGAAGCAAGGGAGGCATGGCAAATACAGGCACCCATATACCGCCAATGGCAGCAAGGATGACAACAGATACGGAGCCGAAGTTAGCCGCCTGCTGATGGCTCGCTGCCAATGACCCAATTGCAATTCCAAAACTGATAGCTGCCAAGGATGAAGCAATGACAATTAGTCCGAGCGCAAAAAAATTAATTCCGGTATTCAATTGAGGCAATCCTGCTAATGGCAAGATGTACACACCCATCAGCATCATCAGAAAAAAAAGGAGAATACATACGATCAGATAGGTAAGCATTTTGGAAAAAATATAAGTTGTATAACTGCATGGCATTGTCAATAAGCGGTTGAAACTGCCCTCCTCACGTTCTTTGATCATATTGGTTGATAGCGAGATCACAATAAAAAACAAGGCAAACAATGTCCATGCAGGAACATTGTGCTGAACGGAATTGGGGAGAATAGTATTATTTTCGGATAGGGCATATTCTTCTTTATAGCTGATGATACGGTCAGGGCGGACATCCATATCCGAAGACATCAGTTTACGTTGGAGTTCCCTGTTGATCTCATTGATGGTGATCTGGTATTCTATTCGTCCTGTGAACTCATGCAAGTTGCTCATGATGGTTGCCTTGAAGGATGATTTCGTTGTGGGATCAATCAGAATTGAAATATGAAGTGAATCGGCAGACGATGTTTTTGGTTTGGGTAAACCGGCAAAAGCAAGCGCCACAGCTCGTTTAATGGAAAGTTTTATTTTAGCTGTTGCACTGTCGGGAATAATGATCCCCAGTTGGAAGTGTCCGGCAGAAACTTGCTCCCTGATTTGTTTTACGGAATATTTATCTTTTGACGCAACAGTAACATTAAATATTTTTGAAGCTTGCAGCTCCTTGATAACAAGCAGTCCGAGACTATCACGGTCATTGTTCAAAATGATCAGCGGAATACGGTTTTCATGAATTGAGCGATATGTATTGTCCTGCAACAGGGTCATGATGAAAACCAATGCAATCGGCATTAAAAAGAGCAACAGCAAACCTGCCTTATCTTTGAGCAACAGCAGAGTGTCTTTGTAAATTAATATAAATAATTTTCGCATCTTTTAAAACCTGATTATATTTAATCATTTAGGCCAATTGTCATCCTGAGTTTATCGAAGGATAGACAATAGTAGTAAAATACATGTTGTTCATGCTTCGATTTCTATGATTCAAGCAAGAGAATGTTGATAAATATTTTCGAACATTCTG
>CAYVNP010000058.1:0-25145 GCA_964452905.1 uncultured Bacteroidales bacterium
TTTACTTTTGATTTTTTATTATTAACAATTAAAAGAGGAATATTATGTTACATGAACCAGCAGTTAAGCTTGATAAAGATCATGCTTCTGAGAGAAAATCAAAATTAGGGGTTAAACTTTTTTTTGTATACCTGATTATCTATGCAGGTTTTGTTGCCATCGGTTTAATTAAACCTGAATTAATGGGGATGGAAGCCTTTGGAGGTCAGAATATTGCAATTATTTATGGCTTTGGATTAATTGTTTTAGCCATAATTATGGGGTTTATATATAATTACGCGTGTTCAAAATTAGAAGATAAATTGAATAAATAATTTTAAGGAGGATAATTTTATGATTTATGAAGTATCACCATGGGCAATAGCCATATTCATTTTTTTTGTAACAGCTGTATTGGCTTTATCATTTTATTTTGCCGGTAAAACAAAATCAGCGGCAAACTATTATGCTGCTGGTGGAAATATTCACTGGGGTGTTAACGGAATTGCTTTTGCGGGAGATTATCTTTCTGCTGCTTCTTTCCTTGGTATTTGTGGGATGATCGCTTTTTCAGGATACGATGGATTTTTATATTCAATAGGTTATCTGGCGGGATGGGTTGTTGCTTTATTCATTGTAGCTGAACCGTTGAAACGTCTTGGAAAGTACACATTTACTGATGCGTTGGATTCAAAGTTTAATTCTAAATCCATTAAATTAGCTGCATCAATCAGTACATTGATTGTTTCTCTTTTTTATCTTATTCCGCAAATGGTTGGTGCTGGTGATCTTGTTGTACCAATGCTTGGATTACCTCATTGGACGGGTGTAGTAATTGTTGGATCAATAGTTATTCTTATTGTTGCAACAGCCGGTATGACTTCAACAACTTATGTTCAGTTTGTTAAAGGGGGCTTACTGGTAATATTCTCAACAATTTTAACTATCTATATTTTAAATAATGGGTTAACCTTACATCCAAATAAAGATTATCATAAGTTTATCAAATTAGAAGCTTCATTCTTGCCGGACAGTACAATTGCTTTAAAAGATTCATCTTATAAACCCTTAGGAATAAAAAAGATTGATGGTTTAACATTTGTGAAACTTAAAAAAAATGACATAACAAGATGGTTTAAATTGTCTGTTAAAGAAAATGATATTCATCTTGAAGAAATGTTGTCAACTACAACAAATACAAAAGGAGAAAAATTATATAATGGTGAACCAAAAGAAGCACGTAAATTTTTTCAGGTTGGTCACCTCAGCAAAATAATTGTTGACGGAAAAGAAGTTGAAAAAACCGGATCAGTTGGTCCTTTTGAATTTTTAAAAGATATTCAAAAGAGTGAGATTGTCAGGTTTTCAAAAAAGGCTTTCGATGATAGTGAAGACAAAGTCACTGTTTGGTATCAGAAAGTTACTAAAGGTGAAGATGTAATGAAACCGGGATTAAAATATAAACTTACATCTAAAGCAGGAGCTACTCCTTGGACACGTTTGGATTTCTTATCACTGATGATTGCTTTATTTTTAGGGACATCCGCTTTACCACATATTTTAATCAGATATTATACTGTACCCAGTCAGCGTGCAGCACGTAAATCAACAATTGTAGCCATAGCTGCAATTGGTTTCTTTTATATTCTCACATTATTCATGGGTTTAGGTGCTATGACAAATGGTGTTCTGGATCTTGAAAGCAGCAATATGTCAGGTCCGTTATTAGCCAAATCTATCGGTATAGGATTATTTTCAATCATATCCGCAATTGCTTTTGCTACAGTATTAGGGACAGTTAGCGGATTAATTGTAGCTTCTTCAGGTGCAATTGCGCACGACTTCATGGATAAATATCTTCAAGTACCTATGACCGAGAAAGCAGAAGTTAATGCAGGTAAAATATCAGCACTTTGTGTTGGGTTGTTAGCAATTATTTTAGGAATTTTATTTAAAGGGATGAATGTTTCTTTCCTTGTCGGTCTTGCATTTTCTGTTGCAGCTTCTGCTAATTTGCCTGCCATTTTATTCCTTTTATTTTGGAAAAAAACAACTGCCAAAGGAATTGCATGGTCGATTGTTGTTGGTATTATTTCATCTATCGGGTTAATTATTTTTTCACCTTCTATGTTTGAATTGTACGGACTCTCTCCAAATGATGCTCTTATTCCTCTTGATAACCCAGGTATAATTTCAATTCCGCTTTCAATAATTACATTAATTCTTGTATCATTATCAACTCAAAAAGTTATTTCAACAAAATAAGTATAATTTAAAATTAATTTAGTTAGATATGAAAAAACTATTTTTATTATTGATTGCTTTACCTTTATTTATTAAAGCACAAGAGAAAGTTGATGAATCAAAATTCGGAATTAAATTTTCCGGTTTTGTTAAGTCGGATTTGTTCTATGATACAAGGCAAACTGTTAATATCAGGGAAGGACATTTTCTTCTTTATCCGGATGCCATAAACAATGATATTAACAACAAAGACATCAATGCTACACCTTCTTTCAATATGTTGTCAATTCAATCAAGACTGAAAGGAGCTATCACTGGTCCAAATGCTTTTGGAGCTAAAACCAGTGGTTTAATTGAAGCTGATTTTTTTGGTAATGCGGGAGATGAAAATGGATTTAGATTACGACATGCATTTGTTAAAATGAACTGGAAAAAAACAGAATTACTTGCTGGACAATACTGGCATCCGTTGTTTGTGACAGATGCATTCCCTGAAGTAATCTCTTTTAATACTGGAGCCCCATTTCAACCTTTTTCCAGAAATCCTCAATTACGATTATCTCATAAATTAGGTCCAGTAAAATTTATTTATACCATTTTATCTGAACGTGATTTTGCTGGTACAGGTCCTGATGGCGCCAGTACAAAATACCTACGTAATAGCGGATTTCCTGAAGAAAACTTACAGATTCAGTTAAACCCCGATTCATCTGAACATCTTTTTGGTATAGGTGTAAATTACAAAACAATCAAACCTGAATTATTCACTGCTGATAAAACCGGAAAGAAAAAATACGGAACGACTACAACTTTAAGCAGTTCAGCCCTATTTGCTTTTATCAAACTTAAATTCAAACCCATTACAATAAAAGTATATGGAGTATATGCACAAAATGCATATTATTTGACAATGATTGGTGGATATGCTGTTAAAGAAATTATAGATACAGCTACTGGAGCAAAAAAATTCACAAATTTAAATACACTTTCTACATGGATGGATATAATTACTAACGGGAAGAAAATAAAAACCGCAATTTTTGTCGGTTATACCAAAAATCTTGGATCTGCGGATGTTATAAAAGAAAATATTTTTTATGCGCGAGGAGCTAATATTGACAATGTATTACGTGTTGCCCCCAGAATTGTTTTTATTTCCGGAAAACTTAATATTGCTCTTGAAGAAGAATTTACCAGTGCAGTTTATGGAAAGATGAACGGTAATACAAAAGGGCAAGTTACCGATGGGAAATCTGTTAATAATTTTAGAACATTAATTGCCTTTATTTACAATTTCTAAAACACATAACTTATTTGATTAGAGTTCATTTTATAATATAAAGTAAAAAAATATTACTAATATATTACTGTGAATATTACTAAATCTGTTTTGTTTATTGATTTTATATCTTCAATTAGATGAAATTGTAAATATTTTGAAATGTTTTGTAGCATCTGCTACATCTATTAGTTACTTGAGATTGCTTTTATTCCTCCTTGTTATACGCATCAATCTTAATCCATTATATTTAACAAAAATTTAACTACCCATTTGTGGGTATAAAAAAATACCTTGATTAAGGTATTGCATGGGCTTTAAAATCAACCCATCTTTGCAGTGTCAAAATTTAATAATTAAAAGCCATGTCAAAAATTAATAAAAACTTAACAGAACTGATTGGTAATACACCTTTACTTGAATTAGTCAATTTTAATAAAGAGAATGCAGCACTGGGAACGATAATAGGTAAACTTGAATATTTTAATCCAGCTGGTAGTGTGAAAGACCGTATTGGCTATGCACTTATCAAAGATGGTGAGGATAGAGGATTGATCAATAAGGATACGGTGATCATTGAACCAACCAGCGGCAATACAGGAATTGCTCTTGCTTTCGTTGCTGCTGCAAAAGGATATAAGCTAATCCTTACCATGCCTGAAACATTCAGCGTGGAACGTCGTAACTTATTGAAAGCACTTGGTGCGGAACTGGTTCTTACACCCGGTGACAAAGGCATGGCAGGCGCTGTGAGCCGTGCAGTTGAACTGGCTGAAAGTTATCCGAACGCATTTGTTCCGCAACAATTTAAAAATCCTGCCAATCCTGCAATACATCGCAAAACCACAGCAGAAGAGATATGGCGTGATACGGACGGCAAAGTAGAAATTTTCGTTGCCGGTATCGGTACAGGAGGAACTATTACAGGAGTAGGAGAGGTATTGAAAAAATACAACCCTGAAATAAAAATAGTTGCCGTTGAACCTGCGGATTCACCTTTATTATCGCAGGGGAAAGCTGGTCCTCATAAAATACAGGGCATTGGTGCAAACTTCGTTCCAGATAATCTCAACAGGAATATCATTGATGAAATTATTCCTGTTAAAAATGAAGAAGCATTTGAAACAGGTCGTCAACTCGCACGCACAGAGGGTTTAATTGTCGGTATTTCATCAGGTGCTGCTGCTTTTGTTGCATTGCAACTAGCTAAACGTCCAGAAAATAAAGGAAAAAATATTGTGGTCATCTTGCCTGATACCGGGGAACGATACTTGTCAACCGTGTATTATAATTTTGATCCGAAAGAAACATTAGTAAAATAAAATGTAAATTTATAAAATTGGAGATTCTAAAACTTAAAGTCCAAAGTTTAAATACTCAAGCAATAAGCCGGAATTTATTAAATAACAACTTTCTGCTTTAGTCTTTTACCTTTAGTCTTAAAAATAAATATTAATTCAAAAAATAATAAAACATGTCAACACAAAATTTAAAATTCGAAACATTACAATTACATGCAGGACAAGAACCTGATCCTACAACTGGTTCACGGGCAGTACCTATTTACCAGACCACATCGTATGTGTTTAAAAATGCAGAACATGCAGCCAATCTTTTTGGGTTAAAAGAATTTGGAAATATTTACACCCGTTTGATGAATCCCACCACCGATGTATTTGAAAAACGAGTTGCTGCTTTGGAAGGCGGAGTGGCAGCATTGGCGACATCTTCGGGGCAGGCAGCACAGTTCATTGCTTTGACCAATATACTTCAGACAGGTGATAATTTTGTGTCTACATCATTTCTTTATGGTGGAACGTACAACCAGTTTAAAGTTCAGTTCAAACGTCTTGGGATACATGTGAAGTTTGTTTCAGGTAATAAAACTGAAGATTTTGAAAAAGCTATTGATAATAATACTAAAGCCATCTATCTCGAAACCATTGGTAATCCCGAATTTAATATTCCAGACTTTGAAGCAATCGCCGCCGTAGCCAAGAAGCATGATATTCCACTCATCGTTGACAATACATTCGGTGCAGGCGGTTATCTGTTTCGTCCGCTTGAACACGGCGCCAACATTGTAGTTGAATCAGCTACGAAATGGATCGGTGGGCATGGAACCAGCATAGGTGGAGTGATCGTTGATGGTGGAAACTTTAACTGGGGTAATGGTAAGTTCCCACAGTTTACTGAGCCATCTGAAGGTTATCATGGATTGGTGTTCTGGAATGTTTTTGGTACTCCGGGTCCATTTGGAAACATTGCATTTATTATCCGCGCTCGTGTAGAAGGTCTTCGTGATTATGGTGCTAGCATCAGTCCTTTCAATTCATTCCAACTAATTGTTGGTATTGAAACATTGTCATTGCGCGTTCAACGTCACGTAGAAAATGCATTGGCAATAGCACAATGGCTGGAAAAGCATCCGCAGGTTTCCAAAGTTCATTATCCGGGATTAGTGTCAAGTCAGTATCATTCGTTAGCAAAGAAATACTTGAAGAATGGATATGGCGGCGTACTTTCATTTTTGATCAAAGGTGGAAAAGAAGCAGCTGATGAATTTATTAATAATCTGAAACTAATCAGTCATTTGGCTAACGTAGGTGATGCAAAAACATTAATCATTCATCCTTCATCCACCACACATGAGCAACTTTCACCTGAAGAACAGGTAACATCAGGTGTAATACCAGGTCTGCTCAGATTGTCCGTTGGTATCGAACATCTGGATGATATAAAAGCTGACCTTGAACTTGGATTTACAGCAGTGAAAAAGTATGCTTAAATATTGTAGAATACAGAATTCAGAAGTCAGAATATTGAAGAATCGTATTAAATATTTTATCGGTTAGTTCTATAACTTTGCTTCTGAAAATTTAAAACATTAAAAAATTAATGATGGCTGAAAACAAAAAATACGGATTTAATACACAAGCAATTCATACAGGCGAACAACCTGAATTTGCTGAAGGTAGCAATGGTGATGTGGTAGTCCCGATCCATTTGACTTCAACATATGCCCGCGAGAAAGTGGATAAACCCACAGGATATGAATATTCACGTTCACTCAATCCAACCCGTCATGCACTGGAAAAGAAACTGGCTGCCATTGAACATGCAAAATACGGGTTTGCCTTTTCATCAGGGCTGGCAGCTCAATCTACCCTTATGATCGCATTGTTAAAATCAGGTGATCATGTTCTTGGATGCGATGATCTGTATGGTGGAGCAAAACGTTTATTTAATAATGTTTTCAGCCGTTTTGGTATTACAGTGGATTATGCTGATCTTGTAAATCCTTCTGCTTTATTGAAACACATCAAACCGGAAACAAAACTGTTGTGGCTTGAATCACCCTCCAATCCATTACTGAAATTATGCGACATTCAGGCAATCAGTAAAATTGCAAAAGAAAAAAATATTTTGGTAGCAGTGGACAATACTTTTGCAACGCCATTCTTTCAGAATCCTCTTGATCTGGGCGCTGATATTGTGGTGCACAGTACGACCAAATACATTGCAGGACACAGTGATGTGATCAGCGGTGCCATTATCGTTTGATAGTTATCTGGTGTTACGTGGTATCAAGACATTATCAGTGAGGATGAAGATTCACAATGAAAATGCAATACGAATTGCAGAATTTCTGGAAGGTCATCCGAAAATTAAAAAAGTAACTTACCCCGGTTTACCTTCTCATCCGCATCATGAACTGGCATTGAGGCAATCACGTGGATTTGGAGGTATGATATCCTTTGAAGTGAAAGGCAATGTTGATGATGCAAAAAGGTTTATGGAAAAATTGGAACTGTTTGCAATTGCTGAAAGTCTCGGGGGTGTTGAATCACTGATAGAACTGCCTGCTGTCATGACACATTCATCACTCAGCGCTGCTGCACGTGAAAAGATTGGCATTACAGATACCTTCATTCGCATGTCAGTTGGCATAGAGGATGTAGATGATCTGATCACTGATCTGAAGAAAGCATTAGATTAAAATTTCTTAAAAAATTATATTTTCTATTTAAAAATAATTTATTTTTGTTTCGGGAATTTACGAAATGAAAACTCAAATTAAAAAAAAATATTTTACTGACGATCAGGAAAAGCTGGCTAGTTATGGAAAAGCTTTTTCACATCCGGTGAGAGTTTTTATCATGGATTATCTTGCAAACAATTTGAATATGAATTGTTATAGTGGCGATATGGCCGAAAACTTACCGATTGCGCGTTCAACACTCTCGGAGCATTTAAAAGAATTGAAAAATGCCGGCTTAATAAAGGGCGAAATCAATCCACCTTACATCAATTATTGTATCAACCGTGAAAATTGGGTTGAAGCAAAAAAAATGTTTGCTCAATTTTTTAAACGTTAATTTTTTTAACATTTTATTTCGGGTATTTCCGAAATGATCAAATAAAATTAAAAAATGGAAATTAAAATTTTAGGTACAGGATGCCCCAAGTGTAAAACACTCGAAAAACACACAAGGGAAGTAGTTGAACAAAATGGATTACACGCCAACATCAAAAAGATAGAGGATATAATGGAAATTGTTAAATACAAGATTATGACAACACCTGCATTGGTCATCAATGAAAAAGTGGTATTATACGGCTATGTACCTTCTCTCGATGAATTGAAAAGTATTATTTTAAAGCATCAATAAATTTTAAATATGAAAAAAAGCATTATTCTTATTGTATTCCTTTTGATTGGATTTTATTCCATTGCTCAAACCAAAAAAATATTGGTCTATTATTTTCATGCTTCGCAACGTTGTCCTACCTGTCTGGCTGTTGAAAATAATACAAAAAAAATTCTGGGAGAAGTATATAAAAATGAAATAGAAAATGGAATAATTATTTTTAAAACGTTGAATAAAGATGATGAACAGAACAATACTCTTGTTCAAAAATACAAGGTGATATTTAATTCACTTATCATCATTAAAATGGATGGAACAAAAGAAACGATGATAGATCTTTCGGATAAAGCATTTCAATATGCAAAGAATAATCCTGAAAAATTTAAACAAATATTTAAAACAGAACTTGATAAAATATTAAAGTAATGGATTACCTGCAATATTTACTGGATAATTCCAATACACCACTGGTATATGCATTTATACTCGGATTGATGACCGCAATCAGTCCTTGTCCTTTAGCAATGAATATTACTGCTGTTGCTTTTATAAGCAAGGATATTGATAATAGAAAACGTATTTTTTTCAATGGATTGATCTATACGTTAGGACGCGCCATTACGTATGTTTCTTTAGGATTGATACTTTATTTTGGAGCGAACACATTTAAGATTGCTCAATTAATTGAACAATTCGGTCAGAAATATATCAGTGTTATTTTAATATTGATCGGAGTACTTATGTTGGATTTATTCAGAATAAGAATTTTTTCACTATCAAATTTAACAGACCGTTTATCTAAAAGATTAAATATTGGCAAGTCGACTGGTGTTCTTTTATTGGGTGTGATTTACGCAATGGCTTTTTGTCCGACCAGCGGTGTGTTTTTCTTTATGATGTTGGTTCCATTATGTATTACGAGTATAAAAGGAATATATTTTCCTTTTGTATATGCATTGGGGACAGGGTTACCGGTTATAATTACTTCATATTTGATTGCCTTTACGCTTTCCGGCATCGCCGGATTTTATAATAAAATGAAATTGATTGAAAAATGGATACGTTATGTTACTTCAATGATTTTTATTTTAACGGGAATATATTATTTGAAAAACTTTTTTTAAACAAATCAATAAATGTATAAAATATTAATTTTGTGTACGGGCAACAGTTGCCGCAGCCAGATGGCACATGGCTGGCTACGATCTTTTGATACAACATTAGATGTTCATTCAGCAGGAACAGAGCCGGCTGAAAAGGTTAATTCCAAAGCTATTCAGGTAATGAAGGAAGTTGGAATTGACATTAGCAGCCATTGTCCAAAATCCGTTATTCAATATCTGAACGATGAATGGGATTATATTATTACTGTTTGTGGTGGTGCAAACGAATCTTGTCCCGTTTTTACTGGTAAAGTGAAACATCGCCTGCATATTGGTTTTGATGATCCTTCACATGCAGTTGGAACAGATGACTTTATTTGGAGTGAGTTTATCCGTGTTCGTGATGAAATAAAAATGAAGTTTTATGAACTCTATTTAAATGAGATAGAAAAATGAGAATCACTAATATTCCGCAGGTTTCATCTAAGCTGACATGGTACGACATCTGGGGCGCAGTTAAGGTTCGTTGGTCTGTGAACAGAAATAATTACAAAACAGACCCGGGTCTATATGCTATCGGAAACCCTGATAAAAACTCAGACGTTTTTGTTTCTGCCAATTATAAATTATCATTTGACACACTGCGAAAAAATCTTGATGGCATTGATGCATGGATATTGGTATTAGATACCAAAGGGGTCAACGTGTGGTGCGCTGCCGGTAAAGGGACATTCGGTACAGATGAACTGGTTTATCGAATAGCAAGTGTTTCATTAAATACAATTATTGAACACAAACGCATTATCGTTCCTCAACTTGGTGCTGTGGGTGTTTCAGCATATAAAGTAAAAGAATTATCCGGTTTTACTGTTGCATTCGGACCCGTTGAAGCATCCGATATAAAAGCATTCATTACAAACAAATACAGAACCACAACAGAGATACGTAAGGTTCAATTCACATTTATTGACCGATTAAAACTTATACCTGTAGAACTTGTTTATGGTTGGAAATATATTTTAAGTGCTTTGCTGATATTCTTCATACTCTCCGGAATTAATAAAAGCGAATTTACCACTGCATCATTACTGCAGAATGGATTAATGTCTGTATTATTACTATCATCAGGATATTTATCAGGCACCGTGTTTTCTCCACTCTTCTTACCTTATCTACCCTTTCGCAGTTTTGCCTTAAAAGGTGCAACTATGGGAGTTATTACAACATTGGTATTCTTATTTTTTAATATCTTTGATTATAATCTATTAACAAGTATTTTATGGCTGTTCATTATAACATCTGTTTCTTCTTTTTTAAGTATGAACTTCACAGGAGCGTCAACTTATACAAATTTATCCGGTGTTAAGAAGGAAATGAAAATTGCCATCCCAATACAGATAACTTTTGCAGCAATAGGTATTATTTTATTCATTATTCAAAGATTCATTTAATATGTTTGAGCATAAATATTTAAAAAATGTTTCTACACTTACGCTTGATACTACTAAATGTAATGGGTGTATGAAATGCATTGAAGTTTGTCCACACAATGTTTTTTCAATGAATAACAAAAAAGCATCAATCATTGATAAAGATAGATGCATGGAATGCGGAGCATGCGCCATCAACTGTGCAGATGGAGCAATTTATGTTAGATCAGGCGTTGGATGTGCTTCGGGTATCATAAATGGAATTTTACGAAATACACAACCTACCTGCGGGTGTGGTGATTCAAAATCATCAAATTGTTGTTAGTTCAATTTTAAAATCCTTTTTTATGAAAACTCGTTTAAAATTTTTAGATCGCTATTTAACATTATGGATATTTCTTGCCATGTTCATAGGTGTTTTTGCCGGATGGTTAAGTCCTCACGTGTCTGATTTTTGGAATGGTTTTTCAAGTGGGACAACCAACATACCTATAGCCATCGGTTTAATTGTGATGATGTTCCCTCCATTAGCAAAAGTTAAATACGAAGAGTTAGGTGATGTTTTTAAAAACACGAAGATTCTTGGATTATCATTAATTCAAAACTGGGTTATTGGTCCTGTTTTGATGTTTTTATTAGCAATCATTTTTCTGCAATTCAACATTGACTATATGTACGGAGTTATCCTCATCGGGCTTGCCCGTTGTATTGCGATGGTGATTGTATGGAACGATCTTGCTAAAGGAGATACAGAATATGCAGCCGGTTTAGTTGCGTTTAATTCTATCTTTCAGGTATTGCTTTTTTCAGTATATGCTTATTTTTTTATTGCCATTCTACCCGGTTGGTTTGGATTGCCAACAAATAATTCAGTTGAACAAATAACCATCGGTCAAATTGCTAAAAGCGTTTTCATTTATCTTGGAATCCCTTTTGTTGCTGGATTTCTTACTCGTTATATTTTAATTCGAATAAAAAACAAAGAATGGTATCAAACGAAATTTATCCCTAAAATCAGCCCGTTGACACTGATTGCCTTATTGTTTACAATAGTGGTGATGTTCTCCCTCAAAGGTGAATATATTGTCAAAATCCCTTTAGATGTTATCCGTATAGCAATTCCATTGATAATTTATTTTATCGTAATGTTTGTTTTATCTTTTTTTATGAGTAAAAAAATGGGTGCAACCTATGAGCAATCAACCACCCTTTCATTTACTGCTGCCAGTAATAATTTCGAACTGGCTATAGCTGTTGCTATTGCTATTTTTGGCATCAACTCCGGTGAAGCATTTGCATGCGTGATTGGTCCATTGGTGGAAGTACCGGTTATGATCGGATTAGTTAATGTTGCATTCTGGTTTAAAAAAGAATATTTTTAAATTATTGTTTTCGTATTCCGTTTTTCGGAATATGTTTATGCCTTTTATTTGGTTTTATTTCTGAATACAAATCCTTCTTCAAAATAATCTACCAGTATTTCAGAGTCTTTATGTACAGTATTTGCCAATAACATTTTGGATAGTTCATTTAATATGTATTGTTGTAAAGCTCGTTTTAATGGGCGTGCCCCGAATTGTGGATCAAATCCTATTTCACATATTTGATCAATTGCATAATTTGTGAAATCAAGGGTAATTCCGTTCTTAAGCAATATGTCTTTAATGTGTTTGCATTGCAATTCAACAATTTCGTGAATTTCATTTTTGGTTAATGGTTTAAATACAATGATTTCGTCAATCCTGTTTAAAAATTCAGGTCGAATTGTTTTCTTAAGTAAATCCATTACTTCAGCTTGTGTTTGTGAAATGATCACTTCCCTGTTTTTCGTATTCAGTTTATTGAAATTCTCCTGTATTAAATGCGATCCGATATTTGATGTCATGATGATGATTGCATTTTTGAAGTCGGCTGTTCGTCCTTTATTATCAGTCAGTCTGCCATCTTCAAGGACTTGTAAAAGGATGTTAAACACATCGGGATGTGCTTTATCAATTTCATCAAGCAATACGACTGAATATGGCTTGCGTCTGACTGCTTCTGTCAGTTGTCCGCTTTCTTCATAGCCAACATATCCGGGTGGAGCGCCGATAAGCCTTGAAACAGTATGCCTTTCCTGGTATTCAGACATGTCAATCCGTATGAGAGAAGTTTCATCGTTAAATAAAAATTCGGCTAATGTTTTAGCTAATTCTGTTTTCCCAACTCCTGTTGTTCCAAGAAAGATGAATGAACCTATTGGTCGTTTTGTGTCCTGTAGTCCGGCGCGGCTTCGACGTATTGCATCAGATAGGGCTTGTATGGCTACGTCTTGACCGACCACTCGTTTGTGAAGTTCGTTTTCAAGATTAAGCAGTTTTTCACGTTCACTTTGTAACATTCTACTGACAGGGATACCTGTCCATTTTGAAACAACTTCCGCTATATCATCCGACGTGACTTCCTCTTTGATCAAAGCTGAATCTACCTGAAGTTCAATGAGGGATTTATTCAGTTGGATGAGTTCCTGTTCCGCTTCTTTTATCCTGCCATAACGGAGTTCAGCAACTTTTCCGTAATCTCCGCTTCGTTCCGCTTGTTCTGCTTGAAATTTATATTCTTCAATGTTTTTTTTCCATTGTTGAATTTTTTCAACCACTTCTTTTTCCGCTTGCCACTTGGATTTGATACTATTCCGTTCATCGTTCAGGTTAGCAATTTCATGATTGAGAGTAATTAATTTTCCGGGATCATTTTCACGTTTGATCGCTTCACGTTCAATTTCAAGTTGCATGATACGTCTGTTCAATTCATCCAGTTCTTCAGGCACCGAATTGATCTCAAGTCGAAGCTTGGCAGCAGCTTCATCAATGAGGTCAATCGCTTTGTCGGGAAGAAAGCGTTCAGAAATATATCGCTGTGACAGTTCAACAGCAGCGATAATTGCTTCATCTCTAATTCTCACTTGATGATGCATTTCATATTTTTCTTTCAGTCCGCGCAGGATAGAGATGGCATCCAACGTGTCCGGTTCATCAACCATTACAATCTGGAACCTGCGTTCCAGCGCTTTATCTTTTTCAAAATATTTTTGATATTCTTTCAGTGTTGTTGCTCCAATAGCTCTTAGTTCACCGCGAGCCAGTGCAGGTTTGAGTATATTTGCAGCATCCATTGCTCCTTCACTGGCACCGGCGCCAACAAGGGTGTGAATTTCATCAATAAAAAGAACGACTTTTCCATCAGAAGCAATAACCTCTTTAATAACACTTTTTAAGCGTTCTTCAAATTCGCCTTTGAATTTAGCACCTGCAATCAGTGCCCCCATATCCAGTGAAAAAATTTGTTTTGATTTCAGATTTTCCGGTACATCACCATTAACAACCCGATGAGCAAGACCTTCTGCAATAGCTGTTTTTCCAACTCCAGGTTCACCGATCAGAATGGGATTGTTTTTCGTCCTACGGGATAGGATTTGTAATATTCTACGTATCTCATCATCTCTGCCAATCACCGGATCCAATTTTCCGGAAAGAGCATCCTGATTGAGATTGCGGGCATATTTGTTTAAGGCGTTATAGGTGTCTTCCGCACCTTGACTACTAACGGTTGCGCCTTTTCGTAGGTCTTTAATAGCTGCTTTCAGATTTTTTTCAGTAATGCCATTATCTTTAAATAACCGGGAAATAGTATCATTTGAGGAAATAATTCCTAAAAGTAAATGTTCGATCGAAATAAATTCATCATTGAACTCTTGTAAGTAACCAGATGCTTTTTGCAGAGCAGCTGAAGCATTGTTTGATAAATATAGATTCGTGCTGTTAACTTTCGGAAATGACTCAATAATTTTATCAATTGTTTTGTTGAATACAGGAATATTAACTTCGAGTTTCTTTAATAAAAAGGGAGTAACATTCTCATCAGTCATCATGATCCCTTTGAGAATATGAACCAATTCAATTGCCTGATGATTATTTGCCATTGCAATTTCCTGTGCTTTTTGAATAGCTTCCTGTGCTTTGATGGTTAGTTTATCTAAATTCATTTTTTGAATAGTTTAATTAAATAAACAGTTGCAATTTTATTACCAATTACAAGTTTAAGACAAATTTTCACTTTAAAAGTGATATTTCAATGTCTTTTTGACGTTGGATATTACCATTTAAATTTACAAACTATTATTAAAATGATGTTGAACTTTACTAATTTAGTACTCTAATTGATTAGGAGTAATATGATGAAGAATTTAATATATTCTGTGTTTTTTATTTCCTTGTTTTTTATTTCATCCTGTGGGAAAACAGATGCAGACAAAGAAAATGAAAAAAAAATTATTGGCAAGTGGTCGACTCCGGGTAATAATCCTGTGTATAATTGTGATTCAGTTGTTTTTGTTTTCACAAGTGATAACTCCGGAAGTTCAATACGTTATATGCATGGTTCTGTGAGTGAATCTAATTCTTTTACATGGGAAATCAAGCGTAATTTTGTTGATACCTATTATAAAAAAGGTCCAAGTAATTATTGGATTGGTTATGATCAATACAACAGCAAGGGAATGTATAAGATTAATTCTATTGAAACATCCAAAATGGAATTAGTTCAAAGTAATTATGATGGAACCGAAATAGTGATTCAATTCCATAAAATTAAATGAAATCAAAAGTTTGATCCTGATTCATTTAATCCTCGAAAATTGTACTATTTTGTTTGTTTTTATAATATATGGATAATTCCTTTTTTATATTTGGATATTACCAAATAAGTTTATTTTTTTGTGATTAGATTAATAAAATAAAAATTTAAAAAATTCAATATATGAAATTGATTGATGGTAAAAAAATTGCACAGGAAATTAAACTTGAAATTGCTGAAAAAGTAAAAAAAATAAAAAATGCAGGAGGTAAAACACCTCATCTTGCTGCAATTCTTGTTGGACATGATGGTGGTAGTGAAACGTATGTGGCAAGTAAAGTAAAGGATTGCGAAGAAGTTGGGTTTATTTCAACGCTTATACGATATGAAGATGATGTGACGGAAGATGAACTTTTAAAAAAGGTAATTGAATTGAATCTGGATAAAGATATTGATGGGTTTATTGTTCAACTTCCATTACCCAAGCATATTTCGGAGCAGAAGGTAATCGAAACCATTGATCCTAGCAAGGATGTTGATGGGTTTCACCCAATCAATGTTGGTAGGACCGCAATCGGGTTACCTGCGTTTGTATCAGCAACTCCATTTGGTATTATGGAATTATTTAAACGATATCAGATTGAAACAAAAGGGAAACATTGTGTTGTGATAGGCAGAAGTAACATTGTGGGTAGACCTATGAGTGTTTTAATGTCATTAAAATCCAATCCGGGTGATTCTACAGTTACCGTTTGCCATAGTCGAACACCAAATATTAAAGAGTTTTGTTTACAAGGAGATATCATCATTGCAGCACTTGGTAAACCTGAATTTCTTTCTGCCGATATGGTTAAAGAGGGAGCTGTTGTTATTGATGTAGGTACTACCCGTGTTCCCTCAACTGAAACCAAATCCGGTTTTAAATTAAAAGGGGATGTTAAGTTTGATGAAGTATCTCCGAAGTGTAGTTATATTACACCCGTTCCCGGTGGCGTCGGGCCCATGACAAGAGTATCACTGCTCCAAAATACATTACTTGCTGCTAAACATGATATTTATAAATAAGATTTTTTAAGAATCTTGTTTAATTACATGTGAGAGTAAAAATAATCAACACCTACTATTATTCAACAATCATTTTTTTCGTAATACAATCTCCACCAGTCTTAATGGAATAAAAGTAAATACCTGAAGGTATATTTTCCCTGTTGAAATTTAGGGTGTGAGTGGATGCCGATAATGTTCCGTAACTTTTAGTATATACATGTTGACCTGTAAGATTTACAATTTCTAAACTGACATCTGAAGGACGAGATAATAAAATTTTGATATCCGTTGAAGTTGAAAAAGGATTGGGGTTATTTTGTGAAACTGATAATATTTCGGAATGATTGTATTCTTTGATTCCTGGATTAGTCACAAAATTATTGTCAGTAAAAGTTATATCTGTCAAATAAAAATGCCTGATTGGTTTAGTTGGATCATCAGAAAAACCGCTGTGAATGTCATTTATGGGAGAGATGCTTATAGGAATGGTGTATTTACCTGAATCACTAATGCAATTTTCTGACACAAAATGCCAGTAAGCAAGATAAGCAATTGATGAATTATCCGTGATGCTCACAATACCGGTTTTATTCCCAGTTAAGATGTCTTTCCCGTAGATGTATAAATTAGGAATATCATTGATATAATACAATTTATGAACCGCTGATTTGCTGCATAAAGTAGTATCAGAATCCGTCCATACAAAGAATAATTTATCTTCGGATTGATTTTTGGAAATCTGTATTCTATGGTCCCAACTTTGTGCATCCGTTCCACTACCGAAAATATTATCGGCAGCTTCAACAGGATCTGTGAGGATTAGAGCTATTGGATCTGCATTCCAGGTAGAATCTGTTTTGGTATAAACATCAAAAAATAAATTTAGTCCATAATAATACCCAAGCGAGTCAGAGTTCTCTGTAAGACCGCTGTTAATGACAGAAGCAATGTGTAGTTGTCCTTTGGCATCAACAACTGCATTATAACTTTCATAATTGAACATTGGTTTTCTAATGGATGTATCTGTTTTAATATGTCCAATGTATTTGGTAAGACTTTTATCATTTTTAAAATTATAAATAGGGAGTAGTTTCCATGTGTTGCCTTTATCAATGCTTTTATAGACAATGGGTTGATATGTTTTAAAATTAGTAATACTATCTATTCCAATAAAATAGATATATCCTGTATTCCCGTCGTTTGACCAAGCAGTATTAAATGAACTATAAAGTATTGCACCATTTTTATTATGATAAAAAGAATGTTTGGTGCTGACTGTTTTCCAATCAAAGATTTTAGTAACAGGATTGAATTTTCCATTATTCATAAAAACGGTAAGGTTGATTACATCTCCTGCTTTGTTGGTATCAACACTATAACCAAGTACATGAGCAATACTATCTTTACAGATAGTGAATCCATTCCGGGGAAATAGTTGAGGAAAAGTTTTTGAAATAAGAGTATATTGGTAATTAAAATTACTACTGTCCAGTTTAGCACTTCCAAAATAATTGGCAACCCATTCTTTATCATTGGTAACAGGACCGCAAAATACTGAATATGCATTTTTATAATCAGTGTTCCCGTCAGGATTAAATATAACTCCGGAAGGATATCGGTTGTGCTTAGATGTATCTCCGGTTACTATAATATCTTTCCATTTCATTCCTTTATCAGTTGAAATGGAATTGACAATAGAACTGATGGATTTACCTATCCCTGCGGTTGGATTACCCCGATGCGCAAAGAGGAGTAAATTGCTTTGAGGATTATAGGATAAGCAACGTGCTTCAGGAACTAATAACGTAAACGCATTTCCGGATGAAGAAATAAGATTGAAATAGGTTGTTTTTTTAGTATGGATAAGTGAATATGTTAAATTTTTTAATGATAGGTTTTCATTATTTAAAATAAAATAATCGCTTCTTTGAGAAAATCTTTTTTGATGATTAAAAGAAAAATTCTCTGAAACAGTTTGTTGTGCTTTTAACGCAATTACAAAGCATGAAAAGATTAAAATTAGAATGGATTTATTCATATCTGTATAAAATATATATGTTTTTTCTTAAGACAAAGATAATAAAAAAACAGGTATTGAATTTTTCATTAAAAGAATCAGGATGCTTCCTGAAGTAAAATTTTTCTTAATAAATTGAGCGCAGTTATTGATGCACGTTGAATGTTACGTTCACGGTTATCCCCCAATTGAACTAAATGAGAAGAAACTTTTTCTGAACCTGCCACAGCTATCCATACAGTTCCTACCGGCTTTTCAACAGAACCACCATCGGGTCCAGCAATACCGGAGACTGCAATGGAATAATCCGTGCCGAATTTTTCTCTGATACCAAGTGCCATCCGGCAAACGGTTTCTTCACTGACTGCACCGTGCTTTTGAATTGTTTGTGCAGGAACGTTTAATTCTTGTATTTTAATTTCATTGGCATAACAAATAATGGACCCTTTATAATAGGATGAACTGCCAGGCACAGAAATTATACGATGTGCAATATATCCTCCGGTACAACTTTCAGCTGTTGAAACTGTTTTGTTTTTTTCTTTTAAAAGTTGACCGATAATTTCTTCCATGGTATCATTATCAAAACCATAAATATAATCGGATATTATTTTTTGAAGAGTTAAAACTTTTTCATTTATGAGTTTTGAAAGCATGTTACGGTCGTTACCTTTGGCTGTAAGACGTAATTTAACAAGACCGGGAGACGGAAGGTATGCAAGTTTAATATTATTTGGTAGCGAAGATTCCCAAGAGCTGATCTTATCTGCAAGAAATGATTCGCCGATACCATGGGTCAGTATTGTTTTGTGAAGAATGACAGGTAAAGAAAAACGTTGAGCAACAGAAGGAAGAATATCATTGCTGATCATGGGTTTCATTTCAAACGGAACACCAGGCAATGAAATGATGATTTTTTGATTCTTTTCAAACCACATTCCTGGAGCAGTTCCGTTTAAATTTCTGATTGGTTGAGAACAGGAAGGTATTTCTGCCTGAGAGCGGTTAAGTTCAGTAACCTGTAATCCACGAGCTTTAAAAAATGTTTGAATATCAGTGTAAATTCTGTCATTGAATACGAGAGGTGTATCAAAATATTCACATAATACTTTTTTAGTAATATCATCATTGGTAGGACCCAGTCCACCGGTAATGATAATAATATCTGCAAGTTCCTCAGCCGCTTTGATTGCATGAAGAATAGAAGTGCGTTCGTCCGGAATGATGGTCACTCTTGCAATGGAAATTCCATAATGGTTGAAATTTTCAGCGATCCATGAAGCATTGGTGTTAATTACCTGCCCGATGAGAAGTTCATCACCAATATTTATTATTTCTGCAATCATAAAAAAAAAGTCCGGTTAATACCGGACTTTTAGATAAATTATTTAATTCGTGTGATATCAATTTCAACAGGGTTAATAGACATGACTGGGATAGGGGAATTATGAAGAATTTTGGTAGCTGTTTTACCGATGAATGAATTTACCCAGAAATATTCTTCCTGTGTCATCAGCATCATCAGATCTCCTTTCATCTCTTTTGCATATTTTAAAATCAATCCGGCAAGATCATCATTTTTACTGTCACCATATACAATCTCTGCTGTATGGGTTACTCCGCTTTTAGAAATAAATTGATCCACTTGATCCAACTGTAGTTTGATTCGTTTTACAATTTCTTCATCGTCAGTCAATAATGCAGAAACTACTTTTATGGTTGATCCGTATGCTTTAGCAAATTCAATGGCTTTGGTTACTTTTTGTCTTGTTTCTTTTTGTAAATCCAGTGGAAGAATAATTTTCTTAAATTCTTTATAAATTTTTTCTGATTTTAAAGTTATGACAGGGTGTTTGGAGTTTCGAATCACTTTCGATGTATTAGCTCCAAAATAATTTTTATCATTATCATGTTTGCCGCTGTTTAAAGGCATGATGATGAAAGCAGCATTGATCATATCGGCAACTTCAATAATTTTATCATATCCTTTTCCTTTTGAAAGCATCGGATTTATTTTTACGCCAAATTTTTTTGAGGATTTCTCTGCCAGTTCATCCAGTTTCTCGCGTGTGCGATTAATGTAGTCTTCCCTGATCTTTTCAGTTTGCTCCATTGGAAGAAATGAAAATAATGCTGATTTTTTTGTATCCTCTCTAACATGTAAAAGTGTTATCTCAAGATTAGCAGGTTTTGCAAGTGTAATTGATTGTTCAATGGCTATCATTGATTTATCGGTAAAGTCAGTAGGGACTAAAATGTTGTTAACGTGTGTATTCATTTGAATTTAGTTTTTTTAATTTCAGTTACAAAGTTAAAATAAATATGTTAATTTAAAGTTAAATTAAATAAAAGATTAAGTTGACGATAACCTTGAAATTGATTTAAGTAAAATTTTTGTGATTTCAATTTCTTTTATGGGTTATAAACACTATAATAATAATTCAGTGATATATTTTATCCAATACTACAGGTTTTAGTTTAATTTTTTATAATTTTGCGCATTCAACTACCTAAAAGGTTTTAGGATAACGGAGAGATGGCCGAGTGGTCTAAGGCGCACGCCTGGAAAGTGTGTATCTCGCTAGAAGCGGGGTCAAGGGTTCGAATCCCTTTCTCTCCGCAGGATTATTTCAAAACGAGCTAAATATTAAATGGTTAGCTCGTTTTTTTTTGCTAATATATACATTGTTATACACAAATACGAGCTTAATCTTGAATAATCCGAATTATCTGTTTAATTCGAAATTATTTGGTCAATTTGTGCGAATTTTCCAATAATCAAATATATGTATTCAAAGAAAAACTTAAATTTTTATCTTCTATTTTTCTAAAAGAAAAATGTTGTTTTTAATCGCATATTTAACAATCCCAATAATACTTTTTACTATTAACTGTTTCATTATTTTTAATCGGATTACGTGTACTGATTTTGATTGATAACCCAATTTTTTAGCGATTTCATGAGTTGTTACTCTTTACAAATATATTTAATAATTTTAATCTCATTGTTAGACAAAAGTTTTTTATGTTTAATTAAATTTTATACTTTTTTGGCTAATCTTGTTTTAAAATTTATTATTAAATTATTCAATATACAACAATTATTAAATTTGCAAAGTAAACAAAATGAAAGAAATTCAAAAAAAATGAAAAAAGAGCAAAAGAAATAGTAAGAGTTAAAAACATAATGATTCAATTTGAACTACAAAGGCATCTTTAATTCCTATTTTTATATATTTTTCTATCTCTTTTGTTGCATCTTCTTCGTGAGTATATTTGCCAACAAAATATCTTGTAATGCCATCTTTTCCTATGCAAGATTTAATATTTTCGATATTTAGGATTATTTTTGGAGCTTTATATCTTCCCGCATATACTTGAATTGTATAAAATTTTTGTTCAACAGGTTTGTTAATAACATCTCCTCTTGCATATGAAATATCTTCAGGAGCAAGATGTGCATTATTTTGATGTTGGTCTTCTTCTAACTTGTTGTTGATATTTTCATTGAAAAAGTTTTCAGGAAAGCTACGAGAATCAATTAGTTGTCCATTTTGATATTGACTCAGGTCTGTATTTTTATAGGTATTGATTTCCCAAGATTTTATTTTAAATTCAGTACGACGATTTTGCTGATGTTTTTCTTCTGAACATTGGACACCATCTTTACATTCATTAACCAATTTGGTTTCACCATAACCTATTGGAGTTATTCTTGATTCTTTAATTCCATGAGAAACAATATAACGCACAGCAGAAGTAGCACGTTTTTGAGATAAAGTATCATTGTAGCCATTCCGTCCTCTACAATCTGTATGGGATGCTAGTTCAATACGAATAGGATTGTCTTTCATTATTTGAATTAAATTATTAAGAATGGGTTCGGCATCTTTACGGATATTCCATTTATCATAGTCATAATAAATATTTTCTAAGACGAATGATTTTTCTGTTTCAAGTTTATCCAGTTCAAGATTATGAGGTAAACGAAATGAATCTTGATTATAATTTTTATCAATAATAATTGAATCATAATCGTCCAGATATCCTTTTAACATTGCTTTTATGATACTCGGTGAATTTTTCTTTACAATCATACTAAAGGAGCCATCAGGATTAGATTTAGTGATGCTGACTTGTTTTTGTTCTTTATTTAATAAGAATATAGTTGCTCCTTCTATGGGTTTATTGGTTAATTTATCCTTTACAAACCCGGTAAGAGGAACATAATCAGATATTGATTTTGATTTAGATGTATCAACTTTAGATGCGTATTTTAGGGTATCAGAAACAAGATTCAATGAATCATATTTTCTATTAGTACTGTCTCCTTTATTTACGTTAAATGTAATTGTAGGTTGTTGGATAATTTTTTGAAACCAATAAATATCATCATTACCTGCACCTCCAGGGCGATTTGAGCTAAACAGACCTGTTTGATAATCATTGTTTAATAAAAATGAAAAATCATCATAGGAAGAATTAATTGGCGCCATAAGATTTTTAGGGGTGGTCCATTTACCTTTTTTTTGAGTTGTAACAAAAATATCAAGACTTCCAAAACCAGGTAATCCATCAGAAGAAAAGTATAAATCACCATTGTCAGCAATATAAGGAAACATTTCATTTCCAAAAGTATTGATTTCGTTTCCAAGATTAGTTGCTTCACTCCATTTGCCAGTTTCCCATTCACACATATAAATATCTGTACCACCAAATCCACCCGGTTTATCAGATACAAAGAATATAGTTTCACCATCTTTTGAAATAGAAGGATGTCCAACTGAATATTTATCACTATTCATTGAAAAAGGTTGGAATTTTGACCATTTATTTCCATCTTTAATTGCATAAACAATTTTGAGATAATGTGTTCTTAAATGTGCACTGTCAGGTTTGACTTTATCCATAAAAGTACGATTCATATATATTAAGGAATCATTTTTGCTAAAAGATATTGGACCATTATGATACTCATTGTTGAAAAAATCAGTAGCAATCTTTGGAGAATAAAATTCATTTAATTTATCTTTATTGCCAATTGGTGCAATATAAAGATTCAGATATCCGCTACCAGTCCATCCAAATTGATTCTTTGTAGCAACTTCATCATTTGAAGCTTTATCTCTATCAGAAACAAACATTAATTTAGCATCAAAAAAAGTAGGGGAAAATTCACTAAATTTTGAGTTTAAAGTTCTTGCATTTTGAATTTCATATTTTGGAAATATAAACTTCCATTGAATGGCGCTATCACAAAAAGAGGTATAGATATTTCCCCGGGGGTCTGAAGGGTTTAAGGTATTGTATTTTAGAAAAGCTTCATGTGCTTGCTCATATTCTCCAATAGTGCGTAATGATTGTGCAAAATAAAATTGTAATTGGGGGGCGGAATTAATTTTTACTGCTTTCTCATAAAAGAATTTCGCATTAAAAAAATCACCTTTTTTTCTGTAACATTCCGCTAAAAGTATGATTGCTTCATTTTTTTTGGAATCATTATTTTTTTCAAATACTTTTTCAAGTACTGAAATTGCTTTGGTGTAATCATATCTTGACATTAGTTTTTTTGCATCTTCAATTTGTGCAAAGACAGTTGAAAACATTTGAATTGCTAAAAAAATTACAATTAGAATTATATTTCTTTTCATAAAAAATGTTTAAATGAGTTTAATTAAAAAATAATAAGCTTAGAAATATCTAGGGCTCAACATTCTATTTCGAATTTTATATAAATTAAAATCATAACCAATACGAATTTCATGAGAACCTTTATTATATCCTAAAAGTTGATTAAACCAAATGTCATATGAATATCCAAGATGTAATTGTTTTGTTAAATTAAAATCTAAAAGTAAAGTTAATACTTTGTCAGTACGATAAGATACACCAAACCAGATTATATTGTTGAGTAGTAAACTTAAATTTACATCAGCTTGTATTGGGGCATTTTGAACATATTTTACCAGAAAAGAGGGTCTTAAAGTTACTTCCCTTGAAAGAGAATAAACAAAACCACTCATAAAATAATAATGGCGTACTGATTTGGTAAAACTACTTGTCCCATCTTTTAAAGTATTTATATTCATTTTATTTTGTAATAAATGCTTTGATGAAATACCAGAAAAATAATTTTTAGCATAATAATAAATTCCAAAATCAACATCAGGCACAAATTTATTTTCCATTTGATTTTGAATAGATAGGTCATTAACATCTTTTGGATTTAACTTACTCCGGTCAATATAATAATTTTTAAATCCTGCATTAATTCCAAATGCTAATTTGCTTTTTGGAAATAAAACTTTATAAGCAAATGAAGCCATAGCGCCCTGATCAATAGATGGGCCAATTGCATCCCGATAGGCATAAATACCAAGTCCAAGATGTTTGTTTTTCAATGGAGAGTGAACTGTAAACGAAAAAGTTTGAGGACTTCCATTAATATTTACCCATTGTTTTCGATATAATAAATCAGTAGCAAATACATCTCTGCTTCCGGCATAACCTGGATTAACTGCAAGCTTGTTAAACATGTAATGTGTAAAAACCGGATCCTGTTGGGCAAATGAAGCACAACTTATCATTACAAGTATTATGTTAATTATTTTTTTCATAATTATATATATATTATAATTTATTATTAATGTTTGTTGTCATGGACCAAGATCCAACCAGTTTTAGCATAATTCATTTCATCAATTTTTATGATGAAGAAGTAAGTACCATCTGGAACAGGGTCGTTCTGTTTATTGGTGCCATCCCAAACAATCGTTACAT
>CAYVNP010000059.1:0-24953 GCA_964452905.1 uncultured Bacteroidales bacterium
AAGCCGTCCCGATGAATGAATTTATTTCAACACAAAATATTTTGCATCGGGACTCCTGTAAAGCTTACTATTCCAATCACACCAAAAGTATTCTTGTTTTGATAAAGAAATTTTTATAAGGTCGTTTTTTTTATAGATTTTTAAGATTAATAAAATTTACTTTTTGAGGGACGACTAATTAATTTTCCTCAAACAATCAAATAAATGTTATTTCTGACTACAGTTAAACTAATCTGAAATAGAATCAGCAAGAAATTATCTAATTCTATAACAATCTTGCAGATTTTTCCTGTAAGTAAAAATACATATAAATTTTAGATCTTGATCCACTCTCATTAACCGGAATGATCCAAATTCATTTTATTCCATGCATCTTTGGATGCATTCTTTTCAGCAATTTTAATTGATGTCCCAACGCCTTCCCCAAAAAGTGTTTGATCAATATATATTTTAACAAAATGCATTTTTGAATTAACTGTTTCAGAAGGAGCAACTACTTTGAACTGGATATTTTTCTTTTCCTTTTGAGCCCATTCAATCAGTTTGCTTTTATAGTTGAATTCCGTTGTTTCCAGTTCATGAATATCAAAATAACTATGAATAATTTTATTCAGCACGACTTTTTTTGTAAATGTATATCCTTTGTCAATATAAATAGCGCCTATAAGCGCTTCAAATGCATCCCCATAAATTGACGTATTATAATTAATAGAATCTTTATCGGACATAACCATATCTTTTAAACCAATTTTTTCGGATAATTTATTCAATTGTGAACGATTCACCAGTTTTGACCGCATCTCTGTTAAAAATCCTTCATCTCTATATGGAAATTGTTTAAAAAGATAATCAGCAATGATAGATCCGAGAACTGCATCACCAAGGTACTCAAGACGTTCATTGCTGTCTTTAACCCCGTTTCTTATTTCTTTGGAAACCGATTTGTGTCTGAAAGCTTGCTTATACAAAAAAATATTCTCGGGATAAAATCCGAAAACATTTTTTATGATCTGATAATACTTTTTTTCTTTTGAAAAATAAATTCTGATGAATGAAAACAGCTTCAAAAATATCTGATTTATAGAATAAACTTCTTAAATATGATTGAAACATTATGCCCGCCAAAACCAAACGTATTGCTTAAAGATATATTCACATCACATTTTAATGCCTGATTATAAACAATCTGTAATCGATTATCAATTTCAGGATCATCGGTAAAATGATTAATGGTTGGAGGGATAATCCCATGAGTAATAGGAAGCATGGCAGCAATAGACTCTATGGCTCCTGCAGCACCAAGTAAATGCCCAGTCATGGATTTTGTAGAATTTATTTTAATCTTAAATGCATGTTCGCCGAACATATCTCTTATCGCCTTTGTTTCGGCAATATCACCTTGCGGAGTAGATGTACCGTGGGTATTGATATGATCAATGTCTTCCGGTTTTAAACCAGCATCCTCTAAAGCAAAACGCATTGAATTTTTAGCTCCTATACCTTCCGGATGAGGAGAGGTCATATGGTTGGCATCGGCTGATAAACCGCATCCGGCAATCTCGCCATATATCTTTGCTCCTCTGTTCAAAGCATGTTCAAGCTCTTCAACAATAAGTGCAGCGCTCCCTTCACCTAAAACAAAACCATCCCTGTCTTTGTCAAATGGGCGCGATGCAGTTGAAGGATCATCGTTCCGTGTTGATAGTGCATGCATGGCATTGAAACCACCCACCCCCGGACCACTAATAGCTGCTTCTGATCCACCGGTAACAAAAACATCCGCTTTGCCTAAACGAATATAATTAAAAGCATCAACAATAGCATTGGATGCGGAGGCACACGCTGAAACAGCAGCAAAATTTGGTCCTCTGAAACCATATTTAATCGAAATATTACCAGGCGTAATATCAGCGATCATTTTGGGAATAAAAAAAGGATTGAACCGTGGCGTTCCATCACTCAATGAAAAAGATCTTATTTCTTCATAAAAAGTATCTAACCCTCCAATTCCTGAACCCCAAATAACCCCCACCCGATTCATGTCAATCTTGGTTAAATCCATTCCTGAATCTTTAATTGCTTCATCAGAGGTAACTAAACCATATTGACAGCAAGGGTCATATTTTCTTGCTTCTTTCCGATCAAAATAAATGAGGGGATCGTAATTCTTTATCTCACAAGCAAACTTTGTTTTGAATTTTGAGGAATCAAAACGAGTGATTTGCCCAACGCCATTAACTCCATTAATTAACCCTTCCCAGTATTCTTTGGTGGTATTTCCTAATGGAGTTAAAGCGCCTAGTCCTGTTACAACTACACGCTTTAACTTCATGAATATTAAGGTAGAAAAAATTATTTATTCTGGTTGTTTTCGATGTATTTTATAGCATCACCAACGGTATTAATCTTTTCGGCTTGATCATCAGGAATCGCAATGTTGAATTCTTTTTCAAATTCCATAATTAATTCAACAGTGTCTAATGAATCTGCACCAAGATCATTGGTGAAACTTGCTTCTGGTGTAACTTCCTTTTCATCAACACCTAATTTGTCTACAATAATACTTGTTACTTTTGATGCAATGTCTGACATAGTATTTGGTTTTTTTTGGTTAAACAGGGCGCAAAGAAAAAAATTATATTTATTATAATCAAAAATTTTAATATCTTTTTTTAAGAAAAAATCATAATGATCTGTATATCAAATATATAAATTATTACTTGTTCTTTTTATCAACAGAAATTATTTCTACAAATATAAACATTAATTTTAAAAACTGAAATTAATAACCAATATAATGAAAAGAATTGCCATTTTTGCTTCAGGCAGTGGATCAAATGCCCAACGAATCATTGAATATTTTGAACCGAAGAAAGACCTTATTGAAATTAGTCTGATACTCTCTAATAAAAGCGATGCTTTTGTTTTGGAACGTGCAAAAAAATTCAATATTCCAACATTTGTTTTTAATCCTAAAGAATTAAAAGAAACATGTGTGGTTCAAAATAAGTTAACTGCATGTAATATTGATTTTATTGTACTGGCAGGATTTTTACTTAAAGTACCGGACTCAATCATTGCAGCTTTTCCCAATAAAATAATGAATATCCATCCGGCATTACTCCCGAAATATGGTGGCAAAGGTATGTATGGAATGAATGTTCATACTTCTGTAATTCAAGCAGGTGATAAGGAAAGTGGCATTACAATACATTATGTTAATGAACATTATGATGAAGGACAAATTATTTTTCAGGCAAAATGTTCAGTTGCTGATAATGAAACACCTGAATCACTTGCAAATAAAATACATACATTGGAACATGAATTCTTTCCCAAGGTAATTGAAAAAATACTTTCCTAATAAAATTATTTCCACTCTAAAGTATTTTTATAATTTTATCGCATAATTAGTAAATCAATTAAATTTATATATTTCACATATTAATCTTTAGTAGATGATCTGGAATGAACCGAATGAATGCATGGACAGGGAGCAATTGACCAAGATGCAAAGCCAACGACTCCAAACCATGATAGAACGAATGTATTATAATATTCCCTTTTACCGGAAAAAATTTCAGGAAAAAGGGATTATACCTTCGGACATTAAACATGTAGAACAACTGAGTACCCTTCCGTTTACGACCAAACAAGACATCAGAGATAATTATCCTTTCGGACTTTTTGCTGTCCCAAACAGTGAAATCGTCCGCCTGCATGCATCAAGTGGTACAACAGGAAAACCAACTGTCGTGGGTTATACACGCAAAGATATTTCATTATGGTCTGAAGTGGTTGCCCGTACACTGACTTCAGCGGGAGCAGGAAAAAACGATGTGATTCATATTGCCTACGGATATGGATTGTTTACCGGTGGGCTTGGCATACATTATGGAGCGGAAAAAATTGGTGCTACCGTTATTCCCATTTCCGGTGGAAATACCAAAAGACAATTACAACTCATGAAAGACTTCGGTTCAACAATTCTGGCCTGTACACCTTCCTATGCTCTCTTTTTAGCTGAAGCCATGTCGGAAGAAGGAATTACACCTGACCAACTAAAACTAAAAGCAGGAGTTTTCGGCGCTGAACCCTGGACCGAAGAAATGAGAAAAGAAATAGAAAACAAATTACAAATAAAAGCATATGATATCTATGGGTTAAGTGAGATCATCGGACCGGGTGTATCTATGGAATGTAAATGCCAATGCGGAATGCATGTTTATGAGGATCATTTTATCCCGGAAATTGTTGATCCGACTACACTTGAAGTTGTACCGGATGGACAAGTGGGTGAACTTGTATTTACAACCGTATCTAAAGAAGCTATGCCTTTACTGCGTTATAGAACAAGAGATTTAACTGTTCTGAATCGAGAAAAATGTGCTTGTGGAAGAACAATGGTAAGAATGAAAAAATGTCACGGTCGTTCAGATGATATGCTCATCATTCGGGGTGTCAATGTATTTCCATCACAGATTGAATCTGTTTTACTTGAAATGAGAGAAACAAAACCTCATTACCTTTTAATCGTTGATCGCATCAATAATCTTGATATACTTGAAATTTGGGTTGAAGTAGATGAACAATTTTTTTCGGATGAGATTAAACAACTTGAATTCTTAACTGCCAAAATTCAACATGCCATTGAGAGTATATTAGGGGTAAGTGCAAAAATTAAACTGGTTGAACCCAAAACAATTGAGAGAAGCGAAGGAAAAGCGAAAAGAGTGATCGATAAACGAAACGTGAAATAATATTCATTTAATTTATCTATATAATTTATTAATACTTCTGGAGGTAATATGATCATCAAACAACTATCCGTATTTCTTGAAAATACATCCGGTCGACTGACTGAAATAACAGAATTACTGGCAATGGAAGATATCAATATTTCGGCATTCAGCATTGCGGATACTTCGGATTATGGCGTTTTGAGATTGATCGTCAATAATCCGGACAAAGCATTTTCCATTCTTAAAGAACATTCGGTTACAGTTCAACTCACCGAAGTCATCGGAATTATTGTGCCACATAAACCGGGCGGACTGGCAAAAACATTGCGTATTTTATCCGATGAGAATATCAGCATCGAATACATGTACGCATTTGCCATGCATGAAAAAGCGTCTGTCATCATTCGTACAGACAATTTAGAAAACACGTTAACTATTTTAAAAAAACATCAACTTGAACTATTACGTTCGGATGATATCTATAAAATTTAGTCATGTATTATTCTTTTTATTCAATTATTTTAATCCACAATGTATTCGTTTTCCAAAATTGTAAATTCTCTGCGCACTTCTGAAATCAGGGACTTAATGAGCTTGGCTACCAAAGCTGAAATCATTTCATTTGCCGGAGGAATGCCCAATGATGATCTGTTTCCTGTAAAAGAAATAAATGATATTTTCAATCATTTACCGGAACACATTAAAAAAACAGCTTTTCAATATGGTCCAACACCTGGATATCCTCCTTTACTTGAATCTGTGAAAGAATATATGAGAAAGAAAGGTCTGCCGGTGGATAAAAATAAGATTCTGATTACAACCGGCTCATTACAGGCAATCAATATTCTTGCAAAAATTTTTATTGATCCCGGTGATGTGGTCATTACTGAAAATCCCGCATTTATTGGAGCTATATCTGCTTTTAAATCCTATATGGCTGACATTCAAACCGTGGAAATGGATAGCCATGGAATTATCATTGATGAATTAAGAAAAAAATTATCTGATAAAAAAATCCATCCGAAATTTCTTTACATCACTCCATTTTTTCATAATCCTGCAGGAACATTTTACAGTGTTGAACGCAGAAAAGAATTAATTGCCCTTCTCCAAAATTTTGATATCCCATTGATTGAAGATGATGCTTATGGTGAACTGTATTTTGAAAAAGAAGATAAAGGGCTGATGACTCCTATCAAAGCGATGGCACCTGATGATCTGACAATTTGTTATACAAGTTCTTTCTCGAAAATTCTTGGTCCCGGAATGCGCTTGGGATGGATGCTCGTTCCTCCGCATATTTATGAAAAATGTGAACTTGTCAAACAATCCATGGATGCATGCTCACCAAATTTCACTCAAGTATTGGCACATGAATTTCTTTCTCAGGGGAAAATGCAAGAATATGTTGCCGGATTACGTCCGATCTACAAAAAAAGAAAAAATATCATGATAGATGCATTAAAAAAATATATGCCTGAACATCCTGCTATTAAATGGGTTGAACCAAGAGGTGGTTTTTACATCTGGATATCACTGCCTGAATATATGGATGCCAATGATGTTTTGAAAGAATCTATTGCCAAAGGTACTGTGTTTGTTGTGGGAAGAACATTTGATCCCACTGCAAAACAAAATAATCATATCCGTCTTTCATTCTCAAATACACCTGAAGAAAGTATAGAAAAAGGGGTTATGATCATTGCCAATTCGATTAAAAAATTTATTCATTGATCAATTTATATGGAAACTTCTATTCAATCAATGTCTATTTTCAGACAAGATATTTTTCAAGATGAAAATCATCTTGACCAATTAACTGAAGAATATATACTTTCATATACAGAATACAATAAAAACAAAAAAATACTAAAAGAAGAAAAATATTTATCGGATGGTACGATTGAACAAGTATTGGAATACATATACAATGATAAAGGGCTTCTAACTGACGAAAAATTATTTCATGATGAATCGGAATTTACAGAAAGAAAAACATTTGAATATGATACAGATGGCAGATTAATCAAGGAATACAGGCATTATCAGGATGAACAATATGATACCACCCAATATCAATATAATTCTTTAAACCAATTGACTGAAAAAATCACATTCGATTCTGAAGGAAAAATTGAAGCAAAAGAAACTTTTGAATATCAGAACGGAATGCTTACTAAAAAAGAAATTTATGAAGAAGGGGAACTTCCTGTTTCCTTTCATATCAGTAACTTTGACGAAAAAGGTAATGAAATTGAAACCATTACCTGGAATGCCGAAGAAAACAAAAAACTAAAATTTGTTAATGAATTCAATGAAAATAGTCAAAAAACATGGACACTCATATACAATGAAACAGATCAATTGATTGATCGTACTTTTTATGAATACACTGATAAGGGATCATTAAAGTTGATCATTGAGGAAGATGCTTACCAGAAGAACACGATCCTTTTGACACATGACGAGAATGGAAATACAATCCTTGAAGAAGAAACAAACAAGGACGATCAACTCAACTATCGGATTAAAAGAATATTTAACTCTGAAAATCTGGTAATGGAATCAGAGATTCTCGTCAATCACCTTAAAGACGGAACAACCCAACATTATAAATTACGTTATGTTTACAACAATTTTTAATTTTTCCAATTGTTTTTCAATTTCATATTTAAAAAAAAATTTCGTTTTTTTATGAATATTTATTCAATTATTCTAATTTTACAAACCTAAACTTAAATTAATCCTTATGAAAATTTTAAAAAACGCACTTTTTATTTTGTTGATTTTTTCAGCTAAAACACTTTTGTCACAAAATACAAACACGTCAACAAAGACTTCTACTTCAACTACAGCTCAACAACCTCAATTATCAAAAGAGGAAAGTCTGCAATTACAAATTGATCTGGCACAGAAATTAGTGGATCAGGCGGATAGTTTAATGGATGCCGGAAAAGAAGCTGTCAGTGACGCCGGTGCTGATATAAAAATGCTTCAAACTGACAGAAGCGATTTGGAAAAACAATATAAAAGTGATGTAAAAATGCTTGAAAAAGATGCCTATTCAAGTGATAAAGAAGAAGCAAAAAAAGCAAGAGAAGAATTAAAACAGGTCAATGCAAAATATAAAACCGACCTTAAAGCGCTTGATAATCAAATCAAGACCAATCAGAAAAAATTAGAAAACGGCCAGAAAAACCTTGACAAAGGAAAAGAAAAGAAAAAATTAGCTCAGGATAAACTTAAGAATGCTCAAAAATCTCTTGAAGACTGGGAAAAGAAATCAAACAAATAAAATTATCTTACACTGTATTCTTTCAAACTGATAATTAAATCTGTTTTACATATATTACTCAAACAACTTAATTAACAGTTCATGGAATTATTTTCAATAGAAACCGGCAATTTTAAATTAGATGGAGGTGCCATGTTTGGAGTGGTACCAAAATCATTGTGGAAATCGCTCTATCCTGCTGATGATAACAATCTTTGTAATTTTTCAATGCGGAGTCTTCTTGTTGTTGACGGCAAACGAAAAATCTTATTAGATACCGGTGTTGGCAATAAACAGGATGAAAAATTTTTCAAAAATTATTTTCTAAATGGAGATGTAACACTTGAAAAATCACTTTCTGAAGTTGGCTTTACGCCTGATGATATCACAGATGTAGTTTTATCACATCTGCATTTCGATCATTGCGGAGGTGCAATAAAATATAATTCAGATAAAACAAAATCCGAACTCACATTTAAAAATGCCACCTATTGGATTAGTCGAAAACAATGGGATTGGGCTGTTAAACCGAACCGGCGTGAACGTGCATCTTTTTTAAAAGAAAATATTCTACCTATACAAGAAAGCGGACATTTAAATTTTATTGAAAAAGACACTGACCTTTTTCCTGACTTCAGTGTTCGACTATATCATGGACATACAGACGGGCAGCTAGTTTCGTTTATTAGATATAAACATAAAACATTGGTTTATGTTTCGGATTTTATTCCTTCTGCATCACATATCCCCTTACCTTATATTGCCAGTTATGATACCCGACCTTTATTATCCATGCAGGAAAAAAAAGAATTTCTTGAAGAAGCTGTAAAAAATGAATATATTTTGTTTTTTCTGCATGACTTATATGTTGAGTGCTGTACATTGAAAGAAACCGAAAAAGGTGTAAGAGTTGACAATACTTTTTCGTTGAAAAATTTTTCCATCTTTTAGAACTTTAATATGAAAAAAATAATTTATCAGTATATTTTCCTATTTATTTTAATCACCTCTTTTACTTCCGATGAAAATAAAGACAGGATCAGCTGGTCATCGGATTATTCCTTAAAATGGACTGATTTTCAAGGCATACCAGACATGAACTATGCTGGAGATGCCCTTACTTCAGCAATCATCATTTATGAAGTAAATGCTGTTGAAAATGACGAAAAATTTGATTTCAAGGTCAATTGTTTTTTTGATAAAAAAAAATCATGGGTGAAAAAAAATAAAAGTTCTGATTATCTGCTTAAACACGAACAATTACACTTTGATATTGCTGAGATTTATTCCCGAAAAATGCAAAAACAATTTAACGAACATCATTTTACCTTTGACAATCTGAAAAAAGATGCTTGGAAAATTTATGATCATTTAACAGATGAATGGTCGAAAGAAGAAAAACTTTACGATAAAGAAACCAATCATTCCAAAAATACAGAAAAACAAAAAGAATGGAATCTGAAGGTGGAAAAACTATTAAAACAAACTGAAATCCTTAAATAACTTTTCCTGATTTTTCCACGTTGGGAAATAAATCACTTTTTTTTAAAGAAAATTTCTAACGAATTGATTTCTATTTTTTTAACACTAAAAATAAATTTAGTTTATTTTTTGAGCTTTGTAATTATTTTAATAAATAAATTTTATTTCATACTAAATATAAAATATCTTTGCACCCTTAAATTTTAGTATTATATCAATAATTATATATTTAAATTATATCAATGTCTATTCCATTACGAAGCAATACTACTACTCAGGGTAGAAAAATGGCCGGAGCAAGAAGTCTCTGGCGCGCCAACGGTCTTAAAGAAGAGCAATTTGGTAAACCTATCATTGCGATTGCTAATTCGTTTACCCAATTTGTTCCAGGGCATGTTCATCTTCATCAGGTTGGCCAGTTCATCAAATCCATCATTGAAAAGGAAGGTTGTTTTGCTGCTGAATTTAATACAATAGCTATTGACGATGGTATTGCTATGGGACATGATGGCATGTTATATTCATTGCCTTCACGAGAAATCATTGCCGACAGCGTTGAATATATGTGCAATGCACACAGAGCAGATGCATTGATCTGTATCAGCAACTGCGATAAAATAACTCCCGGTATGATGATGGCAGCCATGCGCCTGAATATACCAACGATCTTTGTTTCCGGAGGCCCTATGGAAGCCGGTATTGTGGATGGAAAAAAATATGATTTAATTGACGCAATGGTAAATGGGGCTGACCCGGCTGTTTCGGATGAACAACTTAATAAAATCGAAAAATCAGCTTGCCCCACCTGCGGTTCCTGTTCAGGAATGTTCACGGCCAATTCCATGAACTGCCTGAATGAAGCGCTTGGTCTTGCTTTGCCCGGTAACGGAACCATACTTGCAACACATAAAAACAGAATAACTCTCTTTAAGAAAGCTGCTAAACGCATCGTTGAGATGGCTTTCGAATATTATCGCGATGGGGATGATTCTGTTTTACCTCGTTCCATTGCTAATAAAAGTGCATTCCTGAATGCCATGTCATTGGATATTGCCATGGGGGGATCAACCAATACCGTACTTCATTTACTTGCAATTGCCCATGAAGCTGAAGTTGATTTTACAATGAAAGATATTGATGAACTGTCAAAAAAAATTCCGTGTATATGCAAAGTCGCACCAAGCTCTCATTATCACGTTGAAGATGTAAACCGTGCAGGTGGAATTCTTTCAATTCTTGGTGAACTTGAAAAAAAAAATCTTTTGAATACAAAAGTAAAACGTGCTGACGGTTTGACGTTAGGTAAAGCTATCAATAAATTTGATATTGCAAGAACAACAGCAAAGAAAGAAGCATTAACAAATGCTGCCAGTGCACCCGGAAATGCTGAAAGAAATCTGAAACTTGCTTCACAATCAGCAATGTATAAAGAGCTTGATCTTGACCGTGAAAAAGGGTGTATCAGAAGTGTTGAACATGCATATTACCCCGATGGCGGATTAGCTGTATTGCATGGTAATCTTGCTGTTGACGGTTGTATTGTTAAAACAGCCGGTGTGGATCCATCCATCTTTAATTTCTCCGGAACAGCCGTTGTGTTCAACTCTCAGGATGATGCATGTAATGGTATTTTAGGTGGGAAAGTCAAAAGTGGTGATGTCGTTGTTATTCGATACGAAGGACCTAAAGGAGGCCCGGGCATGCAGGAAATGCTCTACCCTACATCCTATCTTAAAACTGTAAAACTGGACAAAGTATGTGCGTTGATTACTGACGGTCGATTTTCCGGAGGTACATCAGGACTTTCAATTGGTCATGTTTCACCGGAAGCTGCTTCAGGCGGTTTAATCGGACTTCTTGTTGACGGAGATAAAATTGAAATCAATATACCTGAAAGAACAATCAATGTGGTGATCTCTGACGAGGAGATCAAACAACGCATAGAAAATGAAAATAACAAAGGCATCAATGCCTTTAAACCCGGCCAAAGAATCAGGTTCGTTTCAAAATCTTTAAAGATTTACGCACAAAACGTTTCCTCTGCTGATAAGGGTGCTGTTAGAATTATTGATTGATTTAATGTACAGATTTTTTCAAAAAAAATAATCATGAAAAAAAATTTAAAAATAAAAGAGAAAAAAAATATTACCGGTTCCGAAGCAATCATCCTAAGTCTATTGAATGAAGATGTTGAAGAAATGTTTGGTTATCCGGGCGGTCAGATCATGCCTGCCTTTGATGCATTGTATGATTACCGCACACAAATAAATCATTATCTGACCCGTCATGAACAGGGCGCTATCCATGCTGCTCAGGGATATGCCCGAGTTACCGGAAAAACAGGTGTTGTTATGGTCACTTCGGGTCCAGGTGCAACAAACCTGGTTACAGGTATAGCCGATGCCATGATAGACTCTACTCCTCTTGTTTGTATTACAGGACAGGTTGGGACTCATTTACTTGGATCCGATGCTTTTCAGGAGACTGATGTGGTTGGGATTACTATGCCCATTACCAAATGGAGCTGTCAGGTTACAACAGCGGATGAAGTAGCACCAGCGATTGCTAAAGCATTTTATTTAGCTAATTGCGGCAGACCGGGTCCGGTTTTAATTGACATCACCCGAAATGCACAGGTTGGACGTATTGATTTTAATTATGAAAAGTGTTTGAATGTAAGAAGTTATTTACCTTATCCAAAACCTGTACAGAAAAAAATTGATGAAGCTGCACAGCTTATCAATAAAGCAAAAAAACCTATGGTTATCTTTGGTCAGGGAGTTATTTTAGGCAATGCCGAAAATGAATTTAAAACATTTATTGAAAAAAGCGGAATCCCTGCAGCATGGACAATACTTGGGCTATCAGCTCTTCCTTCCGAACATCCGTTAAATATGGGGATGCTTGGAATGCATGGAAATTACGGTCCTAACATTAAAAGCAACGAATGTGATCTGTTAATCGCTGTTGGTGTCCGTTTTGATGATCGTATCACCGGTGACCTTTCAAGATATGCTAAACAAGCAAAAATTATTCATTTGGAAATTGATCCGGCAGAAGTTAATAAAAATGTAAAAGTTGATGTTCATGTGATTGGTGATGTTAAGAAAACACTGCCGATGCTGACACAACAAATTAAAAAGAACTCACATCCTTCATGGATCAAGGGTTTTAAAGATGCTTATCAAATCGAATTTGAAAAAGTTATTAAACAATCTATATATCCAACCACCGGTGGAATTACGATGGGTGAAGTGATCCGACGACTAACGGATGCTACCAAGCATGATGCCATTGCCGTTACTGATGTGGGACAGAATCAAATGTTTGCTACACGTTATTTTAAATTTAAAAAAACCAGAAGTATTGTAACCTCCGGCGGGTTAGGTACTATGGGATTCGGCTTACCTGCTGCCATCGGAGCTAAGATCGGTGCCCCCGACCGAACGGTTATCTGTATTGTCGGCGATGGTGGACTACAAATGACCATACAGGAATTCGGAACTATCTTGCAATCTAATATTGCTGTAAAAATCGTTTTATTGAATAATAATTTCCTTGGCATGGTTCGCCAATGGCAGGAACTGTTCTGGCAAAAACGTTATTCTGAAACACATATGATCAATCCTGATTTTATGAAAATTGCCGAAGCTTATAAAATAAAATCAAAAAAAGTTGAAAAAAGAGCAGAGTTAGATAAAGCCATTGAAACCATGCTCAAAACAGATGGTCCGTATTTACTGGAAGTCATTATTGAAAAAGAAGATAATGTTTTTCCTATGGTTCCAACAGGAGCTTCTGTTTCGGAAGTCTTATTTAGTAAATAATTTTTATATATTTAACAAAAATAAATATGAATAATACACAAGAAGAATTTACCATCACCGCCTTTTCAGAAAACCATATCGGTTTGCTGAACAGGATCACCATCATATTCACAAGACGTCATGTAAATATCGAGAGTTTAACCGTTTCTGAATCAGCAATTCCAGGTGTACATAAATTTACAATTGTAATAAAAACAACACGCGATATGGCTGTCAAGATCACGAATCAGATCGAAAAACTGGTTGAAGTGATCAAAGCATTTTTTTACACCAATGACGAAATCGTTCACGAAGAAATTGCATTGTATAAAGTTCCTACAGATGCCTTAACGAACAGTCATAAAGTGGAAGACATTGTCAGACATCATGGTGCGAAAATACTTGAAATAACTCCTGAATATGTTGTGATTGAAAAAACAGGTCAGAAAAAAGACACACAGGAATTATTTAATGAACTGAAAAAACTCAAGGTGCTTCAGTTTACCAGATCGGGTAGAATATCGATTACCCGCCATGCAAGTGAATTGCTCACTGATTATCTGAAAGAAAACGGGTTATATGAATTTTATCATAATTACCCTTTCTGAACATAATTCTGGTCTGTTTAAAAAAAATTTTTAATTTTGCACTTTCAAAAATGTTTATCAACCTTTAATTAAAATAGTATGGCAAAAATTAATTTCGGCGGAGTTACTGAAAATGTTGTAACTCGAGAAGAATTTCCAATTTCAAAAGCACAGGAAGTATTAAAAAATGAAGTGGTCGCTGTAATCGGATATGGCGTTCAGGGACCTGCACAATCATTAAACATGAGAGATAATGGTATTAATGTAATTATCGGCCAGGCAAAGGAATATCAGAAAGACTGGGACAGAGCAGTGGCTGATGGTTGGGTTCCCGGAAAAACATTATTTACGATTGAAGAAGCAGCAGAAAAAGGTACTATTATTCAATATCTTGTTTCCGATGCTGCACAACGCACAATCTGGCCAAAACTAAAACCTTTTCTGACAAAAGGGAAAGCGCTTTATTTTTCACATGGTTTCTCTATAACCTATAAAGAACAAACAGGCGTCATTCCTTCAGCTGATGTTGATGTAATCCTTGTTGCTCCTAAAGGTTCAGGCACAAGTGTCAGAAGAAATTTCCTCGCAGGTGCAGGTATCAATTCAAGTTATGCTATATTTCAGGATGCTACAGGAAAAGCTGAACAACGTACACTTGCTTTAGGTATTGCTGTTGGCTCAGGTTATTTGTTTCCAACTACATTTGAACAAGAAGTATTCAGCGATTTAACCGGTGAACGAGGCGTATTGATGGGTGCTCTGGCAGGTATCATGGATGCACAATATAAAGTGTTGCGTGATAACGGACACAGCCCAAGTGAAGCATTCAATGAAACGGTTGAAGAACTTACACAAAGTTTAATCCGTTTGGTTGATGAAAACGGAATGGACTGGATGTATTCAAATTGCAGTGCTACGGCTCAACGCGGCGCATTAGACTGGAGACCAAAATTTCGCGATGCCGTATTACCTGTGTTTAAAGATCTTTATGCCCGCGTGAAAGATGGTCGCGAATGTACACGCGTTCTGGAATCAACCGGTGGCGCTAATTATAAAGACCTGTTGGAAATTGAACTGAAAGAATTGCGTGAAAGCGAACTCTGGCAAGCCGGTGCAGCAGTTAGAACATTGAGACCTAAATTATAATTCTCTTCAAACGAATTTCTTCGAACTAAAAAATTTAAAAAGACCGATTCAATATGAGTCGGTCTTTTTTTCTGTATAAAAAAATCAATTATCTTTGAAAATACGATTCATTTTACAACCTATATATTATCAATCAAACAAAAAAAACATATTATCATATTTTATTTATATTATACCAATTCTTATTATAAAATATGCCATTGGCAATTTTATAATTTAGAATGGTTAATGCCGATCTACAATATGTTAAGAACAATTTATTGGACTTTTACTTATTGAGTATCGGTATTATTAATTTTCATTTGTTTTATAAATGGTCAAACTAATACTAAAAAAATGAAAACTCTTGAAATCAGAAGTAGTGCATTTGAACAAATGGGTATGATTCCGGATAAATTTACCTGCAAAGGAATCAATGTCTCTCCTCCTCTCCACTGGTCAGGCGCACCGGATGGTGTAAAAAGTTTTGCACTGATCCATGACGACCCTGATGCGGTTTCCGGCACATGGGTGCACTGGATCATATTTAATATTCCTTCATCTGTTGCTGAATTACATGAAAATATACCTTCACATAAAATTCTTGAAAATGGCGCCAGACAAGGCATTACAGATTTTGGCAAAATTGGTTATGGTGGTCCTTGCCCACCCTCAGGTACACATCGATATTTTTATAAACTATATGCGCTTGATATTATGCTTGATATTCCTGCCGGTTCATCCAAAGAAAATTTGTTAAAAGCGATGACCGGTCATATTCTTGCAAAAGGTGAATTGATTGGAAAATATAAAAAGTAATCTTCCCTATTTAAATATTTATTTAGATACATTTCCTTTTATCTTTTTAAAAAGAATTGATATTATTTATAGAGATAAGTTTGTCTATATGATCACGAAAAATACAACTTCAATATTTCATATATCTAATCAAGATCAACACTTCGCTAATTTTTGTATATCAGGACTGAAGTCCTTTATTAACGGGTGTTTTTACTAACCCCGACCTTTGGTAGCTGAGTGAGTCGAAGCTAAGGTCGTGGTTAATGAATCTCAATGAAATCGGGCTTTAGCCCAAAGTAAATAAAAAAAATTACCGAACTATTACAAGATTAACATTATTAATATTTAATTGTAATACACAAAAATTTAAACATTACTGACCACCATAAGCATATTCCGTAAAAGCTTACGTGAATCACGTAATCTTCATGTCTGTTTGGTAAATCTTCAATAAAGTTTGATAATTTCGTTTACATGAATTATAAATCAATATTTAAATCATAATTATAAACTTAAACTATTAATAACATGTCAAACGTATTTGAAGTAAAAGTGAATGATTTCATGGCAAAGGTTATTGCCAAGAATCCAAGTGAAACTGAATTTCACCAGGCAGTTCAGGAAGTAGTTGAATCACTTCTTCCATTTATTGAAGAAAATCCTAAATACAAACAGGCAAAGGTGCTTGAGCGTATCGTTGAACCCGAAAGAGTACTGATGTTCCGTGTTCCTTGGGTTGATGACAAAGGGGAAATCCAAATCAACAGAGGATTCCGCATACAGATGAACAGCGCCATTGGTCCTTACAAAGGCGGTTTGCGCTTCCATCCTACCGTTAATCTTGGTGTATTGAAATTTTTAGCATTTGAACAAGTATTCAAAAACAGTTTAACTACATTGCCTATGGGCGGTGGTAAAGGCGGTTCTGATTTTGATCCTAAAGGAAAATCGGATATGGAAGTGATGCGCTTCTGCCAGAGTTTCATGACTGAACTACAAAGACATGTTGGCGCTAATACGGATGTGCCTGCCGGTGATATTGGTGTTGGTGGTCGTGAGATCGGATTCATGTATGGACAATACAAAAGATTACGCAATGAATTTACAGGTGTACTTACAGGTAAAGGTCTTGAATGGGGAGGCAGTTTGATTCGCCCTGAAGCCACAGGTTACGGACAAGTTTATTTTGCCGAAGAAATGTTAAAAACCAAAGGACAAAGTTTTAAAGGTAAAATCGTTGTTGTATCAGGTTCAGGCAATGTGGCTCAATACGCAACTGAAAAAGCAACTCAACTTGGTGCAAAAGTAGTTACCCTTTCTGATTCCAACGGATATATTTATGATGCAAAAGGAATTGATGCCGAAAAACTGGCTTGGGTAATAGAACTTAAAAATGTTAAACGCGGCAGAATATCAGAATATGTAAAAAAATGGGGTGGTGAATATGTTGAAGGAAAAACACCATGGGGCGTAAAATGTGATATTGCATTGCCAAGTGCAACTCAGAATGAACTCAATGGTGACGATGCCAAGAAACTTATTTCAAACGGTTGTGTGTGTGTATCCGAAGGCGCTAACATGCCTTCAACACCTGAAGCAGTTGAAGTATTCATCCAGAACAAAGTATTGTATGGTCCCGGAAAAGCTGCAAATGCAGGCGGGGTTGCTACTTCAGGTCTTGAAATGTCACAGAACTCATTGCGTCTATCCTGGACACGAGAAGAAGTGGATGAACGTTTACACAACATTATGATCAGTATTCATAAAACATGCGAAAAATACGGTAAAGAAAAAGATGGCTCTATCAATTATGTGAAAGGCGCCAATATCGGTGGGTTTGTGAAAGTAGCTGATTCTATGATCGCTCAGGGAATTGTTTAATTCTATATTTTATTTTTCAAAAAGGGTTTTGATTCATCAAAGCCCTTTTTTTATGCAAATAAAATTTTAAAACAATTTCAATCATTCAGAAACTGTTTAAAATTAATATAAAAGTATTTATTCTGATTGTCATAGTGAGCTTGTCGAACTATGACGAAGTAATAACAACATTTAATTATCTTCAATTGTCTATCCTTCGACAAAGCTCAGGATGACAATTGAAGGTGAAATATAAATGAATACGTTATGAGTTCAACACTTACACTTTTATTAAAATAAAATTTAAACAGTTTCTCATATTTATTTTAAATTTGACTATTAAATATGTGATAAACTCATTCTGCTTTTAAACATAAAATTCATATTCAAAAACTAACCATTATGAAAAAAATAATCTTATCGTTCTCAATACTTGTATACCTTGCAGCATGTACCTCCACAACGATCAAAGACAATATTAATAAAGCCGGAGATGTGGCAGGACAGGCAGCAGGTGAGTTTGTGGAAGGCGCTTCCAAAGGTGTTTCCAAAGCATTTGATGTAAAAATTGAACTCTCCAAAGACCTATCCGACAAAGGTCTTCAGTTTGGCAAAACAACAGTTACAAATGATAGCATTGGAACAGATAATCTGCTTTTACTATATCTAATTTTCAACAAAGATTTTGATGGTTCACTGACTGCTAAAGCGTTTGACAATCAATCTCTGGAAATGGGGCGTGCTAACGTAAAAGTTACCGGCAAAAAAAATGAAGCCAGATTCATTGAATTCCATTTTGATAAACGAACAAATATTGACAGTAAAAATAAACTCACCGTGGAATAAATATAATTTTATTAAATTACATATATTAATTTAAATTATCTTAAAAATTAAATAACCCATTATGAATTCATTTGTAAAAAAATCTATCTGTTTGATTTTAATTGGTATTCAAACAAATCTTTTTGCACAAACCATTATTACCATTTCCGGAACAGGTACAGCCGGCTTTTCAGGTGATGGAGGTGCAGCTACATCTGCTAAGGTAAATTTATCCACTTCCATTTGCAGGGATTTTTACGGTAATATTTTTATTGCCGACAGGTCTAATCATCGTATACGAAAGATTGATTTTTCTACAGGTAATATTTCCACAGTTGCCGGAACCGGAACAGCAGGGTTTTCAGGTGATGGCGGACTTGCTACCAACGCACAACTTAATCAACCGATTGGAGTGACCGTTTCTATGGACGGTACTATCTTTATTTCGGATAACACAAATAACAGGATACGGAAAGTGGATGCGAACGGAATCATTACAACATATGCAGGAACAGGTGTTGCAGGGTATTCGGGGGATGGTGGGCAAGCCACATTAGCAAAATTGAATTTACCATGGGGTGTTTTTTTAGACAAATCGGGCAATTTATATATTGCCGATCGGTCGAATGACAGAGTAAGGAAAATTGACAATACTGGTATTATCTCTACTGTTGCCGGTACAGGTACAGCCGGTTATTCCGGTAATGGCGGTTTGGCTATCAATGCAAAATTTGATAAACCGATCTCCTTAAGCGTGGATACTGCTTACAATATTTTTATTGCTGATGAAAATAATAATCGTGTACGAAAAGTTACATATTCAACAGGGATCGTTTCATTGGTTGCAGGAACCGGAACAGCTACCTACAGTGGTGATGGTGGTGCAGCTATATCCGCAAGTTTAAATAAACCCTGCGGTGTTGCAGTGGATCTTTCCGGAAACATTTACATCAGCGACAGGATGAATCAACGATTGAGAAAAGTAAACACATCAGGTATCATCAGCACAATAGCAGGAACAGGTACTGTCGGATTTTCAGGGGATGGAGGAAATGCAACGGCAGCTAAGATCAATTATCCGAGAGAACTTTTTTCTGACGGTTCGGGAAATATTTATTTTGCCGATACGGACAATAACAGGATCAGAAAAATAACGTATTGTAATTTCCCTTCCATCCCTTCTTTGTCAGCTTCCTCTTACAATGCAGTTTGCAAAGGAACCAACGACACACTGAAAATTTCTTCCGGCAAACTGAATGATGCTTTGAATTGGGAATGGTATAGCGGAACATGCGGCGGTACGCATGTTGGTTCAGGCATATCCATTATTGTTGCACCGGATGCAACAACAACCTATTTTGTGAGAGGTGAAGGAGCATGTGTTACACCATATGCATGTGCCAATTTCACGGTAACGGTTAATACTTTACCCGACACACCTGGAACAATCAAAGGAGCAGCAACCGTTTGTTCTGGATCGGTGAACACTTATTCCATTACACCTGTCAGCGGTGCTACATCGTATTCATGGACTTTACCCGACGGTTGGGCAGGAAATTCCACTACCCATTCTATTTCTGCAAAGGCGAATGATACGGATGGGAATATCACCGTTACAGCTAACAACACGTGCGGTAAATCAAACCCACAAACTTTAGCAGTCACAGTTAATTTAATTGATACGTCCGTAGATGTTTCGGATGTTGTTTTATCTGCCAATGCGATAGGTGCCAAATACCAATGGATTGATTGCTTAAATGGAAATAAACCGATCTCAGGTGACACCAATCAACGTTTCACCACTGCTACCAATGGAAAATTCGCCGTCATTATTTCGCAAAATGGATGTACGGATACATCGACCTGCTACAATGTTTATGCAGTAGGACTTGAGAATAATGTTGATCAAACAGCAATCAATATATTTCCAAATCCTACCTATGGAAAGTTTACAATTTTAAATGCATTGATGAATGGTACACGTGAAGGAAGTATTGAAATATATTCGATACTTGGACAACAAATCTTTTTTACTCAAATACAAAAATCAGGGTTAGTACAAATTGATATTTCAGATCAACCGCAAGGAATTTATTTTTTGAAACTGCAAACTAACAAAAAATTCAAATTATTCAAACTCATTAAAGAATAAATTGTTTATTGCAATATGTTTTCTGAAAGAAACATGTAATATATGCGGAAACCTTGTTATAGTTCGTATTATTTGAGCATACGATTATAAACTTGCGATAGCGAAATACTGTTGTTGAAGTTTGCAACTTAGAACAATTAAATTGTAATTTTTAATTACAAAAATAAATAGGCATATTTTATAATAAGAATTGGTATCACTTGTCAGATATAATCTGACTTTTATTTCGTGCGAAGTTTTGAAACTTCGCACCACTTTGGTAAACGAACAAATATTGACAGTAAAAATAAACTCACGGTAGAATAATTTTTCATATATTTAATCCGGGCAAATATTAACTTAAATACTATAGTTATGACTACAAAATTTAAAACAAGATTCTGGAAATTAAATAAATGGTTCGGCGGACTATTTATTCTGCTTTTTGTATTTCGTTTGATTTACGGATATATTGCTACTGACATTGACAGCAGAAACGATTACAGCTATGATTTTTTCAACAGTCTGAGTAATGTTCGAAAGAATTATGCATCTGAAAAGATTGCTATGAAAGCCGATATTCAAGTTCAACAGGGAAGTGCATTGAATCAGAAATTTGAAAAGACCGCATCCATAAAAACAAAATCATCTGAATTTGATACAGACGAAAAAAAAATTAAAGCCACCACCAAATCATTTAATGCTGTGGTGCAGTACGAACAGAACCTCGGACAAAAAGGGAACAGACAAATCCATTTGTTGATTGGTGTTAACCCTTCATTGTTTGACAAATTTTATGAAGATATTCAGAAAATTGGCATGGTGAAAGCAAAGGAGATCACAAAGGTGGACAAAACCAATGAATACAAACAACTGAATGCAAAAAAAACGTCACTTGAAAAAACATTGCAATCATTATTAGAACTTAAAACCCGCGCAGGACAAATATCCGACTTTGTTTCACTACATGATAAAATACTTGATATTGAAGGAAAGCTGCAAGAATTGGGCGTAGAGCTTGGCAACTTTGATTCAGAGAATGAATTCTGTACTGTAAAACTTTCGCTTTACGAAGGAGCTACAGAAAAAAGTATCAGCTTGCTTCATCGCTTCAAAGTTGCGTTTGAATGGTCTGTTAAATATTTTGCAATAATCGTTTTTACTCTTTTGTGTCTGTCGTTAACCAGTTTTATTCTTTTACTTATTATTGATAAGCTGAAAATATTAAACGTGATCAGCACCAAACTAAATGAATAATCTATAACCTGTCTGCAGATAAATGTCTTGCGCTATGATGAAACAAAATGGGTAGTTACGGGGTTTTTCAAGGCACTATCGATTCAAAATTGCATAAGAGTTTCTTTCTTGCACAAAGTATCAACCTACCACAAAAATTCGCAATTATCGCATAATGTATGTTAGCGGTTTGTTTCATTACATTCTGTTATAAATATAACTTGGTATTCGTTTTAATATAAAAGCAATTAGTCGCCAGCGTTTTGTAACATAAGCAACTTTCTTTTTTCTAATAATTGCATTATAAATTTGTTTAATTGTTTTTTCAACAGGCATTACCCAAAACAATCCAACACCTTTTGCCATATCAGTATCTACCAATCCTGGTCTTATATCTGTTACAAAAATAGAATATTTAAGTTTTATTGCTTTTTGTCGTAAACCTTCTAAATAATTTATTTGATATGCTTTAGTTGCATTATAAGCAGGTGCTTGTCCATTTCCACGAAGACCAGCAATAGAACTTATCGCAACAAAATGTCCATATTTTTGTTTTTTAAAATAGTTGAAAGTCCAATCTGCAATACAAGTGAAACCAATTATATTTGTATCAATCGTTTGTTTTTCTATTTCAAAATCTAAATTTTCATTTATATCGCCGGTTCCTGAACTTAAAATAAGTAAATCAAGTCCACCAAGTTCGGAAGTCAATTCTTCTAATTTCTCTACCGTTACATTTGTGTCTTTTACGTCAAAAGATTTTATAAAATAAGAATTCGGTTTTTCATTTTTTAATTCATTAAGCAATTCGGTTCTTCTTCCTGTAATACCGACTTTATAATTATTCTCGGTTAATAGTTTTGCAAGACTTTTTCCAATTCCTGATGTTGCTCCTATTATTATTGCCTTTTTCATTTAGTATCCTTATTCTATCTGGTTGTCTGTTTTTGCTACAATGACCGGTAACGGTTGATGCTATATGCAGTAAGGGATTACGGGCTACGTTCACGTCCACTTACACCGAAGTTTGAGCGGGGCAGAATTATTGAATTACCTCAGAAACCCTTATTGGCTATACTGTGAGTTAGCTGCTGCACATTCTATTTTATTATGTTTTCAATCATTTTCTTATTTATTAGTCCACCATGAGATGGATAAAATTCTTTTGCACCTAAATTAATCAACTTTTTCAAGCTATCATTAACTTGCTGATAGTTTTCCGCTTCTATTGGCAAAGGAACTTTACATATTAATCCCATTATATTCATTGCTAAGTCTCCAACGTAAGCGACCCCACTATCCAATAATATTGAAATTGAATCTCTACTATGGCCTGGAGTTGCTATTATTTTCCCATTTACACCAATCTCTCTAAGTGTCATTTCGTCGACATCAGAATTAATAATAAAATCTGATTGTTCAATTTTGATAGGTTTATAGTTGTATTTAATCAATGGTCGCAATACTCTGTCAATAAGCCAGAGTAACCAATTATATTGCTTTATCTTTTTGTAATCAGTTATTCCGTCAGTTATAAAATCAACTTGCTCTTTGTGAACTATTAATTTGGCGTTTGTCAAATCTCTCAAATCTTGAACGAGTGCAGAATGGTCATGATGATGGTGTGTCAGAAAAATGTATTTGATTTGATTTAATTCGATGTCAAGTGAAGCAAGTTCTTTTTTAAATCTCTCTAATTTTCCATACCACCCTGCGTCAATCAGAAGAAATCCGTCTTTGCATGGAATCAAAAAATAATTTGTCGAATTATATGTAATTGTCATCGTAGTGTTTCTTTTTATTTCAGCCAACGTTTTGCAGCTTTTTCATTAGTCACTTTCTTCATAGTAATATGAGTAGTCAATCCCTTCCCTCGCTGGCGCAAGTCTGTGACTTGTGCCATTGTAATACCGAATGTTTGCAACATTCAAAAAAAATGCTACTTATTTACTAATCTTGTTAATTGAATCACTTCCAGCAATCCTGCCATATCTGCATAATTTCTTGCACTTGAGTATAAATAATCTTCAGGTCTTTCTACTATTCCGGCACGAACTGGATTATTGTGCATATAATCCAGTTTTTCAATTATAAATTGATTTGAATATAATTCGACTGCATGGTTATCCTGCTTCCAAACCTGGAAGTCTTTATTATTACTGTTTGATCTTCCTGCCAGACCAAATATACTCAACATCCATTCTCTGCGGCTTTCAGGTTCGTTTTGGATAGCAATGATCATCTGCTTGCTCGTGAACTTTTTGAAATCACGGATAACATCTGATAATGAAAATCCATCCTCAGTTCTAACCATTAAATGTAAATGATTGCTCATTAGTACATAGCCATAAATCTCCAGCCCTTTTTCTTTTTGGCAATATTTCAAAGAGTCTATTACAATATCACGATAAGTTTTTCTTGTAAAAATGTCAATCCAGCCAATAATTGTCATGGTCAGATAATGAGCGGCATTTTGATCTTTGATTCTATATTTAGTGCTCATTCAGTTTTTTCTTTAATGTTTTCTGCAGTTACAAACTGCATTTATTATCAAGGCACAAGTCACAGACTTGCGCCAGCGTGGCACAAGTCACAGACTTCCAGCGTGGCACAAGTCACAGACTTGCGCCAGCGTGGTGTTTCTTTGTGTTGCAGCCAACGTTTTGCAGCTTTTTCATTAGTCACTTTCTTCATAATAATATGAGTAGTCAATCCCTTTCATAAACATTTCACGGTCGTTAATTTTGGTGGTGAGTGCTTTTTCCAAAAGTGTTTTTAGAACACTACTTTTGGTTGAACTTAGCATCATTGCGTTCATGTAATCTCGCTTGCTTATTTTACTCCAATCTACGCATTTTTTAAGTCGCTTTTTTAGTATCAAATCCAACCATATTCTGGTGCTTCTTCCATTACCTTCCATAAAAGGGTGTGCAATGTTCATTTCTACATATTTGTTTACGATTTCGTCAAATGTAGTTTCGGGCATTGCTTCTATTTGCTTTAATGTGTCGCCTAAAAATCGTGATACAGCAAATTGAAAACCACCTTTTGAAATATTTTTTTGTCTGATTTGTCCCGCAAAAT
>CAYVNP010000060.1:0-24786 GCA_964452905.1 uncultured Bacteroidales bacterium
AAGTCGCAGTGCATGAATTACCATCCGTTGCTGTGATGGTATAAGTTGTGCTTGTGGTTGGCGAAACTGTTGCAGTTGATGAATTCCCTGCTCCGTTATTCCAAGCATAACCTGTACATCCAGTACAACCAGTAATATTTAAAACAGCGTTGGTCTGCCCTTTGCAGATGGCAGATTTATCTGTGGTGGCTGTCAATGTTGGATTAGAATTGACCTTTACTGCAACAGAAGATGAGTTGGTGCAACCGGCAGCATCCGTAACCGTAACAGTATAAGTCCCGCTCATTAAGGTTGTAGCACTGGCATTAACATGGGGATTCTGTAAGGTACTGGAAAACGAATTGGGTCCGACCCATTTGTAGCTTGTTGCAGCAGGTGTAACACTAAGTGTTAATGATGTTCCTGCACAAACCGGTCCATTGCTGGACGCAGTAGCTGAAGGAACAGGATTGGCAACAACAGTAACACTTTTATCAACATAACAGGCAGTTTGTAAAATCAAGCTTGCATCTCGAACACGCACCCAATATATATTAGCATCTGCATAACTAACAGTATAGTTACTTGTAGTACCTGCATTTGAATGAACAATATTAGCCGGATCAATGGACCCCTTATACCAGAACATATCAAGATCATTTGCTCCAGCAACCACACCGGTATTTGAACCCATATCATATGTAAGTGGACCAATTGATAAAACGGTCGAACCATCTTTACAAATATTTAAACCCGGATTTGAACTAATGGTGTAATTTGCTTTTTTGCAAGGACAGTACTCTTTAATGGTGACTGGTATTCTGTCGCAAAAATGCTGATCAGTCGAGAATTTAATATCCAAAAAAGAACCTTGTTTTAAATTACCACCTGTTTGAGGATTTTGAAATTGCTGGCTCATTGCTGTAAATTGAATAAATTTTCCTGTAATATTATCAACGACAGGAACAGTTTGTGAACAATTACCGGAAGCAAGGTTTATTGTTCCGTTACCAGTTACTCCAGTTAGTGCATTATTCTGAAGAGGAGAAATAAAATAGGTTCCGGGATTTGAGAGGCGAATATTTACAGGAACTTTTACGAATGAATACCGATGATCGACACCGGAATTTTTAGGTCTGAAATCAGTAGCTTTAAAACTAAAACTAGTGATCAAATTGCCGGCATCGGCAACAAGCCCGCCATTATTCGTTTTTGAACCATAAATTCCAATATTTACTGTACCGCTTACAGTCATATTATCTTGATATATTTGGACATCAACGGCTACCGTAATTGTATCAATGGTTATCGGTTCCGATACCGTGAATCCTGACTGATACGCATTATTCATTTGTTGGTTGTTACTACTCCATGTCGGGTCACAACCATCAGTTTTTTTCATTACAATTCCGTTGGCATAATTTTTTTCCTCTACATAAAGGATTTTAGTATTTGGAGTCCCTGCAACTGTAATAACCGGGGAAACATTAATAATAGAACTAAGACTACCTTGTGTAACACCTATTACTGTTGAACTTAATTGATTAGGATACCAAGCATATAACGGATTTGTGGTTGAAGTCGAATTTACATTGACAGTAGCATTATTTCCACAATAAGTCAGATTGGTAGGAGCTGTAAATGAAGCAGGCCAAACATTAATTTTCATTTGAGCTTTTGCAGTATCATAAGCAATACATGTTGCACTATTTAAATTTACTTCAACCCGATATGTTCCGGTTGTTGTTGCAGTGTATTTTAAATCAGCAGTTGAAGTAATAGGATTTGCTTGTTTTATTAATGAACCATCTTTATACCATCTTATGGCATATTTACTCATTAATGCAGGTGCAATTATAAAACCGGAATTTAACACTATCCCGGTACCAGCAGAAAAATCAGATTGACAAACTGTAGTATCTTTCGGAGTTAACCGAACACTTGGGGGTGGTGATTTGGGACCACATCCTGTAGGTGGTGTAATCGTTGTAGCAAAGGCCTGATCTGTAACATTACCAATACCTAGCTGTCCATTGCTGTTACATCCAAAAGCCCACATTGAACCATCAGAACGACCGTAAAAACCCCATAAATCGCCTCTGTTGATTAAGATTACATCATTATGAACTAATCCAGGTGCAAATTGAATATATTGAGTCCCTGCTGAGGAACCTGCCAAAGTTCCATTTCCTGTTGCACCGCCCTCAGTACAACCACCTCCACCCCATGCAACCGGTTTATTATCCAAAGTTAAAGCCATACTAAATCCCTGCCCACCTCCAACAGCTCGAGCTAAAAGATAAGTTCCATCATTACTTGCTCCAATTGTAGTCCCTTTTAAAACTCTCCCCGGAGCAGAGCTGGTATTTGCATTTGGTGTATTATAAGTTGCATTATTCCAGCCACCATTTCCCCATGTCCACACATATCCCTTCGTATCAATTGCAATCCCAATCCCGTCGCTGCAAGAAATAGAAACAATATTATTCATGATGGTACCATCAGCATAATTAACAGGTGCTGCCCAACTATCCTGAATAGTATTGCCATTTGCAGGATTACCAGGAACAGGATTTCCGGCATTTGATGCATTTCTTCCTAAAGATCCATTTAATCCATTACCCCAGGAATACACTGTGCCGACTCCATCACCATCAGGGTCAGAAAGTGCATAAGCTGTTACATCGCTTGCAAATATTTGGGTAACTCCGGTTAATTTGGTGGTTGCATTTCTTCTTACAAATACAGGTGTTGAGCTACTAATTGTTGTTCCATTTCCCAATTGTCCAACCCCATCCGTATAGTTATTTCCGGGATTATTATCATATGTATTTAATCCCCATGCAACCAGAGTCCCGTCATCAAGAATTGCATAACTATTATTATTACCTGCATAAACAACACGTGCATTTATAAGATTTCCGGTCGCATCTTTAAAATGTGCACTAACTTCCGTTCCTGCTTTAACCTTGGTAGGAGTGGTCACATTTGCACCGACATTCGTAGAACCGCATTGTCCATAGGTATTATCACCCCAAGCCCAAACATTATTATTACAATCCAATGCAACAAAATGGCCTCCTGAACCGGAATTAATTTGCTTAATCGTGATTCCATTTGTAACAAAATATTGAACTAATACAGGTGAAGATTCATTATTATTTATGCTACCCACACCTAAAGCTCCTATGCCATTGGCATTTTTGTTTAGACCCCAAACATAGGCCTTGTTGTTATCACATACATAACTTGACACTGAATTTCCACCGGAAATGACTAAGTCTTTCTGGGCTTTTAAAAAATCAGAAATTAAAAATAAAACAATTAACAGTAAAATATATTTTCTATTCATTAGTAAATAAATTTTTTATTGTAAATTTAATATTAATTTGTTTCAAATATTTTAATTAATCTAATTATTAATAAAACCTGAAAATGTAAATTATCTGAATAATTATTAAAGTAATGATCGATAAATTTAATTTTAAAAGTTGAATTTTATTTTAATAATTCTTTAAATAAATTCATATCGAGTTTATGATCAATTGCTGAAAAAAACTGCCCATTGGGTCCATCATCATCAACCAAAGCTGGAGCTAAAGCCCCAGGTAATGTATCTTCAACAGCATGATCAGCATTTGGTCCACCTAAATCAGTACGTAACCAACCCGGATCAAGCGTATTAATCCTGACTTTAGTATTTTTAAGTTTAAAAGCAAGATCATCTGTAAGTTTATTCACAGCCCATTTTGAGGCACCGTAAGGAGCAAGTTCAGGTTGATCCATGATACCTGAAGTAAGATTAATAACCCGCCCAAAACCGTTCTCAATCATAGCAGGAATAAATGCGCCACACAATGTATACATTGCAAAAACATTCACTTTGAAAGTCAACATCCATTCATCCCAACTATGATTCCAGTAATCTTCATAACGTGGAGTCATGATGGCTGCATTATTATATAATATATCAATATTTATTTTTAGATTTTGAACTTGCTTTATCAGATCATTAACCTGCGATTCGTCGGATAGTTCACCATATACACAATATGCGTTTACATTATATTTTTTAAGAAGATCAAGTGTTTTTGAACAACTATCCTTTGATCGTCCGTGAACAATTATGTTACAACCAAGTTTCGCTAAAGCTTGTGCTAATTGTTGTCCAACTCCACGGCTCGAACCGGTTATTAATGCATTTTTACCTTTTAACTTTACCATATTATTTCCTTATTTAATTAGTGTTAATTTTTGAGTTTGTTGACCAACATGAACAAAATAAATTCCTGTTTGTAAATGATTAACATCAATTACAAATTCTTTCACGGATGAAGAAAAATTACCAGAATATACAATTTGACCACATATATTTATTATTTGAACTTGATTACTGGAGTTTCCCAAATTATTGTTTTTAATAATAATTGAATGATTTGCTGGATTTGAAACAATTGAGAAATTTTCATTTTTAACTTTATTTTCATAAATAGCTGCAGGAACATCCCCTACTCTAAAGTTAGAAATTGAAAAGTTACCATCAGTCAAAGCTAATGCATGACCATCACTAGGTAGTTTTTCCATATTCAGTACGGTAATGTTAATTGATTTAATTTTTGTGAGATCAAAGTCGGTGCGGATAGTATGCGTCCCATAATCGCCCCACACGCTCTTGGTAAAGTCACAATTATTCATAATACCACCACCTGCTCCGTTAGGGGTACCTGCTATATATTTAACAGTTTTGCCTGCCGGAACTTGTATCTGAGTCTGATATTTCCAGATATCACCAAAAGCGGTAGCGCCTTTAATACAGTCAGCATTACCACCATTTACGTCTTGTGCTAAAATTCTAACCTGAAGTCCTTGTGTGCCGGAATTTTTAATGTCAAACGAAAATGTTCCATTTTTGGAGATATCAATAGTATTAGGTGTTCCCGTACCGTCTCCATTTGAATCGCCGAAACCAACACCAAAAGGGTTGTATTGATAGGCAGGTTGAGTCATAACAACTTTTAATTGTTTGTTTGCAGGGTCTGGTGTTAATGCTATTTGCCCATCTTTCCCCCACCAATAAAGACCAAAACCGGTTGCGGGATCAACAATTACTGGAGGATTTTCTGAAGAGAAGTCGTCAAATAATCCGGTATTGGTTAGTACTGGTTGTGCCTTTGCAAACATCAATGTTAAAGCAAATGCTGCTGCTGTGTAGAACATTTTTTTCATAAGATTTGATTTTTTAGTTAATTAATAATTTAATTATTTCTGAATTATAAACTTTTGAATTTGATTTCCAATTTTAATAAAATACAGTCCGGATACAAATTGACTTACGTCAAGGACTATTTCTGAATTTTCAATTTTAAATTTTGAATTATAAACAATCTGTCCCAATGAATTTATTATTTGTATTTCAGGTTGGGTTCCAGCTATCACCTGTTCACTAAACACTATTAAATTATCTTTTGCCGGATTTGGAAAAATTTTAAATATGTTTTTTGAATAAAAGTATGATTTCACTGATAATACTTCATTATAACTATTCATAGCAGCTAAGCTTCCTGAAACATAAGCCAACGGTGCATTCCAGTTGATTGCAATCTCATTGGTTGAAAAGCTGCATTGTTTGTCAAGATAAGACAGAGCTGGCAAAGAGGAAGGATAAGCAGCACTTCCACATTCCCCTTGCTGGCTCTGATTTTTATTATTTGAACCACCTGCTAACAAACCCGGAACAGGGTCAACAATACCATCAGAAAAGCTTGGTCTATGATGGATGTCCATCGGGGGTTTGCGTCCAAAGCCCGTTATAAAACAATAACCTGTTGGATTCTTGCCTGTAAGATAATCTAAATCGGCATTAGCTGCTTCTAAATATTTAGGATCATGCGTTAAACGATATGCCTGTAAAAGTATCATTGCTTCATTGCCCACTTGACTGTTGCTTCCCCAAATGAAACTGGTTATTGAAACTTTAAATGCAGAAGCATTATATGTATTATATAAATTATCTGCAAGCGTAATAAGTATATTTTTAATAGTAGTAGTATCTAATGCAGTATTATTAACCATTTTTAAATTATTAGCAAGAGAAATTAGCCCAAGAGTATTGACTGTTCTCCAGGTCGGAACACCAATCGATAAAGTCAGAATTTTATTATTGCTCAAATACGTTGTGTCACCAGTAAGAAGGTATAATTCAGAACTTGCCCAGGCAAGTTCATCAGAAAGAATATTATCACCATAAGCGCCGGTACCAATATCAGTGGGTTGGCTGTATGCTATACTCGGATTGGTTTTAGCCCAATTCCATGCTGCAATTGAAGCATTCCTACATGAATCGGCAAGACCGGGTAATTCATTGGAAAAATCTTTAAAAATTCTTGCAGCAACAGCTGTAACTGCAGCAAAATCTAAAGTTGCAGTAGTAGTTTTCTGTACTACATATCTGGCTGCCAAATCTTTGTTTGGCATAATAAAACCGCAAAATTGTTTGGTCGTACATTTATGATATACACCACCATCATTCGTGTCCTGCATAGTAAGCATCCATCTCAGATTCCATAAAATTTCATTCAGCAGATCAGGAATATTATCATTACTCTCAGGGATGTTAAGATTTAATGATTTAAAATATTCAGGATAATGTTCATATAAAGCAAAAAGAGTATATGTTGAAATGCCTGAATTTACAATGTATTTGTTATAATCTCCAGCATCATACCAACCGCCAGGACTTTTAATGGTTGATCCTTCAGGTCGTTGGATTGATGCAGCAGACTTGTGAATATAAACAATTGTATCGGGATGTCCTGCTGCACGAGCCCATTTGCCTGCAAATTGAGAAATAATGGGAATTCCGGATCTACAGAAATAATAAGATTTTATTGCTCCTTTTGCGAGTGAGTCATTAATATTATTTTTAATAACAAAATTCTCAGATATTAAACTGTCGTTGGAATCTCCCAATATTACGTTACTATTTTTAAAAGATAAATAATACGTTCCGGGAGTTGTCAAACTAGAAAAATCAGCTATACTGACATTCTGATCTGAATAACTCCAGTTAGAAAAAGCAGATAAAATACCTGTAAATACAACAGTTTTAGTGAGCACCGTTTTTACCTGAAATATTCCACTAATATTTTCAGAAACAACGGCTATCTTAGGAGCATTGGGTGCAAACCCCAATTGATTCATAAACATATTTCCAACAACCGGGTTAACCTGAGCCATTAACGTAGAAACAAACGAAAGAAATACGATAATGAGTGAAACGTAATTTTTTTTCATATTTTTTTTAAGTAGTTCAAAATTTTATTACAAAAGATATTATTCTATAATTATTTTTTTTATATATTTTACGTTCTCCCCTTGTAGGAATAGAAAATAAAGTCCACTACTCAGTCCTTTAGTATCAATGGTTTTCAAACCCACAAAGGATTCGTTGGATTGATAAACGATCCGTTCAAACAAGTCAATAATTTTAATGTCATGAACTATTGACTGATAACTATTAACTGTTAACCAATCTGAAGACGGATTTGGATAAATACTAATCACTGATGATAAAGATTTTTCCTCAATAGCCGTTACACAATTAGTATTTGTATTATCAATTACTGCATAAACTGGTGTTCGTTGGCATGGGTTACCTGCACTGATTTTCCAATCGTAGAACGAGCCATACCATCCGCTTTGCCAGTTTTCATTATATGTAAATGAAATATAACTATTATAGCTGTAAGGGAATGCAGCACCAGATGCTTCAAATCCAATGGAGCCGGTTGTTCCGACAGCATTTACAATATAATCATCGGGAACAAGATCAAAGTTTAATGCCAGAGTTTGTTTGCCAACAGCAAGTCCGGAAAATGTTTTTGTTTTTACCGTTGTTGTCCCTTGTATGAAATTGATTGTCACTGATGAATTTGCTGAAGTAACATAAACAGCAATACTCTTTAATGTCAATGCTTTTAAAACAGACACCTTATTTATTTTATCTGTTCCTGCTACATCTCCGGCTCCTAAATTCCAGGTTGCTCCTGTGCCTACGTCTGTTTTACCCAATGAACCTTCAAAACCACCCGTATCTTCAACATAATATGTTTTGTTAGCCGTTATAGTCGGACTGAAAGAAGAAGCACCCGTACTTAGTGGTGATCCTCCTGAAGCTACATCATACCAATTAAATAAACCACCTGTTGCTGTTAAATTAATAACTCCAGATGAACAGATAGTATCAGCTGTTACGTTTAATAATTTAGATGTAACTATAATTGCATCTGAAACAGAAGCACAATTGGTTGCACTGACCGATACAGTATAGGTACCTGGTTTTGAAACCGTAATTGTTTGAGTGGTTGCACCGGTACTCCAAATAAAATTCGCATTGGTATTCCCTGCATCCAGTGTTTGCACTGCAGGATTGCAAAGTACTTTATCAACTCCAAGGTTAACAGAAAGAGAGCCATTGATTATAATATTATCTGTTGTTTTACATCCGGCTGAGTCCACATCCAGACGATATATCCCTGCTTGAGTTATCGTAAGTGTTGCACCCGACTGTCCAGAAATTAAGACATTATCCTTATACCATGCAAGAGTTTTATTAATAATGGTTTTTAATCCTGCATTAAGAATAATATTATTTTTTCCACAGATGGTTTGGTCCGGTCCAAGATTAGGTTTTGAACAGAGTGACGGTTGATCTTCTATTTTGTAAAGTTCAATACCCGTATTCAATCCCAGATTACGACTATACTGTTTATCAGTAGCATTATTCCAGTGTTCGTGTACTCCGAGACTTTTCAATGTTATTCCATCAGGATTATAAATAGTTTTCGATGGAGGATTGTTTGCAAGTGCAGCTTCGTGCAGATAATTGTCGGCATTTGCAATTAATCCCCATTCAGCATTTAGAAAATCCAAACCTACCGATTCTAATGCCACCTGATCTAATGATACAAATATACTTGAAGGCCAATCATTATTGAATGGCGGTATTTTCCATTTTACCGGAATTATTTCATGTAAACTTGAACAATAAAGTCCATCAAGGATATAAAGAACAGTATTACCCCCTAAATATTTACTACCCATTAAATCAACGATCGGGTTGTATGTGCCCATCCCTTTACGCCAATCTTGGATGGCTGCATGAAGTTCCATAGGTGCACCACAAGTGCCAAAATGATTTTTCCCGCATAAGGTAACGGCTGTTTGCCCATCTCCATCAACCCAATTATCTGAATAACGGCTATGTCTTTTAAGCAATGCCAGATTAACCATATAATCAGCAGCAACAACCTTTGACGGAAATCTGCGACAATCCGTACCTGTTATTTCTGTTGATGAATATTTAATAGCGTTAGCAACCCATGTACCCCAATTCTGGTATGATACGTTAGGAAATTTTGTTATACAATAATTTCTTACGGCTGTCATACCGTTATTACGAATTGCATCATATACACAAATATCAGTTTCAGTTACACCAACAGAATTAACGAGTTCATCCAGAATCGCATAGACTGTTTGAGGAGATGCATCCAGAAAATTGCTTGCTCCATTGCTGTTGAGGTTAATTTTAATAACAATTTTTTCACCAGCTTTATATCCTATATTCCCTTTTCCTTTCTTTTTATTCAAATTTTTAAATAACAGATCCCATGACTCAGAGATTGTAGAACCACCGGAAATATTATTTATCGCTTTGATCATCATTTCACTAATAACCTGCTGATTATTATTTTTTGCACTCCACCAATAATTAGAAGTACCATCCCAGTTTGTAGCAGCCGAATCATGTACCCATGTAACTCGGCCCGGAAAAATATTATCCGGTACTCCCATTGGAGTATTTGGTTTATCAATAGGCACAAACTTACCGGTAGCAATTAATGTTTCTGCAAAAACAATCTTTCTTTGAAATGCAATATTGGTTAAAATACCAGCTGTTGTCAGAACAACAAATAAAACAGCTAATGCAATTCGGTTTGTTTTAAAATAATAAAAAACTTTCTTCATTCCGAATACTGACAAGAATGCGGTAGAAAGAAATCCAATAAAAGTAAAAGCAAATGGTGCGGCAACTTGCATACATGGATAACTTGCCCTTGATGGCTTAGGAAGTACACGGATTAAATACCAGAGCAAAGAAAAAACCCCAATAAAAAGAATCAGCCATTTATAATCAAAATATTTATTCCTGATCCCAACTATCAATCCTGTTTTGGGACAAATCTTAAAATATCTGTTATGCCTTTTGTTCATTCGAATAAAATAGAATGATTAATTATTTCGATTTAATTTTATTTTTATAGATATAAGAAATTTACATTTTAACAATTTTTACAAAAATAATTTTGTTAGTTTGAGATGAAACCTTAATAAAATATAACCCGGAAGTTATATCTTCTAAACTAACAATAAGTTGATTAATAGTGCAATCAATATTTTTTATCAATTGTCCTGTTAAAGAAATTACCTGCACAGATGCCAGTTCTTCTTCAGCAGAAATTGAAATGATATCTTTTGTAATTGTTGGTTTAACTGTAACTCCAAGTTTGTGCAGTTCATTTATGCCTAATGTTTTTACTGTAATATTTATATCATCTTGAATAGAAGTATTTGAAGCAAGTGATGCCGTGATGATAGCATTACCAATAGCTTTGGCTTTGATTTTTCCTGTAGTATCAACGGTAGCAATTGCCGTATCGGAAGAAGTCCAATTTATTTTAGGCAAAGATGAAATAAACAGAATAATACTATCTGAATTTTTCAGGACAACGTGAGGAGTAAATATATTATTTACAGCCATCTCTTTTTCTGCCTCTATTAATGTAAGTGATTTAATTTCTGCTGATTCAGCAGGACAAAGAGAGACTTCTACATTTTTAAAATAAAAATTTGATGCAGTGGCAGTTCCTAAAAGAAATTTTATTTTGCTCCCTTCATCATCCTCTGTTGCAGTAAACTCATGAGTAAATAATTGAACATACGTTTTTAAAGTATCAATGCTTGAAATATATTTAACCCAAGGATCCCAGGCATCTGATTCGTGCTGAACAGTACATTCAATAGTACATATAGAATCTGCTTGGGCTTCATAGGAAATGTAGTATTTATTTCCTTTTTTTATTGGAAGCGGCTGTCGTAATTGAATTTGCGATGAGTTTTTTCCCTTATTCAGGATAATAACTTTTAATAAGCTTGTATTTGACAATCTTAATAATTGGCTGTTTCCCGGAGTTGTGTTTTGTATCAGCCATATTTTTGTTGAATCACCAAATCTGTAATTTTGAATAAAATTATTACAGTTCGCATTTATTTTCACTTTTTCAATTGTTGAAGAGTCTTTATCATCATATGCTTTTGAATATATATAAGACTCTCCAGCAGGTATTGAAGGAATGGTGTAAACATATGGCGTATCAATACATGTGTGAATCAAACTGTCATTTAAATAAAACTCAATCTTCTTGATTTTTCCATCCGGATCATAGGCAGAAGCATTTAAATTTACTGCTTGTTGAGGTGCAACTAAAGTATTATTTTGTGGTTCATCAATAGTTACACGTGGTGAAGCATTACCAACCGTTATATGTATCTGAGAAATAGAAGAATCTTTTTTTGCATTGTAAGCAATAGCAGTAATCGAATATCCACCGGCCGGAACCCCAGTCAATTTGTAACTGTAAGGATATGTTACATCCGAATTTACAAGAATGTTATTGGAATAAAAATCAACCTTTGTAACTGAATTTTCTTTATCGGTAACATTTGCAATAATTGCAACGGAAGAATCTTTATTGATAATTGCATCATTCAGTGGTTGCACAATTTCAACATTTATTGATTTCCCTAAATATTGATTTAATCCACCCAGATTAAAAACATTGGGTGAACCCTGGTCAATGCTAAGCTCGTTAGTAGAATAAGAGCATTGGTTGTCAATATAATTTTTTGCAGCACAGGTAGACACAATATTAGGATTGCATTGTCCCATGATGCCATAATATGGACCTTGTAGAGGTAAGCCCGGTTGTGGATATGCAACACCATCCGAAGCACTGATTCTATGATGAGGAAACATGACCTGTTTGAACCCTAACCCTGATATAAAACAATATCCTGTTGCATTTCTTCCTAAAATATAATCCATTGAGTTTGTAACACCATTTAAATATTTTTTATCTTTTGTGAGGATGTATGCGGTCATCAATGCCGTGCCTCTATTTGAAATGCGTCTGTTGCTTCCCCAGTTAAAATCATATTTGGTATTTCCAAGATTTACATGATAACTATGAGCATTTTGAATTTCTATCTGCGTATTCGCATATTCAATGACTTTGTTTTTTGCAAAAGAATCACCATGTAAAGCAAGTTGCATGCAAGCAACCGGGCGTTTCTCATACCAGTTCGCTTCATCATTTACAAAACCATTCAATGCCGTTTTTAAAATGGGTTTTATGTAACTTGAATCACCGGTTGTAATAAACAATTCAACACCAGCTAACACTTTATTGTCATTTCCATCATCTGCAATATTATCAAGATATTCACCGGTACTAACACCTGTTGGATTTTTACAACCCGGTTTCGTTGATTCGTTATTTAGTCCCCATGTCCATGCCGCTTTAGCAGCGATCAGACAAGAGTCAGAATACCCGGGATATTGTGCATTGTAATTTTTAAATAAGCGTGCAGCAAAAGCAAATGTTGCTGCATAATCATATGCTGAGGTCGCATTTTTCACCATACAATATATAATACTTCTATCCTTGTCGGGCATAAGAAAACCAGGAAATGATTTAGGGGTTGCTTTATACCAAACACCATCATCCGTATCTTTCATGTGATACATCCATTTTAATTCATATTTTACTTCATCTAATATGTCTGGAACACCATTGCCACTTTCCGGAATATTCCATTCAGTTTTGTTCCAGTAGTCAGGAAATTGTTCGTACGACATCATGATCTGACAAGCAGCCATTGAAGCGGTTACCATATATAATCCGTAATCTCCGGCATCGTACCAGCCACCCGGCATGAATATTTTTCTGGTTGGAGCATCAAGCACCGTTACTTGAGTATTTAAATGACCTGCAGCACGAGCCCATTTACCGGCGTATTGAGATAGTAATGCGTAACTGCTTCGATTGTAATAATAATATTTCATTTGTATTTTAGCAACTGTATCCAATGCTGAAGGAGAAATTATAAATGGGTATGATTTTTTTGAACCAATAATAATTATGTAATTCCCTTCATGTTTAAAACTGGTGAAGTCAGCAATTTGAACATTGTCCTCGCAAGATTCATCCCACTTAGAACTTCGGCTCATCCGTCCTGAATAAACTTTTTCAGACTGGTCGCTTTTCCAGATTTCAAAATTCGTTTCAGCAAAATCAATAGCAATAGCTTTTTTAATCCCTTCAGCAAAAAAACCAACTTGGTTTATTCTTATTTTTTCAGTGAGTGTTTGTGCTGAAGAATTACTTTGAATAAAAGTTAAAAAAAACGTGATGAATATTGTGATATTTAATTTTATATTATTGGTTTTCATTTTTAAATATATCAGTTGTTTCAATTTAAGTTTAAAATTATTCTATTATTCATAATGAAATGAAATGGGTTCTTTGTGCATTTCTTTTAGGAGATTATTATCAATTATAAATTGCATCCATTCATTTGCTCTATCTCTTGCGCTGCATTTATATTCAATAGAATTACAAAGTTTATTTGAATAACCTAATGTAGAATTATTTTTAATCTCTAGAAGTTTGATCAATGAATAAACTTCATCTTCACGAGTTCCGTTTATACTTCCAATAAAAGCAAAGACAATATCATATTTTAATAATTCATATATTTTGTCATAGTTTAATGTATTATCGTTGTTATTATAATCTACTCCTGACAGATTCAAATAATATGAATATAAATCGTATTCGGAAAGTTCATTATAATGTTTTAAGAAATCTTTTCGTGCATTTATATCACTAAAATCAGTAATCAGAAAAAAGCCCCAGTCCTTATCCATAAAAGAATATTGGCTCCATTTATTATTGAAGGAAATTTTTTCGATAGCATTCAAAGCTACTCCAATTTGATTATAATTAATTTTTGAAAGTAATTTTAATAACGCTTCTTCATTTTTTGATTTGATAAGATTTTGTATCTTTTTTTCAATATCAATTATTGTTGTGTCTTTGTTTTGTTTAGAGTCCTTCTTAAAAGCTGAATTAAATTTTGGTTCTATGATTCTGATTAATTTAGCTTTCTTTAATTGTTGTTGAATATCAGGATCATCGGATTGTAATAAATTTAATTTTTGAATGAAAGAAGAATCTGCGTTTGAGAATTTCTTTAAGTAATTATTGCAAATACCAATACTACCAAGTTGTTCGAACAAATAAGATTTTTTTAAATAGAGCCGGAGTTGTTTATCATTTTCAATCAATTTGTTCCAATTCCTTGAATAAAAAATATCCAAAATTCTCCCAACTGAATAGCAAAGTGGATTTGATCGTTCTTTTATTAAAGTCCAATATTCGAGAGATGTTATTTCATCCAATGTTAACGTATTGATTAAATTATTTTCCAATTGTCTTCTTTCAGAAAAGGATAAATTTGAATTTAATTTTTTTATTTTCTCTTTCAGTTCATCTGTACCAACAAAATCAATATTATTTTTTTTACAATAATCAGTTAATACAACGAGTTGCTTTAGAAACCTGAAGGGAAGAGAAGGAATAGCAGTGCTTTTATTAAAATCAGTTTTTTCAAATTCATTAGCCAGTTGAATAATTTTTTGAGGTTGACAAGTTGTAAGTTGAATGAAAGAATTAAATGCAATAGAATCATTCTCACTACTTAAATTCAAGAACAAAGATCTTTCAAGGTCTATAGTTTCATTAGAGTTAACTTGTCCAAACAAATTAAAACTTGACAAACCCAGGATTAACATGAACAATATGTTAAGAATCTTTATCATTAATAATTAATCATCCTATGAATTCATGGTGAATAAAAGAGAATTCCATTATTTCTGAATAACAATCTTTTGAGTCTGATTGCCAATCCGAATAAAATAAAGACCAGATATGAATTGACTGACGTCAAGTGATAATACTGAATTTTGAATTTTTGATTTTGAATTATAAACAATTTGACCTAATGAATTTATTATTTGTATTTCATTTTGTGTTCCACTTTTTAACTGCTCACAACTCACTATTAATAAATCTTTTGCCGGATTAGGATAAACACTAAACACAGATGTTGATGTATGTTCCTCAATACTTGTTACACAATTAATATTGGTATTATCAATCACAGCATATACGGGCGTACGTAAGCACGGGCTGCCGGAAATGACTTTCCAGTCATAAAATGAACCATACCATCCGCTTTGCCAACTTTCATTATATGTAAATGAAATGTAACCGGGTACACTATATGGGAATGTACCACCTGATGCTTCAAAGCCAATGGATCCGGTAGTTCCGACTGCATTGATCAAATAGTTTCCCGGAGCAAGATCAAAATTTAAAGCAAGAGTTTGTTTGCCAACTGCAAGACCGGGAAAGGTTTTCGTTTTCACCGTTGTTGTACCTTGCATGAAATTAATGGTAACTGATGAATTAGCAGTAGTAACATAAACTGCAATACTCTTTAAGGTTAATGCCTGTAACACCGTTACCTTATTGATTTTATCTGTTCCACCTGCATCTGCTCCCCCAAGGTTCCAAGATTGACCTGTTCCTTTATCAGTTTTACCCAATGTACTTTCAAAACTACCAGCGTCTTCAACATAATAAATGGTAGAAGATGAAATAGAAGGTGAATATGTAATCCCTGAATAAAGTGAAGTTCCCTGCGCAGCAACATTATACCAGTTGTATGTACCGGTTCCATTTACAGTTAATTTTATGGTACCTGCTGAACATAAGGTATCTGCACTTACATTTAATAATTTAGACGTAACAACAACTGCATCTGTAGCAGATGTGCAGCTTGGTGCGCTCACAGTAACAGTATAGGTACTTGACTTATCAGCAGTCACTGTTCTGGTTTTGGCACCTGTATTCCATGAATAAGCAATATTTGGTACAGTTGCATTGCCTGCATTCAGCGTATAGGAAGTCGGATTACATAATTCTTTGTCTGCTCCAAGATTCACCTGAAGATTCCCATTTATAATCAATTCATCGGTGAGTGTACAATTAGTAGATGAATCTACTTCTACCTTATAAGTTCCTGCTGATGTTGCTGTTAATGTTGTTCCGCTTTGTCCGGAAATAAGATTATTATCTTTATACCATTTAATTGTTTTACCGTTTGATGTAACATGCGCGTTAAGAATTAAACTGCTCTGTCCACAAATTGATATATCGGGACCGAGGTCCGGTTGAGGGCAAAAAACTAAAACTCCATTATCAATATCAGCATGGGTAACAGTTTCAAAAAAGATATTCCAATCACTTGCGCCATTAATTCTAACTTTAGTTGTAAGTACTTTAGCAGTATTTGGTAAACTTAGACCCTTACGAAAATGGTAATGGTTATAGCCAACTTCCCAAGTATCAAAGAGACTTGCCGTTGTTTTAGAGTCAACACATGTACCTTGCATATCACCACTTGTAACTTGAAATGCCATCAGTTCCATTGCATCAATCAATCGTTTGGCATGGGGAGTAAAAAGATCAACCCCTTGATGCCATGCAACTTCCGCTGCATGTATAGCTGATGCCATAGCAAATTGCGCATGGTGGTCATTATCACGACAAGTTTCCTGAGTTAAGCCGTCAACATATTTGGTTGGCAGGTTTCCATTTTGGTCTGCCCAGTTGTTTGGGAAAGTAATTCCCTGTATATTTCTGGAATTGGCAGGGTCTGTTGTTTGATAAAAATAAGCAGGCATCCGTTTATTAAATCGTGTCACAGCTAAATTAAATTCAGTTTCATCTTCACAGAAAACAGCTATATTCAGCATGGCATCAATTTGTGTTAAATCTACATTCCCGTTCCATGTACTCATTTGATTTAAACATGGATAAAACTTGGTTTTGAACAAGTTTTGAACTGAGAGCAAATCTGCATTATTCCATCCCGAATATCCTCTCATGATCTCAGCAGCTGGTCCAAGGAGAGCACCAATCCAGGCGCAATCCAGTTGGCTCTGATTTCCCTCACCGGCAGGAGGCAAAGTATATCCTTTAAATGTTTTTGCCCAAACATTCAGGATGCCAATAGCTTGATTTGCATATTTTACATTGCCTGAAACATACCATGCAATAGCATTTGCATATGCTTTTCGTCCATCATCTTTTTGACCTCCTTCATTTCCATCCTGAGGAGCAGTTGTTGTGCTCCCTGCAGTAGCTACAGTTAACATTTTATTGTAAGCATTCGTCCATGGTTGTGCACCGGCTAAAATTTTTGCTTTTATGAAGTCAAGATCGGATGTTCCATCAAGAGCTCCCAGATGCTTAAAAGTCATTTGAGCTGAAGCAGTCAATGTTGTGATTGAGATAAAAAGAATAAGCAAATACTTTTTCATGAGAAAATTTTATTTTTAATTAATACTAAATTGATAATTTAAACAAATTTACATTGACAATTAAAAGCACCTTATTAAAATAGTACTTTATTTTAGGATTATTGTACTTTTTTTAATTTTATATCTGAACTATTTTTTTTGTAAATACCTAAAATTAAATAAGTTAAAAAAATATATTCAAATACTTGTTTTTACCAGCACAGAATTTCATGTATTAATTTATTTATAAAAATATTATTATTGCAAAAAAATATAATTAGAAAATCAAAATATATAATAAACAGTTTTGGGAGAAAATTATTTTCGATACTTGTTTTAAATTTGTTTTGAATGTTTGTTATTTTTTATTTTAATAACAACGCAACCTGAAGGATAAAAAAAACATCATATATAATTAATAAAAAATAAATTACCTTTGGAACACCTTACATCTTAATCCCTTGGATAGATAAAAACGATGAATAATTTTTTTTTATTTTTAATACTCGTACTTCATTTTATTTCATTTGGTCAGACTAAATCCGTTTTTTTTTATCAGTTTCCCGATATTAAAGGATTAGCAAATAATTTTACAGAACAAATATATCAAGACTACTGCGGTTATATGTGGATAGCAAATGTGGATGGCTTATGCCGTTGGGATGGAAAGACCCTGAAACATTTTAAAAACAATCCCAAAGACTCGTTGTCATTACCTCGAGGTTTATGTGCAGCCATTGAAGAAGATCAACAAAAAAAATTATGGATTGGTACTGAATCGGGTTTGGTTATTTATAACAGAATCAAAAATAATTTTTACAGATTAAATAATGACAGCTTATTCAAACAGTGCACCTATGTTATCAAGGCAGACCATCATGGTAATTTATGGTTGTGGAAATGGTATGGCGTAATCAAATTAAATCCGATTACAGGACAATACAAAGTTTTTCCTTATCAGAATAAATCAGGGAAAAAATTTACAGCTTATGTTCCTATTGCGCTTGACAAAGAAGATAATGTCTGGGTAGGATTCAATGATAATCTGATGGTCATTGATCAGAAGAAAAGTAGATCAAGATTGATTAATTTGAAAAATGTAATTCGATCAAATATTAAAACTATTTTCCTTGATAGGTTAGGTTCACTTTGGGTGAGTACATATGAAAACGGGCTATGGAAATCTAACAATCCATCCGATTACGATAATTTACAATTACAGCCGGTTTCCATTGATAATCAAACACAAAAAATAATTGTAAATACTTTTTTTCAGGATTCAAATAATAAGTTATGGCTTGGGTCGGATAAAGGCTTGTATTATTTTAATGATAATACATTTGAAAAAGTATGTCAAACAAATTTGGATTCAAAACCACAACTGGCAGGATCAATATCAACTATTTTAGAAGACCGTTCCGGTTATATCTGGTTTGGATCGCATGGTATGCCTATTGTTTATATTAATTACTCAAAAGAGAATTTTAAAAGAACGTTATTTGTAAATCAAAGTTTATCACCTCAGAAAATAATCTCTTGTTTTTATTGGGATAAAAAAGATATCGTATGGATCGGAACAGATCATAATGGATTATTCAAATATTATATCCATAACCGAAAATTAAAAAATTTCAATATTGAAAATGGATTACTTTCGGATGTCATACTTGATATCAAGCCCGATAACAATGGTAATCTTTGGATGGCAACCTGGGGAAATGGATTATTACGTTATACTCCTTCTTCAAATATATGTAAACAGTTTAATGAAAGAATTTCAGGACCAGCTATATTTCCCGGTAACAATATTAAATCAATTGCTGTTGATAATTCAACCGTATGGATTGGTATTCACGGTGAAGGATTAAAATGTTTTGATATGGTATCGGAGAAAGTGAATCCAAATGTTGTTTGGATGATTCCTAATAAGCCGGAATTTTTTCGATTTATTAATCATATTTTTAAAGACAGTAAAGCACGTATCTGGGTGAGCACGGAAGAAGGTCTTTGCTATATTAATAAAAATAACTGCTCCGATATAAAAATGGAGAAATTAAATATCAATATGTGTTATGAAGATCAAAAAGGAAGAATTTGGGCAGTAGGCAATACAAATACACTCTTCCTGTTTGATGAAAAAACTCTCCAATTTAGAACTATTCCTATTGACGACCCTTTTGTAACATCTATAAAATCTATTTGTTCGAATCATTCAGATACGCTGTGGTTTTCAAGTAACAACAGTATTTATTCATATTCAATTATAACAAATGCATTTGCCAGAGTTTACGAAGCAGATGAATCATCCAATAATTTTTTTGTTTATAAAGCAGCGGTCAATCTAATTAATAATGAACTATTATTTGGTACAACTAACGGATTCATCAGTTTCTACTCAACAAAAATTAATAAACAACTTATCAGAAGTTTTTTCAATTTTGATAATCTGTATATCATGGGGCAAGCAGCTTCTAACAAATTTGATCCATCGAAAGCAAATGACACCATCATACTTCAAAGTAATCAATCAATCTTTAACATCAGTTATACAGCCATAAATCTCACTAACACAGGGCATTTAGAATATCAATATAAACTGGAAGGATTTGACAGGTCATGGATATTTAATGGAACTAATAATAATGTTACGTTTACAAATCTTAACCCCGGTACCTATCTACTAAAAATAAAATACAAACAAAACAATGAGCAGTGGATCGAAGCCAACAAAGTACTTACCATCATTATTACTCCTCCTTTCTGGAAGACATGGTGGTTTATGAGTTTAAGTATACTCCTTATCCTGTTTATTATTATATATTCAATCAGATATAGAATCAACCTGATAAAAAAGAGAAATATTGAACTTGAAAAAATTGTGGACGAAAGAACACAAACTATAAAAATCAGCGAGCAAAAACTTTCAGAACAGAATGAAATGCTTGTTCAAATGAATACATCCCTTACATCACTCAATAAAACAAAAGACAAACTATTTTCTATAATATCCCATGATTTAAAAAATCAAATATCAAGCATAATAAGTTTGTCCGACTCATTGGTTCAGTATAACTCTAAATATTCTAATACAGAGAGATTATCTATCCTTCAGAAATTACGAACTGCATCCAGTCAGTTTGGTGATATGTTAATTAATCTGTTAAGTTGGTCAAATTCTCAAACAAAGGGTTTTGATCCAAAACCTGAATGGCTTTTTGCTAATCAAATAATAGAAGAAACACTGGCTCCGCTTCAGGAAGCTATCAATCAAAAATCAATTCAAATTCAAAAGCAAATTTTAGTATTCTCAAAAGTATTTACCGATAAACAATTTCTTCAAATCATCATACGCAATTTGGTTGTAAATGCTATTAAATACTCTGTCAAAGGTGGTACTATTACAATTATCATGGATCGCAAAATAAATCAATTAGTGATTCGCATTGCTGATAACGGTGTTGGGATTGATAAAGAAAGGTTATCTACGTTATTTAATAATGATGTCAACAATTCCACCCGTGGTACAGCCGATGAAAAAGGAAGTGGATTGGGTCTGCAAATATGTAAAGATTTAATTGAAAAGTATGGAGGATCCATTCACGTTGAGAGTGAACCCAATAAAGAGACAATATTTATTATTCAAACACCGGACCTTCAATGGAATGAAGATGAAACCTCTGATTTGGTAAATGATTCATCCCTGCCAACTTTACAAAATATTAAAAATATTATTACTGAACAGGAACAATTTGAAACATACGAGCATCTAAAAGAATTTAAAAACAAACATATCCTTATTATAGATGATGATCCTCAATTATTGGAAAGTCTCACGATATTTTTATCTCCAATTTTTAAAACGTCTACTGCTGACAATGGTAAAACTGGTCTTGCGGAAGCTTTACAAAAACTTCCCGATATTATTATCAGTGATGTAATGATGCCAGAAATGAATGGTTTTGAATTTTGCACGAATCTTAAATCAGATAAAAATATTTCACATATTCCTGTTATTCTTTTAACAGCAGAATACACTACCGAGAGTCAGGTCAAGGGTTTTGATTATGGCGCTGATCATTATTTAATCAAACCTGTTAACAACCAACTTTTACTGTCTATCATTATTAATGTAATTAAAAAACAAGAACAGATACATCAACTTGTTAAAACATCAATCACTCTTCAACCAATTGAAATTACAGAGAATCCCGTTGATGTTAAGTTTATGAATGATTTAATTAAATATTTAGATGCTAATTTGTCAACACCATCCATTAATGCAGATATCATTAGCAAACATATTGGATTAAGTCGCACCCCATTGTATAATAAAATTAAATCTTTAACCGGATTATCCGTCAATGATTTTGTTATTCAATATAAATTAAAAAAGAGTATATCATATCTGATACAGACTACTTATAGTATTAGTGAGGTAAGCGACTTATGTGGTTTCACCAGTGCATCGTATTACACTCGTTGTTTTACAGAACATTTTAAAATACCTCCAACTGAATATAGAAAAGAAAAGTTGAACACAATTAAATGATTCAGTAAGAAAATTTAACTCCTTCAACAGTAATAATATTTTTCAATGATGTTTCGGAGTGAATTTTTAGAGTAATCATTTTTCTAATTTTATCATAATTATATTGATTTTCAAATATTTTTTTACCATTTAAAAATATATCCTGAAATGATTCAAGCAAATGAATATGAATTACCCAGGTACGTTTTAATATCATTTCTTTGTATTTTTTTTCAATTGGATTGATAATAATACTAATGGTATTCATTTTTGTCTTTGTTTCAATTTTAGTAGTTGCATAATTACCAAATTTATATTCATTGCTTATCCCATCGTCTTCATATAAAAGAAAATCTGCATATCCACCGGGATAAACTTCGAGTGTAAGCATCGTATCAGGTACTTCATCAATATAATTTTTCACTTCAGCGAAAGGTATAATTGACGGTTGTTTCACGAAAACCGGAATTTCCTGGAGTGGTGCTTTGACGATCAATTCTTTACCCCCTTCATATAATTTTTCATCCCAGTAACTAACCCATTTAAAATTATTCTTTAAAGCAGGAAGAAATAATGTCCTTTCAAATTTACCTTTTTGAACAACAGGGGCAATCAAAAATTCTTTTCCGAAAAGGTATTGATCATCACGTGATTTGAGTTCGGTATCTGAATAGGAGAAAAATACAGGATTTACGAGCATCTCACCTGTTTGTGAAGTTTTGAAGGCATAAGAATAAATATATGGAATCAATTTATATCTTAATTTTAAATATTTTGACGTAATATCAGTTGTTTGTTGTCCATGAGCAAATAATTCACCAGCTTGCCCTTCACCGCTATGAGGTCGTAACAAAGGAGAGAAAACACCGAATTCAAACCAGCGTGTATAAAGTTCTGGAGTTGTAAAACCACGTGGACCTTTGTATTTGTTCCAAGGTACTGAAATGGTATCAAAGGCATTTGTAAATCCACCAATATCTGATGAATAATGTGGCATACCTGACATGCTTGCACCTATGAGCATAGGAATCTGGCATTTCAATGCTTCAAAAGTTTTAGAAGCATCTCCCGACCAGTTAATTGCACCATATCGTTGTGTGCCTGCATACCCTGAACGCGTGATATTGAACAAGCGTCTGTTCGGATAATCTTTTTTAAAACCTTCCCATAAAACCATGGCAAATAAATGACTATAAATATTATGCACTTTCCGTTCATCACCTAAATAAAACATGCCATCTTTTACAGACATCTCCGGTTCACTAAGATCAACCCAAAATGCATCCAGACCAAGTTCCACATTTTTTTTCATCTTTTGCCAGAGCCATTGTTGAGCCAATGGATTTGTAATATCAAGTAATGATGCTTTTCCTGCCCAATAAGAATATTCAATATAAGGTTTGTTTGTTCCTTTTTTATGAACCAATAAACCATGGGTTGAAAGATAATTATAGTTTTCACTATTCATATTTATTGCCGGCTCATTAATTGTAATCGTTTTAATCCCCATTTCTTTTAACTTTTTCATATAACCGGCAGGATCTGGAAAGTTTGTCTTAAGCCATGAAAAATTCCCCATTCGTTGTGGTGCTTGTTCTCCATAACCTCCAAACCAGTTGGCATCAAGAATAATGGCATCAAGAGGAAGTTTTAAGTCTTTGTATTTTTTGATAATAGCATATACTTCATTATCATTCAAATAGGTGCATTTGCTCTGCAATAATCCAAATGCCCATTTAGGAGGTATTGGCGGATATCCAGTAAGATCAAAATATTTTTCAAGCAATTCAGGAAGTTGATCAGCTACCGTGATATAATAAGTAAATATGCCATTTTCAGCGGTATAATTCCATTCATTTTTTTTGGTTTTACCCAGATCATAATACCCTGGCCATGTATTATCAAAAAAAACTCCATAGCCAGCAGGAGAGTAAACATATGGAATATTAACTTGCATATTAGCATATTGTTTTGTATATCCGCCAACATGGGTATTATATGCCAGAAAAGCTTGTCCCTTGCGATCAACAGGTACTGTTTTCTGACCCATTCCATAAAATGCATCAACGGACTGAAGTTTAAAAGAAATGGTTTTTTTATTGCCTGATACTTTAAAACCATTATTCAATAGAAGTGCTTTCCCTTTTAGATCATAGATATTAATTCGTAAAGGATTTTTTTCAATTCTAACACACATCTTGGATGTAAACAAATCAATTTTTTTATTTTCTTCATTTATGGTAAAAGTTGTTTTGTCTTTCTGTTTTAGTATAACTGAAAATGATTTTTCTTCAACATTATCTTTTTCTGTAAAAAAATTTACTTTAATTATATCATCCTTAATAACTGATACAACGTACTTATATTGATGGTCTGTAATTGAAATACCACATGCGGTTTTTTCAAGATGATATTCTTTATCAGAAAATTTATGGTATTGGCATGACAATAATATAATAGTTATCCAATAAATAAATTTTATTGTTTTCATTTTTATTAAAAACTTAAGTTTAGTTACAAAAGTAATGTTATTTTTAAAATGGCATTTCTATTATAAGGGACTTATAAAAACAACAAAACCCTGATCAATTAATCAGGGTTTTGGTTGTTTTTAGTATTGTATCTCTCGTTTATCTGGTGATACAAACCTTCTTGGTTACTGATTGTTTACCTGTCATCACTTTCACAAAGTAAACAGCCTGTGCCTGTGAACTCATCTCCAGTCTGG
>CAYVNP010000061.1:0-7896 GCA_964452905.1 uncultured Bacteroidales bacterium
CATGGGTAGTCACATTCAAAGACATGGAAGGAAAAGCACACAGGGTGGTGGGGAATGTAACACTGCTGAAGTAAATTATTTTTGGAAAAATGCAAATGAAAATATAAAACTCCAGCAGATTATTTTACTAAAGATTTCAACATGAAAATATAATCGAAAAAAATATATATATTCTAAATTAATAAACTAACAAAATAATTTAAAAAATGAAACTACTTAAAACATGTTTAATTCTGCTCTTATTAAATTCAGGATTTATTTATGCTCAATATCCTGCCGGCTCACCGGTTGATTGTAATGGAAAATTACAGGTAAAAGGAAATCAATTATGTAATGAAGCAGGCAACCCGATACAATTAAGAGGTATGAGTTCTCATAATATTAATGACTATGGTCAATTTTTCACACATGGTTCAATGGCAACATTAGCAGGCGACTGGGGAGTATCAGTGGTGAGAGTAGCAATGCCGATTTCTTCAACGACCGATACGGATTATTTGCATGACCCATTACTTCAAAATACAGTAATGGATGTTGTTAATTTAGCCGGACAATATGGTGTTTATGCTATTATTGATTGGCATTTACAGTATACGGATGGGGATCCCAATCAATATGTTACCCAAGCAAAAACATTCTTTCAGAATATGGCTACTGCATTTAAAGGGCAGAAGCATGTTATGTTTGAAATTTGTAATGAACCATCGGGTAACTGGACAAATATTCAAACTTATGCCAATACTATAATTCCTGCCATTAGAGCGATTGAACCCAATGCAATAATTATAGTTGGTACGCCAAACTGGTGCCAACAAGTTGATCAGGCAGCTAATTCACCATTATCATATTCAAATATAATGTATGCTTTTCATATTTATACAGCTACTCATAAAATTGGTGGATATGCTCATTATTTACAATCAGCTTCCAGTAAAATAGCTTTATTTTCTACTGAAATTGGAACCACAGTATCAACGGGTAATGGTATTATTGATACAACAAGTGCAAACCTGTGGTTGAGTTTATATGCTGGACAAAACCTGAACGGTTACAATCCCGGTAATCAAATTGTAAGTTGGTGTAACTGGTCATTATGTGACAAAGCTGAATCAGCTTCAGCATTGGTAACAGGTGCTTCCATTGAAGGTGGATGGAGCAATAATGATTTAACTACATCCGGTCTTTATATCAAAAATAAAATTGTAAATCCTTCAGTTCCCTCTTCTTGTTCTACTCCAGGTCCTTTTAATTTAACTGTAACATCAACAATCGGAGGTAGTATCAGTATTGATCCTCAATTAGCATCGTATCCAAAAGGAACAAAAGTAAAATTGATCGCAAATACCAATGTCGATTTTAAATTCAGCGGATGGACAGGTTATTTAAACGGGAAACAAGATACAATTACTATTACAATGAACAGAGATATGATTGTTAAAGCTTTATTTACCAGTACAACAAGTCTGGTTCAAAATGGAGATTTTGGAACTGGCACTAATTACTGGAGTATAGGAAAATATCAATCGGCTGTCGCTCCGGCAATAACAATTGTTGATACTATTGAAGACGGAAAAGGACATTATAACTGGTATGCACTGTCACCGACCGTTCTAACTACATTAGTACCCAGCAGTGGCAAACATAAAGGCGAAGCTCAGGTTATTGTGCAACGTCCGGGAAAGGATGAATGGAACATCCAATTAACGACAACCCCATCGGCTGTATTTAAGCTAGATTCTGGCAGTAAATATATGCTGACATTTGATGCATACGCTTCAAAACCCAGATTTATCAATGCAGGTATTGGAGAAAATGGAAGAGATAATAATAAAGACGGTGATCTATTTACAGGTTACAGCAGGTTCCTTTTAGTTGGATTAACAACGCAAAAAACAACTTACAACATGCCGTTTATCATGCAATTTAAAAGAGATACCACTTGTCGTTTAGAATTTGATTGCGGTTTTTATTCTTCAAAAGATACTGTCTGGATTGATAATATTTCCTTGGCAAAAGTTGGAAATGATTTAAATCCCGGTCCCTATTCAATAAATCTTGCAAAAACAGAAGGTGGGTCAGTTTCCATTGTTCCAGCAAAAACACTGTATAATACAGGAGATACGGTTAGAATTTATGCAAAACCATATACCAATTATAAATGGAAAAGTTTTCTGGGTATTATAAATGACAGTATTCATAATCCCTCAACTATTATTATGAAAAAAACTGATATAAATGTAAATGCACTTTTTGTTCCAGCTAAAGAACAAATAATGAATGGAGTATTTTACAGAACTAAACCAACCTACTGGACATTTAAAAGATCTTGTGGAACCACAGGAACTACAGGGATCATCAACAATGTATTTCAATCATATGTGACCAATCAAGGCACTGCGGATACATGTATCCGGTTATATCAGTCAAACCTGAATATAGAAAATGGGAAAAAATATAAATTAACATTCAGTGCATGGGTAGATAAAATGGTAAATGCAAGAAATATTCGAGTTGACATTGGGCAATCAACAGCTCCATATGCAAGTTATACCAATTCATTAGGGGTCATAACTATTGATACATCTAAATTAATCCGCACTTACACATTTACTATGAATGCTTCAACGGATTATAATGCTACACTTGGATTCTATCTTGGAAATACAGCAAGCGGTTATTCAGGGGCAGGTTATGTTTACATTGATAATGTTAGTTTAAAACTTGATGAAATTGATGGAGTCAACAATAATAATTCCGTATATGAAAAACAGTTATTAGTTTATCCCAATCCTGTTTCAAATGGACAGATTAATATTGATATGACTGACATCAACAGTAAAAATCCATTGGCGTTAAATATATTTAATCTGCAGGGTCAGATAGTTTTTTCAAATATGCTTCATGCAAATAGCAAACAAATAATCAATGTTTCTTCATTGAACAAAGGTCTTTATTTTATCACAGTTCAATCAGATAATGCTGTTTATAAACAAAAATTTATTGTACAATAATTTTTTACATATAAAATTTATTAATATGAAATTGGCTCAAATATTTATCTATGCTTTCCTTTTGTTAATATTTCAAACTATCACCCATTCTCAAACTTTGACTGAAAACATTCGCATCAATCAGGTTGGATTTTTTCCGGAAGGGATCAAAAAGTCCGTTGCTGTTGATTTTACTGAAACTAATTTTGAAATCTGGACTAATGACCAGTCTGAAAAAGTTTTTACTGGCACGATGATCAAACGTGACAAATGGGCTGTATCATGTGAAGACAATATTCAAATTGCAGATTTTAGCAGTTTGAAAAAAGAAGGAACATATATTGTTATAATTGGTAATAAAAAATCATACCCTTTTATAATTTCAAATTCCGTATTAGATGAAGTTACAAAAGCACAAATGAAATTTTATTATTTCAACAGATGCAGTTACGAGTTACAACCTAAATATGCCGGTAAATGGGCGCGAGCAGCCGGTCATTTAAATACAGATGTGACAGTGCTCGAAGATCAGACCAGGAAAATTTCAATGCCCGGTGGCTGGTATGATGCCGGAGATTATGGATTATATACAGTTACCGGCTCTATGGCTGCTTGTCAAATTATGATGGCTTACGAACAATTTCCAGAGTATTGGAATAAAACAGATTTAAATATTCCTGAAAGTGGAAATGGTGTTCCAGACATATTAAATGAAGTTAAATATGAGTTGAAATGGTTGTATAAAATGAAAGATATTGATAATGGTGTCTGGTATAAAGCGACTTCTAAAAATCATTCTGGTTTTATTATGCCCGATAAGGAAACAAGCGGTTTTTACTGCATGGTAAAGAATGCTACCTCAGCGTATGATTATGCTGCAACGTTTGCTATGGCTGCCCGAATATATAAAAAATATAATAAACAATTACCCGGTTATTCAGACTCTTGTCTTGTGGCAGCTAAATCGGCTTGGACCTGGGCAATTAACAACGAAACGACCCATCCGTCTTGTGCTAATCCTGAAGGTATTCATACCGGCGGATATGAAGATGGAGTTACAGAATTCGGGAATGACAATAAAGTATATGCCGGTGTTGAGTTATTTATAACTACCGGTGATTCGACCTATTTACATTCAATTTTAAGCTCTGCGCAAATAGGATTTGATTTTGTTTATGGCGAACCTAACTGGATTGATAAACGCCCTCTGGCTGCTATTCAACTTGCATTGCATGGTGATGAAAAAGCAAAAGAAGATGTAATTAAATATGCTAATTCACAGATTCGGTTTCAAGACACCAATAGTTATAATGTAAATATTGGTAATGTCCCCGATGAATTTAACTGGGGCAGTAACAGGCGCATATCCAACAGAGCCAATGGATTGATGGTTGCATATATTCTTACAAAAGATAAAAAATATTTGAACGGGGTTATTAATTCTATGGATTATATTTTAGGACGAAATGCAACAAGCTATTGTTTTATTACCGGGTTTGGTTCTAAGCGCGTGATGCATCCTCACCACAGACCAAGTGGGGCTGATGGTGTTATTGATCCTATTCCTGGTTTACCCATTCAAGGCCCTTACAATGGTACTATCGGTCACCCCTGCAATCCGCAAATCGTTTCACCTTGTGCTGCAAAAAATTATTTTGATGACGAATGCTCTTATGTTACGAACGAACAATGTATTGACGAAGGATCAGCACATGTATTTAATTTGGGTGGCTTGATGCAATTTCTTGGAAATAATAACGGGAATGTCAAAAAATAAATAATATCAGAACATTGACTCTTAAAAGGAAACAACATACTTAAAATATAGTAGAAATCATTTTTAAAATTAATAGTTATGGAAACAAAAAAAAACATTTTAATCATAGAAAAAATTTTTGAACAATTAGATAAGCTGGTTCCTGTTTATAAAGCTGATCCTATTGATTGGGATATATCCAAAGGATTTGCTTCTGTTTGTATCATAGATGAAGATGGACAAATTTATGGCAGATTATATGGTGATGATAAGATACGTCTTAGGGATTCATTTAATATAGCTTGGAAAAAAGCAAATCAGGTTTGGATTACAGGATATAAAACGTTAGAATATGAGAAATTAGTTTTTTCCGGTCAAGTTGATCACGGCAAATATGGAGTTCAAATGCCTGATATGATCGGATGGGAAGGCGGACAGCCAGTCACACTGAAAGATGGAACAAAGTTAGCAGTTGGTTTTAGCGGTTTCAGAGGAACAAGCGATATAGCAATAGTGTTAAAAGCATTTGAAAATGCCCAAATTGATTTACAATAATAAAGCAATCTGTAAAATAATTTTCATTTATTATATATGCTTTTATAAAACTATTTACAACATTTAGTTTTTTAGTTAAAGTGTAGTTAATACATTCAATAAATAATAATTTAAAAAACATACATATGAAAAAAATTGTAAAAAAAATTCTTTTTACTTTTTTTATTTTTTTAAACCTCTATTCTCTTCATTCGATCGCTCAAACAGATACGTCATTCTGGTTTGCTGCACCATGGGTAACTCCGCAACATGAACAAAATTTTCCAATAATCTTTCATTTTACTTCTTTCGGTCAGCCAGCAACAGTTACAATTTCAATGCCTGCTTATCCGGGTTTTGCTCCTATTGTAACTGATGTTCCTGCTAATCAAATGGTAAATGTACCTGTTACATTATGGAAAGATTTACTTGAAAACTCACCCGGCGATTCTATTCTGCCAAAAGGAATTCATATAACAGCCACAAGCCCTGTGACTGCTTATTATCAGGTAGGGCAAGGACAAAATTCAGAAATTTTTACATTAAAAGGGAAAAATTCATTAGGTACTAATTTTGTTATTCCAGGTCAGAATAAATATAATATTGCCGGCGCTAATAATTACGGTGGCACCGCCAGATCAGCAATTGATATTGTTGCAACGGAAGATAATACGAAGATTAAAATTATATTATCAAATAATGCACAGGGCGTTATTAAATGGACAAAAACAGAACAAACAGATTCGTATGGACGTTATTTTTCTTGTCCTGCTTGTGACTATACGTGCAATGTTAGTTATGATGCGAAATTATATACTACTATTCAAACTTATACAAGCACTGATAATGTCATCTGGGTCCCGGTAGGTCCACCGGTTAAGACATGGAGTATTGATAGTGCCCGATACTCTGCTCCAAATGGTTGTCATGAAGTTACTCGCACACAAGCACTCAATCCTGTGATTACTCAATCATCAACGGTTCATGCTGCTGGCGATACAATAACCATCATCTTGAATAAAGGGAATTCTTATTCTGTCATTGCTGCCAGCACTTTAGCTGCAGGGCAGTTAGTCGGGACAATTGTTACTTCTGATAAACCTATAGCTGTTTCAATTAAAGATGATTCCATGAATCTGGATCATTGTTATGATCTCATAGGCGACCAGATAGTTCCGACAGATGTGACAGGAACTGACTATATAGCCATTAAAGGTAATTTTACTAATCCAGGATGGGAAGGTGTGTTTATTACTGCCACTCAGGATGCAACAGATGTTACTGTTAACGGCACAAATGTTACAACTATCAATACAGGTGCTACATACTTTGCTCCTATGACAGCTGCTGATACAACTCTTTATATTAAAACATCAAAACCTGCCTATGCGTTCCAATTAACAGGCGACGGTTGTGAAGCAGCCGGTTCAGTATTACCTCAACTGATTTGTACCGGTTCACAAAAAGTTGCTTTTTCCCGTGTAACCAATGATGAGTTTTATCTTAAATTACTTGCAAATAAAAATATTGTTAATAGTTTTTATTATAGTATAGATAATGGAGTCAGGGTTCATATTGACTCTACTAAGTTTTTTCCGGTACCGTCTACGGATTTTATGTATGCTCGAATACTTATTAATGCTACTGATATTCCAGCAAATCGTCAATGCGTTGTTGAAAATGATAAGGGTATATTTCAAATGGGTTTTATAAATATGACCGCAGGGACTCAGGGCGCTTTGCAGGGTTATTTTTCTAATTATGGATTTGGTGGATCATCAACAAGTAATCAAAAACGTTTCGCAGGATGCGAAATAACTTTAAGTATACCTCCTAGTTTTACACAGTATACATGGTTAAATGAAAATCGTGAAACAATCATCAGTGATCATTCTTCTTTTTCCATCCGGTTTAAAATCACGAATAAAATCAAAGATACAATTGTTTACTCAATAGCTTCCAATGGGGCCTGCGCTGATACTGTTAAATTTGTTGTAACACCAACTGTACCTGTCATGAAGTTTAATCAAAAACTTTGCACCACAGGCGCTGATAGCGTTTCATTGACCTTTGATCCGACAAAATATTATCATACCGGATTTAAATGGCTTGACTCTTTGCAGGGTGATTCAACACATATACAAATAAAAGTTAAGTTACCTCAAAAAGATACTGTTTTTAAATTATGGTTATTTGATTACTCCTGCATAGCACCAGCAGATAGTTTTGTTGTCAATTTTTATCCTAAGCCAAATATTTTGTTGCCTCGTGATACGATCATTTGTAATGGCAATCCGTTAAAAATTTATAATTTAAAAACTAATCCGCCGGATCTTCCTTTCTCTTCTCGGCTCTGGTCATGGCCCACTGGGAGCGACAAAGACCCAACACATGATACGTTGTATCCTCTCACTGCATTACCTAAGACAGATTCAGCGTATTATAAACTAACCATTCGAATGTGCAATGATTCTTTATCTTTTTCCGATTCCATGAAAGTAGTGGTGCTGCATAATGTCAAACCAATTACTGATACCCGTTATGTTTCCTGTTCGGTAGATTTAAAAGTGGATTCCGGAAAAGTATTTTATAATTGGTATTCCTTTAAAAATAAAA
>CAYVNP010000061.1:7906-23067 GCA_964452905.1 uncultured Bacteroidales bacterium
TAGGCAAAACTGAATTCGGATAAATACAATATAAGTGTGATGAGTCCTGATTCTGTGCTGATGAATGTTTCCAATGCAGGTATCTGTAATGATACAAATTATTTTTATCTTCAGTATAAAAAACCTCATGCCGGATTTGACAAAATTTATTGTGGGTCTGTGAATGACAGTACATTATTGCATTTTAATCCCACTGAATGTTTATTCCCAAATGCAGTATTTCGTTGGTTTGACAGGAACAATGGCAATTCTACAGATACGGCTCAGTATGTTAAACAAGCTGGAATTTATCACGTTTATTTTTGGGATGGTAAATGCCTTGCCGATTCAGGAAAATTTACAGTATCTTTTTATTCCAAACCGGAAATTCATTTAAATCCTCCAGCTTCTGTGTGCTCGGATTCAGCCGTGACTCTTGATGCAGGCAACCAGCTTGGAATGAAAATTCAGTGGACGCTTGATGGCATCAGTGATCCCAAAGATACGAATCAAACAATTCGTATCAACTTGCCCTCCAATAAGCAAAGTACCAGTACAATGATAATATGTACTTTATCAGCAACTAATCGGTGTGATACTTCCAGAACTGCTACTGTAAACGTAAGTTTTATCCCTTGCAACATTGAAATACCTAATGTTTTTACTCCTAATGGCGATGGCATTAATGATTATTTATACATTAAAAATGTAGATAATATAAATTATATGAATTGGGAAGTAATCATTTTCAACCGATGGGGACGAAAAGTATACGAAACCAACAATTATATCAATGAAGACCTGAGTCATAGCTGGAATGGTGATGGTTCGCCTGAAGGCGTTTACTATTACGTGGTGAGGAACTCTAAGAATAATCAACATTATTCAGGTTATGTGGAATTAATTCGATAGAAAGAATAAAAAAATAACATGAGGGAACATAATTTCAATAGAATTAAAATCTATTTTATTTTATTCTTTTTTTTATCGACGGGTGTATTTAGTTTTGCTCAAACCTGCACCACTATTGTTGGCGGATCGCATTTCGTTCCGATAGCTGGTTATGAAAACAATTTTTATAACCTATTAACCCATGTGGAACAACAAGGCGTTTCGGGTAACTCGTTATCGTCACCTGCTGCTTTTCCTACTGCCGGAACTGATTTTGACGGAACAAAATTTGTGGCTGCGGTCACTTCAAATCCGAGTAAGTTAAATGCAAGTTATCTTGATATTGAAGATAGTATGCTCGTTGTTACGATGAACACAAACACCCGTAGTCAGTTGTTTAGCTATACCGTTAATGGACTTAAACCCGGCTCTGCTTATTCAATAAAATTAAAGTATTATATACTGCCAATGATAGGATCGGCTTGTGAAAAGGCTAATCAATATACAGATATTCGATTAAGGATAGGGGTTTCCACTAACGGCCGGGTGGATGGTATTCAGGAAGTAAATTTAGGAAGGTCCCCGGCAGCATGGGGGAAATTGTTTACGCCTACCTTTACAGGAAATGTTGGGGCTAATGATAATTCAGTAACTTTTGAAATGTATACCGGAGATCAATCTCTTAATTGTGCAGCTATAGGTATTTCTGATATTCAGGTAACGGGTTGCTTAGACCCTTGGATAAAATCAAGCCAGGGAAAAGAAGTTTGTTCGGGGGAGCAAACATTATTGAATCTTGACAGAGAATATAACGCCAGCAGTTATCTGTGGGAAAAGTCAATAAATGGTGGAACTAACTGGACAACCATTTCAACCAATAAAAGTGTCACCAGTGAGATAAAAGAAAATTCCATTTTTAGAGCAACTGTAGATGGTATGAAAACACCAAATTATACCATTACGACAGTAACCTGTTGTATGGTAAATGGTACACCAACCTCCCGTGAAAATCTTTTTTTTGAAAATTTCGGATACTTCACTGGTCCGCATGATTACGTTAATGCTTCGGGTGTTGCATCCACAACTCCGGCTAATCAAAGGCCTTTTCGTGCTAATACAGTGGTACCAATTCCTTTACATCAATATGATGCTACAAACGACAATGTTCCAGATGGCTGGTATGCTGTTACATCTAATCCATTAAAGTATGCAGCCAACTGGACATGGGCAACTACCGATCACACGCAAAATGAACAAAATGGTGGTGTCCTGCTCATCAATATTGGTACGTTACAAAAATTCATTCTTTATACTAGAACCATTACTAATTTATGTCCTGGCAAAGAATTGTTTTTTGAAGCTTTTGTTGCAAATGCAAATGAGAATCAAGCAAATACACCAATTATACGATTGAGTTTGTATGACAATACGACTAATGCTGTTCTTTTTCAAACACCCATTACAACACTTCCCCAATACGGAAGATGGCAACGGGTTAATACTTCTTTTACATTGGCTGCAGGTAGTTCCGCTGTTAGATTTGAGGTTGAAAGTAATAATATAACGGGTGGGAATGGGAATGACCTGCTGATAGATGATATCAGGATCATGGCTTGCGCTCCTCCATCTCTGGATCTGTATGCCGATAAAACTGCTTTGCTTAAAGAAATCGGTGTCTGTTCAGATCCTTTAACATTCGGATTTACTCCTACTACCTTGTTAACTAATTTTTATGGTGGAACTCCACAATATTTATTGCAATGGTCAAAAACACCGACAGTACAAGCCAGTTGGAAAAATATTGGAACGCCAGGAACTGCAACAACATTTTCAATTCCAGATCCAACAGTTTTTACTGCAGGTTTAAATAATGGAGACAAAGTTTATTTCAGAGTTATTGCTGCAATGCCATCCTTATTTGCTTCAACAGTTAATTTTACTAGTCAAATTGCGGATCCTAATGACCATTGCAAGAACTATACTATTTCTCCTGAAATAACAATTACTGATAATTGCCCTCGGTGTTCACAGCCAACTTCTGTTACTGTTTCATCAAATCCCGTGGCTGTGGCAGCTTCCGGATCCAATCCAAAAACAGTTACCGTTTGTTCAGGTTCTGCAATCACACTTAATGGTACTTATTTTGCCAATCCAACTCCTCCTTTAAATGGGATAAAATATGTTTGGTATAAAAAAGGTACTCCGCTTGGAACTTATTCAACATTGCCGATTACCGCTAAAACATTAACCGGTAATATGACCGATGCAGGAACCTGGGTTTTGCGCGTTGAAGATGGTTATGCCGGAAATACAAGTTGTTTCAAGGAAGATAGTATTAAAGTTGTAATAAATGTTATTCCCAGTATTGCTGCTCCATCAACCGGAAAGGTATGTAGTGGTGCTTCTTTTTCAAGTGGAGCAATTACAATCAACCCTGCAGCCGATGTTACATTCGACTGGACACGCGCTGTGGTTGCTGGTATTAGCAATGCCACTGGTTCAGGAACAGGAGTATCTCCTTCAATCGGTATTACCGAAACACTTTACAATACAACGAATACCTCAATTGTTGTAAGATTTGTGTTGACTCCTAAAACAGCAACGTGTACAGGAACAGCTTTCAACCTTGATGTTTCGATTAATCCACTACCGACCTTAGATTTAGGTACAGCCCAAACCGTCTGCAAAGATGATACCGTCACGCTTAATGCCATCACCAATGCCACAAGTTATTTATGGTCCAACGATAATCAAACTGCTTTATCTTCAACCAATACAGCAAAAATAGAAACCTCTTTAATTAATAAAACGATTAACTCCAATGAGTCGCATACTTATACCGTTACGGTGACTGATGACAATAGTTGTATCACTACGGGTACAGTGGTGATCACCTATGAGTCTATCTGTAGACCTTACGCTTACTTAAAGTCTGATAAAGCTGTTATTTGCTTTGGTGAAACCACCAATGTATGGGTAGAAACAAAAAGTCAGAAGCCACTAAAGACTTTGATGTGGAGTGAGCCAACATATAACCCAGCACCATTGGTAGCCATTGGCTCTAAACATTCGATTACACCTTCAACGGACGTGATATATACGGTAACCGTTACCGATATTGATGATAAAAGCAATACCGATCATATCACTATTAAAGTGAATCCTTTACCTATTGCAACAGTGAATGACATTGGAGTCTGTAAAGGTGATACTGGGGTTTTAACGGCAATGGGTGCTCCCAATTTTTTATGGTCAACCAGTGAGAACACTCAGAGTATCACAGTCAGCCCAACTCAAACTACTACCTATACAGCAACTGTTACCGATGCTAATGGCTGTAGCGCTTCAGATAGTACAGTAGTTATTGTAAGTCCTAGACCAACTGTTACTATCAACCCAATATTGCCAGATGATCTGAAGATTTGTTTTGGAGACAATATTACACTTACAGCTGCCTGTTCAGATAACCCGATTAGTTATCTCTGGACTACAACCAATATCACTCCAGTGATTACTGTCAATCCAACATCAACGACAGACTATATAATTACTGCCACCAATACCGCTACTCATTGCTTTAATATAGCACAGGTAACTGTAATTGTCATTCAACCGCCTGCCCCACCAGAGATTCCAACCTCAGTGGTCTGTAAAGCGAATAAAATGTCCTCTACACTTTTTATCATGAATCCAAATAAAGACTATACATATGTCTGGTATGCTTCAACTACTGACCTAACACCGATTGATACTGGTACCAGTTATTCAATGCCAAATGTAATACAAGATATAACATTTTATGTGAAGGTATATTCTCTTGAAGGGTGCCCTTCTCAAACTCTTGGTACAGGAATGTTTCGTGTTGCTAATACTCCTCAATCCTCATTCACTTACAGTCCTAATACTATTTATGAAAATAGAAATGTGTACTTCACTAATAATTCAGTTTCCAATTCCTCTTCATTAAATTATTCAAGTAACTGGAATTTTGGCAAAGGAGAAGGTTATTCAACATTGAAGGATCCAACTTACATCTTTCGTGATACGGGTTTGTATACAGTCCGACTTACAATTACCAACAGCGATGGGTGTAAAGATACTATCTCTGATTTGCTTAAGGTTAATAAGCTGTTGCAGTTATGGGTGCCTGATGTATTCACTCCAAATGACGACATGAAGAATGATGTATTATATGTGAGGGGCCCAGTTAAGACTATGAATTTTGAAGTATGGAATCAGTGGGGATATAAGATATTTGAAACGGATGATCCTATGCAGGGATGGGATGGTAAGTATAAAGGCGCAGATCAACCGGAAGGGAACTATTTTTGGAAATTGACTGCAGTATCAATAGATGGAGCGGATTTCAAATTAGAAGGTTTGATTTTACTTGCAAGATAGGATTGTCAATAAGATCACTTTATTGGACTTAATTTATAATTTTTAAAATAATAAATAAAAATAATGATTAAAAAAAGTTTTATTGTGTTTTCACTAAATGTTAAGAAACATTGGGCTAAAATGAGTTTTATTTTAATAGGAATTGGTTCTACCCTTTGGTTCCTAATACGTGTAATCCCAAAACCATCTCGAGCATCATACCCGTGTATGCAGGCGGCATCGCCAATAATGTCAGGTTTTGTAATCTGGATTTTGACCTTAATCGGTTCAGCTTTTGCATTTAAAAAAGCAAGACAAAAATTTCTTGAAGCAAAATATATTGCAGCAGTTCTATTTGTTGTTCTTGGAATTGTTGCTGTTAATATTTATACAGTAAAAACAAAGGCAAAAACAAACTCAAACTCTAAATTTAATATTTGGTATAAGTCAAATGTTCCTTTGGGTGTTGCTAAAGGCATACATCCTGGTAGAGTGGCTTGGGGACATAATCCCAAAATAGCATCTTGGGATGGCAAAACTGGTTTTTGGTGGGAAGATAAATACAATGATCAGGAGGAAACAGACAAACTACTAAAACAAACAATATGTATTTTAACGGATAATAAAAAAGAAAAAGAATCATGGAATGCTTTATTTCACTACTTCAACAAAACGAAAAAAAATATAGATGTTGGATATAAATCGGGTGAAAAAATAGCTATAAAAGTCAATTTAAATAATACTGATTCGCATAATAGCAGCAACGATATTAATGCAAATCCACAACTGATCTTATCACTTTTAAAAAGTCTGATATATGAAGCTGGAGTTGCCCAGGAAAATATTTCGTTAGCTGATCCAAGTAGATTTCTTACAAATAACATCTACGATAAATGCCATGCAATATTTCCTAATGTACATTATATTGATCATGATGGTGGTGACGGACGCGAAAAAGCTACATTTGAAAAAAATGCCATTCCATATTCCGTTGATAATGGAACTGTTGCCAAAGGATTAGCAAATTGTTTTGTCAATGCAGATTATATTATCAATATGGCAGTTTTAAAGGGTCATGTTTCTCAGGGAGTAACTCTTTGTGCAAAAAACTTTTTTGGGTGTACAGATATCGAAACTGACTGGAGCAAGAACACACATTCAGGAGGGTTTAGCCAAAAACAAAATGGTACACATACCTACTCAGTTTATACAGATTATCTGGGACATAAAAATTTAGGAGGAAAAACAATGTTGTATTTAATAGATGATATTTACAGCAATAAATTTTTAAATCAACCACCTGCTTCAAAATGGTCTCTTGCTCCATTTAATAACAATTGGCCAAACAGTTTGTTTGCTTCACAAGATGCTGTTGCTCTTGAATCAGTTGCACTTGATTTTGCACTTACTGAATGGCCCGATGCACCTGATTTAATTTATAGTGATTATTATTTGAATGAATGTGCATTGGCTGAAAATCCACCTTCAGGAACTGTTTATGATCCTGAACGGGATGGCATCAGACTAACAAGCCTCGGCACTTCTGAACACTGGAATAATCCGATAGAAAAAAAATATAGTCGTAACCTTAGCAAAGAAGGAAACGGAATTGAACTAATTTATTCTTTAGTAAAATAAATAACACTCGTTTGAATGATAAAAAATATTCATGGTATAAAATTTATTTTCTTATTCATAATGGTTAGTGTTTCTTTTTCCATATCAGGTCAGTTATATCCCCAGCTTATAAATGTGGATGGACGGAAAACAATATCACTTGATGGACTTTGGCGTACCATAGTTGACCCTTTTGAAAATGGATACTATGATTACCGTCGTAAACCACTTGTAAATAGTTTTGGATGCGACAAAGATTTGGTTGATAAAAGTATATTACAAGAGTATGATTTTGCAACAGACAAAACCTTATCGGTTCCCGGCGACTGGAATACACAACGACCTGAACTGTACTATTACGAAGGAACTGTATGGTATCGTAAACGGTTTGATTATACCCCTAATGGAAATCGCCAATTCTTACATTTTGCAGCTGTAAACTACGAAGCAATTGTTTATTTCAATGGAAAAGAAATTGGTAAACATGTGGGTGGTTTCACACCTTTTAATTTTGAAGTAACCGGACTTATAAAAGCAGGCGAAAATTCAGTTGTAGTAAAAGTTGATAATAAGCGCATGTTGGATGGTGTACCAACGATCAATACAGATTGGTGGAACTATGGAGGAATTACTCGTCAGGTTACTTTAATTGAAACACCTGCAACATTGATTAGAGATTATTTTATTCAACTGAAAAAAGGAGACAAAAATACCATATGTGGTTGGATTCAACTTGATGGAAAACAAAACATACAAAAAGTTAAAATTGAAATTTCTGAATTAAAGATTAGTCATGAAATAAATACTGACCAAAACGGATATGCTTCTTTCGAAATTAAAGCAACACCAACGTATTGGAGTCCTGATAATCCTAAATTGTATACCGTCAATATAAATTCTGAAAGTGATAAAATTTCTGACGAAATTGGATTTAGGACCATTGAAACCAAAGGAACCAAAATATTACTGAATGGCAAGGAGATTTTTTGCCGAGGTATTAGTATTCATGAAGAAGCTGCGTATCGCAATGGGAGAGCTTATTCATCGGACGAAGCTTCAATTCTTTTAGGTTGGGCAAAAGAAATGGGTTGCAATTTTGTTCGACTGGCACATTATCCGCATAATGAAAAAATGATTCGAATGGCAGAAAAAATGGGACTGTTAGTTTGGTCTGAAATACCCGTATATTGGACTATTCAATGGAATAATCCGGATACATATAAGAATGCTGAAAATCAATTGACCGATATGATTACCCGTGATAAAAACAGAACAAATATCATTATCTGGTCTATTGCCAACGAGACACCCCAAAGTCAAGAACGGCTGGACTTTTTAACTCGTTTAGCTACAAAAGCACGAAGTTTAGATAATACAAGGTTTATAACTGCAGCTTTAGAAAAGGAAGAAATTAAAACAGGATTGATTACCGTTAATGATCCTATAAGCAAACTGTTTGACATCATCAGCTTCAATGAATATATAGGGTGGTACGATGGGTTACCTGAAAAATGTGATCATGTAGAATGGACTTTTTCGGAAGAAAAACCTGTATTGGTCAGTGAATTCGGTGGGGAATGTGTGTATGGATTAGGTGGTTCAAAAACAGATCGTTTTTCTGAAGATTATCAAGAAGATATGTATATACGTAGTATTAATATGTTAAAACGAATTCCTGCTTTAGCCGGAACAACACCATGGATTTTAAAAGATTTCAGATCTCCACGTCGACAACTTCCTGCGATGCAAGATGATTTCAACCGTAAAGGATTAGTATCAGATAAAGGACAAAAGAAAAAAGCATTTTTTATTATGCGAAAATGGTATGAAGAATTAAATATGAAATAATACTTTTATAATATAAATATTAACTTTAAAAAAATAACCATGAATTACACACCAGCAAAAGATCGTTATCAGGAAATGATTTATAACCGTGTCGGGAAAAGCGGTTTAAAACTTCCAGCAATATCAGCCGGTTTATGGCAACACTTCGGCGAAACTGATGTTTATGCCACTTGCCGAGAGATTATTTGTTTATCATTCGACTTAGGAATAACACACTTCGACTTGGCCAATAATTACGGCAATCCTCCAGGGTCATCAGAAGAGATTTTTGGAAAAGTTTTAAAAACACAATTACATGGCTATCGCGATGAAATTATTGTTGCCACCAAAGCCGGTTACGATATGTGGGAAGGACCTTACGGGGAATGGGGTTCCAAGAAATATCTTGTAGCAAGCATGGATCAAAGTCTTAAACGATTAGGGCTTGATTATGTGGACATATTTTATTCGCACCGTCTTGATCCAGAAACACCGTTAGAAGAAACCATGTCAACGCTTGATTTATTTGTCAGACAAGGGAAAGCGCTTTATGTTGGTATATCAAATTACGATCTGGAGAATACAAAGAAAGCTGTTAAAATACTGAAAGAACTTGGAACACCCAGTTTAATTCATCAGCCCAGTTATTCGATGTTTAACCGCTGGATTGAAGATGGATTACAGGATTATCTTGCAAAAGAAGGTATCGGCTCAATTACATTTCAACCTATGCAACGCGGTGTATTAACCAGTACTTTCTTAGGGGGTATTCCTGCTGACAAAGCGAAAGATCTTGCAGGGATTGGCATTACGGAAGAAAGAGTAGTGAAGGCAAAAAAATTAAATGAAATAGCAAAGCAAAGAGGACAAACACTTGCTCAAATGGCCATTGCATGGGTGTTGAGAAAAAACAAAGTAACATCCGTTTTAGTTGGTGCATATACTGTTGAACAAACCAAAGAAAATGTTGCCGCCTTAAAAAACCTGAATTTTTCGAAGGAAGAACTTGATTCAATTGATAGTATTTTAAAATAAAATACCCCAAATTTAATCTTTTATTATATTTAATTTAAAATAATACATATGTATTGTGATAAACAAATAATTAATTGTAAAAAAGGAATTCATATACGTCAATTTAGAAAATTATTACATGTATTGATCTTATTAGGTGTTGGGCTGACCGGACTTCATGCACAAACGATGTTCGTAAAAACAAAAAGTGGGACACAAACTACCTATGCATTAACCGTAATACAGAAAATAACTTTCTTATCAGATAGTATTTCAATATTTAAAACCACTGGAGAAACAGATAAATACGAATTGGCAAATCTACGCTATATGAATTTTACTGACTTATCAAGTGGTATAGCAGAACTAACCAAAATTACTAATCCGTTTTTATTATATCCCAATCCGGTAAATTCATTATTAAATATTCAACATATCGGATTTGTCAATCAATCCGTTTCTATTACAATCCTTTCAACTGATGGGCGGGTAGTTTATTTTAGAGAACTTCAAAACAACACTGCTACTTATAATATAGATATCTCTGAACTGCACAATGGGTTATATTTTTGCCGAATTTCAAACGGAACAATTTATGAAACAGTAAAATTTATTAAACAATAAAAGTGAATAAAACATGAAAATATTTAACATGTATAAAAAACTAACAAAACATTTATTTCTTTTTTTAATTATATTATTCTACATATTCACAACCGATCAATACATACTTGCACAGGACACTTTATTCATTCACCGCAAAGATGGTGGAGTTTACAAAGAACTAATATCAAATATTGATAGTATTACATTTAGCAAACCAATTCTGGCCGAATGGGACTTCCCCATAGAGAACGGTGTTGTTAATCTCAAACAAACAAAAGGAACTTTAGCCCTTGGTACTTTCACAGGTTTTAATGCTGTACTTTCTGCAGACACCGGGAGCAATGGCGTTGTGGCAACAGGTACTTCCTGGAATATAAACGATCCCGGGATAGGTATTATATTGCAGTATGCAAGTTCAACTATTAAAGACTTTTCTGCAGTTACATCTATTACCTTTACAGCTTTTGTTGAAAATCCTCCTATAACTAACCCTGGCATCATGGCATATGTTCAGAATGGACCTAAACTCAATTGGGCAGGTGATTACAGTTTTTGGAACCCTGCTCCAGTTTCAAATTATACAACATTTAAGTATATAATTAACAAAACAGCTACTAATTTGGATATCAAGACTATTTATAGCTTCAGGATCAAAGCAAATGGAACAGGTGACAGCGGTACGGGTTGTGGCTCTGGTGGCACTTGTGCCAAACTTCATATTAACAAAGTTGTTATGGAATAGAACATAATGATAAGGGAAACAATATCCCTGATATTTATTAAATCTAAAATATAAACATATTCTTGTAAATTCATTTATATACTCAAACAAAATAAAATTAATCCTATGGACAAATCTAACGAACAAATTAAATTTAAAGAAAAACTTGCATACGGTGTAGGAGATACAGCATCAAACTTGTTCTTTCAAACATTCATGTTTTTTTTACCTTTCTTTTATACGGATGTTTTTGGAATATCGGCAATAGCAATGAGTGGGATGTTTGCGGTCGTTAGGTTAATTGATATGTTTGTTGATCCTCTTGCCGGTGTTATTGCTGATCGTACAAATACAAAATGGGGAAAATTCAGACCGTATATTTTATGGTTTGCAATTCCATTTGGAATATTGGGTTGGCTTACGTTTTGTACACCTGCATTCAGTACATCCGGAAAAATTATATATGCTTATTTAACTTATGGAAGTATGATGGTTGTGTATTCTTTAGCCAATATCCCTTATTCAGCTTTGCTTGGTGTAATTTCTTCTGATTCCAATGAACGAACTTCTATTTCGTCCATGCGATTTGTTTGTGCTTTTTTTGGCGGATTTATCGTTCAAGGTCTTACTGTTTATTTGGTGAACAAACTTGGTCATGGCAATGACAGATTAGGATATAGTATTGTTGCTGCAATTTATGGTATTTCAGCTACGTTGATGTGGTTTTATACTTTCTCTGCAACTAAGGAACGTGTTGCTCCACCTGCAAAACAAAAAACATCACTGGGATTAGATTTATTAGACCTTGTACGCAATACTCCATGGATCGTGTTATTCATTATAGGCATATTCACACTTAGTTTTGTTTCCATTCGAAATGGTGCTATCATGTATTATTTTAAATATTATGCTGCTGAGAAGACCTGGGATATTATGGGTATGCATCTTGATCTTGCCTCAATATTTATGATTTCGGGAACACTTGCATCTATTGGTGCAATCCTGTTAACAACAAAAATCTCTCGCATGTTTGGAAAAATAAAAACCTATATTATATGTATGGCTTCAACTGCTACGCTTACGTTGATTTCTTATTTATTAAAACCCGAACAAACAGGTTTAATGTTTATTTTTCAAATATTGATCAACTTTACAGCCGGGCCTACCTCCCCACTTGTATGGTCAATGTATGCTGATACGGCTGATTATTCTGAATGGAAGAATGGTCGTCGTGCAACAGGATTAGTATTTTCAGCTGCATCATCTGCTCAAAAATTTGGTTGGACAGTTGGTGGTTTCTTAACAGGATTTTTCCTCCAGTTTGTAGGTTATTTGCCCAATATGAACCCTGTTGAACATCCCCAAGCTGTAGAAGGAATACGAAAAATGATCAGTGTTATCCCCGCAATAGGGGCTAGTTTAGCTGCTTTAAGTATGTTATTTTATTCTCTTAATGATAACCGTATGACCCAGATTAGTGATGATTTGCGATCTCGAAGAGAAAATAAGTAAATGATCTCTGAAAAAATGGTAATAATACATGATTAAATTTAGAGTGATACTTTTAATAAATTGAAAAAACTTAGTGACTAGGATTCCTTTCAACGAGAAAATGACAAAAGGTATTAAAAGTCAATTGTACTCTATAGAGACCTGATACTGCGATTCTCGAGTCTGTTAATTGCATCACTTATGAGTTAAAGAAGAATTATTAGAAACGAAATCCATATAAATCTTTTTAATGCCTTATGATTCCTATTATTTAGGAATTTTTACCAACTGTTTTTTGCCACATTACCAAAATAAAAAAGGGATTCAGAATATACCCTGAAACCCTTGTATTTATTATGTGATCCCGGCTGGACTCGAACCAGCAACCCACAGCTTAGAAGGCTGTTGCTCTATCCATTGAGCCACGGGACCTTGTTGTAAAACGGTGCAAAAATAAAGAAATAAATTGAATAAACATAAAGTACAGGTTGTAAAATAATTGACAGATTATTTAAAAAATAAATCTATGTAGAAAATATTAATCTAATTTTAATACTGCAAGGAATGCCTGTTGAGGTACTTCTACATTACCTACTTGTCGCATCCGTTTTTTCCCTTTCTTTTGTTTTTCAAGTAGTTTTCTTTTTCGTGTAATATCGCCACCGTAACACTTGGCAGTCACATCTTTTCGAACTGCTTTCACGGTTTCGCGTGCAATAATCTTGGCGCCAATAGCTGCCTGTATGGCAATATCAAATTGCTGACGGGGTATCAACTCACGAAGTTTTTCACACATTCGTCTGCCGAAGTTATAGGCATAATCTCGATGAATTAGGGATGACAAGGCATCTACCGGTTCGCTGTTCAGCAAAATATCAAGTTTAACCAGATGTGCCTCTTTGTATCCGCAATAATGATAGTCAAAAGAAGCGTATCCTTTAGAGATACTTTTAAGTTTATCGTAAAAATCAAAAACAATATCCCCCAATGGCATTTCAAAAACAATCTCAACACGATCGGTGGTGAGGTACACTTGATTTTTGAGTATTCCCCTTTTATCAATACATAATTTCATGATTGCACCGACAAATTCGGTTTTTGTAATGATATTGGCTGTGATATATGGCTCCTCCAGATGTTCTATTTTAGTAACATCTGGCAATCCCGACGGATTGTGTACATCAATTTCTTCTCCTTTGGTTGTAAACACTTTAAAAGAAACATTGGGAACGGTTGTGATCACATCCATATTAAATTCCCTGTCGAGACGTTCCTGAACTATTTCCATGTGTAACAATCCAAGGAATCCGCATCGGAAACCAAAGCCAAGTGCAGCAGAGGATTCAGGTTCAAATGTCAGTGAAGCATCATTCAGTTGTAGTTTTTCCATGGATGATCGTAATTCTTCGTAATCATCTGCATCAACAGGATAAATACCGGCAAATACCATTGGTTTTACTTCTTCAAATCCTTCAATGCCTTTGCTGCATGGATTATCAACTTGAGTGATCGTATCACCCACCCGGACTTCTTTGGATGTTTTTATTCCGGAAATGATATATCCTACATCGCCTGCTGAAAGGGTTTTATGAGGAATCTGTTTCAGTTTCAGTACACCGATGTCGTCAGCATTGTATTCTTTTCCGGTAGAAACAAATTTAACCAGATCACCTTTTTTGATGTGTCCGTTAAATATTCTGAAATAGGCAATAATTCCTCTGAAGGAGTTGAAAACGGAATCAAAAATCAATGCCTGTAAGGGAGCATCCGGATCCCCTTTGGGATGAGGAATACGATGAATAATACCTTCAAGAATTTCTTCAACTCCTAAGCCTGTTTTGGCGCTGGCTTCAATGATATCTTCTCTTTTACAACCCAATAATTCTACGATCTGATCTTTCACTTCTTCGGGCATTGCACTGGGCATGTCCATTTTATTCAATACAGGAATGATCTCTAATTCATGGTCGAGAGCAAGATACATATTTGAAATAGTTTGTGCCTGTATACCCTGTGTGGCATCAATCACTAATAAAGCTCCTTCACAAGCAGCAATGGAACGAGAAACTTCATAAGAAAAATCAACATGTCCGGGTGTGTCAATCAGGTTAAGAATATAATTCTGACCATTTAATTCATATTCCATTTGTATGGGATGACTTTTTATGGTAATCCCTCTTTCGCGTTCCAGATCCATATTGTCAAGTACCTGATTCTGAAAATCTTTTGCGTCAATGGTTTTGGTGAATTGAAGTAAACGATCCGCCAGCGTGCTTTTACCGTGGTCAATATGAGCAATAATACAAAAATTTCTTATGTGTTTCACTATAGTTTATCGTTATATTGTTAATTCATTTGTTTCTGAATGAATAAATGAATAAAAGTATTAAGTCTTTTTTCGGGGTGCAAAGTTACAATTTTATATTATGTTTCTTTCAGCAAATTAGGTTATTTTTAAATATTATTTTTTATCATATGTTTCTTTTGTTTATAATTTCAGTTATTCTGACCTTTTCGTTTTAGGTTGATGAATGTTTTTAAATATTATTTGTCAGATCATTTTACTTTTACAATTAGAACACGAAGTTGTCAAAAGTTGAATGTTAAGAAAACACCAATAGTACATCAATATTGA
>CAYVNP010000062.1:0-22026 GCA_964452905.1 uncultured Bacteroidales bacterium
AGAATCTGCAAGAATTTTTATTTAATACTAAGATTTCTTGCAGATTTTGTTGCTAATATTTTTATATGTTATCAGGAATAGCGCTTGTTTGTATAATTATTGAGGATTAATTAATTAATACGAATACTTGTTAAATCCTCTATTTATCATATGATACAAACAAAAAAAATAGCCCCGAAGGGCTATTTTTATATGTAAATTTATGGAATATGTTAATTATCTCATCATAACAAGTCTTCCACTTGCAAATGAAGAATCATTGCCTTTGATGACATAGAAATAAAAACCATTTTCAACAGAAGCGCCGGAATTATTGGTACCATCCCATGTTATCTGATGTGTTCCGATGATTTGAGTTGTGTTCAGAATATTTTTTACTGGTTGTCCGAGTGCATCGTAAATAGTAATATCAATGCCTGTTTTGCTTTGTAATGCATAACTGATAGTTACGGTTGAAGTAAAAGGATTAGGATAAACCTGTGTAGCAATACTGATTCGGTCATGATCATTGATCCCTTCTATTTCGCCATTGTAACCGATATCAATTTGATTTTCATTCAAAGCTAAAATATGATTCTGCACCTGACTTTGTTTTGATATCCAGAGTATTTTTGCAGTTTTCCACCAGTTCAAATCACCTAAAGGCATTTTTTCAATGGATGCTTTTTTCATGGAAGTATTTGTGTATTTGCCGTTGAATACAGGGAACACAATGTTTTGTGATTCATCACCATCCGGATCCCAGTGCCAGTTAGCCCATTGATTGGCAGGAGGAATACCAACTGTAATTTGACATGGATGGGTATAAGTGGCAGGACGTTCCCATTTGACAAAGCTATCTGAATAAGCATAAATCCTTGCATCTTCAAAACCAGGATCAAGATCCTTCATGTTATTTTTAAGTTTGAAATTAGGAAAGTTAGGACTACCAAACATTTGTGCTTCTCTGCTTTGACTTTTTTGTGGTTCAGTATCCCACAATAATGGTTGAAAATGTAATTTGTTTTTTGAAACCATTCGAGCATCATTATTGATTTCATCAAGAAGAGCATATAACCCGGGACATCTGTGGTGGTTATTATACTGGATAAATTCAACTCTCTGTGAAGGCAGTACTTCATTTGGAAGTGTGTCAGTATAAAGCAAAGAAGATAAGATATATCCTTGATCATTACCGGGCATAGGATCCCAACCACTCTGCCAAGGATTGCCCATAAAATTAAACATCAGGTTATTGGTAAAATAATATTTGTTTTCTAACTTCATCCAGTCAAGCTGACTTTTATGATTAACAAATGTATTATGGTTTAACCAAATAAAATTATTTACAAAATTTTCCAGACCTGCAGATAAAAAGTTGGTGCCTGAAGAAACAAAAGTATTGTTCTCAACCCATAATGTATCAATCCCTGAAGTCAGGTCAGCACTGGCATAATTGATAACATGCCCATCATCAACTGCTTGAATATGACCATGACGGATAAAAATATTGTTGGTCAGAAATGCTCTGGGTTTAAGACCCGTCATATTGAGCAGATTTGACTTACCCATAGGGTCTACAATACAATTGTCAATAACAATGCGTGAATTTTCACCATCAGCAATCTGATTTAGAAATATACCACCTCTTTGGCCTAAAATATCTGTATTCATAAAATAGATATTTTTGAGCGTAACAGGTCCGATCGCATTGATCATTGTTGAAAAAACAACTCCTCCAACATCTTGTCCGTTTTGTACTGTTGTATAAATACCATTTTTACTGATGCTTTCACCCACAATCTGAAGGTGAAAATTACTGTTTTCAAGCGGTGCAGTTAATCCATACCATCCACCGGCTTTCAGTTTGTAAATTTTAGTCCCCAGATTTTGGGAAATAGCATCATTCAATGTTGTTTGACCTGATTCCACGGTGAGCGTGTCCTGTGCCAGTGAATACTGTAAGCACATCATCATAGCAATAATACACATGTAAATCTTTTTCATTTTTTTCATTTAATTAAGTTATTAATTTAAGTTTAAGGAATATAATTTAGAAATTAAAACGCAATCCAAGATCAGCAGTCCAACCATATGCTTCAACTCCGTTATAACGGGCATCATAAACTTTTTTATTGATATCCTGATGATTGGTCAGGTTGGCGCCATTCGCCACAATAGTTAAAGTTCCTTTGAGTTTACGGATAGGTAAAGCATATGATACTTGCATGTCAATACGATTGAAATAAAGAGTTTCACTGTCATATAAAGGAACTCGTGCATCTATATGTCGTTTGTTCCCAGTGTATTGATATGATATAAAAGTTTTGAATCTTTTTTTCTCAAAACCCAATGTGACATTACCAATATGAACAGGTACGCCACTCATACGATCGGTACGTATGGAATCTTTCCGGTATGATGGGCCAGGACGTCCCCTGTCGTCAGGAGGACCGGGAACATTTTTCCAAGTCCAATATTGTGTTTTGGAATCCTGATAGGTATAATTTAATGTTAATACAAAATATTTCAGGAAACCCGGTAAATAATAAAAAGACGTTTGCCATTCCGCTTCTATACCTTTAATAGTCATGTTAAAATCATGATTTGTAATATAAGATACATTAACATTGTCAGCATCTCTGAATGGTTGAATAATGGAATCTCCTTTTATGCGTAAATAATTCCATCCTACTATTTTATCTTTCACGTTTTTATGAAAAGCTGTTATAGATAATAAACCAATCTTAGGATTATGAAAGGTCAACTGAGCATCAAGGTTAGTCCAAAGTTCAGGTCTGAGATAAGGATTTTTCATGGTCTTGCTGTTATCACCAAAACCAGAATAAACAAATGTGTTAGGTGAAATATCTGAAAAATTAGGTCTTTTCAATGTTTGGGTATAAGAAAAATGCAGATAGAAAATTTTCATAGGACGAATACGTAAGTGAATCATCGGCAAAAAGAATTCATTTTTGTTGGTTGCTTTTGTTTCAGTTTTAGGGAAATCTCCTAACATATTAAATGAAGTTGATTGCATTTGGGCATACCATCCTTTCATTATTGTATTTACATTCTCATACCTGACTCCAGGTAAAAATGTAAGCCATTTACCGTAATTAAACTCAGTCATAGCATATGCAGCATAGGTATTATCAATAATGTTTTCATCATCTCTGATACTTCTGCTGATATCATAAGAATAATACAACCTGTTTGCATTTCCGAATGGACCGCCATTTGAAGACAAAAATTTACTTTCTCCTTTATTCCACCAGTCAATAGAAGTTTGATCCCACCAATCAGTGATTTGATTGAGTTTGTTAAAATCAAAATACCATCCGTAATTATAATCTCCATTCAGAAAATCAGGTATTTGTTTGGTTTCCATTCCATTTATTGAAATTTGATCTTGTTTTTCCGGATTGTAATTAATGAAATCAAATTGGTTTTTTAATAAAGTTCTGAAATCTATATTGGTTTCAATTTGCATACCACCGACAGATACATCTGTTAATCGTTTTTTCCGGATGTATTTTCCTCCAAATTTTATAAAACCAAATATTTTATCACTGAACTTATAAGGTAACTTCACATCAATATATGGTGTCAGATTCATATCAGTCGAAGATCGTTTATATTTTTCCATCCAATTAAAACAAGAGAGAGGTAGTGAGTCATTATCTTTATACAATGGTTTAATATCAGTTGGATCAAGATGTCTTTGAAGAGAGGTGTCAAATTTTACATAAGTCATCGGTTTAGTAAAATAAGTAGACCATGTTCTTGAATCAGGATCTTTTTGAATCGTCTTTGAATAGGAAATACCATAATCTATAACTATATTCAAAAATTTTAAATTTGTTTGTCCGCTCAATGTATTGAAGAATACCTGATCATTTGCATATGGATTCTTATGAAAATTATAATCCACCCCACCATTACCATTTGAACTATAATTTTTAGTTTGCCTTTCATGATCATTATTTGAATAGTTGTACATACTGTAAAGAGCCAATTTTGTTGAAGAGGATAAACGGTAATCAACAGAAAGTGATACGGAACGTCTGTATTTAATTGTTTTGATCTTATTAAGAGAAAGACTTTTTAACACAAAGCCACTTGCTTCAGATGTTTGAGCAGGAGAAAGGTCATCGGTAATATTTTCGATACTACGGTTGGTTCTTTCAATATTTCCTGAGATATAAATACCTAATTTATTTTTCAGGAATCGTTTACTGATTTCACCGGCAATTTTATAATTTCTGAAATCAGAGTTAAGATGATTGTACCCACCCTGAGCAACAATATTGCTATGAAATCCATTCGGTGCTTCACGCATTCTTAAATTGATGGTACCACCCACGGCATCAGCATCCTGGTCAGCAGTTAGTGATTTGTAAACTTCAACACCTTGAAGCATGTTCTGGGGAATCCCGCTGATATTAGTGCTTCGGTCACTGCCGGTAGAAGGTAATTTGACACCATTCATTGTAATAGCTGTATAGTCACCACCAAGACCTCTTATTTTTAAACCTGCACCTTCACCACCCGATCTGTCAACTGTAATTCCGGGCAGGCGACCAATAGCTTCAACAGCGTTGGCATCCGGGTTTTCACGTAAACGTTCAGCCGACACAACATTTTTTATCGTCATTGAATTGATCTGTTCTATTCGGGCAGCCATCTGACCTTTGGCTTGTGCCGTAATTTCAACAGCGCCCAATTCTTTGACGGCTGGTTTTAAACTGACATCAATGTAACGCTGGTCATTGATTGCAATAGTTTCTGTTTGATACCCGATAAAAGAATAAACCAGATCAGTGCTTGTTTTAAGCACCAATATGCTGTATGTGCCATCCAGTGACGTAGTAACACCCGTTTTTGAATCTTTGACAGAAACGATAACACCCGGAATGGGCTCTCCTGTTATTTTATCGGATACCTTTCCGCTAATTCGTATTTGGTTTCCGCCTTGAGCAAATAACTGCGTGAGAGTTATTAAAAAGGCAGCTACAGAAAAGAGTAAACGTTTTTTCAAAGGGTACTTGTTTTAATTAATAAAAATACTGTGAAAAATTCAATGTAAAAATATATTATTATTTAATTAAAATTTTGTCATTTTTGATAAAAGATTTGTATTAATTGATATTCTTCATTTAAGTTAATAAAAAAATCAGTTTCTTTGTATTTGCTCAAGAAAAATCTACATTTGATTTTATTATTTTATTAATTTAGTTATGAAAAATGATACAATTAGTTATCATAAATATTTTCCGGTATCTGAAGATGATATTATATGGAATTTATTTATTGAGAACATAGGTTTTTCAAATGTGACTCCTTACAGAGAATATCCTTTGAACGGACATCCTGTAACACATTATTTCACGTGGGGGAAGGGACGCTACCTCAATGGGTATCAAATGCTTTTTATCAATCGGGGGAAAGGTGTTTTTGAATCTGAATCAGCTGGACGTAAACAATTGGTACCCGGAAGTATATTCCTTTTATATCCGCATGAATGGCATAGATACCGTCCTACTAAAAGTATTGGGTGGGAAGAATACTGGATTGGTTTTAACGGTGAATTTGCAAAGACTTTAGTTGAAAACAGTTTCTTCACTAAAACAGCGCCTGTGATCTACCTTCGAAATCTGACAGAGATACTTTCTCTTTTTGAAACAGCTATCAAATATACCCGCGAAGAAAAACCGGGATTCCAGCAAATAGTTGCAGGCATTACGTTTCAAATATTCGGTCATATTCAGTATTCAATCAGAAATAAAAATTTTGAAGGGACTACTATTGAAAAAAGAATTGATGAAGCTCGTATATTGATGGAAAAAAATATTTCAAAAAATATTGATGTGTCCGAAATTGCTGAACAACTGAATGTGGGGTATGTTTTATTCCGAAAAAAATTCAAGGACTTTACCGGTTTTTCACCAAAGCAATATTTTATTCATTTAAAATTGAGCAGAGCCAAAGATATGCTGCTGAGTTCCGATTTATCTGTTTCTGAGATTGCTTATCAGATCGGATTTGAATCAGTACATTATTTTTCAAAAGCATTCAAAGAAGGTACAGGTATCAGTCCTTCTGATTTCAGAGGATTGGTCAATAAACAGAAGAATAAATGAAAGAAGTAATTTTAGAATTAAATATAAATTATTAATTTCCAATTCTCAATTTCCAATTCTCAATTACCAATTCTCAATTACCAATAGCATTCAACTTGAGTCATTCGTTTTGAAACTTCTTTATTGGAAATTAGAAATTGGTAATTTGAACTTTTTCTTTCATAATCTGCAATTTATCATTTGAGAGAAGTTTTAGTTTGACGATGGAAACACGCTGCCAGTGATAATCATTATCAGGATAACACCATGGCGTTGCAAAAAGTTCACCTTTGTCATTTGTAAAATAACCGCAATTACCGCCAAAACGAATGCAGCAATAACGGTCGCCATAAGGACCATAGATTGAATCAGCCGAAGCAATCATGCTGTCATAGCTGATTTTACCGTCTTCATGCACATTCCATTCGGCAGAAGATAAATGATATTTCCCTTTATATTTAAACAAATGAACGCCTTCATATCCAACATAGGGATAGTTTGCGGGCTTCAGATGGCGGAATGGCTCTGCTGTTGCAGTGAGGTCTGATTTCATCTTGGCTATCAAACCGCCGTGTTTAAGCAAATATACAGTTCCATTATCGTCATTAAAAAGATTTGAATCAAAACCATCTGTAACAGGAGCAGCCGGTGACACTTCTTTCCAAGGACCTTCCGGTTTATCAGCAGATAAAATTCCTATGCCGAACCAATGCTTTTGGGTTGAATGATTAACTGAATAATTGAGCCAGTATTTATTTCTGAAATATTTTATTTCAGGGGCAAACACACCGCGTGCAGGACCTCTTCCGCAAAACGTACCTGTATCTTTGTTCCATGTACCATCACGTTCAAATGTCCACACATATCCCAATGAGTGCCAGTTTTTCAAATCAGTTGATTTATATAGCTCAATTCCAGGACTCATCAGCCAATAGTTCGGGTTGGGTTTTAGAAAAATATCATCTCCGCGAGTAGCAGTTAAATAATAAGTGTGATCCGGTCCTTTGAATGCAGCTGCATCACGCAATAAATCTTTGATCACCGGCTCGGGTCTCCAGGTTCCATCATCTGTTGAGACAAAAGGCGAATTTTTAGATTCAATATCAAAAACCGGTTGAACTCCGTTGATGTGTTTGAAATAAATCGCATAGATGTTTTTTCCAATTTGTTCAGGTCTGCGGGGTATAATTGTATATTCTTTCATGTCTACAGACGCAGATTCATTACCCCCGCAACGTATTCCGTTTATATAAATATGAAAAGAGCCGCTGTGACGGATACTGAAATAAAAATTATTGATAGTTTCTGAAGAGTGGTCAACAATAAAACGAATATAAACTTCTTTGGGGTTATCTTTTTTAATTGCTTCCGAAAGTTGTTGAAGTGATGTTGCTTCTTTCCATCCCGAATCATCATGATTCATCAACCGCCAGAAATCATCCCCGTCCGGTTGGCAATACAGATAATGAATTTTTTGGATATTAGTTATGCTTTTTTTACAACTATGTTTATTATTGCAATATGTAAGTATGAATAATAGTATGATTGGAATGAACAGATATTTTTTCTTCATAATTATTTTTCTTAACAGGTTAAAGACCAAAGTAAAAAGACTAAAGTTTGTAATCAATTAGTTCAACATAATAAAAATAATTTGAACTTTTTACTTTATGCTTTTAGCTTTCAACTTTTATGTTGCAGCTTTAGTCTTTCTGCTTTCCCTATTTTTGCAACGTGACAGGACCTAATAATCCGGATGGTTTTGGAATACTGTCTTTTGTGTATGGATTATAGGCCGTCCATGTTTTACGTTCTTTTTCCGGTAATTTACTATCGCCAATCAGCCGGTTTGCCCATGTGTTTGAAATTTTTATTTCTAATTTATTTTTACCTTTCACCAAATCTTTTGAAATGTCAACCTGCCAAGGTTCTGTCCACACCCCACCAAGGTCTTTTCCATTCAGTTTCACATTGGCAAAAGATTTAACTGTACCAAGATTCAGATATACCGGTTTAACGGTTGAAATGGTATCTGCAGAAAAAGTGCATGAATACCATGTTTCACCGGAATAATATTTCAGATTCGGATCACTAAATGTAGTCCAGTCTTTCAATTCCTTAAGGATGATTGGCTTTGCCGGTCCACGCATACTGACATCAAATTGTGCTTGCCAAGGATTTGTAAGTGCAAGAACAACTTTCTGTTCAGGGAAATTGATGGCTTTTAGATCCGGAGCAGGTGTTTTATCTTCAGGGACAAATACTACAAAATAACTTTGTAATGGCAAAAGTTTGATAGGGATCTCAATCTGATCAGATTTTACGGAATACTGTTTGAGTTCTCTAACGGTTCCTGTAACTGCATCCCATAGTTCTGGTCTTGCATTTTTAACTCTGAATGAAGGTTGAACAGATATTGTTTTTTGTGTTTGATTGGTGATGAAATATATTTCTATTCCATTCATGGATCTATGCGTCCAGAGAAAATCTGAATAGTCAGTTGCTTCAATATCTCTGATGACATGGGCAGAGTCAAGCGCTTGCTGTACGCTGACACCTGAGAAAATCATTCCTTTGCCCAGTTTGTGTAATTTTACTTTTATGCCATCACAATTGCCCCAGATTTCTTTTGCAAGAACTTTTACCTCCTGATCACATTTGGGATAGTTTTCCATACTGGGCGATTTTAGTGGCTTAGGCCCAATTACGATACCACCTTCTTCTATCAGTGTTTTAATTTTTTTCAGTAATTCGGGGCGCATGGTCTCTTTCTGCGGCAGCACAAGTATGCTGTAGCTCATGCCATCCGGTAAAGTGAACCGTCCATCTTTTATTTCAACTTTATCTTTTATTATTTCAGCATTGATGTAATCCCACGAATATCCTTTTGGAATCTCAGGATTCCGGGTGCCTGTCATCTTCGGTGCATCTTCGCTGATATAATAACAAACATCGGCAACATATTTACCTTTTTGTAACATGAACATACATCTTCTTTCATAATCCACCCATGATTTGCTGTTTCTGAACCAATGGTTATGTCTGTTGAATTCAGTGGCAAATGCTTCATTCACGCCGGGTTTGCGTTTATCGTCGGGTTGTTGGATGTAAACATGGAAAACAACCTGGTTCACACCTTCGGTAAAACTCCAGTCACCACGTTTTTTCAGATCCCATGGAAAACGCAGGTAGGGGCGCCATCCACAGGTGAATGATTCGGCGCTGACTTTCTGTTTCCCATAGGTATGAGCACACGATGAAGCGGATTTGCATTCAATATTTCCCAGTTCGCCTTCATTCCAGAATTCACCGCTCACCAGATCGGACTGTCCGCCATACATAAGAAACTCACCCGGATAGCCCCAGTGACCATAGTTCTCGAGCCATACCTTCAATCCGGCTTTATTTGCTGCTTTGCGCAACCCACCCACATAATCGTATGCAACTGCATCAGCTACCATTCGCCTGACATCCCAAAGAAAACGATTGGTTTGTTCAACACTGCCAATTATTTTTCCTGCAAATACAGGCAGCCATTTCATTGGGTTATAACCATATCTTTTTTCAAAACGTTTTTCAAAATCATCAGTCCAGTTTTGTGAACCCATCTCGTAGCTGTCGGCAATACAGTATTTTAATGCTTTCCGGTCATTTTCAGGCATTCGTTTAATAATTTTTCCGATATAGGAATCAAAATGATATTGCATCAGACTTTCATTCATCTTATCCACTTCGTACCCTGTTGCTTCTTTTGATGCAGGACTATTCTTGAGCCCGGTTGGCATTGCAACGATACGTTGTATCTCCCATGTACCGGCAGGAACAACCCATGTGATTTTATTATCTATGATACGGGCATTGATACGTATCACGTCTTTTACCGATGGGATTGCATAACCTGCACCGGGTTCGTTTTGTCTGGGCCATTCATAACTTTCCCAACGTGGAAAAGGCGTTTGATGCATTTTTGCCAGCGTTTTTTCCATATATCGTTCGAGCCAGATTTCTTCAGTCAGAAGAATTTCATTGAACCCGACAATTCCGTTTATTTTTGAAAACTCCAACCTGTATTGATCAGCATTTACATTTTCCAAGGCAATAGCAACAGGTGCAAAAGGAACAGGTCCAACATTCAACATATCGTTCGTCCGGTCAAAAATAAATTTTTTTACTAATTTTTCCGTACCATTATTAATTGCAAAAAGTTTAATATGGGCAGAAAACATTTGTTTTTCAGGAAACAAAATAATGCTGCGTACCTGGATTGTTTGATTGACTTTGATACTTATATTAATAACGCTATCGGTTAGATTTAATTTTCGAAAACTGAACCCTGTTGTGAGATTGCCGTCAAATGCATATTTCAGACTGTCTTTGGCTAGGGGACAATTGAGTTGAGGGTTAAGGTCAGATACTCTTTTTAAATTTTCATTCACAGGGATAGCCAGCAAAGTCACATCTTCAAAAGGACCTATGGGTTTATCAAAAATTAGTTCCTGTTTGCCGGGTCCTTTTACTTTTTGTGAAAACGTATTCAGATAACGCATGGTTTGTTTGGCACTGATCCATGGTCCTCCCGACTGGCTCCAGCCGGGACAGTTGAATAAACCAATGTCAACACCTAAACGACCGCCTTCGCGGATGGCATGTTCTGTAATTTGCCACCATTCTTCGGTCAGCATTGGTGTTTTACCATAAGGTACCATCTGAGTGCCAATATTTCCGATAAATGCACCCCCTATGCCCAGTGCAGCCATTTGTTCAAGGTCTTTGGTAACTCCTTCTTTTGAAATGTTGTCACTGAGCCAGTAATAATATAACCAAGGTTTCGTGGTGTCAGGTGGTATAGCAAAACCGGCACGTAGGTTTTTATAATCTCTTTTCACTGAGTTGCATGACATCATCACAAATAAAATAAAGAGTAATGATAACGGTTTTAAAATAGTTTTTTTTGACATATATTATATTGTTTATTATTTAAAATTTATACTGGCTTTTATATTCTGAATTCTCTATTTTGTAAAGTTTATTTTTTGTTATTTAACGAATGAATCCAATGGATGCAGAGATCTGTCCACTGCTCCAGTTCTTTATTTCCAAGAGCCAGAGAACAACCGTGATTGCCATGAGGAAAGATATGTAGTTCAGCGGAAATATTTTTTTTTACGAGAGCATTATACATCAGCAAAGCGTTTTTTACTGGTACAACCTGATCATCTTCTGTATGAAAAATGAATGTTGGCGGTGTGTTGGCAGAAACCTGAAGTTCGCTGGAAAAAAAACGGTATAAAGATGTATCCGGTTTTTCACCAAGCAGATTTGTTCGTGAACCTCTGTGTAAAGATGAATCTGTAAAAGTGATTACGGGATAAATAAGAGCCATAAAGTCAGGTCTGCAACTTACTTTTTCAATGCTGTCGGATGGATTTGAAAGACCATTATCAAAATGTGTACCGGCAGAAGAAGCAAGGTGACCACCTGCTGAAAAGCCCATGATCCCAATTTGATTAGGATTAATATTCCACTTTTTCGCATTGGCTCTTACCAATCGAATGGCTCGTTGTGCGTCCATCAATGGTGACAAGTGTTTTACAATATTGCTTTTTGAACCCGGTAAACGATATTTCAAAACTATGGCTGCAATGCCTTTGGAATTGAGCCATTTGGCGATTTCTGTTCCTTCCCAGTCGTATGCTTCAGCGACATAACCACCTCCCGGACAGATGATGACTGCTTGTCCGTTGTCATTTCCTCCGGAAGTTAGATAAACCGAAATGTCCGGTTTTGGAACTCGGCTGTAAGTTAGCCGACCATTGAAAACAGATGATTGTTCCACTTCATCCGATAGACGATAATTAGGAATTTGTTTATCCCATAAAGGAATTGTGAAATTTTGTGTTAAACATGATTGTAAAAAGAAGAATGATAAACTAAAAAAAAGTATTTTTTTTATAATGGGGACATAATAAAATTTAATTTTACGGTTAAAATAGATATTCATATCTAAAAAATTTAAAAGTGAAGCAATTTACATATTTTTTGTAATACACAAAATAAATTTTATGTTCAGACAATGTGCGATTATATTCGGATGTCTCTTTATTGGTGAGCTTTTGGTCTATCTTACGGGAATAAAAATACCATCAAGTATCATCGGTATGCTGTTGCTTACTACGCTGCTTTGGATGAAAATTATTAAGACAGATGATGTTAAATCGGTATCTGATTTTTTTATAAAACATATGAGCTTCTTTTTTATTCCTTCCGGTGTAGCCATCATGGTCTATTATTCTTTATTTAAAAATGAATTAGTTGCTATTTTGTTTTCAGCAATGATCAGCACTTTATTCGTATTTGCTGTTGTTGGATGGGTCAGTCAACTTACTAAAAAACAAAATGAATAATTATACTTATATTACAGAAACCTTTGCCATTGCCCTTACCTGTACTGTTTTTTTTCTTTCAAAGAAACTGTATGAGAAATATAATTTTTTTTTATTAAACCCCGTGCTTGTCAGTATTGTTAGTATAATTGCCATTTTAAAATTCATGGATATTCCTTTTGAATCCTATAATAAAGGAGGCGGTATCATCACTTACCTGCTAAAACCAGCAGTGGTGGCACTTGGTGTCCCTTTATATCTTCAGTTAAAAGAAATAAAAAAACAAAAAATTGCAATTGTTTCATCCATGTTGGCTGGCAGTATAATCGGTATTCTGTCGGTGATATTGTTTGCGAAAATTTTTGGCGCATCGAAGCCCGTTATCCTTTCATTGATTCCCAAATCTGTTACAACACCTATTGCCATTGAAGTGTCTTCAATCATTGGCGGTATCCCATCGTTGACAGTAGGTATAGTGATCACAGTAGGAGTATTTGGTTCAGTGCTTGGACTTCAATTTTTAAAATTTATTCATGTAAAGGATGATTTGTCAATCGGATTGGCAATGGGTGCTGCTTCGCATGGTATCGGAACTGCCCGGGTGGCAGAACAGAACAGCAAACAAGGTGCTTTCAGCGGATTGGGCCTTATACTTACCGGCATCTTTACTGCATTGCTGGCACCATGGATTCTTGTTTGGTTAGGAAAATGGATATGATCCTCAAGAGTTGGTTTACGTTAGACAAGAAATAAAAGACTAACAATGGAAAAAAGATTATTCTAATTAAGTTCATTGCGACTTGTGTAATTTCGTATTTTATATTTAGTATACAGATGATTAAATATAAATCTTAAAAACGAACGGAATTCTAAATACGAAATTGATATTTTTCAAAGAATTAACAAAATAATAATTAAGGGCTGATTGTAATTCTGAAAAACATTTTATTTAATCGGTGAACATAAAATTAATTTTAAATTATGAAAAGAACATTTAGTCAAGTCATTATTGGTATTATGGTTTTAATGTTAAGTTTAAATCTGAATGCTCAACAACACTTTAGGTATCGGTCGGGAGACAGGCACCTCATCATCACTTTTTGTGATGAACGAGTGATTCATTTTAACTATGAATATGGCCAAAATGATGTAATGCCTGCATCACCAACGTTGATGATTGATAATACAGACTGCTTTGGTATTAAAGGAATTAATTCTGTTACACAAAACGGAAATATAATTGAAACAGAAAAGTATAAATTAATGGTTAATCCTGTTTCTATGGCAGTAACTATCTATGATAAATTTAAGAGTAATGAGATGATCACAACATTTTCAGCGAGTGATCTGGACCAAAATCAAAAATTGTTGACCGGATGGTTTAATGATCCCAATACGTCCATTTATGGACTTGGTGAACAATTTTCTGAACCTCTTGCTGATCAGTTTTCATACAAAGGAAAAATTCGTGAAGGCGATCAGTTCGGGAACAGACATATGAAATTCAACTGTGGAATGAATAGCAATGCCATGTTTCCTGTCATGTATGCACTTTCTGCTAAAAATAATTTTGCTGTTTTTTTGGATAATATTTATCGTCAGCAATGGAACTTTACGAATGACTCAATATGGAAAGTGCGAATGGCGGGAGGTTCAATGTCTTTTTACCTTTTATTGAGCGATGATTTGCAGACATTACGAAAACAATATATGTCCCTGACCGGTCATCCAACTCTATTACCACGCAAGGCATTTGGGATGTGGATGAGTGAATACGGGTATGATGACTGGAATGAGATCAAAGGGAAACTGAAAACATTGAGAGAAAACGATTTCATGATAGAAGGTTTTATTCTTGACCTGCAATGGTTTGGAAATATTCTTTCGGGAAAGTCAGCCATGGGCTGTATTCGTTGGGATACGGTTCATTTTCCTTCACCTGAAAAAGAAATAATAAAGTTTAAAAATCAGCATATTGGAATCATACCAATACAGGAACCACTTGTAGATAGCAGTATATCTGATTATGCTTCATATAAAAAATTAAATTTGCTGGTGAAGGATAAAACGACCGGTAATCCTTTGTTCTTTGATTGTACGAATGAAGGAAGAAAAGACTGTTGGTGGGGAAAAGGGGGTGAGCTTGATTTTTCAAATGGACAGGTTGGTGAATATATTTTTCAAAATAAAACGATGAAACTTATTCAGGATGGTGTTTCCGGTATTTGGTGCGATTTGGGTGAACCTGAGTATGGTTCTGATAAAGCGTTGTTCAATGGAAATAAAACGCAATATGATGTTAATAATATTTTCAATTTGATGTGGGTGAAAAGTATTTTTGACGGATATAAAAAGTATTTTCCTCAACAACGTTGTTTCACTTTGACACGTACAGGTACTTCCGGGCAGCAGCGTTTCGGCGCAGCGATGTGGTCGGGTGATATTGCTTCTCGTATGAATAGTTTAAAGGCACATTCTGTTAATCAGGCAAACATGTCCTTATCCGGTATTGACTGGTATGGGTCTGATATTGGTGGGTTTTGGCGACACTGCCTCGACAGTACCCGTAGTATTGATTCATTATATACCCGATGGTTCGCCTATTCATGTTTGTTTGACCTGCCTGTAAGACCACATACCTTCAATGTTGGCAATATGTTTGAAACTGCACCTGACCGGGTTGGAAATCTTAAAAGTAATCTGGCAAACAATCATCAGCGGTACAGATTATTGCCCTATTATTATTCGTTGGCTTATGATGCTTATAAAACCGGTGAAGCCATGATCCCTCCTTTGGTATATTATTTTACAAATGATAAAAATGTACATGAGATAACTGACCAGAAAATGATTGGTGCCTTTCTGATGGGATGTGCGGAATTTAATTATGATTCAAAAATCAAACAGGTATACTTGCCCGCCGGTATTTATTTTGACTGGTATTCACATCAGAAATATATTAGTAAGGGAGAGTACTTTACCTTTCCGCTTTATCGAAGCGGATTATTCACTTTACCATTGTTTGCAGTCGAAGGAGCCATTATACCGGTGATTGGTATGAAAAACTTGCAGACTGAAATAAATGCTGAAAATTTTAATACTAACGAAATTTTAATATTCCCGTCATCCCGGCAATCTTCTTTCAACTGGTATGAAGATGATGGTGTTTCAAGAAATTATGAAAAAGATGATTATGCAATTACGCTGATTACCCAAGTTGCCGGAGAAAAAGAAATCAAGTTGGAGATTGCTTCAGTAAAAGGGACATATCATTCAGGAGAAACAAGAAATTATATGCTCAGGATATGTACAGACAAGAATGTAAACAGTGTTACTTTAAATGGGAACCCCTTACCTCACAATATGAATAATTTAACAGAAAACAAAACCGGATGGTTTAGAAATGATAATGATATTATTATATATACAGGCGATGTATCGCAACAGGTTGTTAAGTCTATTCTTTTAAGATTTTAGGTACAAAGTGTTGGTGGAAAATAATACACCAATTAATTTATGTCCGGTATGGAAAATATACGAAAAGATTTCATACAACAATGTTTTTTTAATTGTGTGAAAAGTTTATCGGATTAAAACCACCATTCCATACATACTGATTTCTTTATTGTTATACATCACGGCATTGAGTTTCCAGACATAATTTCCTATTGGCTGATCAACACCTTTGTATGTTCCATCCCACCCATCTGACTGGGAATTTGATTTAAACACTTTGAATCCTGCTTCATTATATACTTCGAATATAAGTCTTTTAATACTTCCTCTTACATATAATTTATTGTTATACGAATCATTATTAGGTGTAAAAGCATCCGGAACCCATGGTAACAGCATTTTATACACATGCAGTAATTTGCTGAGTGTATCAGAACAATTATCGCTGTTCGTGACAATCAGTGTAACATGATAGTTTCCTGAATCCATGAATGTATAAACAGGATATTTATTATAAGCAATATATTCATTATTTCCGAATATCCATCGATACTTCATGTTTTCATTACCGTTTCGTGACTCTGAATAATCATAGAAATTAGTTTCAGCAAACTCGGTCAGTGGGAGGATTGAATCAAACGTGTATTGAGCAACAGGTTTATTGCCTGCAATAATACTTGCAGTTCCCAAGGGTGACTTACACCCTTTCGAGGAAACTGCTTCAACATAAAAAGTCAGTGAAGCAAGCACATTATGAACCAACAATGAAGTTCCTGTCTGAATAATATCTCCCGATGTTTTATTACTAAACCAATTATATGAATTCGTTTGTTCAGGTGATTTAATCTCTAATAAAACGGTTGCGGGTATTTTATCTGCGGTAAAACAAACCAACTCACTGTCAACAGAAGGTGTTTCGGGCAAAGCAATCGTATAAACTGTAACCTGTGAGGATGTCCAACAATTCCAGATATTGTAGACTGTTACAGTATAATCAGTGTTTTTTATTGGATTAACTTCAATCATGGGGGTTATATCTCCTTTACTCCACTTATATATATTATTATAATCACTGATAGCTTTTAATTCAATTTTTGTTCCTGCACAAATAGTAGTGTCTGTCATTTTTTTAATGAAAGGATTAGGTTTTGCCAAAACAGAAACCGAATCAATGGATGAACAACCTTTTTGATCTGTAACGGTTACAGTGAAGTATTGATCTTCAATGGGAGATACTGATATGATTTGCTTTGTTTCTCCGGTGGTCCAAGAATATTTGATTCCTCCAGTTGCAGACAATGCCGTTTTAAATCCAATGCAATTGATTTGTTCAGCACCGGCTTCAGCATATGGGAGTGGATTAACTTGTATCATTGTTGATGAAATACCTGAACAACCTGAATTATCAGTAATGGTAACTGTATATGTTTTATTGATTGTCAGTGGAGGTATTTGGATGGATGAACTTAACGCACCTGTATTCCATCTATAACTTTTAACTTTATTAATCACTATTAATATTGTTGAATCTCCAATACATACTTCTTTCTTACCGACAAATACAGGTTGTAAAGAATCTCTGATTGATACTGTTACTGAATCTTGTGCACTACAGCCATTTATATCAGTGACTGTCACGGTATACGTATCTTTCTGTACGGGATAAAGCTCTAATGTATCAGTAGCACTCAATTTGTTATTCCAATTATATTTTATCCCACCGGAAACTGAAAGTTTTATCCTCATTCCTTTACAAACGGATGTATCTTTACAACCTTTAATAATGGGTAAAGGAATTACAAAAACAGACATTGTATCTGCTTTGCTACAATATTGTCCAAAAACGGTAACTATATAATTTACTGAATTTACAGGGTTTTCAACGATAATATCAGTTGTCTTGCCATTATTCCACGAATAGGTTAATCCTCCGGATGCTGAAATTAAAGTGTTATAACCTGAACAAACAACAATATCCTGACCCGCATTTGCTTTTGGTATATCATACAAAATAATTGAGTCATTGAGTTGCCCATTCACTAACTCAGGTAATACAGGTACCTGGCAAATTGTTCCATTTGAGGAAGGAGATTCAAGAATTAGTATAGGTTGAATAACTTTGCTTTTGAGATAATAAGTATGTTTAGCTGAGTCATCATTTGACTTAATGTAATTACCATCACCGAAAATCCAATAATAGTTTACAGTATTTATTGTCGTGGCCTGAAAATCAACTTCTAAGGGAGGACAACCTTTATTCACCGAATATTCAAACGTACCATCCGGACCATCAACAAAAATATATTTTGGCTTGAATATGGAATCGTAACAACCGAATTTATCTCTCACAGCAAGTGAAACATCAAAATATCCCGCATTTCTATAGCTATGTTGAGGATTATTGATATTTGAAAAATTATTTGACCCGCTTGATTTATCACCAAATGTCCATGACCATTTTACAACATCAGTTGTAGAAGCATCTGTAAATTTAAAATATCTGATAGGATAAGGACAATCTACTTTGCGAGGGTCTCCATCAAAACGTGCAATCGGTTGTGCAACTGTGATTTTTTTTGAAAGTGAGGTAATGCACCCATTTTGATCCGTAACAGTAAGTGAAACATTAAAATTTTTTGTACTGTCAACTTTAAATAAATGCACAGGGTTTAATAAATTACTGGTATTGCCGTCATTAAAATCCCAAACAAATTTAAGTCCAACTCCTACTGACGTATTTTTAAAATGTGCAGAATCAGAAAAACATGTTAATGTATCTGATTTATTAAATAAATTATTTAATGAAAATGAAACTACAGGATTCGTCGGTTTAATTAAACTTGTTTTTGTTAAAATTGTATCACAACCATAGGAGTCAGTTATTTTAAGTGATACAGTATATTTACCGGGAATTTTATAAATATGTTGTGGATTCTGAGTAATATCCGTTTTTCCATCACCGAAATCCCATAACCATTTACTTATCTTGGATGGTGAAATTGCAGTTGATAAATCTGAAAAGGATACCAATAAGGGTGTACAACCTTCCATTTTATCAGCATCAAATTTAGGAGTAAGAGATTGATTTACATTAACAACTTTTTTTACAACGGATTGAGAGCATTTCAATTGATCAGTAATAGTGAGTTTGACATTGTAATTATTTAAGTTATTATATTGATGCGTTACTTCTTTGAGTGTTGAATCCAATAATATTCCATCACCAAAATCCCATGATCTCTTGGTAATACCTGTATTTACAGATGAAGAATCAGTAAATAAAATAATACTTGACTTACAATTAGATTGTAATTTTTGGTAAAAATCGGGCGTGATATTTGAAATTGTAATCGGTTGAGTTTGCGTATTCATGCATTTACTTTTATTATTGTAAACCTTTAATTGAATGGTGTATGCCCTACGCTCATAAAAAGTATGTTGTACTGTATCCGATTTTACAGTATCAGCTGGTGTTCCATCATCAAAATACCAAATTGCCAGATCATCATATTGTGATTGGTTGATTAGCATTGTTGTAAAAGGTATATCACAACTGTTATTAATAGGAATATTAATTTTCGGAATTGGAGGTAAAATATGAATATATTTATATTTTATCAATGTGTTTTCACATCCATATTGTGATGCTTTAAGTTTAACATCTAAAAAACCTGTTGGATCTGTAAAGGTTTGATAAATATGTTTAGGAGAATACAGGAAATCACTGCTGCCATCTCCAAAACTCCAGCTAAAAATATTTGCAAACTTTGTATTGTTTGTAAACGAAGAATTTAACGGTATACAACCAGCCGTATCGGTTGATTTAAAATCTATTACCGGTGGATTACCTATACCAATAAATTTATTCATTGTCAATGAATCCTTACATCCTTTAGAATCGCTTATAACAAGTGATACATTGTAGGTGCCAGTATCCTTATAAATATGTGTTGGAGCAACTTGTGTAGAAGTAGTCCCATCTCCAAAATACCATAAACGTTGAGAAACAGATGATGACGATAAACTGCTGTCAGTAAATGTTACTGAAACTGGAGCACAACCACCATCAGTAGATTTATTAAACCTAACAGATGGCTTAAAAACCTTAATAAAATTATTTTTAATAAGTGTATTACTGCATCCGTTATTATCTGTAACATTTAAACTGACAGTATAGGTATTTAAAGCAGTGTATACATGAGAGGTATTTGGATTTTTATTTTTTACACCATCACCAAAATTCCATTCAAGAGATTTTGTATTTGGTGTAAGGTTCATAAAATTAACCTGAAAAGGAATATTACAATTAATACTGTCATTGACCAAAAAACTAATTGTGGGTTTATAAAAAACCTGTATGAAATTTTTATTTGTACTTATTGATTTACAGCCCAGAGAATTGGTTGTAACCAATGTAATGGTATAATATCCTGGGTTTTTAAAAACATGGACAGGATTCTGAACTGAAGCACTATCCCCATCTCCAAAATACCATTTCCAAGTTTTAGCTCCAGATGTAGTTAAATCTTTGAAATTAACAGTCAAAGGGCTGCATCCTGAACGAATGTTCGAACTGATTGTATCAAGATAAGTATTTATTTGAATAAAACCTTTTTTTGTTATTGAATCGGAACATCCATTGTTATTAACTGCTTTTAAAGAAATATCAAATGTGCCGGAATTATTTAGTTTTAAAATTGGATTAATTTGTGTTGAACTTTTAATCTTATTTATATACCATTGATATTGTAGGTTAGTTCCGGATGTTTTATTGAGTAAAGTAATAGTTGCAGGAGGTAAACAAAATTGAGTAACAAAACTCACAAAATCAACTTTGGGAGATGAAATAACATTAATGGCATAATTATTTTTTTCATTTTCACAACTCAAAATATCTTTGACTAATAAGGAAACCTTGTAATAACCGGCATTTAAATAAATGTGTGTGGGATTTGCAAGAGAAGAAAAATTTCCATCTCCAAAATCCCAATACCAACTTCTTATTACGGTATCTGTTACACTTGAAATATATTTAAACGAGATAGTTTCTGATTCGCATATACTGGAACGATCTGCAATAAATGAATTAGATGGAAGTTTTTTAACTACTATCAAAGATTTTTTTATCAGAGTATTACTTCCGTAGGAATTTTTTACTGTTAATGAAACATCATATTTTCCTTCATCATAAAAAGCAAATAATGGATTCTGAACAGATGATTTTAGTGTATCCAAAGAGTTATTTCTATAAATCCTCCATGCCCAGATTAGTGGGTTATTTATTGAATGATCCGAAAACTGAACTATTAAAAAATTACATCCAACACTTTTATCATTTGAAAAATTTGCAACCGGAATTTGAGCAAACAATTTTTGAGAACTAAAAGAATAGATTAAAAATAAATAAATATAAAAAGTAAGATTATTTATTTTAAGAAAAGAATTTTTTTTAAAATACCTTTCAAATGATTTAGTATGGGGGAAAATATTTTTTATAAAAAAAGTATTAATTTAAGTATCATTGTTTGATAATAAAAAACAATAAAAATGTTCATCTTTTAAATATAACATATTAAGTATTTAAATTTATATATAAAAGTTAACAATACATCTTTGAAAAGTTTTGCCAATTTAATAAATATATTTGATAAAACTTAAATATGTAAAAGATAATTATATATTTTTCGCCTTTTATATTTTTAAGAGATTATTTTTTCAAATTTTGGAAAATAATTGTTCCTCGTTAGTTATGTATCTGTTTTATAGAAAACTATTTTTTTAATTCAAAGATAATTTGACTTATTTCGTTTTTCCCGAATGAAATACTATTAAGAAGAAAATTAAATTTTGTTACAGTTTTAATTTTTAACTGTTTCACATATTACATGTTTTAACTATTCCTTCAGCAAATGGTGTTTTTGATTTATAAAGTATCAATTTTAAATTAATAGTTCGGTAATTATTTTATTTATTTTGGGCTAAAGCCAGATTTCATTTAGATACATTAACCACTACCTTTGGTAGCTGAGCGAGTCCTTTAGATTTGCATTATGATATTTAATAAAAGATATTATAATGCATTTTTC
>CAYVNP010000063.1:0-13214 GCA_964452905.1 uncultured Bacteroidales bacterium
GATTTTATTATACTTTTGAAAGATTAAACATTTTTTAACGCATCACTACTAATTCTAAATATATGGACATTCATAGATACATTCTTATCATGAAACACTTTGAAGTAATTAAATCTTTCGTCTTTAATGTGTAATTTTGTTAAAAAAATCCTTTGAATACTATCAAAAATAAGAGTAATCTATTTGTAAGAGCTTATTTAATAAGAGTTACTGGTCTTGTTCAGGGTGTAGGGTTCCGCCCGTTTGTTTTTCGTTTGGCTGAACAATTCAATATCAAAGGATGGGTGATCAATCAGAATGATGGGGTACTTATCCACGCAGAAGCAGAAAAAAAACGTATAGACCAATTTATATCCACACTTACTCTTGAAAAACCTCCTGCATCAATCATACAGCAAACAGAAGTAACAGAAACGGAAGTACAATCATTCACTGATTTTCAAATTAAAAAAAGTAAAAATCATTCAGACGACATCACCCTGATCAGTCCTGACATAGCAGTTTGTAACGATTGCATACAAGATTTAAAAATACAAAAGAATCGTTTAGATTATGCATTTGTCAATTGCACCAATTGCGGTCCGAGATTTTCAATCATAAAAGATCTTCCCTACGATAGGGAAATGACTACAATGCAACCTTTTATAATGTGTTCTGAATGCAGGAAAGAATTCGAAGAAGTTTCTGATCGTCGCTTTCATGCTCAGCCTTCAGCATGTAATGAATGTGGTCCCCGCTATGAACTATATTACAAAGAAAGAACGATCATAGATTTTAATAAAATAATACAGGAAATTTCTATTCTAATTTCTTCAGGCAAAATACTTGCCATTAAAGGGATTGGAGGTTTTCATCTGGCTTGTGATGTTTGGAATGATGATGCGGTTAAACGATTACGATTATTAAAAAAACGTGATTCCAAACCATTTGCTGTCATGTTTAAAAACATACATGAAATAAATAAAATTGCATATGTTAATTCAACCGAACATGAGATTTTAAATTCATGGCAACGTCCTATCGTTCTGTTAACATTAAAGGCAAATGTTGCAATCCCTGAATCTGTAAGCAATAAGCTCGAAACCATCGGTGTCATGCTTCCCTATTTACCTTTTCATCATTTACTTTTCGAACGATTGAATACTTCAGGTATTGTTTTGACTAGCGGGAATATTTCAGATGAACCGATTGTAATTGATAATGATATTGCCTTAAACAAATTATCAAAAATTGCAGATGCTGTTTTAACATACAATCGGGATATCTTTAATCGCACCGATGATTCTGTCATGATTTGTATCAATAAAAAATCAAGAATCATCAGACGTTCCAGAGGATTTGTTCCTACACCTATAATGTTAAAACTCGATGTGAATGGAATTTTCGCAGCTGGAGCTGAATTAAAAAATACATTTTGTGTCGGGAAAAATAAAATGGCTTTTGTCAGTCAGCATATCGGAGATCTGAAAAATATTGAAACATTTGATTTTTATAAAGAAACCATTGACCGGTTTAAAAAACTGTTTCGCGTTGAACCGACCTTATTTGTCGGGGATTTGCATCCCGATTATCTTTCAACCAGATACATGAAAGAATTAAAAGGGGAAAAAATATATGTTCAACATCATCATGCCCATGTTGCTTCCTGTATGGCTGAGCATGGGTTGGATGAACAAGTTATTGGAGTCAGCTTTGACGGAACCGGCTTTGGTGACGACGGACATACCTGGGGAAGTGAATTCTTTGTCTGTGATTTATTGAAATATAAAAGGGTGCGTCATTTTGAATATATCCCAATGCCAGGAGCAGATAAGGTTTCAGAAGAACCCTGGAGAATGGCTGTGTCTTATTTATATACCTATTATGGTGAGGATTTTATGAAAATGGATATCCCTTTCTTGAAAAATATTCCATTAGAAAAAATGAATATACTTGCTCATATGTTAAAAAACAATATTCATTGTCCCCTGACTTCAGGTGCCGGACGTTTATTTGATGCTATTGCTGCTTTAATGAATATTTGTCCGGTTGCCCATTATGAAGCTGAAGGACCTATGAGAATGGAATCAATTATTGATCAACACTGTAAAGATAAATATCATTTTACAATTGAATCTACGATCTCATTTAAACAACTTTTTAACGAATTAATTGATGATATAAATAATAATATTTCAAAGGAAATAATTTCAGCCAAATTTCACAATACCATCATTTCAGTAATTCAAGAAACGATTTTAAAAATCAGAGATGAATATTCAATTGATAAAGTTGTGTTGTCAGGTGGGGTTTTTCAAAATAAATATTTATTAGAGAATACCGAGAAACAATTATCTGCAAATGGATTAATTGTATTTTCACATCAGGATATTCCATCTAATGATGGGGGAGTTTCCCTTGGACAGCTTGCTATAGCTGCGAAACGGAGAGAAGTTCTGAGTTGTAAAGTTAATCAAGTTAAAAGTTAAATTATGAAATTTGAAAAATTTGAAGATATAATTGTTTGGCGAAAATCACAGGAACTTGCTTTGACAGTTTATAAAGTATTTGACAAACAAAAAGATTTCAGTTTTGTAAACCAGATTCAACGAGCGGCTGTTTCCATCAGTAATAATATTGCCGAAGGATATGAACGTAAAAGTAATAATGAATTCAAATATTTCCTTTTTATTTCAAAAGGAAGTAATGGAGAGGTTAGAAATATGCTGTATATTGCAAAGAGTCTAAACTATATTTCCGAGCAAGACTTTCAAAAATTATATATCTTAACACTTGAAATTGGTAAAATGATTTCAGGTTTAATAAAAACATTATAAAACTTACTTAATTAACATTTAACTTTACAAACTTTAAACTTTCAACTAAAATATGTGTTTAAGTATTCCTGCTGAAATCATTTCAATTGAAGGGAACACGGCAAAAGTTTCCATAGGTGGAACTATTGTCACGACCAGTTTACAACTTATTGAAAAACCTGACATAGGTGAATACGTGCTGGTGCATTCAGGTTTTGCTATAGAAAAAATCAGCAAAGAAGAAGCAGAAGAACAAATTCAACGGTTGAAAGAATTGGAATGAATTTGTTTTAGCCAGAAACTTAAAGTGAAAATGATTCTTTGATTTTGCAGCTTCTTACTTGTAATTTGATATTAGATAATGAAATATATTGATGAATACCGCGATAAGTATTTAGTACTGAAACTGGTTGAACAAATAAAATCCATTTCCAAAAAAGAAATAAAATTGATGGAAGTGTGTGGTGGTCATACCATGTCAATTCAAAAATTTGGTATTCCTTCTTTATTACCTGAAAATATTAAACTCATCTCCGGACCGGGTTGTCCTGTTTGCGTTTCCAGCAAAATATTCATTGACAAAGCGATTGAATATTCAAAAAATAAAAATATGATCATCTGTACATTCGGTGATCTGATCAGGGTCCCGGGTTCATCATCATCACTTGAAAAAGAAAAAGCAAACGGCGTTGATATCCGTATTGTTTATTCACCTCTATCGGCTTTACAACTCGCCAAAGAAAATGAATCAAAAAAAATTGTTTTTTTGGGTATAGGTTTTGAAACAACATCTCCTACCAGTGCTGCCACAGTAATCGAAGCATATAATCAAAAAATAAATAATTTCTATTTATTAAGTTCCCATAAGATCATGCCCCCGGCTATGAGTGCCTTAATTGATGAAGGGGTAAATTTGAACGGATATATTTGCCCGGGACATGTAAGCACGATCACAGGAAGTCATATTTATAATGATATTGTAAAAAAATATAATTTAGGATGTGTCATTTCAGGTTTTGAACCGGTTGACATACTCCAATCAATTTATATGTTGGTCAAACAGTATGAAAAGAATGAAGCACGTGTGGAAATACAATATAAACGTGTTGTGAAACCAGAAGGGAATCTGAAAGCACAAGCCATTCTGGAAGAAGCATTTGAACTTAGGGATGAATGGTGGCGAGGGTTGGGAATCATTAAACTAAGTGGAAACAAATTAAAAGAGAAATATAAGCATCTGGATGCAGAATACATGATGCCCCTCAATCTCCCTGAACCAAAAGAACCCAAAGGATGCTTGTGTGGTGAAATTTTGAAAGGACTAAAAAATCCTAAAGAATGTAAATTATTCGGAACAGCTTGCACACCTTCTGAACCTATTGGCGCTTGCATGGTTTCGAGCGAAGGAGCTTGTCATGCTTATTTTAAATACAGCAAATGAAAACAAATAAAGTTTTATTAAACCACGGCAGCGGCGGAAGATTGACTCATGAGCTTATACATAATATTTTTATCAAATATTTTAACAATCCTATACTGAAACAACAAACTGATTCTGCAATACTATCAGTTGAAAAGGGATTACTCGCTTTCACGACAGATTCCTATGTGGTTGACCCCATTTTTTTTAAAGGCGGAAACATAGGAAAACTTGCTATTTGCGGCACTGTCAACGATTTATCTGTATCAGGAGCAAAACCTAAGTACATAAGTTGCGGCTTTATCATTGAAGAAGGGTTTCCATTTTCAGAACTTGAAACTATTGTACAAACAATGGCTGAGGAAGCCCGGAAAGCAGGTGTGCTCATTGTTACAGGTGATACGAAAGTAGTTGACAATGGAAAATGTGATAAAATTTTCATTAACACATCTGGAGTTGGGATATTAAATCATAAAAATAAAGATATAAGTTCAGGAAAAAATATTGAGATCGGTGATAAGATCATCATCAACGGTTCCATTGCGGACCATGGCGTTGCAATACTGTGTGCACGAAATTCAATTGAATATTCTTCAGATGTTGAGTCTGATTGTGCTTCGTTGAATCAACTTATTTCTAATGCAACCCAATGTTCAGATAAAATCAAATTTATGCGTGATGCAACACGAGGTGGATTAGCAACAGTTTTATGCGAACTGGCTGAAAAAAATAAGTTTGGAATTGAGATTGATGAAACACTCATCCCTGTTAGTGAAAGTGTTCGAGGGCTTTGTGAGGTTTTTGGTTTTGACCCTTTATATATGGCAAATGAAGGTAAAGTAGTCATGGTTGTTGGTAAAGAGGATAGTGATCGCGTTCTAGCTGAAATGCAAAAAAACAATGAAGGCAAGAACAGTGTAATTATCGGCGAAATTACTGAACAACCTAAAGGTATGCTGATCATGAAAACCAATATTGGCGGTAGTCGGATTGTAGATATGCTTGCAGGGGAGCAGCTACCGAGAATCTGTTAAATTTAATTAATCGACATATCTAAATTTCATGCACGAACTTTCCATTGCACAAAATATAGTTGAGATAGTTGAAAAATATGCATTCGAAGCAAATGCCAAACTTGTTTCACTGGTTGAAGTGGATGTTGGAATGATATCAGGGATTATTCCTGAAACACTTGAATTTGTCTGGGAATCTGCAATCATTGATACAATATTGAAAGAATCAAATCTGAAAATAAATATAATTACAGCTCAGGCAATCTGTATTGATTGTAATAATGAATTTCAATTAGAGGACATTTATTCTGTATGTCCAAACTGCAATAGCAATAAAATCACTATTATCAAAGGGAAAGAATTAGATGTGAAATCAATTAAAATTGAATGCTAAATAGTAATATATGTTATTTATTAACTATTTCCCTGATTTAACGCAATTTATTTTCGATATATATCGAAAATCAAAAGGGCAATTATACTAAAAAAACAGGTTCTATCATTCTCGGAACTATTGCAGGTATTTTAAAAAAAAATAATCTTTGTGGTGCAAAAAACATAATACTAACATTTGTTAAATTTTTAATCACTTAATTTCAATTTTATGAAAAAAACATTATTCTTTTTAGCAGCTATTTTATCAGTAGCAGTTATCAGTTGTAAAAAAGGTCCTGCCGGTCCTGCTGGTCCTGCTGGGAAAGATGCAAGCACAAAATGTGTTGAGTGTCATAACTCCAGTTCACAAATCTATGCTGCCCAATTACAATATGAAAATTCTGTTCACGCAACAGGTATTACATCAGGATATAGCAATCGCAAAGGTTGTGCTGAATGTCATACCAATGAAGGGTTTAATGAAGTTCATTTGACAGGTTTAGATACCATTGCCGGTGCTTCAATTGAAAATCCAACTCCAGTTAGTTGCTATACTTGTCATAATGTTCATAAGAATTATGATAGTACTGACATGACCTTAAAACTTACCGGCCCGGTTAAATTTAAATCAAACGGAATTACTGCTGATTTGGGTATCTCCAACCAATGCGTATATTGTCATCAAAGTCGACCCCTTACAGGTATGACATTAACTCAAACTTCTACAGATAGTATCAGACTGACCAGCAGTCGTTTTGGTCCACATCATGGGCCACAGAGTAACCTGTTTGCCGGTCAAGGGAAATCAGGCGCTTATGAAATTGCCGGTGCTACACCATATGAAAACAGTAATCATACTACTATGATTACAAACGCATGTATTGTTTGCCACATGGGTAAACCTTATGGTCACATTGGTGGTGGCCATTCCATGAAGGTTGTTTATGATAACGAAGGTACTGAAACTCTAAATACTACAGCTTGTTCAAGTTGTCATACAAATGCAACTTCATTAAATAATAATGTTAAAAGCACACAAGCTGAGATTGCCGGATTATTAGGTCAATTGCGCACTATTCTTTCAACAAAAAATTATCTTGATACAAATACAGGTCTATTTAAAGCATCCAGTTCAAAACCTCTGAAATTATCTGCTGTTCAAGCCAAAGTTTTGTACAACTATGCATTTATTAATGAAGATCGCAGTGCAGGTGTTCATAATTACAATTATGCAAAAGCTTTACTACAGAATTCACTTGATGTAGCTAAAACTTGGTAAAATCAATATTTTCTGATACAAAAAAGCCATATGAAATTTCATATGGCTTTTTTGTATTATACCTTGAGTTTTTATAAAATTAATGTTTTGGATTGTATTTTCCTTATCAGTCACATTTATGACAATTAGATCGAGCTAAATTATTAAATTAGCAATAGCATATTTAATAATAAGAATTGGTATTATACCCTTTGCTTAGACTAAAATAAAAAAAGGTAATGCTATTATTCTTGGACGATTTATTAAATAAAAGAGCCGGACAATTATCCGACTCTTTTATCATAAAACTTAGAATTAACTATTACTTATTTTGCAACTTCAACGGCAGGAGCATATTGCATTTCAGCAAGACGTTTGTAACTGTTGTAGCGCCATTTTGCATTCTCTTCAGCTGCTTTATATAATTCACCTGAAACTTCAGGGAAGCTCTTTTTCAATGAAGCAAAACGTACTTCACTGGCAAGGAATGACTGGAACTTTGAAAAATCAGGTTCTTTTGAATCAAGTATAAACGGATTCTTACCTTCTTGTTCTAACATTGGATTGAATCGGTAGTTAGCCCAGTAGCCACATTCAACAGCCAAGGATTGTTCTTCCTGTACTTTGCCCATGCCTGTTTTCATGCCATGGTTGATACAAGGAGCATAAGCAATAATGATAGAAGGTCCGTTATACGCTTCTGCTTCTCTGATTGCTTTGAGGTACTGTGACTGACTGGCCCCCATAGCAACCTGTGCAACGTAAACATACCCATAACTCATAGCGATCATGCCAAGGTCTTTCTTACGGATTCTCTTACCTGCAGCGGCAAACTTAGCAATAGCTGCTGTTGGAGTAGATTTGGATGCTTGTCCGCCTGTATTTGAATATACTTCGGTATCAACCACTAAAATATTTACATCCTCACCCCTTGCAAGTACATGGTCTAAACCACCGAAGCCGATATCGTAAGCCCAACCATCACCACCAATAATCCATTGTGATTTTTTAACAAGGTATTGTTTCAGTGAAAGTATTTCCTGTGCAACAGCATCTTTTTCAGAAGCAAGCGCTTCTAATACTTTTGCAGAAGCAACTTTTGATTTATTCCCATTACCTTTTGAATCAAGCCATTCGGTAAATGCAGCTTTTGTGTTTTCAGTAACCTTACCGGCTTCCAGAGCGCCTTTCATCAGGTTAGCAATACGATCTCTGTTCTTTTCAACACCAACAAACATTCCAAAACCAAATTCAGCATTGTCTTCAAACAAAGAGTTTGCCCATGAAGGACCGTGACCAAGTGCGTTCATTGTGTAAGGTGTTGAAGGAGCAGAACCACTATAGATTGACGTACAACCGGTAGCATTCGCAACCATCATCCTGTCGCCAAACAATTGGGTGATCAGCTTGATATATGGTGTTTCACCACAACCAGCACAAGCGCCGGAGAATTCAAACAATGGTTGAGCAAACTGACTGTTCTTTACATTTGATTCTTTATCAACGATAGTGTCTTTATAGGTTACATTTTGAGTGAACCAATTCCATCTGTCGTTTTCATGCATCTGCGAATCAAGTGATTTTAATTCAAGTGCCTTTCCTTGCTTATTTCCGGGGCATACTTCTACGCAATTTCCGCAACCGGTGCAATCTAATGGACTGACCTGAATTTTAAATTGTAAGTCAATAAATGTTTTCTTTGGAATGGCTTCAAGTAATTTAGTCCCTGCAGGAACTTTGGCAACTTCATTTTTATCCAATAAGAACGGACGGATCACAGCGTGAGGACAAACATACGCACATTGATTACATTGAATACAATTGGCAGAATTCCATTCAGGAATATGAATAGCGATACCACGTTTTTCCAATGAAGATGTACCCATGGGGAAAGTGCCATCTTCCCAGTTTACAAAGGCGCTTACTGGAACATCATCACCTCTCTGGTAAGTAACAGGTTCAAAAACATCTTTGATAAAATCACCGGTTGCTTTTTTATCTGCCTGTACATCCAATTTCAAATTTTTCCATTCAGCAGGAATTTTAACATCGATCACTTCACCGCCTTTGTCAATGGCTGCATGATTCATCGCCACGATATCTTCGCCTTTGTGACCATACGATTTAATAACAGCTTTTTTCATGTAATCAATGGCTGTATTAAAAGGTATAACATTAGCCACTTTAAAGAATGCCGTTTGCATGATGGTATTTGTTCTTCCACCTAAGCCAATCTCTTCAGCTATCACAGTTGCATTTATGATATAAAATTTAATTTCATTATCAGCAAGCAGTTTTTTTATAGTATCGGGTAATCTTTTTTTCGTTTCTTCCACATCCCAGATACTGTTGAGAAGGAATGTACCGCCTTTTTTCAAACCCTTCAGCATATCGTATTTTTCCAGATATGCAGGAACGTGACAAGCAACAAAGTCAGGTGTATTGACATAATACGTTGAACGAATAAGACTGTCGCCAAAACGTAAATGCGATACTGTGAACCCACCTGATTTCTTTGAATCATATGCAAAATAGGCCTGACAATATTTTTCTGTTGTTTCACCAATGATCTTGATTGAATTCTTGTTAGCACCTACAGTACCGTCTGCACCCAGACCATAAAATTTTGCCTGATATGTTCCTTTAGGAGTAATATCTATTTCCGGTTGTAATGGCAATGATTTGAATGTAACATCATCCACAATACCTATTGAAAACTGGTTCTTCGGTTCATTGAGTTTCAGATTATCATAAACGGCAAGCACCTGAGCAGGTGTTGTATCTTTTGAACTCAAGCCATAACGTCCGCCAACGATGAGTGGTTTGTTTTGCTGACGGCTGAACATTTCAACTACATCAAGGTAAAGAGGTTCACCGTTTGAACCAAATTCTTTGCTTCTGTCAAGAACCGCAATGCGTTTCACTGATTTTGGGAATACGTTCAGAAAATATTTTTCAGAGAATGGTCTCCAGAGATGAACAGCGATAAGACCAACTTTATCCCCTTTGCTTCTTAAATAATCAATGGTTTCACGGATGGTTTCTGTGATGGAACCCATTGCAACAATAATGTTTTCAGCATTCGGATCACCATAATAATCGAATGGATGATATTCACGACCGGTCAGTTTTTTAATTTCCTGCATGTAGGCTTCTACTTCATCAGGAATGACATCGTAAAATTTATTGGCAGCTTCTTTTGCCTGGAAGAATATATCAGGGTTCTGGGCTGTACCGCGTGTAACGGGATGTTCAGGATTCAATGCCCTGTCCCTGAAGCTTTGTAATGCTTTTTTATCTAAAAGACCTTCCATTTGTTCATTGCTAAGCGCTTCAATCTTCTGTACTTCATGCGATGTACGGAATCCGTCGAAGAAATGAAGGAAAGGGACTCTTGATTTAATGGCTGTTAAGTGAGCTACACCCGCAAGATCCATGATCTCCTGAACACTGCCGCTGCAAAGCATGGCAAAACCGCAGGAACGGGTATGATACACATCCGTATGATCGCCAAAGATAGAAAGTGCATGAGCTGCAACTGTTCTGGCAGATACATGAAAAACACCCGGCAACAATTCACCGGCAATCTTATCCATGTTGGGAATCATTAACAATAAACCTTGGGAAGCAGTGAAGGTGGTAGCTAAAGCACCTGCCTGTAAAGCGCCGTGTACAACGCCAGCTGCGCCTGCTTCGGATTGCATTTCTTCTAATCTGACTGTTTGACCGAAAATATTTTTTCGACCGTTAGCCGCCCATTCATCCACGTTTTCCGCCATATTGGAGGAAGGTGTGATTGGATAAATGCCTGCCACTTCACTAAACATATACGCTATATGAGAAGCAGCGTAATTACCATCGCAGGTAATGAATTTTTTTTTGTTCTCCATAATATTAATAATTTGCTGTGAGGTTATATATAATAATTTCTAATTCCTTGAAGGAGCACAAAATTAACGAAATAAAATTAAAATAATAGTTTTCTTTTCTTTTTTTTATTTTTTAAAAAGTATTGATAAAACCTTTGATTTTGTTGATTTTTTTATCCAAATTCTAATTGAAAACTAGAATTTTATTCTAATTTTTATCCGATTGACTAAAATCGTCTGCTTTTTTAAAAAACAGGAAAATCAATTAATTAGTTGATAAAAGAATTTATCTACCTTTGAATCATAAAATCATCAGAGTAATGAAAATTATTTGTATAGAGAATAATTTTGATAAAAAACAGGTAAATCCTATTCTATCATTAATGCCTGAAACGTCTATACTGCGGAAGAATCATCCATTTTTTATACCTGAATTTACCAATGATATCCGATGTGAAATAGGATTAATGATAAAATTATGCAAAAATGGTAGACATATTAGCGAGCGTTTTGCTGACACCTATTTTAATGAAATTGCAGTTGCAGTAAATTTTACAGCTTATGATGTGTTGATGGATTGTCGTAGAAATAAAAAACCATGGGATATTGCTATTGGTTTTGATTTTTCTGTTGCCATTGGCAGTTTCATTCACAAGGAAAAATGGATTAATCCATTTCAAGTTATATTTCAATTAAAAATAAATGAAAAGATAATTCTGGAAGGGAATGCAGAGGAGATGAATTTTGCTGTTCAAAAAATGATTTCATATTCTTCACAATTTTTTTTCCTTAAAATGGGCGATTTTATTTTTTCAGGAGGAAAAAAATCAAATTATGTTTTGCAGATTGGCGATCATGCGCAAGCATATCTGAATGGTACGAAAATGATTGACTTTATGATCAAATAGACACATTTAAATGGTATTATTTAATTATTTTTTATAAAGTCAAAATATAATAGGAGCGGTGCTTCAAAAATATTAAGCAACAATTCATTTCGGCTCCTGATTAAAAATAAAAATACTGTTTGTTGATTTATTCCCCGGAAATCTCTGATTCTGGAGGTTCCCATTTTTATTCAGGAATTTTTTCTGATAACCGAGTTTAATTAAATAATCATCTATTTGTTTTTGAGAAAAAGGTATCTGTTCATTTATATCAGGATTTTGTTCAACCAGTAAGACGGGGTGATATTCTTTCAGTATTTCTTCCATCCCTTTCAGGGCAAGATATTCCCCCCCCTCAATGTCAATCTTTATAAATTTAAGCGGAATATTTTTTTCATTTTTCAGATAGGAATCTATTGAAACAGACGAAACAACTTCTGAGGCAGTATAGTCATTTGCATAAGCAGAAACCATCCCGTTGTTTTTTTCTTTTTCATTTAAAAATAATGTTATTTTACCCGGAAGATCAGCAATAGCAAGCTTTTCCAATACAACATTTGTCAATCTGTTTATTCTAATATGATTTGAAATACGATTAAAATTTTTGTTATAAGGTTCAAATGAATAAACTTTCCCTTTATTCTTTACAAGGGTTGCTGCTACCAATGAATATAATCCTATATTGGCTCCGATATCAATGAAATAATCTCCTTCCGTTAAGTATTGTTCAATGAATTTAATTTCCGGTTCTTCATATTCGTTTAGGAAATATATATTCTGAGATAACCAATCGTCAAGTTCCAGTTCTAAGAAAATTTTTTTTCTATAGATGCATTTTTTTTTAATCCCTTTAAAAAGGGTCAGAGGGAAAAAAATGTTTTTATAAAAACCGAAGAATTTTTTTTTAAAAAAATTCAATTTGAATAACAACCGAAAAGCGAAGGCAATGGCTGATCTCATGAATCGTGTTTTTATATATTTGAAATATTAGAATATGAAAAATCAGATGGTCAATAATTTGTCTTCAGGTGCCCATCCATCACTGCCATCTGCAATTTTAATACGAACCCATTTATTGACATGATCAATAATCCGTACTTTAGTTCCTTCGTGAATGACAAACAGATCAGAGTTCGTGTCGTCAGGTCCACTTTTAACTGTCAGGGTAGGAGAAAATACGATTGCCTGAGTTTCAGTTTTTAATGAATTATATTGTTCAAGCCCTAAAGAGAATGAGATAATAGAAAAAAACAGAAAAAATATTCCTAACCAGAATCCGATTTTACGTAAGATAAGTGTTTTTGAAAAAAAATAGATGGAGATTAAAATGAGGAAAGAAATAAAAAATAGGATAGTTAATTTGCCCCATCCATCAGTTGAAAAAAGGTGAAAGAATTTATTCCACCATCTTTTGTAAAATAAAACCGGCACCTTTTCTATTTTATCTGTAATTTTTGTGTTTGCAATTTTGAGATTGAATTGAATATCTTCATTGCCTGGATTAAGTTTTAATGCTTTTTCATAATATAAAATAGCTGACGGTATCAAAAAAAAAAAAAAATACGCATTACCAAGATTATAATATAATTCCCATGAT
>CAYVNP010000063.1:13224-21723 GCA_964452905.1 uncultured Bacteroidales bacterium
CCCGGGAGTTTATTCGATTCATAAAACACACCATCATAATATAAAATAGCTGACGGTATCTCATTATTCTTAAAATACGCATTACCAAGATTATAATATAATTCCCATGATTCTGATTTGTTTTTAATAACCTGACTGTAAAATTCAATGGCTTGACTGAATTTTTTTTCTGAATATGCTTTATTGGCTTTAACGATAAGTTCGGTATTATCAGAAAAAGCAGTAAATGAAAAAAATATTACAATTAATATGAGAAGGTTTTTTTGCATATTTTTATCTTAAATCATGTTCAATTTTTTCAATAATTTCAATGGCATCATCATACATCGTTTGCATAGATGAAGAAACAGCAGATGGTGCAAAACGGGCAAATTCACAACTGTTCAGGATAGTTAGCATTCGTGTAATAAGTTCGGTTTGAACATTTTTATCATTGAGTTTTTGTTCAATCGTATCTAAGGATAATTCAGAAAGTGGAATAACAAGTTTGTCACTCATGTATCCGAATAATGCATGTGATATTTCTTCATAGAATAAATCCTGCTTATTTTCTTTTAGATGAGTAGCCGCTTTTTTCAGTCGTTTACGGGCAACTCGTGTTGCTTTTCTATGTTTCATCAACGCAGCATTACTGCGCTTTTTCAATTCTTTTCTCCAGATAATTAAAAAGAGAATAAAAAGTAAAAAAGGAATTAACAGAAATAAATAGAATGAAAGAGAATTAAAAAAAGTATATCCGATTGCATGAAGTACAAAGGGAGACGTTTGAATAAAGCGGATGTCACTGCCAATATATTTTACATCTTCCTGATTGACACTACTGACCAAATTGGTTGAAGCACTACCATCTCCTTTTGCAACATTTAAAGTATATTCAGGCGTAGATGCCGATTTATACGTTTTACTGACAGGATCAAAATAATTAAAAACATATGAAGGTATTTTAAATATACCTGCTGAACGTGGAATTAATAAGTATTCAAATGTTTTTTTTCCGGAAATGATGCCACCGGCAGTATTGATATTGTTATTGCTTTTGTTGCTGTATTTTTCAATGTCCGGTGGAAATGCAATAGTAGGTTCTTCTATCAGTTTAATATTTCCAGTTCCTGAAATTGAAATTTTCAGATTTATGGCATCATTTACTTTTAGATTGGTTTTATCTAAGTCTGATTTAAGTGTGAATACACCAACAGACCCTCCAAAATCAGCAGGTTTTCCGGAAGATGGCAATGGATTTACATCAATAACGACAGCATTTGATTTGACAATTTTTTTAACATTTGAATAAGAATCGAAAAAATTATTGAAAAAAGGGTCATTGAAAAAATCATTTGAATTTTGTTTTGTACGGACCCTGACAATACATTCAACCTCCAATGGGTCAAGAGTCAGCTTTCCATTTTTTTGAGGGAACATGGCTGTCTTTTGCAAATCAACGACATTGTATTTTACTCCATTAATAACTTCTACGGACTGGCGGGATTGTTGATTGAGAGTTTCCAGCACTTGCGACCAGAAACCTGCATTAGACGGTTGTTTTGCAATGTTCACATTGGTGACACTGATCTTAAAATATAATCTGTAAGTGACAGTCACTTGTTCACCAAGAAAAGGATAGGGTTTATCAATGATAGCTTTAACAAAAATATCATCGCCTGAAACACCTTGAGCAGCTTGCTGTCCGCCTTGTCCTTTCGGTTGCTGTGCAGCAGGAGCATTTCCTTTTACAACATTGATCACAATAGGATTGGATTCAATATTTTTTCCATTCACCTTTATAGAAGCGGGAGACAAGGTAAATTTTCCTTCTTTGGTTGCACGCAGATAATAAGTAAATGTATACGAAACGGACTGAGTTGTTCTTCCATTCATAATCTGAATGTTGGAACTGGATGATTGATTAGGTCCGGACAATACGTCAAAATCTTTAATCGTTGGAGCACGGAACCCTTGTCCTTCAGCATTTACTTCATAGGTCAGAGCAAATTGTTCTCCGACAGAAACGGTTCCTTTTGATGAAGCAGTAAACCGAACCTGTGCAGAAACAGTTGATAGAAATATCAAAAAGATAAAAAAAAATATATGTCTTATTTTTAAATTCATTCAACTTGATTTAATATCTTTATTTTAGCATAAATTAAAACAACAAAATTACCAATCTTTTTCAACATGAGGATTGACAGGGACTGCAATTTTTTTATCCAGTTTTTCTTTTGTTTTTTGTTCCTCATTTTTTAATGCCTCAAGCATACGTTCTGCGTCTTTCTTAGAAATCTGAGGTTTTTTATTTTGCTGTTGTTCTTCTTTTTTCTCTTGCTCTTTATTCTGTTTGCCCTGACTATTTTTATTGTCTTTATCTTTTTTATTCTGTTGATCTTTATTCTGCTGATTCTTTTGTTGTTGTTTTTGTTGATCCTTTTGATCCTGTTTGTTTTGATTTTTGTTCTGATTTTGTTGCTGTTGTTTTTGTTGTACAATTTTTTTCATGGCATAGGCAAGGTTGTATTTACTATCCTTGTCATCCGGTTTGTTTTTTAAAGCATTTTTGTATGCATCAATGCTCTCCTCGTATTTTTGCTGTTGCAACAAAGTATTACCGAGATTATGATATGCTTTGGATTTAGTTTCTTTATCAATATCATTTCGTTCGGTCAATTTTCTGAAATATTTTTGAGCTTCTTCATAATTTTGTTGACGGTAAAATGCATCACCAAGATTAAAAATGCCTTTGGTATAATCCGGATTTTTCTCAAGAGACTTGGAATACTCAACCTGCGCTTCTTTGTACTTTTTTTCTTTATATAGCTTATTCCCTTTTCTGGCAAGCTTTTCAGGACTTTGAGCAAAAGCGGTTATTGTTGTTAGAATCAATAATATGAATAATAATTTTTTCATGTTTCTAAGAATGGTATTTTTATTCTTTCAACAGTATTAATTTTTAATTGAATAATTTTAAATTTTTTGTCCATTTACTTTTTCGTTCAAACAAGATGAACTCAAGCAACAGCAAGAGCAAACTAAATCCGATAAAATACTGGAATCTGCTTTCATAATCGGAAAATATTTTACTCTCAAATTCTGTCTTTTGAATTTTTTCTATCTCTTCATAAATTTTTTTCAGACCAAAATTCGTATTACTGGCTCTAATATATTTTCCTTTCCCTCCAGCAGCTATTTGTTGTAAAAGTGTTTCATTTAATTTTGTCATGACTGTATTTCCTTCATGATCACTTTTAAATTTTCCGTTCCCTGACGGTATGGGCGCACCTTCAGGTGAACCGATGCCGATGGTGTAAATAGTAATTCCCTTGTCAGCTGCAGCTTTTGCAGCATCCACCGCATTGTCTTCATGATTCTCACCATCCGAAATAATGATGATCGCTTTATTCTCCTTTACTTTGTCTAATTCAAATGTGTTGATGGCTTGTTCAATGGATGAACCAATGGCTGTTCCTTGTTCGGAAATTATTCCGGGATTGATGGTGGCGGCAAATAATCTGGCAGCATTCATATCTGTTGTTATGGGCAGTTGGGTATATGCCTTACCGGCAAAGACAATGATACCGATTTTATTTTCACCCAGATTGTCAATCAACCGTGATAGGGCATATTTAGATGCTTCCAGCCGGTTTGGTTTTATATCTTCAGCAAGCATACTATTAGAAATATCCAAAGCAACAATCAGTGAAATACCTTTTCTCTGCATCTTTTCAAGTTTGGAACCAATTTGTGGATTAGCAAGACCAATGATCAGGAAAATATATGCTAACATCAAAAGAGAAAATTTAATAATGCTTCGCACCGGTGACATATCTGGAATTAGTTGTTCCATCATTTCCATATCTCCAAAAAGTTTTATGGCTTTCTTTTTCCATCTCATCATTATCCAGAAAATAATAATAAGTATTGGAATCAGAAGGAAACCGTATAAGAAATATATGTGTTGGAACCGAATCATTTTATATTAAATTTTCTTAACTATATTAGGGTATTGAACGAAAAACTGTATTTTTTAAAATTATTTCCAATAAAAATAAAACACCTGCCAGTAAAGCCCAGAAAAGAAATTCTTCTTTTTTATGGCTATATCTTAATACATCAATTTTTGATTTTTCAAGTTTGTCAATTTCGGTATAAATATTCTCCAGTTGTTTTTTATCGGTCGCTCTGAAATATTTACCATTGGTATTATTGGCAATTTGTTTTAAAAGTGGTTCATCAATTTCAACTTTAATATTCTGGTATTGAATTCCAAAAGGAGTAGGCACCGGGAATGGCGCTTCGCCATAAGTACCAACACCGATCGTGTAAATACGAATGCCAAATACTTTTGCCATTTCGGCTGCTGTCAAAGGGTCTAATTCGCCGGTATTATTCATGCCGTCCGTTAACAAGATGATCACTTTACTGATCGCTTTGCTGTCTTTGATGCGGCTGATAGATGTTCCCAGTCCACTACCGATCGCTGTTCGTTCGTCATCAATCATTCCTGTTTTTACACCTTTAAAAAGATTTTTTAATACAGCATGATCAATGGTCAACGGGCATTGAGTGAAACTTCTACCAGAAAAAACAACCAGACCTATACGATCGTTCGGTCTTTTGTCAATAAATTGTGATGCCACGTCTTTAGCTGCTTCCAGACGATTCGGTCTGAAGTCCTCTGCCTGCATGGTTTGTGAAATATCAATGGTCAGAACAATGTCAATGCCTTCAATGGAAAGGTCTTCACTGCTTTTACTTGATTGAGGGCGTGCCAGAACAATGATCAGCAAGCCGATGACAAGCATACGTAAAACAAAAAGAAGATGGAATAAGATTTGTTTTTTTGTTTTTTTGTTTAATGAAAAATGTTCGGTTGTTGAAACATTTATTTCGGGTTGCATTTTTTGATGGTTATACCAATACCATGCGACCATCAATGGTAGCAGCAACAACAAAAACAAAAATTGCGGTTGAGCAAATTCAATATGTTGTGTCAGGTCAAACATGATCATCCGCTTTTAATTCAACAATGGTACTTTTAATATAATCCAGCGCATGATTGAAACTTTGTTCGTTCTCGGCAGGAAGCGGTTGTTCTTTGGCAAACTTAACCATGTCGGCCAACTCAAGCATTTGTTTCAGTTTTTGTTTTGAATCATTAGAAATATCAGACTGTTTAAATGATTCTATGATTTCATCTGTTGTCATTTCCAATGCACGAATATTGAATCTGTCTTCAATATAATTTCTTATAATGTCAGTCAACTCTGTGTAAAATTCTTTAACACGATTGTTTTGCCAGAGTTTTTTTTGTCTCAGGTTTTCCAATGCCTTTAATGCAATTTCATGGGCAGGGATTTTGGGCTTGACAGATTTAAAAAGTGGTTCGGATTTTTTTCTTCGCCTGTAATAAAAGATACCGAAATAAATTGCAGTTGCAAGAACAATGGCAGCGCCAATCCATGGAGCAATTTCTTTAAAAGTCAATGGAACAGAAAGGGGCTCTTTAATATCTTTGATGGCTTTGGTCGTATCAATAGCAGGCAATTTAATTTCAATCAGGATCGGTTTTGTTTCAGCATATAAAGGTGTGGAATCATTTATTTTTCCATAAATAAAACGAATGGGCGGAATGGTAACAGCATTAGAATCAAAGGATGTAACAGAGAATAATTGAGAAATTGTAATTTGTTTTTTGTTCTGTGAAAAAACAGTATCAATTCTTGCCTTGGAAAGAATTTCAATATTTTGAGTGATCGTGTCTTGAAAGACTGGCCAGATAATTTTTGCAGATGAAGGAGCCGTTACTTTTAAACTAAGTTTCAGTTCATCCCCGATCAACATGGACGTTTTATCAACTGATGAAACTGCTTGAATCTCTTGAGCTTCGGAGTGAAGCCAAGGAGTTAAAGAAAAAATAGAAATTAATAAAAGATAAAAAAGAATAAAGGTGGATGTCATTCTGAGCCTGTCGAAGAATGTAAGGATAATATATTGTTTACCCTTCGACCACGCTGGTTGGCGGGCAGGCACACTCAGGGTGATTCTCCATTTAGTAATAATAAATATTTTTAGAAAATTTATTAGGTTCTTAAACATTTTTTAAAATAAATTTTAATTTTCAATGTCGTGCTTCGCGTTTTTTAAACAGATTTACTAAAGGTTTAATATAGTCTTCAGACGTGTTGATATTTACTGCATCTACACCGGCTTTCAGAAAAATATTATTCAGGTATTTATTTTTTTCCAACCACCAATTTGTATAGTTTTCTCTCGTCAACTTACTTGATGAATCCACTCTTATTATTTGTCCTGTTTCAGGGTCTTTCACTTTTAATAATCCAATCTTAGGCAAAACTGTTTCTCTTGGATCAAAGATTCTTAGGGCAATCAGGTCATGTTTTTTATTTGCAATACGGATGGCATTTTCAAAATCATTATCCATAAAATCAGAAATGACAAAGGCAGTACATCGTTTATTGATCACATGGGTAAAATATTTCAGCCCTTCTTCGATCTTTGTTTTATTGCTTTCAGGTTTGAAATTTATCAGTTCACGTATGATGCGTAAGATATGTGAGCGCCCTTTTTTGGGAGAAATGAATTTTTCAATCTTGTCGCTGAAAAAGATCACACCTACTTTGTCATTGTTCTGAATAGCTGAGAAAGCAAGCACAGCAGCCAGTTCAGTGATGAGTTCTCGTTTTAATAATTTTTTTGTACCAAAGTCGTTGGAACCGCTGACATCAATCAGAAGAATGATTGTCAGTTCGCGTTCTTCTTCAAAAATCTTGACATACGGATTATGAAAACGTGCGGTCACATTCCAGTCTATCGAACGAATGTCATCACCGTATTGGTATTCGCGCACCTCACTGAAAGCCATTCCTTTTCCTTTGAAAACACTGTGATAATGACCCGAGAATATCTGGTTTGATAATCCCCTTGTCTTTATCTCAATTTTCCTGACCTTTTTTAAAAGTTCGGATGTTTCCATGGTTCGATCAGTTATCAGTTAATAGTAAACAGTTATCAGTTTTAAATTTAAAGTTATTTGTTTCTGGTTTTATTGAGAATAAGTTATTTTTAAAAAGGGTATTTAACTTTTGACTTTTTACTTATAACTTTTCCCTTTTCACTTTCTTATGGCACTTCAACCGTATTGAGTATTTCACTGATGATATCTTCGGGTTTAATGTTTTCAGCTTCTGCCTCGTATGACAAGCCAATCCTGTGACGCAGCACATCATAACAAACGGCTCGGATATCTTCGGGGATCACATAACCTCTTCGTTTGATGAATGCATAAGCTTTGGCAGCGAGCGCCAGATTGATACTCGCACGTGGTGATGCACCATAATTAATCAGCAACTTGAATTTTTCCAGTTTGTAATCCGATGGAAAACGAGTTGCAAAAACCAAATCAGTTATATAAGTTTCAATTTTTTCATCAATATAAACCTGACGAACTACATTCCGTGCTTTGATGATATCTTCCGTGCTGAGAATGGCATTCACCGAAGGATAGGTTGAAGAAATGTTTTGACGAAGGATTAATTTTTCATCTGATTTATTCGGATAATCAATGACTACTTTCAGCATGAAACGGTCAACCTGCGCTTCGGGCAGAGGATACGTTCCTTCCTGTTCAATCGGGTTTTGTGTAGCAAGAACTAAAAAGGGTTCTTCCAGTTTATACGTATGTGCGCCGATAGTAACTTGTCGTTCCTGCATGGCTTCCAGCAATGCACTTTGAACTTTTGCCGGTGAACGGTTGATTTCATCTGCCAGGATGAAGTTGGAAAAAATGGGTCCTTTACGGACTTCAAATTCTTCTTTCTTCTGACTGAAGATCATGGTGCCGATCAAGTCAGCCGGCAACAGATCGGGCGTGAACTGGATCCGGCTGAATTTGGCTTTAATGGTGTTTGCCAATGAATGGATGGCAAGTGTTTTTGCCAGCCCTGGAACACCTTCGAGTAAAATATGTCCATTTGAAAGTAATCCGATCATCAGACTTTCAACCATGTGTTTTTGTCCGACAATGACTTTACCCATTTCCATCTGGATCATATCAACAAATGCGCTTTCTTTTTGAATAAGCTCATTGAGTTCTTTGATATCTGTAGTTCCTGTCATAATAAATTAAATTTATTGTTTGAAAAAAAACGATTGCAAATTAACAAAAAATATACCAAATATTTTTTGTGCTTTAAAACGGAAAAATTTCTGAAATATTGTCAGAGTTTTTTAAATATGTTTTGGATTGATTGGTTTTTTAATTCTTGTACAAATTTCTAATGTTTGGCAGTAGAGGTATTTTATCTATTCCCATATAATTTTATTATTATCTAAATCAATTGATTTTGCTTTTTTAAAAAGTTTATAATATTCATTTTGATCAATATTATTTTCTACAATAGTAATTTTAGAAACTTCAGTTAATATTAAATTTTTATTAGTAGTGATGCGTTAAAAAATGTTTAATCTTTCAAAAGTATAATAAAATCA
>CAYVNP010000064.1:0-924 GCA_964452905.1 uncultured Bacteroidales bacterium
GAACAACTTAACTTATTTAGTAACAGTGAAATATTAACGCATCAGTAATGATTACAAAAATAAATTAAAAATATTTTCTGTTCGACAAATTACTTTTAAAACACCTGATTTTGTTGATAAATTCTGAATTTTGTTAATAATGCATCCATCCGATTTACAATAAAGGACAGATAATTTTGATCTTTTTGTGTATTTGAAATTTTTCATGTACGTTTGTTGTCATCCTCAAGTATGATATATTCATTTAAAATAAATATATTTTTAATTTTTATCAGTTTATTTTGTTTTTCTTGTATTCATCGTCAGAAACAGAATAAAGCCGAAGTGTTTAGGTATAATGAATCTGCCGGAATTACTTCATTGGATCCTGCATTTGCAAAAGACCAGTCAAATATATGGGTGTGTAATCAACTTTATAACGGACTGGTGGAATTAGATGATAGTTTGCATATTCAACCGTGTATAGCCAAGTCGTGGACTATTTCGAATGATGCTACTGTGTATACATTTCATTTACGAAAGGATATTTTATTTATTGAACATCCTTTATTTACCGGTAAAAAGGAAAGAGTTGTTACTGCCAATGATTTTGTATATAGTTTCAACAGGGTCGTTGATAAAAAAGTAGCATCACCCGGTGCATGGATTTTTAATTATGTGTTACAAAATGCCGATGAATCCTATGCTTTCAATGCCCTGAATGATTCCACTTTAGAGATAAAACTAAAACAATCATATCCTCCTTTCCTTGGAATTTTAACAATGAAGTACTGTTCAGTTGTTCCCAAAAAAATTGTTGAACATGTTGGAAAGGAATTTCGGAATCATCCGGTAGGAACCGGACCTTTCAAATTGAAAATGTGGAAAGAAGGATTAAAATTGATCATGGTTAAGAATGAGGATTATTTTGAAAAAGTGAATAAT
>CAYVNP010000064.1:934-21196 GCA_964452905.1 uncultured Bacteroidales bacterium
GGCTTCCCTACCTGAAAGCTGTTTCCGTATCTTTCATCGTGGATAAAGAAACTGCCTTTCTTGAATTTGTTAAAGGAAATTTTGATTTTCTTTCCGGTGTGGATGCGGGCTATATCAATGAATTATTAACTAAAAACGGAGAGTTAAATCCAAAGTATCGTTCGCGCTTCAAAATGCTTACGCAATCGTATCTCAATACAGAATACCTTGGTTTTATGGTGGATGAACAATTAAATCGAACCAATGGAAATCCGTTAAAAAATAAAAAAATCAGACAAGCGATCAACATGGGATTTGACAGGAAGAAGATGATGAAGTACTTACGGAATAATATAGGAATGCCAGCGAATAAAGGATTTTTGCCTAAAGGGTTAACCTGTTTTGAATCATCCCGGGTGAAAGGATATGGATTTAATCCTGAAAAAGCCAAAGATCTACTTGCAGAAGCAGGTTATCCGAATGGCGATGGGTTACCTGAAATTACACTTTCAACCAATGCATCTTATCTTGATTTATGTAAATTCGTTCAACAACAGTTAAATGATTTAGGTTTTAAGATCAACATTGATGTAAATCCTCCGGCTACATTACGGGAAATGATTGCCAAATCAAAAGCCAATTTTTTCAGGGGATCCTGGATAGCTGATTATCCTGATGCGGAAAGTTATCTGACCATGTTTTACAGCAAAAATTTTTGTCCTTATGGTCCCAACTATACACATTTTTTTAATACCGAGTATGATTTGTTGTATGAAAAATCATTACGGGAAGTGAATGATTCTGCCAGAAATAGATTGTATGAGCAAATGGATCAAATGATCATGGATGAAGCTGTTGTTGTTCCTCTTTATTATGATCAGGTATTACGATTTGTTCAAAAAAATGTTGAAGGAATTGGTTCTAACCCGATGAATCTTCTTTCACTTAAATTGACCAGAAAAACAAAATAAATTTTTGTGTAAAACCTGTTTAATATTTATTTGAAGATTTATCAAATATTCATACTTTATGATTAATTTTGTAAAAAATTAGTCTGATGGAAATGATTCAAATGCAAAATGTAATCGGAATTATTGCAGCTTATCTTTTAGGTTCTATTCCAACAGCTGTTTGGCTCGGGAAATTTTTTTACGGTATTGATGTGCGTGAGCATGGCAGTAAAAACGCAGGTGCAACTAATACCATCCGAGTTCTTGGATTTAAAGCGGGAATTCCTGTTTTGATTTTTGATGCATTGAAAGGTTTTATTGCCGTTATGCTCGTTTATGTATTCGGACAAAATCTTTTTGATGCTTATTTTGAGAATTATAAAATTTTACTTGGCGTTTCTGCTATGCTTGGTCATATTTTCCCAATTTATGTAGGATTTAAAGGTGGTAAAGGTATTGCTACACTGACAGGTGTTCTGGTTGCAATTTTTCCAAGAGCTGTCCTGTGCCTGACCATTTTGTATGCATTTATATTATATGTAACACGTTATGTTTCTCTTGCATCAATACTGACATCCGTAGCATTTCCTATTTTTCTGATTTTTATTTTCAGGGATCATAATTCAACTCAACTATTTATTCTTTTTTCAATCATAATGGCAGCCATTATTCCATTAACACATAAAAAAAATATTATCCGCTTGATGAAAGGTGAGGAGCCCAAGTTTACTCTGAAAAAATCAAAGAATCATTAACATTGTTTTGTTTAAATAATGTATAAAAAAAGAATTAAAAAAGTAGATTAAATTAATTAAACAATTCAATGCTTTCCGACGATAAAGATAAGATCAAGTTAGAAATTTATGCCATATCTTACAGTCAGGCCCAATCAGGTGCATATGCATTGATTATGGGTGAAGCATCCGGGAAAAAAAGATTACCTATCATTATTGGCGCATTTGAAGCGCAGGCCATTGCGATCGCCATTGAAAAAATGAAATCGTCGCGTCCATTAACACATGACCTCTTTGTTAATTTTGCCAATCAGTTTGGTATTTCAATTAAAGAAGTTATTATAGATAAATATACGGAAGGAATATTTTTTTCAAAACTGATCTGTATGAAATCAGAAGAAGAGGAGACCTGTGAAATTGATTCGCGCACATCAGATGCTGTTGCTTTGGCCGTCCGTTTTCAATGTCCCATCTATACCTATCGTTCGATCATGGAAAGCGCCGGAATAATTATAGAAAATGAAAACCAGGAAAAAGAAGAACATGTTACTACCAAAATAAAAAAAGAACCAAAAGAAGTTGCTGAATTTAAATCGTATTCATTGACAGAACTGAATAAAATGCTTGATACTGCTGTTGAAGAAGAAAACTATGAAAAGGCATCTCTGATTCGTGATGAGATCAACCGGAGAAAAAAGAAAAAATAATTCCAGAATATTGCTGATAGATACATGAAACAATATCTTGATTTGCTTGACCATGTTTTGAAGAATGGAATTCATAAACAAGACAGAACCGGAACAGGCACCTTGAGTACTTTCGGCTACCAGATGAGATTCAATCTCATTGAAGGGTTCCCGCTTTTAACTACAAAAAAATTGCATCTGCGTTCAATCATTTATGAACTAATCTGGTTTTTAAATGGGGACACAAATATTAAATTTTTAAATGATAACAAAGTAACCATTTGGGATGAATGGGCTGATGCAGATGGTAATTTAGGTAATGTGTATGGATATCAATGGCGTAAATGGACTGCTTCCAATGGAAGTCAAATAGATCAGATTACCAATGTTGTTGAAAGTATTAAAACAAATCCGGATTCACGCAGACACATCGTAAGCGCTTGGAATGTGGGTGATCTGGATAACATGGCTCTACCGCCTTGTCATGTGATGTTTCAGTTTTGGGTGGCTCAAGGGAAATTATCCTGCCAGCTGTATCAACGTAGTTGTGATATCTTTCTCGGAATCCCTTTTAATATTGCATCCTATGCGATGCTAACCATGATGATGGCTCAGGTTACAGGATTGCAGCCCGGTGAATTCGTTCATACACTTGGAGATGCACATATCTATCAGAATCATATTGAACAATGCAAACTCCAGTTGTCACGTGAGCCCCGTCAACTGCCTGTTTTGAAGTTGAATCCGAAAGTGAAAAATATTTTTGAATTTAAATTTGAAGATTTTACACTCGAAAATTATGATCCTCATCCGCATATCAAAGGTGCTATCTCAGTTTAGATTAATTTCAAATTTCGAATGAATCATATTCCCCGAAAAAATATTTCAATCATCGTGGCAGTAGCTGATAACTGGGCGATTGGAAAGAACAACCAACTTCTGTTTCATTTGCCGGATGATCTGAAACGGTTTAAGAAAATTACTTCAGGACATTCGGTGATCATGGGGAAAAAAACTTTCTTCTCGTTGCCCAAAGGTCCTTTACCTAACAGAAAAAATATTGTCATTTCAGATAATACGTCAGATAGCTTTGAAGGTTGCGAAATGGCTTACTCCATTGAAGAAGCCATTACCAAAATGGAAGACGAAAAAGAAAATTTTATCATCGGCGGTGGAATGATATACAACCAGTTTTTGCCGTTATCCAACAAATTATATTTAACAAAAGTACATCTTTCCGTTTCGGATGCTGATACGTTTTTCCCTGAAATAAATTTTAATGAATGGCATTTATCCGAACAAACGGACTTGCCTACAAATACTGACACACCTGCATTTTCGTATTGTATTTACTTAAAAGATAATCATATTCAATAATATACATTTGATATTATTGAATATGATTAATAAAAACAATCCATTAGTGAAAAACCCAAATTGAATCCTACAACTCATTTATATTTAATAAATAATCAGATTCCCTTTATATGAATTGAGGATGCAATATTGCCGGTCACTTCTTGTGTTTCGGTGTTTTGGTCTCTTCTTCTGTAATAACAGCAGCTTCATATCCTAACTTCCTGATCACTTTAACCAACGCCTCGGCACTGTTTTTGTCATTCTGAAAATCAATTATAATAGTATGTGTTGCTAAATCAGCTACCACTTTTTTAACTCCTTTTTCCATTGAAATATTATCTTCAATCCGGTTTTTACAATGAGGAGAATCAAAGTCCGACTTAATCTTTATTTGCTTAATTGCAGATTGACTATAAGCTGAAACACTTATAAAAATAGCAGCTAAGAAAAAGAGTGCTTTAAATTTAATTTTGATATTTTTCATGATTAATCTGTTTTTATGGTTAATTATTATTTTATTGTATAACGTATTCCTGCATAGAATTTTCTTCCGATGACAGGACCCCATACCATGGAGGCATCAAAGTTTGAGCCAAACGGGTTATCAGCGGCAACGATAGGATTTTTCTGAACAAAGTCAGTGATATTTTCACATCCAGCATAAATATTCCAGTGCTTGAAATACCTGGATATCTGTGCAAACAAAATGGTATATTCAGGGGAATAAGACGGTTGACGATACTTTTTCGGCATTTCGGAAGATTCCGGCAAACGGCTTGCCCCGTTAAACTGAGATGTAAAATCAAACTGCCACTTACGGTTTGAGGTCTTGTAGGAAAGGTTGATCAACCCTTTGTATTTACTGACAAATGGTTTGGTTCTCAACTGATCATTCTCGGTGACATGCACATCATTGATCCTGAATGCTGCAACCAGATCAAGATGTTTGATCAGTTCATACCGTATTTCAACCTGTGCCACATTGGCAAACGAACGACCTTCAAGGTTGCTGATAAATGCATATCGTGGATCTTCATCCAGATTAACGATCATCTGTTCCTGGAAATCCGTTCTGTAAGCATCTATGGTAATATTCATTTCCCGCCGAAACACTTTCATGTATCTCGAATAGTTTATCCCATAGTTCCATGCTTTTTCTTGCTGAACATTTCCTGTGAACATCAGTTTTCTTGAGCTTTCCAGCAGCATCAAGTTTTCCGAAATCATGTTAGGTGTCCTGTACCCTTTACCGGCAGAAGCACGTAGGATATTATTCTTGTTTAGATTGTATTTCAGGTGTACACGCGGTGTAAAAAACAACCCGTACAAATTATGATAATCAGCTCTGATACCCGCAATAAGAGTCAGTTTATCCAGTTTTGTATACGTATACTGAAAATAAGCGCCCGGGATGACTTCAGACTTTTTAAACACACTGTCATTTAACTTTTCCGAATAATCATCATACATGAAACTCAATCCGGTGCTGTATTTATGCAAGGTATTGGAAAAGATAGATTGATAAACAAGGTTTCCATAGTAGCTCTTTTGTATACCAGCATAACTGTTCAAACCAAAATACGCATCCTGACTGTGATAGGATACATTCGTCATCAATGCGATGCTCGCATCTGCGGCATTCCTGAAAAGATATCCCTGCTTCAGGTTTGCCCGGTATCTTTTATTGGTAATGCTTATACCATAAGGATGTAAGGAGTCATGCGGCTGATCCTTTGAAACGCCTTTCTGTCCTCCCAGGCGTTCTTCGTATAGTGCGCCAAAACCGGCATGGGTGATATTTCCCAATGTATCTGTGCGAACCCACTGGTTTTCGAAATTATATCCTTTTGCCAACGGGATATCCAGGAACCCATCTTTGTTATGATCAACTTGATAATCATTATAATCAGCATGTGCTAACAGGATAGTCTTCCAGCGTTCATTCACTTTTAATGTTTTATGGACATTCACCTCTGTTTTTGCCAGATCATTTTCATACAGGTTGATTTGAAATTTTTCTTCTCCTTCAGGTTTTTTTAGTTCTGTATTGATCTGCCCGGTAATAGATTCAAAACCGTTAACTACATTAGATGCTCCTTTGGATACCTGGATTGATTGCATCCAGGGACCTGGAATATATTCCAAACCATAGTTTGCAGAGATTCCACGATAAGATGGCAGGTTATCAATCATCATCTGCACATAGCTCCCGCTAAGTCCCAGCAGCATGATCTGTTTGATCCCGGAAACAGCATCAGTGTAGTTCACATCCACTGACGGGTTCGTCTCAAAGCTTTCGGACAGGTTGCAGCATGCAGCTTTTTTTAGTTCATTAGAAGTAATAACATTAGTCAGGATTGGACTTATCCTGGAAAGATAACTACCTCTAATCACCCCTTGAACAACAACTTCTTTGAGTATTCTGTCAAGTTTCAGCTGTATTTCAAGTGTATCTGCTGAGGCAGGTACACTCAGCGTATCTTTTTTATATCCGATATAACTTACAACCAGCATTCTCTTTTCATCTGCCGGTTTATTGATTGTAAACCAACCTTTCATATCAGTTGAAGCAAACAACGATGTTCCTGTCCAACTGATTGAAGCAGACGGGAGTCCGGATTTTATGCCATGTGAATCCATCTCATATACAAAGCCGGTCAAGGTTTTCTGCGCCAAGCATTGCAGTGAGATCATCACCGCCCATAAGGCAATAAATAAATTTTTCATTGAAAATAAGTTTAAATAAATAATAGATTAATTCTGATTATTTATTTAAAATCACAAACGAAAATTTAGGAAAAAGGAGTATAATTTGTTTTGAAATCTAGGTGGTGAAGAAGACGAATAAGAAACCCTCTCATTTACAAAGAAGGTTTGCGGAAGAACGGAATGACTGGTAATAAAAGATAATAAGGTATGTGAGAACTTAATTTTATAAAAATGAAAATGGGTTAACGTAAATTGATCGGCTATCTTCACATAATGCGAAACAGTATGACAATGCTTACATGTTTTACCGCAACAATTACGGATCGTTTTGTTGATTGAAATTTCCACCCGTTGATTATGACAAAAATGTTCTGTCAGAATAACTCCGGTAGTTCCCACCAGCAATAACGTTGCTGTAATAATATAAAATATTTTTTTCAGCATATTATTTTTACCCGATACAAAATTACAACAAATTTTACTGTTTATTCTGTTTTATCATTTAAAATAAACATGATATTTATCAGGAATTAATTTTGTGGAGTTAGCAATGATGTGCAACCTAATGAGGTTGTAGTTAAATCCGGCACTGATTTTTAACATGATGAGAATCTATTAAAAAACAGATACAGTAATTGAACATAAAAAAAGCTGTTACAGAATGTAACAGCTTTTGGATAAGAAAATTTATGTGTTATGCTTTGTCGATACTACCAAGTACATTCACAATTTTATGTTTGTAAAGCTGTTTCAGAGAATCACGAGCAGGACCTAAATATTTTCTTGGGTCAAATTCTGCAGGACTGTCCACAAATACTTTTCTAACGGCAGCAGTCATAGCAAGCCGACCATCTGAGTCAATATTGATTTTACAAACAGCAGATTTAGCTGCTCTGCGTAATTGTTCTTCAGGAATACCAACAGCATCTTTTAATTTTCCTCCGTTTGAATTGATCAGTTGAACCAGTTCAGCAGGAACAGAGGATGCACCGTGTAATACGATTGGGAAGCCGGGAATTCTTTTTTCAATTTCTTCTAAAATATCAAAACGCAAAGGTGGGGGAATAAGAACGCCATCTGCATTTTTAGTGCATTGTTCCGGTTTGAATTTATTTGCACCGTGTGAAGTACCGATTGAAATTGCCAGTGAATCAACACCGGTTTTTTTCACGAAATCTTCTACTTGTTCAGGTTGAGTATAAACAGACTGTGCAGCTACCACATCATCTTCAATCCCTGAAAGAACGCCCAGTTCACCTTCAACGGTAACACCATGTTGGTGTGCGTATTCAACTACCTGTTTGGTCAGTTCAACATTTTTATCATATGAATGATGAGATCCATCAATCATTACAGATGAGAAACCAAACTCAATACATGATTTGCATAATTCAAATGTATCGCCATGATCCAAATGAAGTACGATCGGGATAGCATAACCTAATTCTTTTGCATACTGAACGGCACCCTGTGCAAGGTATTGCAAGAGCGTTTGGTTTGCATATTTGCGGGCACCGCTTGAAACCTGTAAAATCACAGGTGATTTGGTTTCAACACATGCACCGATGATTGCCTGCAATTGTTCAAGGTTATTAAAGTTAAATGCAGGAATGGCATATCCGCCTTTTACTGCTTTCTGGAATAATTCTTTCGAATTAACAAGTCCTAATTCTTTGTAAGTTATCATAATCTTATTTTTTTTTATTTTTTGAAATCCGCTGCAAATTTCCTCTTTTTTTTTTAATAAAGAAATAGTTAAATGATTTTTTTTGAAATGAGTAAGAATTATTGATTATTTTAATGAAATAATACAAGTAATCAAATGATAGATATATTAATATTCTTTAAATTGTTTTTGTGCAATTATTTAATTATATTATAATTATATATATATGTTTAATGTGTTTTATTTTGAAGTATTTGCAAATAATTTGAATTTTTACTTAAACAATTTTTGATTCCTTGATGAATTATTGATTAACGATTCAATAAATAGAATTGAAATAGTAAGAATAAAAGATCAAATAAAATATTTACCTTTGTTTCTGTAAAAAAAATATTTTTAATTTGATTTAATATTTTTAACCAAACAAGCAAAATGAATAAAGTTGCATTGATAACAGGTGTTACAGGTCAGGATGGCGCTTATCTTGCTGAATATTTGTTGAAAAAAGGATATATTGTTCACGGTATCAAACGCCGTTCATCCTTACTAAATACCGATCGTATTGATCATTTATATTTGGATCCACACATTGAAAACAGGCATTTTATTTTACATTACGGTGACCTCACTGATTCGACCAATCTTATTCGAATCATACAGGAAACACAGCCCGACGAAATTTATAATCTGGCTGCACAGAGTCATGTGAAGGTGAGTTTTGATACTCCTGAATATACCGCCAATTCGGATGCAACAGGTACTTTACGTATTCTGGAAGCTATCCGTTTGCTGGGTCTGACTTCTAAAACCAGATTTTATCAGGCGTCTACATCCGAGTTGTATGGGCTTGTTCAGGAAGTCCCACAAAATGAGAAAACACCCTTTTATCCCCGTAGCCCCTATGCAGTCGCCAAACTCTATGCCTACTGGATCACGGTTAATTATCGTGAGGCGTACAATATATTTGCATCCAATGGAATCCTTTTCAATCATGAATCACCGGTGCGTGGAGAAACCTTTGTTACCCGAAAAATTACGCTCGCTGTTGCCCGCATTGCTTTCGGTATGCAGAAAAAAATATTTCTTGGAAACCTTTCTGCTAAACGTGACTGGGGACATGCTAAAGATTATGTCAAAGCAATGCATTTGATCTTACAACATGAAAAACCGGATGATTTTGTCATTGCAACCGGAATAACTACTGAGGTTAGGGAATTCCTTCAAAAAGCATTTCAGTATATTGGCTTGAATCTCGAATTTATTGGTAAAGAAAAAGAAGAAAAAGGCATTATTAAAAGTATTGCATCAACTAATAAATTGGTTGATTCCAATCTGAAACCGGGTGATGTTGTTGTTGAAGTTGATCCTGCCTATTTTCGTCCGACAGAAGTGGATCTGCTGATAGGAGATGCAAGCAAAGCCAATAAAGATTTAAATTGGAAACCGGAATATACACTGGATGAAATGATCTCTGAAATGGTTGAAGGCGATCTCCGGCTGATGCAGAAAGATAAATACCTGAAAGACGGTGGGTTCAAAGTCAAGAATTATTTTGAATAAATGGAAAAAACATCTCGAATATATGTTGCCGGTGACACCGGACTTGTTGGTAGTGCGATTGTTCGAAACCTGAGAAAAAAGGGGTATACTAATTTTGTGTTCACACCATGGCCTCAATATGATCTCATCAATCAACAGGTGGTTATGGATTTTTTCGCAAAAGAAAAACCTGAATATGTTTTTATGGCTGCTGCCAAGGTAGGAGGGATAGTAGCCAACAATACGTACCGTGCACAGTTTATCTATGAAAATATTCAAATGCAGAATAATATCATACATCAATGTTCTGTGCATCAGGTGAAGAAGCTATTATTTCTGGGTAGTTCGTGCATTTATCCCGCAGCTTGCCCGCAACCGATGAAGGAAGATTACCTGTTGACAGGAGAGTTGGAATATACCAATGAACCTTATGCTATTGCTAAGATAGCCGGCATTAAGCTTTGTGAAAGTTATAATATTCAGTACGGCACCAATTTTATTTCGGTGATGCCTACCAACCTGTATGGACCACATGATAATTTTGATCTGGAAAAATCTCATGTTCTACCTGCCATGATTCGCAAAATGCATCTTGGCAAATGCCTGATGAATCAGGATTTTGAGAGTATCCGTAAGGATCTGACTAAACGCCCTGTTGAAGATATTAACGGACATAGTTCCGAAGAAAGTATATTGGCTGTATTGCATAAGTTTGGTGTCAGACAAAATGCCTCCATTGAATTGTGGGGAACAGGTACACCGCGACGTGAGTTTCTGCATTCGGATGATCTTGCAGATGCCTGTGTATTCCTGATGGAGAATGTTGATTTTAATAATCTTTCTGAAAGGAAAGTCAATGAAATTAGAAATACACATATTAATATCGGTACTGGTGTAGATCAGACTATCACCGAACTTGCTTCTTTAGTTAAAAAAATTGTTGGTTACAAGGGTGAATTGCTCTGGAACACTGACAAACCGGACGGTACACGTCAGAAACTTCTTGATGTGACTAAACTTCATGCACTCGGATGGAAAGAAAAAATTAAACTCGAAGAAGGTATTTCCAATGTTTACACTGATTATATTTCATAAAAACTGATCTAATGAAATCCTACAGAAAAGAACTTTGGTTTGATATTAAATCTCGAAGGGAGTTCATCAACATCACTCCGGAAATAGAAAAATGTCTTCATGAAAGCGGTATCAAAGAAGGACTTTTATTATGCAATGCCATGCATATAACTGCAAGCGTTTTTATCAATGATGATGAATCCGGCTTGCATCATGACTTTGAAGTGTGGCTTGAAAAACTTGCACCCGAAAAACCGTATTCCCAATATCATCATAATGGGTTTGAAGACAATGCTGATGCCCACCTGAAACGGACCGTCATGGGACGTGAAGTGGTAGTTGCCATTACCAAAGGCAAATTAGACTTTGGTCCTTGGGAACAAATATTCTACGGTGAATTTGACGGTAAACGCCAAAAACGAGTATTGGTGAAAATAATCGGCGAATAATTAGTTAATCGCTTTTCCGGTAAGAATATTGATCAATTCACTGTCAGTGGAAATATTGATATTTTTTTCACCATCCCATTTTCTGATACCGAATAAACCTTTATAATCCCAACTGCAATAAGCAATATTGTTTGCCTGAAAAATATTGGTAATGTCTGTGTAGTATTGCAGCCGTTGTGAACGGTCAACCGTAGGAAGACAACCAAATTCACCGCAGTACAATTGCAACTTAAGTTCAGATGCTTTCTGAATGGCTGGTTTCATGCGCTCTTCCAGCTTTTGGGCATTGTAAATTTTCAATCCTTCTTTGATGGAAATGATACCGTCATGTTTAACAAGCGGAAAAAATTTATCATAATCCGCTTTACTGATCACTTGTCCCGGATATTGCACTTTCCCGTTGAACATACTGAATCCGGTCCATGATGCTTTATAATGCGTGAACATCAACGGATCATAGGTGTGAAAACTGAGAATGATATTTTTATCTCCTTCCGGCACTTTAAGAAATGGAAATGCCCGTGCAGTCTGCCATTCATTAGCTCCTACCACAATCACGCGTTGAGGTTCATTTGCCCTGATAACATCAATGGTTTTCTTGATGAGTTTATTCCAGTCTTCAGGATCAGGTGAATTGGCTTCATTTAAAATTTCATAAGCCACCATTGAGTCCGGATATTGATGCAGACTGTCAGAAAGCGTTTTCCATAAACTGAAAAAATGTTGTTGAGCTTTTTCGTCTGTCCACAGCGTATTGTGAAGATTTTCATTGGCGGCATTGAAATAATAACTGCGCACAATGTGTAAGTCAACAATGATGCGTAGTTTGGACTCCATGCACCAGTTGATGGAATTTTTCAGATAGTCAAATGCTGAAGGTATCGGAGCGCCTTGTTCATCCCACAACTCTTTTTCATCAATGGGCATGCGGATGTGGTCATATCCGAGACTATCTAAATATTTTACATCTTCACGGGTGAAAAATACATCCCGTTTTGAAAAACCATACACCTGTGATAACCAATGACTGATATTCACCCCACGTGAAATCTTAAAACCTGATGGGTTAGGTGTAAAGGTAAATGAATTTTTTTTAGTTGTATTCATGTTGCATTGTGTCATTAAAAATAGAGAGATCAGAATGACAAAATAATTATACTGTTTTTTCATTTTTAAATATAAAAAATTATTGAAATATTAAAGTTAGTTTTTCTTGATGAATTTTTTAGATACATTCAAATGATCACCTGTAACCTTTATGAAATATATACCTTCATTTAGTGTATTGATATCAATTACTGATGTTGTACTGTATTGATTCATGTTTTGAGTTAAAACTTTTTTCCCATTGATATCATAAAGCTCGATGATTTTTTGTTCTGAATAATTTGATGGACAATCAATGAAGATACGATCAATAGCCGGATTCGGATAGATTACTAATTCATTTTTGAATGAAGTCGCAGTTGAATGAACTGAAACGGAAGAATTACCGCAATTGCCGAGTGCAGCAAAAGTGCCTGCTACATAAGCCAAAGGGGCATTCCAGTTGATAGCCACTTCGTTGGTCGAATAACTGCATTGGCTGTCGAGGTAAGACAAGGCAGGCAATGTAGAAGGATATGCACTTGCACCGCAGTCCTGTGATTGATTTCCGGGATTAGGTCCACCGGCTAAATAACCCGGAATGGGATCAACGATACCATCAGCATAACTTGGACGATGATGAATATCCATCGGAGGTTTGGAACCAAAACCGGTAACAAAACAATATCCGGTGGGATTTTTGCCAAGAAGATAATCCAGATTCGCACGGGCTGCCTCAAGATATTTATCATCCCCTGTCAAACGAAATGCCTGAAGCAGAATGATGGATTCATTCGCTATTTCGCTGTTGCTTCCCCACCAGAACCCGGTAAGACTCACCTGATACGCTGAACTTTGATAATCACTATACAATTTATCTGCCTGAGAAATAATTTTATTTATTACCAAATTTGTATCGATCTTCTGATAAATCTCATTTCGGAATTGTGCCAGTGAAATCACACCAAGCATATTAACAGTAGGCCATGATGGAACATTTGCATTTGATGTTAAAATTTTATTATTTACCATAAAACTATCAAGACGGGTAGATATATAAAGCTCAGTTCCAGCCCATGCCAGTTCATCTGAAAAATTACTGTCACCGTAACCGCCTGTTTTGATATCGGAGGGTTGATTGTACGCTTTGTTAGGATTCTTTTTTGCCCAACGCCAGGCTGCAAATGCAGCATTCATGCATGAGTCAGACAGTCCGGGTAGTTCAGTTGAAAAGTTTTTAAAGATACGGGCGCTGACAGCCATTACAGCAGCAAAATCAAGAGTGGCTGCTGTCCCTTTCTGTACAACATATCTGGCAGCAACATCTTTGTTGGGCATGATAAATCCGCAGAAATCTTTTGTGGTGCATTTATGATACACCCCACCGTCAAAAGGATCCTGCATGGTCAGCATCCAGCGTACATTCCATAGAATTTCATCTAAAAGATCAGGAATAGTATTGTTGCTTTCAGGAATATTTAACCCAATAGTTTTGAAATAGTCTGTATTGTGTTCGTACAAAGCGAGAAGTGTATAGGTTGAAATACCTGAGTTGACGATATATTTATTGTAATCCCCTGCGTCATACCATCCGCCGGGAGTTCGAATGACTGTATTCACAGGTCTTTTTGTGGTTGCAGCGGAAGAGTGAACATACACAATGGTATCCGGATGACCTTCAGCACGGCTCCATTTGCCTCCATATTGAGCAAGGATGGGACTTGATGCACGCAAATAATAATATGCTTTGATAGCTGCTTTGGTCAGGTCGTAGTTAACACATGGTTTTATTTCAAATGCATTCGTTCTCGAACTGTCATGTTGAAATGATAAATAATAAGTGCCTTCAGTTGTAAAGCCCGAAAAATCAGCAAAACGAACATTCTGATTTGCATAGCTCCAGTTAAACACATTCGAAAGATCTCCTGTCAATTCAACTGCATTGGTTTGTGAATTTACCAATGTGAATTGTCCAGTTATCAACGAAGGAACAAGAATGATTTTTTTCCCGTTGGTTTCATATCCCACCTGATTCATTGCCGCATTTGATAAGATTACAGGATCAGCTTGAAGTGGTCTCTGTGCCTGAGTTTTATATTGAAAGAACAAAAAAATGATCACAAAAAAATAGTTGGAAATGTTTTTCATATTTAAAGGATTGAAATAAAGAAATTATACTTATTTAGAAACAATACATTAACCACAATTAATTATTCAGTGTAAAATTTACACTAAAATCAGATGCAAATATAATTTTTATTTTTTCTTATAAAATTTTTAATAGTGTATTTTAAACACAAATTTTCAAAATATACTTTTATTTATTCAATCAAAGAATAATTCTAATAATTGAAGTAATTTCAATTTGTCAGTTCTTGTTTCATGAAACTGTTTTACATTTGCATCTTTATTTCTCAGATATATGGATAAATCTTTCACTCCTAAGTTATTTGACACGTTAAAAGGATACACCAAAGAACAATTTTTCAAAGATTTAATGGCAGGGCTAATTGTGGGAATTGTTTCTATTCCGCTTGCTATTGCTTTTGGAATTGCATCTGGAGTTGCACCTGAAAAAGGGCTGATAACTGCGATCATTGCGGGTTTTATTATTTCGTTTATGGGAGGTAGCCGAGTGCAAATAGGTGGACCTACCGGTGCATTTATCGTAATTGTTTATGGCATCGTCCAGAAATTTGGAATAGATGGGTTGGTGATTGCGACATTCATGGCCGGAATTATTCTCGTATTGTTGGGCTTTGCCCGTTTAGGTAATATTATCAAATTCATTCCTTATCCTTTAATTGTAGGATTTACATCAGGTATTGCACTGATCATTTTTTCATCGCAGATGAAAGATTTTTTCGGGATGACCATGGGAAAAGTACCGGTTGATTTTATTGATAAATGGTTGGAGTATTTTAGAAATTTTGAAAGTATTAATATTTTCGCATTAGGTATTTCTTTGCTTACAATTTTAATCAGTGTTTTCTGGCCTAGAAGATTCAGGAAAATTCCGGGTACACTGATTGCTATTTTAGTTAGTACGTTTGCAGTTTTGTTTTTTCATTTGCCTGTAGATACTATCGGCAGCCGTTTCGGATCAATCCAGTCATCCATCCCTGCGCCTGTCATTCCTCAGATTGATTGGGTTACCTTTAAATCATTAATCAGTCCTGCCTTTGCTATTGCATTGCTGGGTGGGATTGAATCTTTATTAAGTGCTGTCGTAGCTGATGGAATGATAGGAGGACGACACAGGTCTAACATGGAGCTGATAGCGCAAGGCGCAGCGAACATGGCTTCTGCTGCTTTTGGCGGGATTCCGGCTACAGGCGCCATCGCAAGAACAGCAACAAATATTAAAAATGGCGGACGAACACCGGTTGCCGGTATAGTTCATGCGGTCGTATTGTTAGTCATCATGATGTTCGTAGCTAAATGGGCAGCCTATATTCCAATGGCAACATTAGCAGGTATCCTGGTTGTGGTGGCTTACAACATGAGTGAATGGAAAAATTTTGTCGCTATCTTCCGCGGACAGCGCAGCGATATGCTTGTATTGGTGATCACTTTTTTGTTGACCGTACTTATTGATTTGACTATTGCCCTCGAAATCGGGATGATTCTCGCTGTATTTCTATTCATGAGGGATATGACTAAATCAATGAATATTCAGAATATACATGTTGAACAGGAAGATGATATTCAGGAAGATGATCCACTTGCCGTTTCAAAATTTCAGATACCAAAGCAAATTGAAGTATACGAGATCAATGGACCGATGTTTTTCGGTGCTGCATTCAAGTTCAGGGATGCTATTCAGGAAATAGAAACACAACCCAAAATATTAGTACTCAGAATGCGTAATGTCCCCTATATCGATGCTACCGGTATACGCACCATCAAAGAAGTTTTAAGAGATATGGAGAATAAAGGGACACGACTTGTTCTTTCCGGTGTTACCAGCCAACAGGTGATTGATGAGTTGAATAAATCCCGTTTAACATTTATGATCGGAAAAGCAAATATCAAACCCATATTCCCTGAAGCTCTGGAACGTGCTAAAAATCTGTTGACTGAAATGAATGCAGATAACATCCATGTTTAAGTCTTTTTACTTCATTTATTATTTTACAGGAAGTTTTTTTACTTTTACATTCATTTAGAAAGTAACACATGTCAGAAAGATCATTACAACATTTCATTTCATTATTGGAAAAAGATAAAGAGTTAGTACGAATAAAAGAATTTGTTTCTCCTCAACTTGAGATCGCTGAAATCACAGACAGGATTGTTAAGAATAATGGTCCTGCTTTATTATTTGAAAACAATGGCACCGCTTTTCCTGTATTGATCAATGCCATGGGGTCTGAAAAAAGAATGTGTCGGGTTTTAGGTGTTGAACGTCTTGATGATATATTTAATGAAATTGAATATGTTTTTAAACGGTTATCCCAACCCGGAATGAGTTTTCTTGACAAACTGAAATTGCTGCCTTTGTTAAAAGATATGTCTGCATTATTTCCAAAAGTGATCAAAGGAAAAGCATCATGTCAACAGAATATCTTAACGAATCCCGATTTGACTCAATTGCCTGTACTTACCTGCTGGCCCGAAGATGGTGGTCCGTTTATCACATTACCTGTTGTACATACCAAGGATCCACACACAGGTATCAGAAATGTGGGAATGTACAGGATGCAGGTGTTTGGAAAGGATTTAACCGGAATGCACTGGCATTTACATAAGGGATCTGCCAAACATTTTGAAGAATACAAGAAGATAGGAAAGAGAATGCCCGTAAGCGTTGTGCTTGGAGGTGACCCGATCTATACCTACGCAGCTACCGCACCTTTACCTGAAAATCTGGATGAATACTTATTCGCCGGTTTTTTCAGAAAAAAAAGAGTTGATCTGGTAAAATGTATAACCAATGATTTGGAGGTACCTGTTGATGCGGATTTTGTAATTGAAGGGTATGTTGACCCCACGGAAGATAAAATTTTGGAAGGTCCGTTTGGTGACCATACCGGGTATTATTCTCTGGCGGATTATTATCCGAAATTTCATGTAACCTGCATTACCCATAAGAATGAAGCAGTATATCCCGCCACTATTGTGGGTATTCCACCACAGGAAGATGCGTGGATCGGGAAAGCAACGGAACGGATTTTTTTGATGCCTATCAAAAAAACAATATTGCCGGAAATCAACGATATGCATATGCCTCCAGAAGGTGTATTTCATAATATTGCAATTGTCAGCATAAAAAAAGAATATCCAGGACATGCAGAAAAAGTGATGAATTCATTGTGGGGGGCTGGACAAATGATGTTCAATAAATGTATGATCATTGTGGATGAGAAGGTGGATGTTATGAATTATGATCAGGTTGTTCGTACAATTTCAGAAAATGTGAATATTCATTCGGATATTCATTTCAGCAGCGGACCGCTTGATGTGCTTGATCATTCTGCCAGTAAATTTGCTTATGGAAGTAAAATGGGCATTGATGCAACGGTCAAACTACCGAATGAAACAACCGGAAATAATAAACAATCAGGTTGTCAGTTGAATGCAGTGGTACTGAAAAATAAATTTCCAGAGATCAAAGAAATTAACGGCGAATTAATGTATAAAGGTATTTATGCTGTTTTTATTACAATTATTAAAAATAAAAAGGATCATATAAATAATCTACATACTCAACTAACCGCAGCAGAATTGCTGCAAGGAGTAAAATTTGTTTTTTATTTTGATCCAAACATTGATATTTTTTGCATACCCGATTTGGTTTGGAGAATAGGTAATAATGTTGATCCTAAAAGAGATTCATTTATTCTAAAAGATTCAATAGGAATAGATGTTACCAGAAAAACAAAGACCTATGATGGGTTTGAACGTGACTGGCCAAATATCATTGTCAGTGATGATGCAACGATACAGTCAGTCGATGAAAAATGGAAGCAATTGGGATTAGGTGATTTTATTTCTTCACCCTCATTAAAGTATAAAGCTCAAACCTACAAAGGAGGAGCAGTAGCAGATTAATACTCAATTAAAATTCAATAATCCGAAGAATTAGTATCTTTGAAACGATGTTTACCGGAATAAAAAATATTATTTTTTTACTCTTACTCTTTTATCTGTTTTTAGGAATTAGTCCAAATTCTTTTGCACAGATCAACCGTAAATATGTTGAAGAATCGGCAAAGAAAGCTGAAGTTGCCAAGAAAAATAAAAACAAGAATAAAACAAAAGCTGACGATCCGCTCTCTACCAAAGGGTTTCTGGAATATGGTTTTAATTTCGGAATGTATTTTGCAAATAATAATACAGCCAATTATTATAATGGTTCAAATAATATTAATAACCTTGAAAAGCTGATCGGACCTGAAATGTGGAATGCCAACGGTACTCCGGCTGATACCACCTATGTCAATCCGTATCATAAACAGATCAAGGAACTGTATCGTCATGAATTTGAAATAAAAGAATTGCCTCAACGTATGCGGTATAATAAACCCACTGCTATTGGTTTTCATCTGAAATATAATGTTTCGGATCATATGGCGATCTTCGGTGATTTTAATTATGCCAAATTAACTACGGTTGATCAGTTCTCCATTCAGTTAATTACAGGAGACCAGATTTCAAACCGAGCAGTTATATTTAATAAGATCAAAGGGACAGAGCAGCGGTATGATATCAATGTAGGTGTGTTCATGACTTTCGGTAAATCTTCGTTGATCAAGCCGTTCGTGCAGGCAGCATTTAATCTGAACAATACACTGGTTAAGGATGCCAGTGTTGAATTCAGAAATGATTCGGTCACCAAACAAACACTGACGTTTAGTTTTTTAAATCCGTATTATAACTACTACAATATGCGGGATTGGGGCTTAGGGTACGGAGTGCTTGCAGGTGGCGGATTAAGATTGATGTTGAATGACAAATTTCTTACCTACATCGGTGGTGACGTTTCAATGAAACATATTTATATCGGCGACAATAAAGGATTTCATCCTCATGGTCTGGTGTATATTCGTATTTTATATAACATGCGTTTACTAAAAAAGAAAGAAGAGAAAAAATAAATTGGATAACTCTCCCAAATAATCATGAAAAGTGAATCAATGAAAATTGAAAAAAATAAAATTCATTACCGAAAGGCAGAATTGAAAGATATTCAATTACTCATTGATTCGAGAATTATTTTTTTAAAAGAGATTCAAAAAGAATATTCAAAATCCAAAGAAATACAATTAAGGAAAGAGTTAAAGCTTTATTTTGAAAAAGCATTGAAAAACAAAACATATATTTCATGGATTGCGGAATATAACAAACAAGCAATAGGATTCGGCGCTGTTGCCATTCGGCAGCAACCGGGTAATTTCAAATATGTTTCAGGCAGGGTGGGCTATGTGCTGAATATGTTTACCTTGAAAGGATTTCGCAGATTGGGTATATGTAAAACGATACTCGAACTATTGATTCAAGAATGTAAAAAAACAAACGTAGATAAACTGGAAATGCTTGCTACTCCTGAAGGTGAAACTGTCTATCGTCAATTTGGTTTTATTGAGCCACACGACAAAGCCCTTGAATTAAGTATTCAATAATAATAGGGATGCGTTAAAAAATTATTTTCCTTCGAAGGCATAATAAGATCAGTTCCTACAGAATGTTCTTTGATTTATTTTTAACTAACCCGTTGTGCTATTGAAATTAAAAAAACTGATTGTCAGGCTGGGCGTGTCGAAGCCACATTTTGACAACCTGCCTGCCGGCAGGCAGGAGCTCAATGTGACATTGTATTTCGGATGATTAAGATACGAATAGCACAACTGGTTTAAACAATTTTTTATTCATATACCCCATCCCTTCCCCTGATATTAGGGGAAGGGAGACCGCTTTTAAGCGGAGGGTAGGGGTCGGGAAAAAATAACGCGTCAGTTAAGTATTGATTCAACAATAGTAGTGATGCGTTAAAAAATGTTTAATCTTTCAAAAGTATAATAAAATCAA
>CAYVNP010000065.1:0-21061 GCA_964452905.1 uncultured Bacteroidales bacterium
ATGAAGTTGTCAAAAGTTGAATGTTAAGAAAACACCAATAGTACATCAATATTGAAAATCAATAATTAGTACTATTGGTGCAAAAAAAAATGATAAACAAAGTTATAATAAAAAAGAGATTTGTCCGCATTTACAATTTGGAAATTTAATGGGCAATACAAAAGTTGAAGATTATCAGGTGGTTGAAGCGATACTCTATCGTTTAAAAACAGGCTGTCAATGGCGTGAATTACCTATGAAGCAATTTTTCAGAAAAAAATATCGATGGCAAAGTGTCTATTTTCATTTTCAAAAATGGAGTAAAGATGGTAGTTTGGAAAAGGTATGGCAAACTGTATTAGAGAAGCATAGACACCTTTTAGATTTATCTAGTATTCAGTTGGATGGAACTCATACACCGACCAAACGAGGCGGAGATGCGGTTGGTTATCAGGGTAGGAAAAAATGCTCAACAAGCAATATACTTATCATTACAGATAATCAGGGTATTCCTTTGGCTTGTAGTGAACCTGTATCAGGCAATCATAATGATGCATATAACATAGTAGATATAACAGATAAAATGTTATCCAATATCAGAGCATCCAGAATAAGAACTGATGGATTATTTCTTAATGCAGACGCAGGTTTTGATATAATAGAATTCCGACAATATTGTGAAAAAAATGAAATCTTTGATAATATTGATAAGAATAAACGAAATGGAATTTTGTCTGAAAAAATATTTGATGAAATGCTTTACAAATGTAGATTTGTGATTGAACGTACCAATGCTTGGTTGGATGCTTTCAAAGCACTCTTAGTTCGTTTTGAAACAAATAAAATTCATTGGAAAGCACTCCATTTACTGGCATTTTGTACAATTTTATTACGTCAACTTTAAACAACTTCATTCTAAGAAATTAGAGGTTGAATATGAAGATGGTGTTTGTTCAGAAAACACAATAAATCTTTCATATGTAACTTTGATTGAAGCAACAAATAATCGAAAAGGGATTTGTTAATTTTTTATTTCAAAAGTTATACAATTATGATTAATAAAATATCTAAAATATGTACTTTACTTAATACTTTAAAAGATGAAAAAATATACATTTTTTCTTGGAGTATTAATGTTTTTTTTCTTAATAGAATTAAACTCGCAAACAACCGGTAGTGCACTTCAATTTGATGGGACAGATGATTATATGGATTGTGGTAATCCAAATTTTAATCTGACAAATCAAATTACAGTCATGGCTTGGATAAAATGGACCATAGTTCCATCGTCCGGCAATAATTTTTCTACACTGATTTCTAATAATTCAAATCAAAGCCAGAATAATGCTCAATTCTGGTTACAGCAGGAAATAATTCCATTCAAACGGTTACAAGTTTAACCTCTCCGGTTATAAACAATTGGTATTTTCTTGTTGGTATTTAAAATGGGAGTTTTTTAAGAATTTATGTGAATGGAATATTGGAAAGTTCTTTATCATTAACCGGAATATTTAAAAGAACATATGATTTTCATAAGTCGGAGTTCATCTTAAATTCAATCAATCTTCAAGCAAAAACAGCGCTCACTGTATTTGAAAATTTGCTAATCTTTTGGCTATATCTCAAACAGGACAATTAATTTTTGAACCTTAAAAAGTGACTTTATCAAATATTGTTCTTGAAGTGTTTGATCTTTTTAATTCAGAAGCAAAATGTAAAAATATTTCTTTAAAAAATGATCAATCTGAAGAGATCAATTTTTTTGCAGTTATAAATATGTTTCAAACTATTATTCGTAATTTAATTTCAAATGCACTTAAATTCTCTAAATCGGATAGTCAAATTTTAGTTTCAGGGAGATCAGTCAATGGCTGCATTGAAGTTATCATAGCTGATACAGGTATTGGAATGAATGAGGAAACTACAAATAAGTTGTTCGATATTGATAAAGAAACCACGTTGGACAACAATAATAAAAAGGGGGTAGGTTTGGGGTTAATTCTTTGCAAAGAATTTATAGAAAAACATGGTGGGAAAATTGAAGTTGAAAGTGAATTGGGTAAAGGGAGTTTGTTTAAATTTTCAATTCCACTTCAACTCTAGATTTATTAAAACATAAAATAAATATTTTTAAATTTTAATGTTTTACCGATATGGATCTGTTATAATTTATTGAACTATTAGAGTTGTTCAATCGGGATTAACACTAAATCAAAACAAAGCAACAGTAATGAATTGTTTTGGGTTTGTTATTCGTTTTATAAAGGTATTCTAATAATAAAAGTAGTTCCAATAGGGTTGTTTACAATTTCAATACTGCCGTTATGATACTCAATACATCGTTTTACTATTGTTAACCCCAGTCCGGTTCCATTAATGCCTGAAGTATTTTTAGCCCTATGGAATGCATCAAAAACATATTTCAAATCCTCTTTCGGTATACCGATTCCTTTATCTGTTATTTTGAACAAAAGTTGTTCGTCTTCTATTCGGACAATAAATTCTATTGGATCTTTTGATGAAGAATATTTGACAGCATTAGAAAGAAGATTAACAATTACTTGTCGCATCAAAACTTCATCAATGTTTGCTTTTATACCTGAAGGAATGTCGGTATAGATATTTGCTTCTGCATAGTTTGCTTTGATGTCATTAATACAGAAATTACACAGTTTTTCAATTTCTACAGGAGATGCTGTTAAATTAATTTTTCCGTTTTGTTCTTTACCAATGAATGATATGTCTTCAAGTATACTATTGGTATGTCTGATGGATTTATATATATTTTTATACAGTTCTCTTTTTTTATTCATATCCATTTTTGCATCATATTTTTCAATAAGTTCAATGGATGATTGAATACCGGCGAGTGGTGTTCTAAATTCATGGGAAAGGATAGAAATAAATCTTGATTTAAGTTGGTTAAGTTCTTTTTCTTTTAAAAGGTTTTGAGCAATCTCCTCTTCAACTTGTTTAATCTTGGTAATATCCTTTGCGTATAAAACAATACGATCTACCTTGTTGTAAATTTGAATAGGGAGTAGTGATATCTCAAGAAACATGAAGGAATGGTTAAATATTTTTGAAGTAGTATTAAATGAAATTTCAATACCAGATTCAAAAACATTATTTATTTTTCGTACAGTTTCTTTAGTTAATGAAGGGAATAGTTCATTTATTTTATGTCCAATTATATTTCCAAATTTGAATTCAGGGTTATTAACTAACAGATCTGACACAGCATTATTACTCATCAGGATTTTAAATTCTTTATCAATTATTATAATATAATCTTTAATGGCATTGATGGTAGTACGGTTTAAATTTTCAGAATAACTGAGAATTTCACTTTGTTTTTTCCCTTTTAAAAGCTCGGTTTCAAGCATCTCATTCACTTTTTTCAAATCAGTTGTTCGTGATTCAACCAATTGTTCCAGATTCGTCCGTGTAGATTTTAGTATAGTAATATCTTCAACCATGCCAATATTGAATTGAAAATTTCCCTGATTATCATTAATCCTTGATACCGACAAGTTTCCCCAAATTGTTTGACCATTTTTTTTGATATACTTTTTTTCTGTTTTGTAATTTGTTATTTCTCCATTGATCAGTTTGTTAATATTCTCAACATCTTTATTTAAATTATCCGGATGAGTAATATCAATAAAACTCATTTTTAAAAGTTCCTTTTTTGAATAACCTATCATATTTTCAAATGCAGAATTTGTTTTTGAAAAATTAAAAGTTAAATCAGACATAACCATACCGATTGGACTATCTTCAAATATTTTCCGGAATGTTTCCTCTCGTTGTATAAGTTCAATTTCTATTTTTTTTCGGTATGAAATATCTCTAATAATTGCTGTGAAAAATAGTTCATCATTAATATTCCATTGTGCCAGAGACAATTCTATCGGGAATACAATCCCATGAATATCCATTCCTTCTAATTCAAAAATTTCCCCAAATATTTTTTTTTCTTGTATTCGTAATAATCCCTGCAAATGTCCATTATGATATTTTTCGGGGATTAATGTGGAAATGTTAATTTCGTTTAATAGGATATATTCTTTTTTGTAGCCAAATATTTTTTCCGCAGCAGGATTCCAGTCAACAATGATTCCATTTCCATGAGTCGTTATTATTGCAACATTGGCAGTCGAAGTAATTGCTTTGTAATGTGATTCACTTCGTTTTACTAATTCGTCAGTTTTTTTTCTAAGAGTGATATCATCAAATATGGCAATAAAATATCCTTTTTGGGGACTGTAAACTGAAACTGAAAAATAAATATTTAATTGGTCGATATATGATTCAAATTTATTATGCTTACCTGTAAGGGCTGTCTCTCCAAAAATTTGAAATAATTCAGGATTGGATTTTTTAATTCCCGGTATAATTTCAGTGACCTTTTTTCCTTTAACATTTTTTAATTCGATAAAATTTTCAAAGACCTTATTTACATTCAGATAAATAAAATCAACAGGTTGATCTTTTTCAAAAAGCATTTTGCAAAATGCAAAACCTTCCATCATATTTTTAATTAAATTAGAATAGAGTTTTTCTCTTTTAATTATATTTTTATTGGATTGAATTAATTTTATTTCAGCTTGTTTGCGTTCAGAAATATTTTTAACAATATGCACAGCGCCAATAATATTATTGTTTTTATCAAGGATCGGATCGATCATTACTTCACAATATTGTTCAAGTACGATCATTTCTTCAAACTCACGTTTTTTGCTTTTAAGCATTTTATTGAAAGGACAAATATCAATTGAACAATCAGTGCCGTGTAAAAATGTAAAACATTTCTGTCCAATCACTTCATCTTTTGTTTTTTTTGTAAAATCAAGAAAGGTTTGGTTACATTGAATGATGTGTTGATTTGTGTCCATCAAAATAATACCATCCTGGATGGCATCAAATGTTCTACTCCAATTGACAGATGCTTGTTCAATGCTTTTTTTTATCCTGCGTTTTTCAGTGATATCTTGAAAAACACCATGGGTACTGATAAAATTACCTTTTCTGTCTTTCTCAATTCGTATAGTATAATCAGCAATAACGATCCCTCCGTCTTTTTTTATAAGATGATATTCATTTTTTTGAGTCAGATCATGGGTTTTAATATATTCAAGTAAATTTTTTTTGAAATTTTCTTTTTGATCAGGATGTAAAAATTCGCCGAACCATTTTCCAATCACTTCATTTTTCGAATACTTTAATATTGACAGCCACATTTCATTTACTTCAAGAATAGTTCCATTTTTATCCATCGATTGATATCCGAGAGGAGCGTGTTGGAAGAGTGTAAAATATTTCAACTCATTTTGACGAAGTACTTCTTCTGTATTTATTTTGACTGCAATTTCTTTTTTTAATTCGGAAGTACGTTCATCAACTAATAAAGCAAGCCGGTCTTTTTCATTTCTTTTATCAATTTTAGCAGATTTAATTTTAACCATAGCGCGTATCTGAGCAGTAAGTTCGCTTTCGTCGATGGGTTTTGAAAGAAATCCATCACCACCACATTCCAATGCCAGATTACGACTGTCTTTATCACTTTTAAGTGCAGTTATAAATACAACAGGAATTTCATTCAACTTTTTATCAGCTTTTAATTTCTTGCACACGTCAAACCCATTCATGTCTGACCGTACAATATCTAAAAGGATAACATCAGGATCTTCAATCTTTGCCAATTCAATTCCTTTTTCCCCATTTAAAGCGGTTATTAAATTTGCTTGGGGAAAAGTATTGTTAAGGACTGCTTTTAAATTAATCAGATTATCCTGATTATCATCAATAGCAAGTATTTTAATCATAGTATGTTCCATCATTGACCTCAATTTGAAATTTGATCAATAGAATTTCATTAAACAACAGAATTAACATTTTTAAATCGATTTATATCTATTGAAATAAGAATGTTGAATCCATGAGCAATTGTATGTAAGTATTCTAATGTCCCTTCCATTGATTTTACTCTCGCTTCAATATTTTTTAATCCAAATCCATTATTCAGTTTGTTGTGATCCATTCCCTTCCCATCATCAAAATAATTCAATAAGATAAATGTGTTGTTAATATTTAAATTGATGTTTAATGTTTTGGCTTCAGCATGTCTAATACTATTGTTAATGAGTTCAGTGATGATTCTATACAAATTAATTTCACATGTTTTATTTATTCTTTTTTCATTAAAATTAGATGAAAAATTTATTTTTAATGAATCAGATATATTTATTTTTTCAATGAAGTTATGGATGGCATTTGTTATTCCATAATCATTTAAAATAGAAGGATTCAGGTTAAAGGCAATTTCTTTGGTGGTATCAATTGCAGAAATGATCATTTCATCCAGTTGAGCTGTAAGTTCATAAATTTCGGGTATATTCTTTGATTTTATCCGGAGCGTTTCAATATAGAGTTTTATGGAATACATCAAGGGACCAAGTCCGTCATGAAGTTCTTCGGCAAAATGTTTTCTTTCTCTTTCTTCGGTCATAAGGATATTTTCCTGAAGCAGGTTGTCAAAATTCTTTCGCTTGGTATTGTCAATAACAATACCAATAAAGGAATTAAGATTTTTAAATTTTATGGGACCTCCATATATATCAAGATGTTTTTTTTCCCCTTTTGGATTGTAAAATTGATATTCACTAATAAACTTATAATTATTCTCAATACTATCATTAATCTTAGTAATGATTTTTTTGTCTTTAAAAATATTTTCCATTGAACAGCCTTTAAGAAACGAACTGTCCAGTTCCATTATATTTAAAAAGAGAGAGTTGGCGTATATGATTTTTTCATTATGAATGATAAAAATACCTGTTAATGAATTTTCAATCATTATGCGATAGTTTTCATCATTAAAGATTATCTGGTTGGAGTGTTTTTTTAATCTGGAATTGATTGAAGATAATAGTTCATCAAGTGTAAATGGTTTTGAAATATAATCATCAACACCCATATTCATTCCTTTTCTTATTTCAAATTTTTGTGTTTTTGCTGTCAGAAAAATAAAGGGTATTGTTGCTGTACTAATATGTTTTTGAAGCATTTCGTGAAGTTCATATCCATTTATTATAGGCATCATAATATCGCATATGATAAGGTCCGGCAATATCTTTTTAATTAGTTCAATACCTTGAAAACCATCTTCTGCGGTATAAACTTCAAATTCTTTTTCTTCCAAAAAGAATGCAATGTTATTTCGGATCGTATTGTCATCTTCGATAATAATTATCTTTTTTTTCATTTTATAATATTGTGTTTATAACAGATACAATATTTTTTTATTAATATATTTATATTTTTAATATTTAATTGATGCAATTATTAAAATCTTAGTTGTAAAAAGCAAATATAATGTTTAATATAATGTAACACAATAGTATTTATACTAAAGTATTTATACTTAACTTTCATTTCCTTTTTTGTTGATTATTTCTATTAAGCAATATTTTTGAATATTGATTGAAAATAATTTAATTGAAATTTAAAAAATTCTATACTTAAGTGGTTAATAGTTCACTTTTATCAATGATATGTAAGATGATATTCATTTTATACTAATAATGAACTACTTCGAGGTGGTCAATGAAATGTTCTCGGAATGGTCAACATGATGATCTTTCCCAATTTAGTAAGAAAACCCATGTACAATCAGGACAATCTTTTTATTAACAAGTTCACTTAAAACAAATGTTTATAATGGACTAATATATGATGATCTTTTTCAGGTAATCAAGATCCTCCATAGTTTCAATAAAACCAGAAATTTGTTGGTTGAAAATTTCGTTATTCCCCGTTAGGTTAATTCTACTTAATGCCCTTTTTCAAAAATGTGTGAATCATGTAATTAATTTCTAATATAATGAAATAGTTTTCAATATAAACAGCTATATTTTTACAAAAGTTTTGTTTGCAGAAAAACAAAATGATTATAGTAAGGGAAAATTATATGGATATAATCTAAACTTGCATGACACTATTAAAAAAACAAATTGAATCATACGATTTTGCACCTTCCGGTTATTTTACTTTTTCCAAAGAAGGTAAAATTATCGAATTAAATCTTTTTGGATCACAAATGCTTGGCAAAGAACGGTCGCTATTAATAAACAGTTCATTTGACTCTTTTGTTTCAGTTGATTCAAAGATAACTTTCAATCTCTTTCTCGAAAATATTTTTAGGAGCAAAGTAAAGGAATCCTGTGAGGTGACCCTTTCTGAAAATGATAACTTGCCAATTTTAGTTTATCTTACCGGTATTGCTTCAAAGAATTGTGAACAATGTTTTGTAACCGTGGTTGACATCAATGATCGCACACAGGATAAAGTTAACTTAAATTGCTTCGGAAGTTCGTTATCGACGACTTTTTGAATCTGCAAAAGACGGTATTATTATTCTCGATGCAGAAACAGGAATGATTAGGGATGTGAATCCATTTTTGATTGAACTATTGGACTACTCAAAGGAACAATTCCTTGAAAAAGAAATTTGGGAAATAGGATTCCTTAAAGACATTGTTGCCAATCACGATAAATTTATAGAATTACAACAGAATGAATATGTCCGTTATGAAAATTTGCCGCTTGAAACTGCAAATGGACGAAAGATTAATGTTGAGTTCGTTAGTAATGTTTATATAGTTGATAAAAAGAAAGTGATTCAGTGCAATATACGAGACATCACTAAGCGTAAGAAGTTGGAACAGACATTAATTGAAAGCGAAGAAAAATTCCGCAGTTATATAGAGAACGCAACTGATGGAGTATTTATAATTGATAATACAGGTCGGTATGTTGAAACGAATAAAGCAGCATGTAGTATTCTTGGCTATTCAGTGGATGAAATATTAAAACTATCTATTTCTGATTTGTGTGCAGACGAATCTTTGGAAGATGGGTTGGCTCATTTTAAACAACTAACTGAAACAGGCATGGCATCATCTGATCTTCTGCATAAACATAAAGATGGTTCAAAACGCTGGCTGACTATAAATGCGGTGAAACTTTCAGAATCGCTTTTTCTTGGTTTTGCCAAAGACATCACCGAGCGCAAACATTTTCAAGAGTTAGAATCAACGAACAATCAAAGGCTCGAACTTGCAATGCGATCCGCAAACATGGCTTGGTGGGAAATGGATATAACTACCGGAAATGTTAACTTCGATAAACGAAAAGCCGAAATGTTGGGCTATCACCCCGATGATTTTAAACACTACAAAGATTTCATGGCTCTGGTGCACCCCGACGATAATGAAAAGGCAATGGATGCAATGAGAAAGCACTTAGAAGGGAAGGTTGACAAATATGAAGTTGAATACAGAATAAAAACAAATGCCGGTAATTACAAATGGTTTTATGATATTGGTTCGGTTGTTAAACACGATGACAAAAGGTTGCCGTCGTATATTGTCGGATTGGTTATTGATATTAATGATCGCAAACAGGCTGAAGTTAACTTAATTGCTTCGGAAGTTCGTTATCGACGACTTTTTGAATCTGCAAAAGACGGTGTTATTATTCTCGATGCAGAAACAGGAATGATTATGGATGTGAATCCATTTTTGATTGAACTATTGGACTACTCAAAGGAACAATTCCTGAAAAAAGAAATTTGGGAAATAGGATTCTTTAAAGACATTGTAGCCAATCACGATAAATTTATAGAATTACAGCTGAAGGAATATGTCCGTTATGAAAATTTGCCGCTTGAAACTGCAAATGGACGAAAGATTAATGTTGAGTTCGTTAGTAATGTTTATATAGTAGATAAAAAGAAGGTGATTCAGTGTAATATACGGGACATCACCAAGCGTAAGAAGTTGGAACAGGCATTAATGAAAAGCGAAGAAAAATATCGTTTCCTGATAGAAAATATGAAGGAAGGAATCTTCGTAACAGATGAAAAAGGTAAGATTACGTTTGCGAATAAAGCATTAGCTAATATTCACGGCTTTGATAACCCTGATAAATTGCTTAATAGATATTTTTCAGATTTTATGGACTCATCCATAAAATCTGAAATGAAACAGAACTATAGTAATGAAATGCTTTCCGGAGAAATCTCACCTTTACAGATTTTACCTGTAATCAAAGCAGATGGTTCAACAGGGTATGTTCAGGTTCAACCAAGCCTAATTTATAAAGAGAAAATAATTATCGGAACAATGGGTATTGTTCAGGACATCACAAAGCGTAAACTGGCGGAGCACCGCCAAAATTTTCTTACAGAAATCCTGAGCATTCTTAATGCACCAACTTCATTTATGCATACAATAAATATTATTATTGAAGCAATCAAGCGTGAAACAGGGTTCGATGCAGTTGGAATTCGCCTACGACAAGGTGATGACTTTCCATATTTTGTTCAGAAAGGTTTTTTAAATGAATTTTTACTTACTGAAAATAATTTAACTGTTAGTGATGATATAGGGATTTGCAGGGATGAAAACGGTAACCCGATACTGGAATGCACATGCGGTCTGGTTATTTCGGGAAAGACCAATCCGGCAAATCCTCTTTTTACTTCAGGCGGAAGTGCATGGACGAACAACTCACAAATCTTATTAGACATTCCGGCTGATAATGACCCAAGAATTCATCCACGGAACCGCTGCATTCATGATGGATATCTTTCTGTTGCATTGATTCCCATCAGGACGAATAATGAGATTGTCGGACTTTTACAATTAAATGACCGGAAAAAAGATTGTTTCACACTTGATATGATCCATTTTTATGAACATCTCTCCGAAAGCATAGGCGTGGCTTTGATGCGTAAACAAGCAGAAATACAAATTAGAGACTTGGCAAAATTTCCGGAGGAAAATTTAAATCCGGTTTTTCGGATTTCAAAAGATGGTGTGTTATTATATTCTAATCCTTCAAGCAGAAATTTATTGCCTGATTTTTTTCCCTTGACAAACAAAAAAATATCCGAAGAATGGATAAAAAAAATAAAAAATATTTATGATTCAGGTAAAAATCAATTTGAAGAAATTGAATTTAATGAAAAAATTTTTAGTTTTAATTTTGTTCCAGTAATTGAAGGAGAATATATTAATATATATTGTATAGATATTTCCGATCGTAAGTATGCGGAAAGAATAGTTATAGAACATCAACGATTAAAGGCTATCGGTGAAATGGCATCGTCAATAGCACATGATTTTAATAACTCTCTCCAGGCAATATTTGGAAATGTTGAGCTTGCCTTACATAACCCTGATTTATCCGAAACGACTCTTCAATTTTTGACATCTATAAAAACTGCTGCCGGTGATGCGGCTTCAAGAGTTCAGCAGATTCAACGTTTTGGTGGTATAATACCATCGAAACATAGATATTCGCCGGTAGATATAAATCTGCTGATCAGTGAAGTGATCATTCAAATACGTCCTTTGTGGAAAGACAAGGCAGAAGAAAAGGGGATCTCAATTACAATCAATTCTGAACCTGGAAGAATCCCGAGAATTTCGGGTAATAATGGAGATTTAAGATCTGTTTTATTTAATATCTTTAAAAATGGAATAGAGGCAATGCCCGAAGGTGGCAGTATCTCTATAAAAACGGAACGAAATAAAGAAGGAGTCATTGCAAGGATCAAGGATACAGGAACAGGAATGAATGAAGAAACAAGAAACAGAATATTCCAGCCCTTCTTTTCAACAAAAGGATTTGATATCGGAAGGGGACTTGGAATGAGCGGTGTTTATAGTATCATTAATGAACATGGGGGACGAATTTCAGTTTTGAAAACCGCTCCCGGTAAAGGGACTACCATTGAAATTATATTTCCATTTTTACAAAAAAGTGGACTTGAAGAAAAACAAACAGAAGAAAAAACGTTTGCTGTTAAAAACTGTTTAAGAGTTTTATGGGTTGAAGATGATTCAGCAATAAGAATAAATGCAGGCATGATGTTGGAAATGCTTGGTCATAATGTGGATACGGCAAGTAATGGTCAAGAAGCGCTGGAATTCCTTCAGGTAAATACGTATGACATTATATTTACAGATTTAGGCATGCCGGTAATGAACGGATGGCAATTGGCGGATAAAATTAAAGAACAATTCGGCGGGAAAATGAAAGTTGTCGTGGTAAGTGGCTGGGGTAATGAAATAGATGAGGATAAAAAAAACAAGCATGGTGTTGAATATGTATTAGGAAAACCATTCAAAATTGAAGAAATAGAAAAAATACTTGGCGGGGTTGCACAGCTTGGATCAAAACAAAGCATGTGACAATTATATATCGTGAATTTTTTGCAAAAAGTTAAATTAAATGGTTTATTCATTTTATGCTAAAATTGCAATACGAAAAGTTCAAATAAACCGAAATTTTAGATTAAAATTGAAGTTGTTCAAACTTGATATAAAAATGAATATATTTTAGTTATGTAAATTAATAGTGTTCCTTTAAAATGGGTCAATTAGAATAAACATTTTTTATTCTTAAAGTTTTTTTGTTTTGGATTTATATAATTTACTCCTAAATTTTTTGGCACATAAATATTTATAACAAGGACTTGCATAAATACATATTGTTGGTATACTGAAAAGTATTACCATTTTTATAATATTTTCAAAAGGAACCATCTTTCTTAAGATTTTATTGATTAAAACAACGTATTAATTTTTTTAAATGGAATATATTATAATTGATTTAAATATAAAACGTAGTAAAAATAGAATAAGTTTTAGGCTGTGGATATAGTATCTATACTGTTTTTCAATGTATTTATACTATAAAAAAATGTGTGTTTTTAATATATTTGTTTTGTTTCGCAATGTATCTTTAAATGCTTCAAAAGAATGTACAGTGTATATTTTCTGAGTAAAGCAACGCATTCGTTTTGTAATTTAAAGATATGGTTTTGAATAAATGGTTTATTTGAAATTTTCTGTTACACTATAATTGTACAACTTGAATACCTATGTTTAACCTATAAATTCGCATAAAGTGATTCAATTATTGATTTGAAGAACTCCAGTGTGTGGCACTCAGAGAATTAAGCCATTCAGCGAATTATGAAATTGATTAGTTTTTTTGAGGTAGCTTCAGTATAACTACTGAAAATATTAGTATTTTTACGATTGTCCGGTTCGGGTTATGAATTTATTTTTGTGACATCTAAAAAAGGATTATTTAATTTTTAAAACAATTAATTTAAAATATATAAATATGAAAAAAGTATTTGTTTTTTTTATGATTGCTTCCTTATTGATAGGAATGACCAAACAAAACATTAATGCACAAACAATAAAAACGGTTGGTAGTAGCGGGAATTATACTACATTAAAAGCTGCCTTTGATGCCATTAATGCAGGTGCTATTACTGGAGCAATAACACTGCAGATAATAGATAATACTACAGAAACTGCTTCGGCTGTACTTTATCAAAACGGGTATTTTAATTCCGGCAGAACATCAAATTACACATCAGTAAACATTTATCCCACTGTTTCCGGAATTACAATAAGCGGGAATTTTAATGCGCCGCTGATCGATTTAAACGGCGCAGACCTTGTGATTATCGATGGAAGAGTGGTTGCGACAGGCAGTACAAATGACCTTGTAATAACCAATACAAACACGGGTACTTTTGCTTCTGCCATCCGGTTTATCAATTCTGCCGAAAACAATACCGTTAAATATAGCAATATAAGTTCATCGTGCTATAATGCTGGGGTGGGTATAATTAATTTCACCTCCTCTGCTTCAGGAAACGGGAATGACAACAATATTGTAGAATATTGTAATATCACCAATGCTGGTGGAAACAGACCTTATAACGCAATTTTTTCATCAGGAGCTACAGGACGTCTAAACAGCGGAAATATCATCAGAAATAACAATATTTATGATTTTTTTAATCCCAATAATAGTTCGTACGGGATAAATATTTCAAATAGTTCAACCGATTGGACCATAACGAACAATAGTTTTTATGAAACCACAACCTTAGCTCCTGCCGGCGATTACAAATACTATCCACTATTTATTAATACCGGCAATAACAACATCATAAGTAATAATTATATTGGTGGAAGTGAGCCTTTATGCGCAGGTTCTGCTTTTAACGTGATATCAAATTCTGCACATTATTTTTGTGGTATCTTCATTAATGGCGGTACAGCCGCCACCGTGCAAAACAACATTATCCGAAACATGAATTATACCAGTGTCGAAGACAATCCCTGGGATGGTATTTTTATTAATTCGGGAAATATTGATGTTACCGGGAACACAATTGGCGCAACCACCGGTAACGGTTCTATTGTGGTTACAACTCCGGTAGCTTCGGCAACTACTACGATCACTGCCGGAGTAGTCACAGCAATTAATCTGAATGGAGGAGGCAGTGGCTACACGGCACCGCCTGTAATTTCATTTTCAACAAATAGTGGTGGTACCGGAGCTGCTGCAACTGCAATAATCAATGATGGTGTTGTAACAGGATTTAATTTAACAAGCGGTGGAACCGGTTACACTTCTGCCCCCTCAGTTTATTTTGACGGACAATCAAATAACTATTCCACCTCGCATGGAATGATTAAACAAAGCAACGGAACTGTGACAATTTCGGAGAATAATATAGGCTCAATAACTACTGTAGGCTCTGCCGACAGATACTCACATGGTTTTGAATCGATTTACGTCAGAGGTGTGGCAGGAACACTTACCATCAGCAATAACCTTTTCGGCAGCCTGACAACAGAAAAAAGCATACATACAAGTTCTACTGCAACATCTTCTTTACAAAAACAAGATGTTTACGGAATATACAGTTCAGGTACCGGAACAACCACCATATCGGGCAATACCGTAGCAAATCTTCATAATTCTTATACGGGAATAAATTCTGGCTCCCGGGCCAGGGGGATAATAACTACAGCGGGATCCAATTCAATTCAGAACAATACCGTCAGAAATATTTCAAGTGCAAGCGGGCAGTCTTCATTCGCTTCTAGTGCTTCGGTAATTGGTATTTCACAAACATCAGCTACTGCCGGCACAACCCAAAGCGTAACCGGAAATACAATTTACGATTTATCGAATACAAACACCACTTATGTCAGAGTGGATCTCTATGGAATGTATTATGCAGGACCCACCGCAGGCACCCATGAAGTTTCGGGGAACTTTGTCCACAGCTTATCTGTTTCATCCGCAAATGTTGGATCTGATATAGATGGCATCGTCATAAACAGCGGCTCAGTTGTTACTTGTGCAAACAATATTGTCAACATGGGCGAAGGCATTACACTGGGTTATAAGATAAATGGAATTTGGGATGGCACACTTGCCGGTAACACGGTCAACTTTTATTTTAATTCTGTTTATATAGGAGGATCCGTCACTTCAGGGATTACTTCATTAACTTCAGCGCTAAATAATGCAAACAACACTTCCACCCGAAATTACCGGAATAATATTCTTTATAATGCCCGATCTGGAGGCACTACCGGTAAACATTATGCCATTGTTATAGCCGGTGTTGCCGGTTTAACCATTGATTACAACGACTACTTTGTTGCAGGCGCTGTGCTTGGTAAGATAGGGACTTTGGAAAAAGCGGACCTAACCACTTGGAAAGCCGGCACTAGTCAGGATGTTAACAGTTTAAGTATTAACCCTTGCTTTACCATCGCAGGAGGTACATCCGCCCTAGATTATTATACTTCAGCAATAGTGCATGGTATTTCCGGTACTGGAGTTACTTCTGATTATGATGGACTTTTGCGTGGTACAACTCCCAAAATGGGTGCTTTGGAATATAATAATTATACATGGCAAGGAAGCATTAGTTCCGATTATGCAACTGCAGCCAATTGGGTTAGTGGAGAAGTGCCTCTCAATGGAGCTAATATATCTTTTGTTGCTGTTCCTACTAATCATTGCGTTTTAGACCAAAACAGAAGTTTGAAAAATATTACTAATGCTCAAAGTTCAAAATATTTGGTTGTTAATGGGAAACAACTTACAATTACAGGAAGTCTAAATTTTACCAATAGTGCAAAAATTGATGCAACTGCCACTTCGTCAAAAGTTGTGTTTGCAGGTTCCGCTGCTCAAAGTATCCCATCAGGTTCATTTTTAAACAATACAATTGATTCGTTGGCAATAAATAATGTAAACGGAATGACATTATATGGTGATTTTACAATAAATAAAGGCATTGCACTAATTGCAGGCAATTTTGCCATTGGTCCCAATACTTTAACATTTAATGGAATTGTTACGGCAATGACAGGAACTGTTACAGGTGGTAGTACTACCAATATGATCATTGGTGGTACAGGTGCAATTATAAATATGCCTGCTTTTGTACTCAATAATTTAACGATAAACCGTGCAAACGGTGTTAGTTTATACGGAAATCTAAGCGTATTAGGCACGTTAACATTAACAAATGGGACACTTACTGTTGGATCAAACACATTAACCATCTCTGGAAGTTCGCCTGTCAGAACCAGTGGAAATATTGATGCAAGCAATGCCGGGGCTACCTTGTTTTTTAACAACCCCACGGCTATAACCCTTCCTGCATCAATTTTTGGGGCAGCAATAAATAATTTAACCATAAATAACACTGGTGGAATTACTTCAGCTTCTGATTTTACTGTGAACGGAATTCTAAATTTACAAAGTGCTAACCCATCAGCAACAAAGGGGAAGCTCGATATGCTGAACGGAGCTACGGTAAAAACCCTTACAATGGGCGTTGATGCTACAACCATCGGAATTGGCGATGTTACAGGCATTGTAAAACGATCATCCTTTGTTGCCAGTACCGATTATTCTTTTGGAAATCAATTCACAACAATGACATTTGCTGCCGGAGGAACATTGCCAACCGAAATTAGTTTTAAAATTGCCATAGGTTCTGCCCCTTCATGGAAAACTTCTGCTGTTAAGCGATCCTACGATATCATCCGATCGGGAAGCCCAAGTGGAACGTTATCTTTAAGCTTGCACTATTTGGATAATGAACTACAATCTAACACAGAAAGTAATCTTGTAATTTGGGATTATCATTTAACAGAATCTATTACAGAAGAACATGGAAAAGCAAACCAAAATACCACGGATAATTGGGTTGGCATATCAAATCGTTCAATAACTTACTTTCCCACCGTTTTTAATGCTCATGTATGGGGTATCTCAAACAAAGTATCTGCAGATTTTACATGGCAGGGAACTCCCAGCTCCGAATGGAATGATGTAAACAACTGGTCGGGTGGTGTTATTCCGGATGCTACGAGCGACGTTGTCATCCCTGATGCAGCAAATACAATCAACGATCCTATTTTGCCTTCTACTGCCTCAGTAAGAAAAATTTCCATTCAAAGTGGTGGAATACTTTATGGAGGAATAGGAACAACACTAACTATTGCGGGAAATACTGGTGCATGGATTAATATGGGAATGTTTTACTGCGACACCAGCACTATAATTTTTTCGGGTTCTTCTGCAACAATATCAGGTACAACAAATTTTTATAATGTAACCGTAAACTCCGGAGCAAGTATTACCAACCAAAGCAGCTCGGTAATGAGAATTGGAAATACTATAACAAAAACAGGCACATGGAATGCCTTTGAACTTGATAATATTGTAGAATATAATGGAGGAAGCCAAACAGTTGTGATGCCAGATGGAACAACGGCTTATCATAATCTTATACTTAGCGGCAGCGGCACTAAAACGATGCCTGCATCTGATATGACTATACATGGCGAGTTCATCATGAATGGTACAGCTTCAGCTACTGCCGGTGGTGCTTTAACCATTATTGGCACTCATGCAAATGTTACTCTCGACTTGGGAACCACTTTTAATGCTTCCACATTTTCTCATTCGGTATTAGGCAATTGGTTAAACAATGGTACATTTACAGCATCAACAAGTACAATAACATTCAATGGAATTTCGCCCCAGAGCATTGGTGGAACCTCAGCTTCAGCGTTTTATAATCTGACAATCAATAACAATAATGGAGTTACCCTTTTAGATAATGAAAATGTTAATAATGTGCTTACACTTATTAATGGTAATTTGAGCGTGGGGGTAACAACTTTTGGAATAAATGGAACAATTAATAAAACATCAGGCTTTCTTGACGTGAGTTCCCAATCTTCACTCAGTTTTGGAGGAACTGGTGCGCTGACACTTCCGGACAGCCTGTTCTCTTCTGCTCCATCTATAAACAACCTCACCAGCAACCGGTCAGATGGTGTCACTCTTGGCAATCAAGATATGACTGTAAACGGATTTTTGGATTTAGCATCTGGGACACTCAGGTTAGCTGCAAATACATTAACGATTGCCGGGAGTTCGCCAACTAGAACTAGTGGGAATATTGATGCCAGCAATGCCGGTTCTACCTTGGCTTTTACCAATGCATCAGCAATTACTCTTCCCACATCAATTTTAACAGGAAATGTCAATAATTTAACCATAAATGGAAGTGGCGGAATTACTGCAACCAGTGATTTTACAGTAAATGGAATATTAAATTTACAAAGTGCAAACCCATCAGCAACCAAAGGGAGTCTTGACATGTGGGATGGTTCATCAATGAAAACACTGACGATGGGAGCAAATGCAACAACCATAGGAATTGGTGATGTAACAGGAATTGTCAAGCGAACATCTTTTTCTGTAAATATACCTTACACATTCGGTAATCAATATACCACCTTGAATATGTCAGCAGGAGGAACACTACCTACTTCTGTAAGCTGTAAGATCGTATTAACATCAACAGATATAAGTTGGAAAACAAATTCTATACATAGGTATTATGATTTTATTCAAACAGGAGGCAGCAGTACAACCCTTATTACATTAAATCTTCATTATTTAAGCAGTGAATTAAATGGAGCAACAGAAGGGAGTTTAGATTTGTTTGATTATCATGTAAGTTCAGGACATGTAGATGATCATGGTCGCTCCAATGATAATGCTATAAACAAATGGGTAGGATTGGCCAATTTAAGTTTAACCTATGTTTGTAAGAGCAATAGTTTTGAAGCAAAATATTGGACACTGGGTACTTCAACTAATGCAGATTTCACATGGATAGGAGCAAGTACTGATTGGACATCAACAGCAAATTGGGTTGGTGGAGTTGTTCCAGGTTCAGGGAATCATGTAGTTATACCAGATGCAAGTTTAACTGAATATGATCCCCTTTTGCCGGACAATGCAATAGTGGGCTCAATACTAATTCAAGCAGGAGGAATATTAAATGGCGGAAGTGAGACATTCCTTACAATAGATGGGGCAGCTAATTCATGGGGTAATATGGGAACTTTTTATGCAGGTACAAGTACCGTTGTATTTACAAATCCGGCGGCAACAATGTCTTATTCAACTAATTTCTATAATGTAACCATTACAGATGGTGCAAAACTTACTTTGGGAACAGATAATATTATGAGAATTGCAGGCGTGTTATCTCTATCAAATAATGGAATTTTAAATGCTAAAATCAATCATAATACCATCGAATATAATGGCGTAAATCAAACCATTGTTTTACCCAATGGTAGTACTTCAGGATATCATAATCTTATTTTGAGTGGGAGCGGAACGAAGACTATGCCAAGTTCAGTTATGTCCGTTGAAGGAGATTTTTCCTTATCTGGCACTGCCACGGTCAATGCTGCTGCTGCTTTGACCATTGGGGGGAATGTAACCATTGGCAGCGGTTCGGCTTTTGCAGCAGCGGCATTTAGCCATTCCATCGGTGGCAACTTTATCAACAACGGTACTTTCAATCCTAATAATGGTACAATTACATATAACGGCACATGTTTTATCAGTGGCTCCTCTATATCATCATTCAATCATATTGATATTTCAGGATCACTAACCGGACATTCTTCGAATATGAATGTTGCAGGCAACTTTACAAACAACGGCTCTTTCAATCCTAATAATGGTACTATTACATTTAACGGTACAAGCATTATCAACGGTTCAACTATTACCTCATTTAAACATATTATTATTTCGGGATCACTAACAGGACATTCTACTAATTTGAACATTGCAGGCAACTGGACAAACAACGGCACGTTCAATCCTAATAATGGTACAATAACATTTAATGGGTCAAGTATTGTCAACGGTTCAACTATTACCTCATTTAAACATATTATTATTTCCGGATCACTAACAGGACATTCTGCTAATTTGAATATTGCAGGTAACTGGACAAACAACGGCACTTTCAATCATAATAATGGGAACATTACATTCAATGGAAATACAATCTACGATGGCTCATCCACGACCACGTTTAATAATGTTGATATTGAACCAGGAAAGCATTTAACCATTGCAGCAGGTGGAAAAACAATGCGCGTTATCAATCAACTTTTTATAAAAGCAACAAATCCTCATACCATGGGACAACTTGCTATTGCAGATAATTCTTCTCAATTGACCGGCACCGGTGGAGTTGACTCCGTATATGTTCAGCTTTATGACACGCTGAATAACTGGCATTACCAGTCTGTTCCCATGTCCATTTATAATACATATCTTGGTGCGATGGTGTTACACTATTTTTATGGTAAAAGTTATGAAGAAACGACCAATTCATATACCCAGGTAACCGGCTATAATGCCTTAGAAGTAGGCAAAGGTTATGCCATGAAATTCAATACTGCTTTGCTGAATGAATCCAAGCGATTAACCACATTTAAATCACCCATCGCTAATTTAAATACAGGAACAATTACTCGTCCGGTCACTTATACATCGGATAAAGGTGACGGATGGAATTTAGTAGGGAACCCCTATCCCTGTTCCATAGACTGGAATGCATCCAGTGGGTGGCACAATACGAATATTGAACCTACAATCTATACATACGATGCCCAACATTTGCGTTACACAACCTATAATTCAAACACTCAAATCAGTACAAACGGCGGTTCACGCTATATTCCATCTATGCAGGGATTATATATACATTGTACAGCAGCAGGTCAATGGAGTATGGACAACCGTGTTCGAATAGCCTATAATCAACCATTCTGGAAAG